>NZ_JBBALR010000001.1:0-106833 GCF_040402895.1 Flavobacterium sp.
CTAACCTTATAATAATCTTTTTTTAAAGTATTTTCTTAACTATTGAAAAACAAGAGGTTACATGTAAATGTTTTTTGATAAGAAAAATAAGTAGCGTAATGTATCTAAAAAAATTAGCTAAATAAGACAGAAAAGAGCAACAACCTTTTTGTGTTTTCGAAAGGTACTAACAAAAAAATCGAGTAGATTAGGAAGTTGGTGTTAAAAAAACTTCAACGCTTTAATTGGTGATATTTTTGTAATTAGGTAAGATGGAATTAATAAAATCAATACACATATTAAAATAGTACCTAAATTTAAAAGTGCTATATGTAAAAAATTAATATCAACCGGAGCCGAAGACACGTAATAACTTTCTGGATTGAGTTTAATAATTTCGAACTTCTTTTGAATAAATAATAATACAATTGCAATTCCATTACCCCAGAGTAATCCTCTTGAAATTAAATGTGCAGCGTTATATAAAAATATTTTTCTGACAGACCAATTATTAGCGCCAAGTGCTTTTAACATTCCAATTAGTTGAGTGCGTTCGAGAATTAATACCAAAAGGGCTACTACCATATTTATTGTTGCAACACCAATCATAATGATTAAAATGACTAGAATATTGAAATCGAAAAGCTTTAACCATTCGAAAATACTAAAATATTTTTCAGCAATAGATACACTATTAAATGTAGGCGGTATGTTTTTGTAAATTTCTTGTGCATGCTGATCTAATTTTGAAAAGTCGTCTATAAAAATTTCATACGCACCAAACTGATTGGGCTGCCACTTATTTATACGTTGCAGATGTTGTATATTCCCTATTATATAAGAGGAATCGAATTCTTGAAAACCTGAATTATAGATTCCGGCAATTTTAAACTTTCGTACACTTGGCAATTTGCCTTGTTCTTTCATAAAAAAAGTATGAAATGAATTGCCAACTTTCAATTTTAATCGATTTGCTAAAAACTGAGAAATCAACACTTCATTAATATCGCCATCTTTATAAGTTGGTATTTTTCCTTCTACTAAAAATTCTTCTAAATTTCGCCATTGATAAGTTGCATCTACACCTTTAAATACAATACCTTCCACATTCGTTTCCGTCCTAATTAGAGCGCCTTTTGTAATAATGGGTTGTACATGTGTTATAAATCCATTTTTTTTTAGTTGAGAAACAGTAAGCAATTTAGAATCAATTGGTTCAGCAGTAATTTGAGACTGGTTGTCATCGAAATTTGAGACTATAATGTGCCCGTTAAAAGCAGCTACTTTTTCGCGAATTTTTTGTTGCAATCCTATACCTGTAGCCACAGAAATGATCATCATAAAAATACTTAAGGCAATAGCCAAAATAGCGATTTTTATAATTGGTGAAGAAACATTACTTTTATAACTTTTAGAAACTATAAGTCGTTTCGCAACAAAATATTCTAAATTCAAAATATACTTTTATGAAATTTGAGTTCAAAAATACGTTTTTATTTATTTTAATACTATTATTTTCTTTTGGATGTTCTTCTGTGAAAATGTCAAAAGTCAAAAGTCAAAAGTCAAAAGCAACCGAAACAACAAATCAAAAAATCAAAAACTTAGCCCTAAAAACAGGTGCTGAAAACTATAATGCCTATTTACCTATATTTGAGAATAAAAAAATTGGAATTGTTACAAATCCTACTGGAATTGTTGAAAACAAAAAACACTTGGTTGATTTTCTTTTAGAAAATAAAGTTGATTTACAAAAAATCTATGCTCCTGAACATGGATTTAGAGGAACCGCTGACGCAGGCGAAGTTATTAAAGATGGTAAAGACATAAAAACCAATTTACCTATTATTTCTTTATATGGAAATAATAAAAAACCTAAACCCGAACAGTTAGAAAATATTGATATTATTGTTTTTGACATACAAGATGTAGGTGCACGATTTTATACTTATATATCTACTTTGCATTATGTGATGGAAGCTTGCGCAGAAAATAATATTGAACTTTTAGTTTTAGACAGGCCGAATCCAAATGGAAGTATTATTGATGGACCCGTATTAGAAATAGATCAAAAAAGTTTTGTTGGCATGCACCCCATTCCTGTTTTACATGGTATGACTATTGGTGAATATGCAAAAATGATTAATGGAGAAAAATGGTTAGCAAATGGTGTAACGTGTAATTTAACCGTAATTCCTTGTTCCAATTACAAAAGAGATATGTCGTATAGTTTACCTGTGAAACCCTCGCCAAATTTACCAAATGATCAATCCATAAATCTATATGCAAGTTTATGTTTTTTTGAAGGCACTAATGTAAGTGTTGGAAGAGGCACAGAAAAACAATTTCAAATTTACGGTTCACCATTTTTACTGAAAACAGAATTTTCATTTACGCCACAACCTAATTTTGGAGCAAAAGAACCGATGCATAAAGATATTTTATGTTTTGGAGAAGATTTGTCTAAAATCAAAAAAGTGAATCGTTTAGAGTTGAAATGGCTAATAAAAGCATATGCCAATACTTCTGATAAAGCTATCTTTTTTAATGATTTTTTTACCAAATTAGCAGGAACTAAATTGCTTCAAAAGCAAATTGAAAGTGACCTATCCGAGAAAGAAATTAGACATTCATGGGAAACTAATTTGAATGCTTTTAAGGAAATGAGAAAGAAATATTTAATTTACAACTAAATTACAAAGGTAGTTTTGCTTTCATCTTCTCCACAATATTAAAAGCGGCAGGACATATGGCAACGTTTAGCAAAGTTAAATCGGTAATTTGATTGAACTTTTTTCTATCGGTATGCGGAAATTCTCTACACGCTTTTGGTCGAACATCGTAGATAAAACACTTATTATCAGAATCTAAAAACGTACATGGAACTGATTTCAACACATAATCATTATCTTCATCTACACGTAAAAACTGATTAATGAATTGTTGTGGTTTCTGCTTAAAATGTTTGGAAATTCTTTCCACATCTGCATCTGTAAATAGTGGTCCAGTAGTTTTACAACAATTGGCACATTCTAAACAATCGGTTTTTTTAAATTCGGCATCATGCAAATCTTGCATCACATAATCTAAATTTTTAGGCACCCGTTTTTTTAACCTATCGAAATATTTTTTAGTTTCAATATGTGTATCTTTGGCTAACTTTTGAATTTCGTTTAATGATGGTTTCATTATTTATTTGTCTGAATGAACTACAAAGTTACGATTTTGAATATAGATTTAAGAATAACGAATGTTGAATTTTGAAATAGAACTATGAAAGACCTTTTCGGAAAAGCCATTTTAGATTATCAAACGAAAGATGCATCAGAAGATTTAATTACCGAAACGTCAATTTCTGAAGCTGATGAAATGCCTGTTTCTTATTTGTTTAGAACCTATAATGAAATGCCAAAATTGGAACAAAAAGCGTTACAATTAGCAAAAGGAAATGTTTTAGATGTAGGTTGTGGTGCTGGAAGTCATTCATTAGCATTACAAAACGAAAGAAATCTAGAGGTTACTGCTATTGATATTTCGGAAAATGCCGTGAAAGCATGTCATCATAGAGGTCTGAAAAATGTTTTTGTAATGCATCTTTTAGATTTAAACCCATCAACCAAATTTGACACCATACTACTTTTAATGAATGGCACAGGAATCTTTGGAACATTAAAAGAAACAGACAACTATTTACAAAAATTAAAATCGTTACTAAATAAAAATGGTCAGATATTAATAGACTCTTCTGATTTAATTTACATGTATGATCAAGATGAAGAAGGTGCCTATAGCATTCCTGCAGATGGCTATTATGGCGAATTGACTTTTACGGTACACTACAAAGGTGAAACAGAAGACACTTTTCCTTGGTTGTATTTGGATTACAATACCCTTCAAAATGCAGCAATTGCAAATGGTTTAAATTGTGAATTAGTTTTAGAAGGCGATCATTTTGATTATTTGGCAAAACTTTCATTGTAAGTTTCAATAAAAAAATTCCAAATTCCAATACTTAAAATCCGAAAAAACACAAAATCTATTTTTTGAAACACAGATCAAAGAAATTTTAAAAATCTGTTGAATCCGTGTTGAAAAATAGTAAAAATATAAGTTTCAATTTTGGAATTTGTAATTTTTAATATTGGAATTTATTACGGTATATTCAAATATTTATGAGTTTGTAGAGATACTCGCCATTTTGGATTGTTCATTACATACTCAACAATTAGCGGTGTCATTTCTTCTTTTTTACTCCATTCGGGTTGTAAGAATAAAATGGCATTTTTATTAGTTTTTTCTGCTTGTTCTTCGGCAAAAATAAAATCGTGTTTGTTATGAATAATCACTTTTAACTCGTTTGCTATTGCGTAAGCAGATTCTACTGGTAGTTTATTTTTTTTTGGTGATAAGCAAAACCAATCCCATGTCCCTGTTACATCATAAGCTCCAGAAGTTTCAATATGAACATTTAATCCAGCATTTTTCAATTGCGTGGTTATTGGATTCATATTCCAAGTTAAAGGTTCTCCTCCAGTTATCACAATCGTCTCTGCATATTTTTTTGCATTCGTAATTATATTTTCTACAGCAGTTGGAGGATGTAAATCTGCATTCCAACTCTCTTTAACATCGCACCAATGACAGCCTACATCACAACCCCCCACACGAATAAAGTAGGCTGCAGTTCCGGTATGAAATCCTTCACCTTGAATGGTATAAAATTCTTCCATTAAAGGAAGCATTTCGCCTTTGTCTACTAATATTTGAGTTTCTTTATCAAGCATGTTTTATGTATTGGGTGCAAAGGTAATTTATTTAGTGTAAAAGGGAAAGAGTAAAAGATAAAAGTTAATGAGTTGGAAATATCTCATAAAAAAACCGATAACTTTCGCTATCGGTTTTTAAAATTTCAATGGTATTATTATTTATTTAATGCTTGTAATGATTCTTTTACGAACACATCATTTGGATTAATTTCTGCGGCTTTTTTGAAATTTTCAATCGCTTTAGCTTTATCAGTAGTAGCATAATTTGCTCCAATAAACGAATAGGTCTCAAAAAGATTTTCTTTTACTGCTGCTTTTGCCAATTCTGTTTCGCCTTTTGCAGTTACCGTTTTTACATATCCTTCATAATCTAAAACTGCTTGAGCATTAGCTTCTGGAGTACCAATCACTCTATTCAATTGTCCTTTGTAAAAATAAACATCTTGAGTATTTGGAGAGATTCTGATTGCTTCTGCATAGGCATTATTCGCTTTTACAAATTCTGCAGTTAATGCTGCTTTTTGAGCCGCTGTTTTACTTTCTGCATAGAATAAAATTGAATTTCCTAATAAAAAATTATCTCGACTATAACTTTTTGAATTTGTATTTTTCACCGCCAATTCAAATAATTTTGCAGCTTCTAAATATGCTTTTCCAGAATATAATTTAATTCCAATTTCAGTAAATTCTGTATTTAAATTTGGATTTAATTCTGCTGCTTTTGTTAAATCTGATATAGCTTCATTAAATTTAGTTTGATTAGAAATAATTCCTTTATCATCCATGGAAGTAGCTAATTTTGCTTTAGCCAAATATAAGTAGTCTTTACCATTTATCTTTTTAGCATCTACTTTTAACATATATTCGCTAATAGATTTTATTGCGCCTTCAGGATTTCCGTTTTCAGAATATGCATACCCTAAATATTTAAAAACCTTTGGATTTACTTTGTCAGATTTCTGAATCGCTAGGGCTTCCGCTTCTAATTCTTTCCATTTTTTTGATAAGATTAAGAAATCGGCATACTTCATTTTTGCATCCGTAGAAACATCTGTCAAACTCATATACTTTTTATAATCTTCTAAAGCAGCTGCAATTTTTTCTTCGAAAAGTGATTTTTTTGCATACGCCCAAGCTAAATTAGTTTCTGCTTTTTCACGAAATGCTGGTCCGTAACTTGGATTAATTGCCAATATATCATTAAATGCTTTTAACGCTTCTGGAAAAGCTTGCGCATTTCTTGTGATAATTGCTAATTGCAATGGAGCTCTTAAGGATGTTTTGTCAAGTTCTCCAGCAGTTCTATAAGCCACATAAGCATCGTTAATATTTTTATTGGCAACCAATGCATCACCTAAAGCAATTTGCGCTAAAGCTGATTTTGGATCACTTGCTACTGCTAATTTAGCTGCCGCTAATGCTTTAGAAACATCTGGTGTAACCGATTTTAAATAAGCTTGAGTAATAAAAATTTGTTCTTCAGTATTTTTCTTTTTAGCAATAGCTAATGCTGCCGAAAAATTCGCTTCAGCATTTGAAACTTTTCCATCTAACAACTCTAACTGACCTAAACCAATTAAATTTATATGTCCTGCATCTTTAGCGGATTTACCTTTATCAAAATAAACTTTTGCAGAATCTTGTTTTTCTAACGCTAGATAAACTTGTCCTAAATAAAAGTAATTTTTACCTTTATCTGGCGCTGTTTCAACCATTGATTTTAATGTTTTTCTAGCTTCTGAAAATTTTTCCGCATCGATTGTTTTCTTTACTTGCTCTAAATCTTGAGCATTTACTGCAACTGCAGATAAAATAGTGACAAAACTTGATAAAATAATTGTTCTCATTTTTTCTTTTTATTTCTTTTTATTACTTTTTACAATTCTTATTTCTCTTGTTGGAATTTTAACAGGCACTAATCCAGATTTTAGAATAATTCGCTGTCCAACTTCGCTTTTTACAAAGGAAGCAAAACCCATGCCTAAACCTGTTCTTCCTTGGTAATTTAACAAATATATTTTTCTTATAAATGGAAATTCTTTTGTTTCAATATATGACTGAGTAGGTTTTATCGCTTTTTGAATGCTTTCGCCTACAGCTAAAACTTTAACTTCTTTTATTGTACTTTCTAATTCAATTGATGGATTAAGTAACCAATTTACTCCTACAAAACCTATTGAATTATAGTTTTCAGAAACAAATTTAATAACTTCTAAATTACTTTTTAAAGCCGTTACATTTTTTGACAATGATTTAACATTTGCTTTTTGCATCAAATAACTTAAAGTGCTGGAATTTTCGTTATCAAAAACAAATTGAACATCGGTGTTTTTGCCTTTTAATATTTCAAAAACTTCAGAAACTGTAATTGCAGTTTTTGAAGATTTTTGATTTACGACCAGTGCAATAGCGTCAGTACAAAAAGGCGTGCTTTTGCCAATTACATCAATAGCGTTTAATTTATCTTCTTGTGATTTTGTCAATTCATGTGAAAGAACGGCAATATCAATTTTACGTTGTAATATTAAATTTACTATATCCGAATCTGCTTTAGGAATAAGTTTAATATTGGCTTTTGGATACTTACTTTCAAAAACCAATTCTTGGTCTTCCACAATGGGCAATAAAGATTCGTCTACATATATTTCGGCTTTTCCTTTTACATAAGATTCGTCTTCATAGCTATTTTCAGATTTTTTACATGCGAAAATTACTAAAATAATTAACACAACAATAGCAGTCATTTTTTTTATATTAGTCCTCATCCTCTTTTTTTATTAATCTGTAAAATCTAAAACTAGCGTATAAAACTAATAAACCCCCAAATATTCTTCTTCTTATCATAGCTATTTCTAACGGAAAATTATCCCAAAAAGTAACCAGATAGGCTAAAACTAAATAAAAACAAAATATTAAAAGTCCTAAAATAAACAGAAATCGCTGTTTGGGCGATTTCTGTTTTAATTTATTTAACCAATTCATATTACTCGTTTGCTGTAATTTCAATTGAAATAGGTAATGTATAGTATTGTTTAACACTTCTACCATTGTATACTCCTGGAGTCCATTTAGGAGACTTAGTTAAGATTCTAGTTGCCTCTTTTCCTAAACCTAGTCCTGCAGGACTTTCTTTTACAATTTGAATGTCTCTAATTGAACCATCATCCCAAACCACAAACTTGGCAACAACAGTACCTGTAGTAGTTTCATCAACTTCTGGCAAACGGAATGAACTTGCAATTTGCTTTCTAAAAGCATTCATACCACCTGGAGGAGAAGCCTGAACTTGAACTGAAGTAAAGATTTGGTTGTAATCCGTATCATCACCTTTTTGATCATCTTTAGATAATTCACCTGTTTTTTCAAGATTAGCATTAGCATCCCCTTTGGCTGTTTCTGAACCTGATTTTTTATCTGGATCCACAGGTGGGATTTCATTTTCAACAGTTTTCTTATTTACAACAACTGGTGGTACATTTTTTACAATGTCAACCACAGATTTTACCTTTTTAATAGGCTCGACCTTTTTTTGTTCTAAAATTTTCTTTTCCTCCTTTTTAATTGGAGTTTTCACTTTCTTAAGTTCTACCTTGGTAATTTTTGTTTCTTCCTTATCTTTACTTTTCATTGAAAGATATAAAACATAAACCAATCCAATAAAAAATATGGAAGAGAAAATTAATGCTAAAACGGTTCTCTTTGAACTATTTGTTCGTAATTCGTATGCTCCATAACTTTTATTACGTCCTTCGAATATATTGTCAATTAAACTAGCTTCGCTAAGGTTTACATTTCCACTCATTTTTCTATAATTAAAGTTATATTATTTTATCTTTTTGTCTTCAAGCATTTTTAAATCGCCTGGAGTTACATCAACAATCGAGTAGGAAAAGGGTTTCACTATTGCCATTTCATCAAGAATATCAACTAAATTTTTGTAATTTGCTGATTTACTTGCTTTGATAAGTACAATCATTCCTTGCTTTTTAGTATCGTCTACATGTTCTAAAACATATTTATTGTGCGCAATAAGTGCTTTTCTGATACCTTTTCCACCATAATTATCTAACTTTGGTTTACCATCAATATCTGCATCAACATAAGGAGCATCCGTCATACCAATATAATACACTAACTTATCATTTTTACCTAAAACAACCGTTAATGTTCTCCAAGCTGGAGTCTCTGGTGGATTAGCGTCATCATTGTTTTTAGTATTATCTGGTAAAGCTAAATCCATAGATTGTGGCTTAGACAATGTGGTTGTTAGGATAAAGAAAGTAATTAACAAGAAAGCCAAATCTACCATCGCTGTTAAATCAACTCCTGGATTCGATTTTTTACTTCTTACTTTACCGCCTTTACCGCCACCGCCACCGGTATTTAATTCTGCCATGTTATTTTTTTATTATAATTAAAAATCTTCATCTCTTAGAGAAGTTACTAAATAAAAATCATTCATGTTTTGCTTTTGAAGAATATCAAAAACATTCTTAACAACTGGATATTTTTCTTTAGAACCTCCTTTTATAGCTATTTCAATTTCCTTGATTTTCTCAGCACCTTTAGCTTGTTGTTCCATAACAACTGCTGCATTTGCATAATAAACCCAGTACGACAATTCATTCTCAGAAATATCTCCTTTGTAAGGAATACCAGCTTGAGTACCTGGTTTATTTCTCTCCGCATTTTTTAACGCTAATAAAGACTTTAATTGTTCCAAAGGAACACCGAATGAATCTAATAATGAAAACTCATTTATTTCTTGTGGTGTAAAAGCAATATCATATTTTAATGACATCGCTTCTAAAGCAGCAATTCTGGTTTCTCTATCCGACATTCCAATATATACTGCACTATCACCAACTGTAATAGTAAATAAGTTTCTTTCTGGCAATTTTGCTTTTATGGTTGACGCAGGCGTATCTACTGGCTTAGGCTCAGGTACTTTTGATGTTGCTGTCATGATAAAAAAGGACAATAACAAAAACGCAACGTCACACATGGCCGTCATGTCGATTCTTGTGCTTTTTTTAGATGTTTTTATATTTGCCATTTTACTTTATTTAAACTTTATTATTTATTTAATGAAATCTTAGTTGCCTCCTTTAGCTCTTTTGTAAGCTTGAGAAATTGCGAAACCAGCTTCGTCAATAAAATAAGTTAAAGTATCAATTTTTGAAGTAAAATAGTTGTAAGCGATAACCGCTAAAGTTGAAGTAGAAATACCTGTAGCTGTATTAATTAACGCCTCAGAAATACCATTTGCTAATTCCGCTTGGTCTGGAGTACCTTCTGCTAATCCAGCGAATGCTTTAATCATACCAGATACAGTTCCTAATAATCCTAATAATGTACCAATAGATACTAAAGTAGAAATAATAGTTAAGTGTTTTTCTAACATTGGCATTTCTAATGAAGTTGCTTGTTCTACTTCTTTAGTAATATTTTCAGTAGCTGTATCAACATCTAAACCGTCTTTTTTAACTTGCTCCGATTTTAATAAACCTGCTTTTATAACATTGGCAACAGAACCTTCTTGTTCATCACAAGCAGCAATTGCACCTTGAACATCACCCGTTTTAATTTGCGATAACACTCCTTTAACGAAATTATCTAAATTTCCTTTTCCAGCTGCTTTTTTCAAAACAATAAATCTTTCTACAGAGAAAACGATAGTCATTAATAATAATCCCATTAACACAGGAACAATCATACCTCCTTTAAAAACCATACCCAAATAGTTCCCTGGTAAAGGTTGTCCATTTGGATCACCTTTAATGAAGTTTGCTGGTGCTCCCATTACAAATTTCCATAATAATGCTCCAATAACTATACAAATAACAATAGTTAAAGCTGCAAAAACACTACTTCCTTTGCTTCCTTTGTTCTCTACAGAAACGTTTAAATCCTGTCCCATTTTTTTAAAATTTTTAGTTTGAATTGATTAATTATTTGATTTCAATTTTATTTTGATAGTCGCAAATTTATGTGAATTAGATTTGAAAAAAAAACTAATTTCATAAAATTTATATTAACTTTTTGTAATTATACAACAATCATACCGAAAAAGTAATATGATAAAATTATCTTCAGTATTTATGGGTATTTTTTAATAATTATTCAATAAATTTAAGAAAAATAATATTTTTCTAATGTTAAGAGATTGTAAAGTTTTTTGTGTTCTATTTTATTTTAATTAAAACAAATAGAATTAATGATTCAAAACAATGCAGAGAAGCTAATTTTTTAGTTCTAAATCAAATAAACGTTTTCTAAAAATATTTAATACTTATTTTTTAACAGTTCAATAATTTTATTTTCTACAGTTTTACTGTTCCAATTTTGGTTAATATTTTCCATTTTCAATACTTCTTGCATGATTTCGTTTTGTCTATCGCCAATAGCTAACGCTTCTGAATACGGCTGATGACTAAATGTAACTCGAGAATATAAAGGTACCCACAATTGAGGGTGTTTATCTGAAAACCATTTTTCTATTTTCTTTTGTAACAAGAAATTAGCATCTGCTGTTTTTGAACTCATTTCCATAAAATTTCTATAGGAAAGTTCAGCAATAGCATCTGCATTTGGTTTTCGAGAGTTTTCGTAATCGTTTAATAAATTAGCCCAATCATCTCCATATTTTTTAAACATTTCCTCTAAAACGGTAATATCTTCAAATCCCGCATTCATACCGTGACCATAAAAAGGAACAATCGCATGACAAGCATCACCAATAAGTGCCACTTTATCGCTAAAGGTCCATGGAAAGCACTTCATTGTAACTAAATAACTAGTTGGATTTTTAAAGAAATCTTCTACTAAATTTGGAATTACTTCTTTAGTATCAGGAAAATGACTGGCGAAGAAATTCACTAATTGTTCTTTACTTTTAATGGATTCGAAGGAATTTTCTCCATCATGCGGCATAAAAAGTGTGCAGGTAAAGCTTCCATCTAAATTAGCCAATGCCATTAGCATAAAATTGCCTCTAGGCCAAATATGCAGTGAATTTTTATCTAATTTATGTGTACCATCCGAATTGGCAGGAATATTTAATTCTTTATAACCTACATTTAAAAATTCTTGCGAATAATTAAACATGCTTTGACGCTGCATTTTATGCCTGATTCGAGAAAAAGCCCCATCGGCACCAAAAGTTATATCATAATCATGAGTGGTCCACTCGCCTTTTTCAGAATCACCAATAGAAATCGTTGCTGTTGTCAAATCTACATCCCAAACTTTTTCTTCAAAGAAAAAAACGACTCCAGCTTCTTCGGCTAAATCCACCATTTTTTTATTCAACAATCCCCTTGAAAGGGAATAAATCACTTCGCCGTCTTTTCCATAAAACTGTTCGTTAACAGTATCTTTTTCAGTGTGAATGGCACGTTTTTCAACTGGAATACCAATACTTAAAACTTCTTGATCCAAACCAACATCACGTAACGCTTTTAGACCTCTATCTGATAAAACAAGATTAATAGAACGTCCTGAAAAATTGATTTTTCGAATATCCGGACTTCTATCATACACATGAACAGTATGACCTCTTTTTTTTAGATAAATTCCTAATAAAGTTCCCACTAATCCGGAACCTACTATTGCAATTTTTTTTGGTGTTTGCTTTGACATATACAATATACTACTTATGTAGTTTTATAAAAACGTTTTTGTTTTATTATTAAAACTGAACGCGGCTACCAACGTTTAGTTTTTGTGATTTTGCAAGAATACCACACATGTGAAACAACATTCTTGCTCCTACATTTCCATCCCAATCGTCATTTTCTCCAGGAGCCACTTCCACTAAATCAAAACCAATAATTTCTTTCCCAGAAAGAACCAATAAATTAAATAAATAAGTAGCTTGTTCGAATGAAAAACCCCCTGGAACTGGTGTTCCTGTATTTGGACAATACCAAGGGTACATTCCATCAATATCAAAAGAAATGGTAACTTTTTGTGGTAACTGCGAGATGATTTCTTCACATTGCTGTTTCCAAGTTTGTCCTTCAAATGCTTTCGCTTTCATATCAGCATCCGTGTGGACTATAACTCTTCCTTTGGCTTCTTTTACAATATTTACTTCTTGCTCGCAAAAATCTCTAATTCCGACTTGAACAATTTTTGATACTTGAGGAATTTGTAGGGTGTTATACATTATTGAAGCATGGGAATAAGTAAAGCCTTCGTATGCCACACGTAAATCCATATGAGCATCTAAATGCAAAATACCAAAACTATCATGTTGTGCTGCCAGAGCTTCATAATAACCAAGTGGCGTACTGTGATCACCTCCTAAAAGCGCTACTTTTTTTCCTTTATTTTGCCAAAATATTACTTTTTCTTTTACTTCGGAATGTAACGTTCTGCATGCTGTATTAATTTTATGTAAATCTTCTTGTAAAGAAGGAAACGTTTCTAAATCTTCACCATTTTCAAGAGCTTCAATAATAGGCTGGGCTAAGTCTTTATATTTTTCAGAGTTTTTTGCCCATTGATCTGAAGCTTCATCCATATAAATACCTAATTTCCATAATTCTGGAAAATCTTGATGCAATAAATCAACTTGAAAAGAAGCATCGAAAATAGCTGCAGGACCTTCAGAAGCACCTGCCCCATAACTTACTGTAACTTCCCAAGGCACAGGAATAATAATAATATCAGATTCTTCTGCAGTAAATGGTAATCCAAAAACGGTAGCATCGGCTAAACCAGGTTGTGATGGATCAAAATTTTCTATTTTTTGTTGTTTATTCATTTTGGATATTCTATTTTAATATTCCTTTTTTTAAAATTTGTCCAAAATTATAAATATCTTCAAAAGACGTATAAAATGGAACGGGTGCTAAACGAATAACATTAGGCTCGCGCCAATCTGTAATTACACCATTTTGCATTAAATAAGTAAATAATTCTTTTCCTTGTCCGTGTAAATATACTGACAACTGACAACCTCTTTCGGATTGATTTGAAGGCGTGATGACTTCAAAATTCGCTTGTGGAATTTCCTTATCTATTTCATGTAGAATAAATTCTAGATAAGAAGTAATAACATTTCTTTTTGCAATTAATTTTTCCATACCTACTTGGGCAAACATTTCGACAGTTGCTAAATAGGGCGCTAAAGATAAAACCGGTAAATTACTAACTTGCCAGCCATTTGCACCTTCAACAGCATCAAAATTAGGTTCCATTAAAAAACGACGTAATTTATTGTGACCGTACCATCCTGCAAATCGATTTAAGTCTTTATTTGTATGATGTTTTTCGTGTACAAAGTAACCCGAAGCATTTCCTGGACCTGAATTCATGTATTTATAACTACACCAAGCGGCAAAATCAATATTCCAATCGTGTAAATTTAATTCAATATTTCCTGCAGCATGTGCTAAATCCCAACCTACAAGTGCACCTGCTTTATGTCCAGTTGCGGTGATAGTTTTCATATCGAAAACTTGACCTGTATAATAGTTAACTCCACCTATAAAAACAAGTGCTAACTCGTCTCCTAATTCTTCAATTTTTGCTATAATATCTTCTGAACGAGTGGTTAATTCACCATCTCTGCGTTTGATTTCAACAATAGCATCTTTTGGATCAAAGCCGTGAAATTTCACCTGACTTTGCAACATATATTGATCCGAAGGAAAGGCTTTTTCTTCACAAAGAATTTTAATTCTCTTGCCTTTTGGTTGGTAAAAAGAAACTAAAAGTAAATGTAAATTCACAGTTAATGTATTCATTACACCAACTTCTGAAGGCTTTGCTCCTACAATTTTTGATAAGGGTTCGCAAAATCTTTCATGATAATCCCACCATGGCTTTTCCGAATAAAAATGACCTTCTACAGCCATATTTGCCCAATCATCCATAATATCATCCACATATTTTTTGGTGATTTTTGGTTGTAATCCTAATGAGTTTCCAGTAAAATAAATTACATTTTGATTATTATGTTGAGGAAAATAAAATTCGTTTTTATACGATTTTAATTCATCCTTTGCATCTAAGCTTATTGCGAATTCTCTAGTATTTTGAAAGTTCATGTTTAGTAGGTATTAAAGCGTAAAAGTAACAAAAAAATAAGATATAAAAAACCCAACATTTCGTTGGGTTTATATTTTAAAAATCTAAAATAAGTTCAGTTAATCAATTATAAAATTAACATCGCATCACCGTAAGAGTAGAAATTATATTTTTCTTTTATGGCAATTTCATATGCTTTTTTCATTAAATCATGTCCACAAAATGCAGAAACCATCATTAAAAGTGTAGATTTTGGTGTATGAAAGTTAGAAACCATCGCATCTGCTAAACTAAAATCGTATGGCGGATAAATAAATTTATTTGTCCAACCTGAATATGGATTTAACGTTCGCATAGAAGATACTGTACTCTCCATCGCACGCATAGATGTAGTACCGATACAACAAACTTTATTTTTTTTAGTTCTGGCTCCGTTAATAATATCACACGCTTCTTGTGTAACCACCATTTCTTCAGAATCCATTTTATGTTTTGATAAATCTTCCACTTCAACTGGATTAAAAGTACCCAATCCTACGTGTAAAGTAACTTCCGCAAAATTAATTCCTTTAATTTCAAGACGTTTCATTAAATGCTTAGAAAAATGCAATCCGGCAGTTGGTGCGGCTACAGAACCTTCTTCTTTCGCATAAATTGTTTGATAACGTTCCGCGTCTTCTGGAGTTACTTCACGATTAATATATTTAGGGATAGGTGTTTCTCCTAACTCAATTAATTTTTCTCTAAATTCCTCATAAGAACCATCATATAAAAAACGTAATGTTCTTCCACGGGAAGTTGTATTATCAATAACTTCAGCAACCAACGAATCGTCGTCGCCAAAATACAATTTATTTCCAATTCTAATTTTACGAGCTGGGTCTACTAAAACATCCCACAAACGTTGCTCTGCATTTAATTCTCTTAATAAGAAAACTTCAATTCTTGCACCCGTTTTTTCTTTATTACCATACAAACGAGCAGGAAAAACCTTAGAATTGTTTAACACCATTACGTCTCCATCATCAAAATAGTCAATAATATCTTTAAACATCTTATGTTCTATTTCTCCGGTTTTTCTATGAATCACCATTAAGCGAGATTCATCTCTATTTTCTGAAGGAAATTCTGCTAGTAATTCTTCTGGTAAATTGAACTGGAAGTGTGATAATTTCATATTTTGAGTTTAAGAGATTATGATTTAAAACTTGTTAGATTTTTAAACCGTGTGCAAATATACGATTGTGAGATAGGCGATGTCAAGTAAAAACGTATATATTTTTAAATTCATCACAAAGACGGCAATTCGCAAGGTATATTTAATGAACAAAGTAAGTAAACTTATAGAAAATCAAATTTCACCCGTAAAATACTTATTGAAAATTACAAATAAGTTGAAATAAAAAAGTCCCGAAAAATCGGGACTTTTAATTTTATTTTCTGTCTTCAAACTTAAGAAACTCTCTTAAAGGATGGCCTGTATACACTTGTCTTGGACGACCAATAGGTTCTTTGTTTATTCGCATTTCTTTCCATTGTGCAATCCAACCTGGTAAACGACCAATTGCAAATAAAACCGTAAACATATCTGTAGGAATTCCTAAAGCACGATATATAATACCCGAATAGAAGTCAACATTTGGATATAATTTTCTTTCTACGAAATACGGATCTACTAAAGCAGATTCTTCTAATTTTTTGGCTATAGCTAAAATTGGGTCATTCACACCTAACTCAGCTAAAACTTCATCAGCCGCTTTTTTAATGATTTTGGCTCTCGGATCAAAATTCTTATATACTCTATGCCCAAATCCCATTAATCGGAATTCATCATTTTTATCTTTTGCTTTTGCTAAATATTTATCCGCATCGCCACCATCTTTTTGTATGGCTTCTAACATTTCTAAAACAGCTTGATTAGCACCACCATGTAGTGGTCCCCATAACGCTGAAACACCTGCAGAAATTGATGCAAATAATCCAGCATGAGATGAACCTACCATACGAACTGTTGATGTTGAACAGTTTTGCTCATGATCTGCATGTAAAATAAACAATTTATCTAAAGCAGCTACTACTGTTGGATTAACATTGTATGGTCCCGTAGGTAATTTAAACATTAATTGCATAAAATTATCTACATACCCAATAGTATTGTCATAATAGTTTAATGGGAATCCCATGCTTTTTCTGTATGTCCAAGTTGCTAAAACAAGGAATTTACCCATAGTTTTACAAATGGCTTCATACATTTCTTTTTCATTTTCAACATTTACTACTTTTGGATTAAAAGCCGTAAGTGCACTTGTTAATGCAGATAAAACGCCCATTGGGTGAGCTGTTTTTGGAAAACCATCAATGATGTTTTTCATTTCTTCATTAACTAAAGTATATTTTCGGATGTTGGTTTCAAAATCTGATAGTTGTTCTCTTGATGGTAATTCACCAAAAATTACTAAGTAGGAAACTTCTAAAAAACTTGTTTTATCTGCTAAATCTTCTATAGAATACCCTCGATATCTTAAAATTCCTTCTTCACCATCAAGAAAGGTAATATCACTTTTACAAACTCCTGAATTTTTATAACCTGGGTCGTAAGTAATTACGCCTGATAAATCTCTTAATTTACTAATATCAATAGCCGTTTCGTTTTCGCTTCCCACCAAAATAGGAAGTTCAAATTTGTTACCATTAATCTCTATAATTGCATTTTTTGACATGATAATATGTATATTTTATAAGTATAACAATCTTAGATGCGAATTTAATCAATAATTTTTGAATTTTAAAATTAATATATAGTTAAATTACACAGTAGGTATATATAAATTTATTAAAGAAAAAAGTAAAAAAAACACCTTAAAGGTTATTGAAACCTTTAAGGTGTTATATATAGTATATTCATAAAATGCTGAAACGAGTTCAACAAAGTAAAAGTTTTATTTTACTTTAAAAGCATTAGCACCTGGAAAGTACGCTACTTCGTTTAATTCTTCCTCAATACGCAACAATTGATTGTATTTTGCCATACGATCTGAACGAGAGGCTGACCCTGTTTTAATTTGTCCACAGTTTAACGCCACAGCTAAATCTGCAATTGTATTATCTTCTGTTTCGCCAGAACGATGACTCATCACAGAAGTATACCCTGCATTATGAGCCATATTAACAGCTGCAATTGTTTCAGATAACGTACCGATTTGGTTTACTTTAATTAAAATTGAATTGGCGATTCCTTCATTGATACCACGAGAAAGTCTATCTACGTTTGTTACAAATAAATCGTCACCTACTAATTGTACTTTGTTACCAATTTTATCTGTTAAGTACTTCCAACCACTCCAATCGTCTTCATACATACCATCTTCAATAGAAATAATTGGATATTTTGAAGCCAATTCAGCTAAATAATCGGCTTGTTCTTCAGACGTTCTGATTTTTCCACCAGCACCTTCAAATTTTGTATAATCGTATTTTCCATTTACATAAAACTCTGAAGCGGCACAGTCTAAAGCTATCTTAACATCCTCACCAAAAGAATAACCCGCAGTTTCCACTGCTAGTTTAATCGTATCCAAAGCATCTTCTGTTCCACCAGCTAAATTGGGTGCAAAACCCCCTTCGTCACCAACTGCTGTTGATAAGTTTCTGTCGTGTAACACTTTTTTCAGGTTATGAAAAATTTCCGTTCCCATTTGCATGGCGTGCGTAAATGAAGTAGCTTTTACAGGAATAATCATAAATTCTTGAAAGGCAATAGGCGCATCTGAATGTGATCCACCGTTGATAATATTCATCATTGGAACGGGTAATGTATTTCCCGAAACACCTCCTACATATCTATATAAAGGCATGCCTAATTCGTTTGCAGCTGCTTTCGCTACCGCTAAAGAAACACCTAAAATAGCATTTGCACCTAAATTAGATTTATTAGGCGTACCGTCTAATTCAATCATCATTTTATCGATAGCGTTTTGTTCAAAAACTGACATTCCTACCAATTCTGAAGCTATAGTTGCATTTACATTTTCAACAGCTTTTAAAACACCTTTGCCCATATAAGCTTTTCCCCCGTCACGTAATTCAACTGCTTCATGTTCACCAGTTGAAGCACCAGATGGAACTGCTGCTCTTCCTAAAATTCCATTTTCTGTAATTACATCAACTTCAATAGTAGGATTACCTCTGGAATCTAATATTTGTCTTGCGTGAACTTTAATTATAATGCTCATATTTATGAATTTTGAATTGTGAATTATAAATTGTGAATTACAAATATATTATTAATTGAGATTGAATGTGTATAAATAATTTAAAATTATCAACGATAACGTTTTAGTTTTTTGATGTTTTGATATTTTCGATAAATTCATCGAATAAATAACTAGAATCGTGAGGTCCAGGACTCGCTTCTGGATGATATTGAACCGAAAAACAGTTTTTTGATTTCATTTTCATACCTGCAACAGTTCCATCATTTAAATGAACATGTGTTAATTCAAAATCAGGATGATTTTCTAATTGCTCTTTATTCACAGCAAATCCATGGTTTTGAGAAGTAATTTCACCCTTCCCTGTTACCAGGTTTTTCACCGGATGATTGATTCCTCTGTGTCCGTTGAACATTTTATATGTAGAAATTCCATTTGCTAAAGCAATTACTTGATGTCCCAAACAAATTCCAAATAATGGTTTGTTTTCAGATAATATATTTTTTGCTACTTCTTGCGCAGATGCTAAAGGATCTGGATCTCCAGGACCATTTGATAAGAAATATCCATCCGGATTAAAGGCTTTCATTTCGCTAAAAGTGGCATTATATGGAAACACTTTAATATAACAATCACGTTTGGCTAAATTTCTTAAAATATTTGTTTTGATTCCTAGATCTAAAGCGGCAATTTTATAAGTTGCGTTTTCATCTCCGAAAAAATAAGGTTCTTTCGTTGAAACTACTGAAGCCAAATCTAAACCTTCCATATTTGGTGCTTGTTCCAATTTTATTTTCAAATCTTCAATTGAAGTGCCGTCTGTAGAAATAATTGCATTCATAGCGCCGTTATCTCTAATATAACTTACTAAAGCACGTGTGTCAACATCAGAAATTACTATTAAATTTTGTTTTTCTAGGTAGTCATACAAACTTTCAGAAGCGTCTACTCGAGAATAATTCATGCTAAAATTTTTACAAACTAATCCAGAAATTTTTACAGAATCTGATTCTACTTCATTAACATTTACGCCATAATTACCTATATGAGCATTGGTTGTAACCATAATTTGCCCAAAATATGAAGGATCAGTAAATATCTCTTGATAGCCAGTTGTTCCGGTATTAAATGCAATTTCCCCAAAAGTTGTACCTGAAATTCCAATTGATTTTCCGTAGAAAATAGTTCCGTCTTTAAGTAACAGTACTGCTTGTTGTTTGTTGTTGTATTTCATCAGTTGTTGTAGTTTTAAAAAATAGATAAGCTTCAAATTTTGAGTTACCTTATTTATATTGCAAAATTACGTTATAGTATTTATAAAAAAAAAGGATAAACAAAAATTTGTTTATCCTTTTTTAATTATTTTAAATCAATGGCTTCATGATTATTCAGAAGCTTCTGTTGTTTCAGTTGATTCAGCAGCAGGAGTTTCTTCCGCTACAGTTTCCTCTGCTTTTTTAGATTTACCTCTACGAGTAGATGCTTTTTTAACTTCTTTTTTAGCAGTTGAATAAATTGTATTAAAATCTACAAGTTCAATCATAGCCATATCTGCGTTATCCCCTAAACGGTTTCCTAACTTAATAATACGAGTATAACCTCCTGGACGATCAGCTACTTTATCAGCTACTTCTCTGAACAATTCTGTTACCGCATATTTACTTCTTAAATAAGAAAAACAAATACGTCTGTTGTGCGTTGTATCTTCTTTTGATTTTGTTACAAGAGGCTCAATAAATTGTTTTAAAGCTTTTGCTTTAGCAACAGTAGTATTGATACGCTTGTGTTCAATTAGAGAACATGCCATATTAGCAAGCATTGCTTTTCTATGACCTGTTTGTCTACTTAAATGGTTGAATTTTTTTCCGTGTCTCATGACGTAATTATTTTATCTTCATCTTGCATCAATCCGCTTTGGAGAGCAAAATATGAATGAATTATTCTTTATCTAACTTGTATTTTGCTAAATCCATTCCAAAAGTAAGGTTTTTATTTGCCACTAACTCATCTAATTCAGTTAGTGATTTTTTACCGAAATTACGGAATTTCATTAAATCGTTTTTATTGAAAGAAACTAGGTCTCCTAATGTATCAACTTCAGCCGCTTTTAAGCAATTTAATGCTCTTACTGATAAGTCCATATCAACTAATTTAGTTTTCAAAAGTTGTCTCATGTGTAATGATTCCTCATCATAGGACTCCGTTTGAGCAATTTCATCAGCCTCAAGCGTGATTCTTTCGTCAGAAAACAACATAAAATGGTGAATCAACGTTTTAGCTGCTTCTGTCAATGCATCTTTAGGATTAATTGAACCATCCGTTTTGATTTCGAAAACTAGTTTTTCGTAATCTGTTTTTTGTTCCACACGGAAGTTTTCAATTGAATACTTCACATTTTTTACAGGCGTGTAAATAGAGTCTGTAAAAATTGTTCCAATTGGAGCATTTGGTTTTTTATTTTCTTCAGCAGGAACATATCCTCTACCTTTTTCGATAGAAAGTTCCATGTTGATAGTTGTTTTGCTATCTAAATTACAAATTACTAAATCTGGATTTAAAACTTGAAAACCAGAAATAAATTTTTGGAAATCACCAGCTGTAATTTGATCTTTACCAGAAAGAGAGATAGAAACTGATTCGTTATCTACATCTTCAATTTGACGTTTGAAACGTACTTGTTTAAGATTTAAGATAATTTCTGTTACATCTTCTACTACACCAGAAATTGTTGAAAATTCATGTTCAACCCCTTCTATTCTTACAGATGTAATAGCAAAACCTTCTAATGCAGAAAGTAAAACTCTTCTTAAAGCGTTACCAACTGTCAATCCATAACCAGGTTCTAAAGGTCTAAATTCGAATTTACCTTCAAAATCGGTAGAATCGATCATGATAACTTTATCGGGCTTTTGAAAATTAAATATTGCCATATCTTCGACTAATGTCAATTATTATTTGTTATACAACTCAACGATTAGTTGCTCTTTAATATTTTCTGGAATTTGAAGTCTTTGAGGAACCGTTACAAACGTACCTTGTTTTGTATCATTATTCCAAGTAATCCACTCATATACAGCAGAATTGTTAGCTAAAGAGCTTTCAATTGCTTCAAGTGATTTAGATTTTTCACGAACTGCAACAACATCTCCAGGTTTTAAGTGGTAAGAAGGTACATTTACCAATTCACCATTTACGGTGATATGTCTGTGAGAAACGAATTGACGAGCAGATCTACGAGTAGGTGCAATACCCATTCTGTACACTACATTATCTAAACGAGCTTCACAAAGTTGTAACAAGATTTCACCTGTTACACCTGAAGCAGCAGCTGCTTTTTCAAATAAATTTCTGAATTGACGCTCTAAAATACCATAGGTATATTTTGCTTTTTGCTTTTCCATTAACTGGACAGCATATTCAGATTTTTTACCTCTTCTTTTTGCCAAACCATGTTGACCAGGAGGATAATTTCTTCTTTCGAAAGCTTTATCTTCTCCGAAAATTGCTTCACCAAACTTACGGGCGATTCTTGTTTTTGGACCAGTATATCTTGCCATTTTACAAATTTTAATTTAAGGTAGGGATTATGAATTAAGGTCTTTCCTTCGATAATCTAAATTCCTACCTTTGTTTTATACTAATTGTTATACTCTTCTTCTCTTTGGAGGACGACATCCATTATGAGGCATTGGAGTAACATCAATAATTTCAGTTACTTCAATTCCACTGTTATGGATTGATCTAATAGCAGATTCTCTACCATTTCCAGGACCTTTAACGTAAACTTTTACTTTTTTAAGTCCAGCTTCAAGAGCTACTTTTCCACAATCTTCAGCAGCCATTTGGGCCGCGTACGGAGTATTCTTTTTAGAACCTCTGAAACCCATTTTACCGGCTGATGACCAAGAAATAACTTCCCCTTTCTTGTTTGTTAAAGAAATGATGATGTTGTTAAAAGTAGCACTAATATGTGCTTCTCCAGAAGACTCAACGATAACTTTACGTTTTTTTGCAGTTGCCTTAGCCATATTATTTACTATTTAGTTGCTTTTTTCTTGTTAGCAACAGTTTTTCTTTTACCTTTTCTTGTTCTCGAGTTGTTTTTCGTTCTTTGACCTCTTAAAGGTAATCCAGCTCTATGGCGAATACCTCTTTGACATCCAATATCCATTAAACGTTTGATGTTTAATGTAATTTCTGAACGTAATTCACCTTCGATTTTAAATGATGAAACCGCTTCACGGATTGCTCCGATTTCGTCATCATTCCAATCAGATACTTTTTTATCTTGGCTTACATTGGCTTTTTCTAAAACCTCTATAGCTCTACTTTTACCCATACCAAAAATGTATGTTAAAGCGATAACTCCTCTTTTGTTTTTTGGGATATCGACCCCTGCTATTCTTGCCATAATTATCCTTGTCTTTGTTTAAATCTAGGATTCTTTTTGTTAATAACGTATAATCTTCCTTTTCTACGCACGATAATACATTCTGCGCTTCTTTTTTTAACTGATGCTCTTACTTTCATCTTAATTTGCTTTATGCTATATGCTTTATGCTTTAAGCTAACTGCTTATTGCCTATCGCCTATGGCTTATTTAATATCTATAAGTAATTCTAGCTTTAGACAAATCATAAGGACTCATTTCAAGTTTAACCTTGTCTCCTGGTAACAACTTAATGTAATGCATTCGCATTTTACCTGAGATGTGAGCAATTACAACATGTCCGTTTTCTAATTCCACTCGAAACATTGCATTAGATAATGCCTCTACAATGCTTCCGTCTTGTTCTATTGCTGATTGTTTTGCCATAATTAATTAAGCGACAGCTTTTCTATTTTTACCACTTTTCATTAAACCATCATAATGTTTGTTTAACAAGTATGAATTGATTTGTTGAATCGTATCGATTGCAACTCCGACCATAATAATTAACGAAGTACCACCATAAAAATAAGCCCATGCACCTTGAACATCTAACAATCCGTGAATAATAGCAGGGAACACTGCAATTAAAGCCAAGAATAATGAACCTGGAAATGTGATTAGAGACATTAACTTATCTAAGAAATCTCCAGTTTCTGCTCCTGGTTTAATACCTGGTATGAAACCTCCACTTCTTTTTAAGTCATCTGCCATTTTATTGGTAGGCACCGTAATAGCGGTGTAAAAATACGTAAAAATAACAATTAATAAGGCAAAAACTACATTATAAACTAAACCGAAAGGATCTTTAAACATATTTGAAATGCTTAAAGCCGTATCAGACTTAGATAATCCAGCTAATGCAGCAGGTATAAACATAATTGCTTGCGCAAAAATAATTGGCATAACACCTGCAGAATTTAACTTTAATGGAATAAATTGTCTATTATCATCCATTGCATCCGATTCGAAATCACCAGAAACTGATCTTCTTGCGTATTGAACCTGAACTTTTCTTAAAGCCATTACTAATAATATAGTAGCTATAATAACTAATAACCAAATAATTACTTCAATAATGATTTTCATTGGTCCACCATTGTTAATTGCAGTTGCAAATTCTTGCATAAATGCTTCTGGCATTCTAGCTAAAATTCCTACCATAATTAATAATGATATTCCGTTACCAATTCCTTTTTCTGTAATTCTTTCTCCTAACCACATTGCGAAAATAGTTCCCGAAACGATTATTAATACGGACCCAAATAAAGGAAAGAAAGAAAAGAAATCTGGATTTACAAATGCTTCAGCAGGTAAGGTTTGTTTTAAATTAAAAATATAACCTGGCCCTTGAACCAATGTGATTGCTATTGTTAACCAACGTGTAATTTGGTTAATAGTTTTTCTACCACTTTCGCCATCTTTTTGAAGTTTCTGTAAATAAGGAATAGCAATCCCCATTAATTGAACTACAATCGATGCAGAGATATAAGGCATAATTCCTAATGCAAAGATAGAAGCTTCCGAGAAAGCACCACCTGTAAATACATTGATTAACCAACCAATACCTCCTTCTGTTTGATTAGAAAGACTTTGCAATTTTGTTGAATCAATACCTGGCAATGTTACTTGTGAACCAAAACGATACACAAGTAAAATTCCAAGAGTAACTAAAATTTTATTTTTTAGTTCTTCTATTTTCCAAACATTGATAAATGATTCTATAAATTTCTTCATAGTGATACTAATTAAAGAATTACTACTTCTCCTCCAGCAGCTTCGATAGCCGCTTTTGCAGTTGCAGTAAATTTGTGAGCACTAACTTTTAACTTTGTTTTTAGCTCACCTCTTCCTAAAATCTTTACTAAGCTATTTTTGGTAGCCAAACGAGTATCTACAAATACTGTAAAATCTACAGCTTCTGAGATTACACCGTTTTCTACTAAACCTTGTAACGTATCAAGATTTATACCTTGATATTCTACTCTATTGATGTTTTTAAAACCAAATTTTGGTACTCTTCGTTGAAGAGGCATTTGACCTCCTTCAAAACCAATTTTCTTTGAATAACCAGAACGAGATTTGGCTCCTTTGTGACCTCTTGTAGAGGTACCACCTTTACCAGAACCTTCACCTCTACCTACTCTTTTGTTTTGGTTGTGAACAGAACCTTCTGCTGGTTGTAAATTACTTAAATTCATAACATGTATATTGTTATTTAGTTTCTTCTACAGAAACTAAGTGTTTAACTTTATTAACCATTCCAAGGACAGCAGGACTTGCATCGTGCTCAACAACTTGACCCATTTTTTTTATACCAAGAGCGATTAATGTTCTCTTTTGGTCTAATGGACAGTTGATTTTACTTCTAACTTGTTTTACTAAAATTTTCATATCTCCTTGATTTATCCTTTAAATACTTTATCTAAAGATACTCCTCTTTGTTTTGCAACAGTAAGAGCACTTCTCATTTGTAACAAAGCATCAAAAGTTGCTTTTACTACGTTGTGAGGATTTGATGATCCTTGAGATTTTGATAATACATCGTGGATCCCTACTGATTCAAGAACTGAACGAACAGCTCCACCAGCAATAACTCCTGTACCATGAGAGGCAGGAATTAAGAATACACGTGCACCACCAAATTTTCCTTTTTGTTCGTGAGGAACTGATTGTCCATTCAAAGGAATTTTTACTAAATTTTTCTTAGCATCTTCTACTGCTTTCGCAATTGCTTCAGAAACATCTTTAGATTTTCCTAAACCGTGACCTACTACTCCGTTTTCATCTCCAACTACAACAATAGCTGAAAAACCAAAAGCTCTACCACCTTTAGTTACTTTAGTAACACGATTAACACTAACCAAACGATCTTTTAATTCAAGACCTGCTGGTTTCACTAATTCTACGTTTTTATAATTTTGATACATACCTTAGAATTTAAGTCCCGCTTCTCTAGCTCCTTCAGCTAACGATTTAACACGTCCATGGTATAAGTTTCCTCCTCTATCAAAAGTGATAGTAGAAACACCAGCTTTAAGCGCTTTTTCAGCGATCAATTTACCAACTGCGCTTGCAGTTTCGATTTTAGTACCTGTAGTAACTTCTTTATCTCTCGATGAAGCAGCAACTAAAGTAACACCGTTTACATCATCTATGATTTGTGCATAGATTTCCTTATTACTTCTAAAAACAGAAAGTCTAGGTTGAGCAGCAGTTCCGCTTACAGTCTTTCTGATTCTGAACTGTATTCTTTGTCTTCTTTCAGATTTTGTTAATGACATAACTTTATATTTTAAGCTGATTTACCTGCTTTTCTTCTTACTTCCTCACCCACAAACTTAACCCCTTTACCTTTGTACGGTTCTGGTTTACGGAAAGCTCTGATTTTAGCAGCAACCTGTCCTAATAATTGTTTGTCAAATGAAGTTAATTTCACTATCGGATTTTTACCTTTTTCCGAGATGGTTTCCACACTTACTTCAGAAACTACTTCAAGTACTATATTGTGAGAAAAACCTAAAGCTAAATCTAATTTTTGCCCTTGGTTTGATGCTCTATATCCTACTCCAACTAATTCTAATTGTTTTGTGAAACCTTCTGCTACTCCAACAATCATGTTATTGATTAATGAACGATAAAGTCCGTGTTTCGCTCTCTCATTTTTATGATCTGTTGCACGTTCAACGATAACATTGTTATCTTCAATTTTGATCGTTACATCAGAATATTCCTGAGTAAGCTCGCCTAATTTTCCTTTTACTGTAACTACAGCATCTTTCACTTCTACAGTTACTCCTGCTGGAATTGCAATTGGATTTTTACCTATTCTTGACATCTTATATAGTCTTTAAAATTAGTATACGTAACAAATTACTTCACCACCTACATTTAATTGTTTAGCCATTTTACCTGTCATAACTCCTTTAGAAGTTGACACGATAGCAATACCTAAACCATTTAAAATTCTTGGGATGTTTGTAGAACTTGCGTACTTACGTAAACCTGGTTTACTAATTCTTTGGATATCTTTAATTACTGACTCTTTAGTATCTTTATCATACTTTAAAGCGATTTTGATAGTACCTTGTACGGTAGCATCTTCAAATTTGTAACTTAAGATATATCCTTGATCGAATAAAATCTTTGTGATTTCTTTTTTCAAGTTCGAAGCAGGAATTTCAACCACTTTGTGATTTACTCTAGCTGCGTTTCTTACTCTAGTAAGATAATCGGCAATTGGATCTGTATACATATGTATAAATTTGCGATTATGGTTTTCAAAAAGCACTCACTTCCTGAACCTTTAATCAATTAAAATTATTTTTTGGTTTGCAAAAGTAATAACTTTTTGCGAGATTACCAAGAAGCTTTTTTAACTCCTGGTATTAAACCTTGATTTGCCATTTCACGGAATGTTACACGTGAAAGACCAAATTGACGCATATACCCTCTTGGTCTACCCGTTAATTTACAACGATTGTGTAAACGAATTGGCGAAGCGTTTTTAGGTAATTTTTGTAATGCTTCATAATCTCCGGCTTTTTTCAAAGCTTTTCTTTTTTCAGCATATTTATCTACAACAGCTTGTCTTTTAACCTCACGGGCTTTCATTGATTCTTTAGCCATAACTTAGTTCTTTTTGAAAGGTAAACCTAATTCAGTTAATAATGATTTTGCTTCTTTATCTGTTTCAGCAGAAGTAACAAAAGTAATATCCATTCCAGAAATTTTGTTTACTTTATCAATATCAATTTCAGGAAAAATGATTTGTTCTAAAACTCCTAGGTTATAATTACCTCTTCCGTCAAATCCTGTAGATTTAATTCCACTAAAATCTCTTACACGAGGTAAAGATGATGTAATAAGTCTATCTAAAAACTCATACATTCTTTCACCACGTAAAGTAACTTTAGCACCAATAGGCATACCTTTTCTTAGTTTAAATGATGCAACGTCTTTCTTTGAAATTGTAGCAACGGCTTTTTGACCAGTAATTTTAGTTAACTCATCAACAGCATAATCTACTAATTTTTTGTCAGACACAGCAGCACCTACACCACGGCTAATAACAATCTTTTCCAATTTTGGAACTTGCATTACATTTTTGTAACCAAATTCTTCTTTCAAAGCAGCAACTATTCTGCTTTTATATTCTTCCTTTAGTCTTGGTAAGTATCCCATAACTATATAACTTGATTAGATTTTTTTGAAAATCTTACTTTTGTTTCTCCATCCATTCTAAATCCTACTTTAGAAGTCTCTTTAGTTTTAGCGTCTACTAATGCTAAATTTGAAATATGGATAGGAGCTTCTTTTTTCACGATTCCACCTTGTGGGCTTTTTGCACTTGGTTTCGTATGTTTTGAAACCATGTTTAATCCTTCCACAACAGCTTTGTTTTTATCGCGAATTACACGTAAAACTTTACCTTCTTGTCCTTTATGATCACCAGCATTAACACGTACTAGGTCTCCTGATTTTATTTTAATTTTCATCATTTCTTTGAGAATTAAAGCACCTCAGGTGCTAATGATACAATTTTCATGAATTGTTTTTCACGAAGTTCTCTAGCTACTGGACCAAAAACACGAGTACCTCTCATTTCACCACCAGCATTTAATAATACGCAAGCGTTATCATCAAATCTAATGTATGAACCATCGGCTCTTCTCACTTCTTTTTTGGTACGTATTACAACTGCAGTTGAAACAGATCCTTTTTTAACATTACTGTTAGGAGCTGCATCTTTGATTGAAACTACAATTTTATCACCTACAGATGCGTAACGACGTTTCGTTCCACCTAGAACACGGATAGTTAAAACTTCTTTTGCTCCCGTGTTATCTGCTACTTTTAATCTTGATTCTTGTTGTACCATAATTACTTAGCTCTTTCAATGATTTCAACTAATCTCCAACATTTAGTTTTACTTAAAGGACGCGTTTCGCTTATTCTTACCGTATCACCAATATTGCAGTTGTTTGTTTCGTCGTGTGCAACATATTTCTTAGTTTTTAACACGAACTTACCATACATAGGGTGTTTTACTCTTTTTGTTTCTGAAATAACAATAGATTTATCCATTTTATTACTAGTAACAACACCAACTCTTTCTTTTCTTAAATTTCTTTTTTCCATCTTTCAGCAGAATACAATTATTGTAACTCTCTTTTAGTAATTTCAGTTGCAATTCTTGCTACTGATCTTCTTAATGTTCTCATTTGAAGCGGATTCTCGATTGGAGAAATAGCATGAGCCATTTTAAGGTCGTTATACGTTTTCTTTACCTGAACAAGCTTTGCTTGTAAGTCAGCTACAGATAGATTTTTTATTTCAGATTGTTTCATAATTAATTTTTATTATGCTTCGAAATCTCTAGCAACGATAAACTTAGTTTTTACAGGAAGTTTTTGTGCTGCAAGACGTAAAGCCTCTTTAGCAACTGAGATAGGCACTCCACCTACTTCAAACATAATTTTTCCTGGTTTTACAACAGCAGCCCAATATTCAACTGCCCCTTTTCCTTTACCCATACGTACCTCAAGTGGTTTCTTTGTAATAGGTTTGTCTGGAAATATTTTAATCCATAATTGACCCTCTCTTTTCATGTAACGAGTTGCAGCAATACGAGATGCTTCAATTTGACGAGACGTGATAAAAGAAGAATCCATAGATTTAATACCAAACATTCCGTTTGAAAGGATGTGACCTCTTTGCGAGTTCCCTTTCATTCTTCCCTTTTGTACCTTACGATATTTTGTTCTTTTAGGTTGTAACATTTTGTCTTTAATTTAAAAAATTACTTTCTTTTGCGTGGAGCTGGTTTACCGCCTTTTCCTTTTGAATCAAAACCACCTCTTTCAGTAGATTTTGGACCTTTTTTGTCCATACCTACTAATGGAGATAAATCTCTTTTACCATAAACTTCGCCCTTCATTATCCATACTTTGATACCCATTCTACCATAAGTAGTATGTGCTTCAGCTAATGCATAATCAATGTCTGCTCTGAAAGTTGATAATGGAATTCTTCCTTCTTTGAAACCTTCAGAACGCGCCATCTCTGCACCATTTAAACGACCAGAAATAAGAACCTTAATTCCTTCTGCGTTCATTCTCATTGCTGCTGCGATAGCCATTTTGATAGCTCTTCTGTAAGAAATACGACTTTCGATTTGACGAGCAATAGAGTTACCGACTAAGTAAGCGTCTAATTCTGGTCTTTTGATTTCGAAAATGTTGATTTGAATTTCCTTATCTGTAATTTTCTTAAGTTCTTCTTTTAACTTGTCTACCTCTTGTCCACCTTTTCCGATAATAATACCAGGTCTAGCAGTAGTGATAGTAACGGTTACAAGTTTTAAAGTTCTCTCGATAATTATTTTTGATACACTAGCTTTCGTTAAACGTGCATGGATATACTTTCTGATTTTATAATCTTCGGCGATTTTATCCCCGTAATCATTTCCACCATACCAGTTTGAGTCCCATCCTCTGATGATACCAAGTCTGTTTCCTATTGGATTTGTCTTTTGTCCCATACTGTTAATTAATTACTTTGTGTGTTATTGATAGCTCCTAAAACCACGGTTACGTGATTAGAACGTTTTCTAATTCTGTGTGCTCTACCTTGAGGCGCAGGACGTAATCTTTTTAACATCATACCACCATCAACTCTAATCTCTTTAATAAATAAGCCCGCGTCTTCCATACTAGATCCTTCGTTTTTAGCTGACCAATTGGCGATAGCTGATAAAACTAATTTCTCTAATTTTTTTGAAGCTTCTTTTGGACTGAATCTTAATATATTAAGAGCATTTTCTACCTTCTGACCTCTTACTTGATCCGCAACTAAGCGCATTTTTCTTGGTGAAGAAGGGCAGTTATTTAACTTTGCAAACGCAATTTGCTTATTAGCTTCTTTTCTTGCGTCAGCTGCTTCTCTTTTACGAACTCCCATGACTTCTTATTTTTTACCTTTATTTTTCGCACCAGCGTGACCTCTAAACGATCTTGTTGGTGAGAATTCTCCTAATTTATGACCAACCATATTCTCAGTTACATAAACTGGAACAAATTGACGGCCATTGTGAACAGCGATAGTTTGTCCTACAAAATCTGGAATAATCATAGATGCTCTAGACCAAGTCTTCACAACATTTTTATTACCACCTTCTATATTCTCTTGTACTTTTTTCTCTAATTTAAAGTGTACAAATGGTCCTTTTTTTAATGAACGTGCCATATCTTATTATTTCTTTCTACGTTCTACAATATACTTGTTACTCGGGTTCACCTTAGAACGAGTTCTATAACCTTTAGCTGGTAAACCTTTTCTTGAACGTGGGTGACCTCCTGAAGAGCGTCCTTCTCCACCTCCCATAGGGTGATCAACTGGGTTCATAGCTACTGGTCTTGTTCTAGGTCTTCTTCCTAACCATCTAGTTCTACCTGCTTTACCAGATACTACTAATTGGTGGTCAGAGTTAGATACTGCTCCAATGGTAGCCGAACAAGTTAACAAGATTAATCTTGTTTCTCCTGATGGCATTTTGATTGTTGCATACTTTCCATCTCTAGCCATTAACTGAGCAAATGTACCTGCCGAACGAGCGATTACCGCACCTTGACCAGGTCTTAATTCGATACAAGAAATAACTGTTCCTAATGGAATTTTACTTAAAGGTAACGCATTTCCAATTTCTGGTGAAGCATCTTCTCCTGAAACTATAGTTTGCCCAACTTGTAAACCATTCTGTGCAATAACATATGTTTTTGCTCCATCTGCATAGTATAATAATGAAATGAATGCAGAACGATTTGGATCGTACTCGATTGTTTTCACATTAGCAGGAACTCCAGCTTTTGTTCTTTTAAAATCAATCATACGATACTTTTGTTTATGACCACCACCTGTATAACGCATGGTCATTTTTCCTTGACTATTTCTACCTCCAGAGTTTTTTTTCGGTGCGATCAATGAACGCTCCGGCTTATCAGTTGTAATAGTGTCAAAGCTATTTACAACTCTAAAACGCTGACCTGGGGTAATAGGTTTTAATTTTCTAACTGACATTGTTGTATATTAGATATTAGTATAAAAATCTATCGATTCTCCTTCTTTAACTTGAACAACTGCTTTTTTGTAAGCATTTGTTTTTCCACTGATTAATCCGCTTTTCGTGTATTTTACACTTCTATCAGCTCTATAGTTCATTGTTCTTACAGCAACTACAGTAATACCAAACGCTGTTTCAACAGCTTTTTTGATTTGTACTTTATTAGCTGTTTTTTCAACTATAAAACCAAAACGGTTAAAAACTTCACCATCTTTAGTTAACTTTTCAGTTACAATTGGCTTGATAATAACACTCATGATCTGAATTATTTACTTAAATTAGCTTCTATCGCTTCAATTGAACCTTCTAAAAGAACCAAACTTTTTGCGTTTAAAATCGCATAAGTACTTAATTCTGAGCTAGTTACAACAGAAGTTGTTTTTAAATTACGCGACGACAAATATACATTTTTATTTGTATCACCCAATATAAATAGAGATTTTTTGTTTTCTAACCCTAAAGAACTCAATACATTAATGAATTTTTTAGTGTTTGGCGTGTCGAAAGTAAAATCTTCAACAACAAGAATATTTGATTCCAAAGCCTTTATAGAAAAAGCAGATTTACGTGCTAATCTTTTTAAGTTTTTATTCAATTTGAATGAATAACTTCTTGGTCTTGGTCCAAAAACAGTACCCCCACCTTTAAATAAAGGAGATTTTTTTGATCCTGCACGAGCAGTACCTGTACCTTTTTGTTTTTTAATTTTACGTGTACTACCTGCAACTTCTGCTCTTTCTTTAGCTTTATGCGTTCCTTGTCTTTGGTTAGCCAAGTATTGCTTAACATCTAAATATACAGCATGTTTGTTAGGTTCTATAGCGAAAACGGTATCGTCAAGATTTACTTTACGACCTGTTTCTTTTCCGTTGATATCTAAAACTTTTACTTCCATTACTTCTGAATGATTACATAAGAGTTTTTGCACCCTGGTACACACCCTTTAATTACTAAAAGATTTTTCTCTGCAACAACTTTCAATACTTTTAAGTTTTGAACGGTTACATTATCTCCACCCATTCTTCCTGCCATTCTCATTCCTTTAAATACTCTAGAAGGATAAGATGACGCTCCAACAGATCCTGGTGCACGTAAACGGTTATGTTGACCGTGAGTGGCTTGACCTACCCCACCGAAACCATGACGTTTTACAACACCTTGAAATCCTTTACCTTTTGAAGTACCAACTACGTCAACAAATTCACCTTCAGCGAATAAGTTTACATCAATTGAATCTCCTAACTTAAACTCCTCATCAAAACCGTGGAATTCAACAACTTTCTTCTTAGCAGCAGTTCCAGCTTTCTTGAAGTGACCTTCTTCAGCTTTTACTGTATGCTTTTCCGTTTTGTCATCGAAACCTAATTGAAGGGCTTCATACCCATCAACTGCATTGGTTCTGACTTGGGTTACAACGCATGGTCCAGCTTCAATAACGGTACATGGAATGTTCTTTCCATTCTCGTCAAAGATGCTAGTCATACCGATTTTTCTTCCGATTAACCCAGACATAAATACATATTATTTAATTAAACATTGATTTTCAGCACGATTGCTGAATTTTTTCAAGGGTGCAAATATATAAATATTTTATTATTCTCAAAAATAAATATTAACTTATTTTTAAAAACAACAAAAATCTAATATTTTTCCCTTTAAAATATAAAAAAACCGAGTAGTATTTCAACTCGGTTTTTTAAATATATTGAAATAAAGTTATACTTTAATTTCTACTTCAACACCACTTGGTAATTCTAATTTCATCAACGCATCAATCGTTTTTGAAGAAGAACTATAAATATCTAGAAGCCTTTTGTATGACATTAATTCAAACTGCTCTCTAGATTTTTTGTTTACGTGTGGAGAACGTAATACTGTAAAAATTCTTTTGTGTGTTGGTAATGGAATAGGACCCGTTACTACAGCACCTGTACTTTTTACAGTTTTTACAATCTTTTCAGCAGACTTGTCTACCAACATGTGATCGTAAGATTTCAATTTTATTCTGATTTTTTGACTCATTTTCTTAAGAATTAAGCGTTACCTTTTGCTTTTTTAATTACCGCTTCTGAAATATTAGAAGGTGTTTCAGCGTAGTGTGAGAACTCCATAGTTGAAGTGGCTCTACCTGAAGACAATGTTCTTAATGTAGTTACATAACCGAACATTTCTGATAATGGCACATCTGCTTTGATAGTTTTAGCACCGTTTCTATCACCCATGTCATTCACCTGACCTCTACGACGGTTAATATCACCTACGATATCTCCCATGTTTTCTTCTGGTGTAATAACTTCCATTTTCATGATAGGCTCTAATACGATTGCTCCAGCAGCTTTTGCTACTTCTCTATACCCCATTCTTGCTGCTAATTCAAAAGAAAGTGCATCTGAATCGACAGGGTGGAAAGATCCGTCTGTTAAAGTTACTTTTAAACTATCTACTTGGTATCCTGCTAAAGGACCAGTTTTCATAGCTTCACGGAAACCTTTTTCAACAGATGGAATATATTCTTTAGGAACGTTTCCACCTTTTACCGCATTAATAAACTGTAATCCTACAGGAGCTTTACCATCAACTAAATCAGCTGGTTCTAATGTAAATACGATATCACCGAATTTACCACGACCTCCAGATTGTTTTTTGTATGTTTCTCTATGAGTAGCTGATTTTGTAAACGCTTCTTTGTATTCTACTTGAGGCTCACCTTGGTTCACTTCAACTTTGAATTCACGCTTCATTCTATCTACAAGAATATCTAAGTGTAACTCACCCATCCCTGAAATAATAGTTTGTCCTGATGCTTCATCAGTTCTAACTGTAAATGTTGGATCTTCTTCAGCTAATTTTGCTAAAGCCATACCCATTTTATCCACATCTGCTTTTGTTTTTGGTTCAATAGCGATACCAATTACTGGCGCAGGGAATTTCATAGACTCTAAAATGATTGGGTGTTTTTCATCACACAAGGTATCTCCAGTTTTGATATCTTTAAAACCTACTGCTGCTCCAATATCTCCAGCCTCAATATATTCGATTGGATTTTGTTTGTTTGCGTGCATTTGATAGATACGAGAAATTCTTTCTTTACTTCCAGAACGTGTATTCAACACATAAGAACCAGCATCTAAACGACCTGAGTAAGCACGGAAGAAAGCTAAACGACCTACGAATGGGTCAGTAGCAATTTTAAATGCTAAAGCAGCAAAAGGCTCTTTAACATCTGGCTTACGTAATATTTTAGTTTGATCTTCTTCTAATAATTCAGCATCATCAGGGTGAATTCCTGTAATACCTTCTTTATCCATTGGAGATGGTAAGTATTTACATACTGCATCTAACATGAATTGTACTCCTTTGTTTTTGAATGATGAACCTGCAATCATAGGAATAATTGCCATATCCATAGTAGCAGCTCTCAACGCATTGTTGATTTCTTCTTCTGTGATAGAATCTGGATCTTCCATGTATTTATCAAGTAAATTCTCATCATAATCAGCAACTGCTTCGATAAGAATATCTCTGTATTGTTTTACTTCATCAACCATATCAGCAGGAATATCGATAATATCGAAAGTAGCACCTTGTGTTTCATCATGCCATACAATAGCTTGATTTTTAACTAAGTCAACTACTCCTTTAAAATCTAATTCTTCACCAATTGGTAAAGTAATGGCAACTGCATTAGATTTTAACATATCTCTAACTTGTTGACATACTCCTAAGAAGTTAGAACCTTGACGGTCCATTTTGTTTACGAATCCCATACGAGGCACTCTATACTGATCCGCTAATCTCCAGTTGGTTTCAGATTGTGGTTCTACACCATCAACTGCACTAAATAAGAAAACTAAACCATCCAATACACGTAACGATCTGTTTACTTCAACAGTAAAATCAACGTGTCCTGGAGTATCAATAATATTAAAGTGGTATGGTAAACTTTCTGGCAATAACTTTCCTTGTTCTGTTGGAAAATTCCATGTACAAGTAGTTGCAGCAGAAGTAATTGTAATACCTCTTTCTTGTTCCTGAGCCATCCAGTCCATTGTTGCAGCACCATCATGTACTTCACCAATTTTGTGTGATTTTCCAGTGTAGAACAAAATACGTTCTGTAGTGGTAGTTTTACCCGCATCAATGTGTGCAGCAATACCAATATTTCTTGTGAATTTTAAATCTCTAGCCATTTCTTTACGAATTAAAATCTAAAGTGAGAGAATGCTTTGTTAGCATCTGCCATTTTGTGAGTATCCATTCTTTTCTTAACGGCTGCACCTTCTTCTTTGGCCGCAGCTAAAATTTCTGCAGCTAATTTACCAGCCATAGATTTTTCATTTCTTTTTCTAGTGTAAAGAATTAACCATTTAATTGCCATAGATACTTTTCTATCTGGGCGAATTTGCATTGGAATTTGGAATGTAGCTCCACCCACTCTACGTGAACGAACTTCTACGTGAGGCATAACGTTTGTTAAAGCATCTTTCCAAATTTCTAATGCTGATTTCTCTGCATCTTGTTTTTTTGTCTCAACTATCTCTAAAGCATCATAAAATACTTTAAAAGCAACTGATTTTTTACCATCCCACATTAAGTTGTTTACAAAACGTGTTACCAACTGATCGTTGAATTTTGGATCTGGCAAAAGAGGTCTTTTTTTGGCCTGTCTTTTTCTCATGTCTTTTCTTTAAAAGTGTTAAATAATTACTTTTTAGCTGCTTCTTTAGGGCGTTTTGTACCGTATTTAGATCTACGTTGTGTTCTGTCTTTAACACCTGCTGTGTCTAAAGCTCCACGCACAATGTGGTATCTAACTCCTGGTAAATCTTTTACCCTTCCACCTCTAACTAATACTATCGAGTGCTCTTGTAAATTATGCCCCTCTCCAGGAATGTATGCATTTACTTCGTTTCCGTTTGTTAAACGAACCCTAGCTACCTTTCTCATTGCTGAGTTTGGTTTTTTTGGAGTCGTTGTGTAAACACGAGTACATACACCTCTTCTTTGAGGACATGAATCTAAAGCCGCCGATTTACTCTTCTTAGTTATTTTGGTTCTTCCTGTTCTAACTAACTGCTGAATTGTTGGCATAATTAAATTTTAATTAAACTTTGTTTATTGTTACCTTATTTAAAGGGATGCAAAGGTAGAAATTATTTTTAATTATCCAAACTCTATATTATTTATTTTTAATTTTCTAACTTTTTGATAACCAGATATAGTCGAATGTCTTAAAGTTTAAATGTCCAAAGTCTCAAATTTGTATTACTTTTATAATTTAACAACAAAATAAATTCAAAAAAAATTACGTTATATTTGGAGTATGAAATATTTGTTTTTTCTATTATTCCTTTCTCCTCATATTTATAGTCAGCAATTTTATTTAAAAATTGAAGGAAGCTCTTCCTTTGAAAATAAAATAATTGATAGTATTGGCTACATAAAAAAACATATCGAAATAAAGAGCATTCTAGAAACACAAAGAAAATTCAATGAAAACTTATTAAAAATTGGGTATTTAGAAAACGAATTACAACAAACCAAAAAAAATAACGACAGTAGTTTTACCTTTATATATAGATTAGGAAATTTAACTCGAAATATTGAAATAAAAACCGATAGCTTGTCAAATGAAGTAAAAGATATTTTAGGCTTAACCACTTCTGAAATCATTTTACTTTCGAATACAGAAAATTTCATTAATGAAAAATTAAATGTTTTAGAAAAGAAAGGTTTTGCCCAATCGAAAATGCAACTAAGAAATTTTACCAAAACTAACAACCTGTTACAAGCTGATTTAGTAATTGAATTAAACAAAATCAGAAAGATAAACGAATTGGTTTTTCAAGGATACAACCAATTTCCGGTAGGCATTAAAAAAGTATTTTTAAGAAAATACAATGCTAAACCTTTTAACAAAGAGGTGATTAAAAAAATCCATACCGATTTTAATGCCTTACCTTTTGTATCACAGATAAAATATCCAGAAGTTTTACTAACAACAGATTCTACAAAAGTATATTTGTATTTAGAAAAAAGAAAGAACAATACGTTTGATGGTTTTTTAGGATTTGGAAATAAAGAAGCCACACAGAAATTACAATTTAATGGCTATGTAGATTTGAACTTATACAACAATTTAAATTCTGGAGAACGCTTTAATTTGTATTGGAAAAATGACGGAAATAAACAAAGTACGTTTAATGTCAATTTAGATTTGGCTTACATTTTTAAGAGTCCAATGGCGTTGAAATCAAATTTAAGAATTTTTAAACAAGATACCATTTTTCAAAATAGTAGTTTCGATTTTGATTTGGGTTATATGATCAATTACAACACCAAAGTTTTTATAGGATATAAAGATAATGTTTCAGAAGCCATTCAAAAAATTACATCTTCTACAATTAAAGATTTAAAATCCACATTTATTACCTCTGGTTATGAACACAAAAAAGTCAGCTTTGATGATTCATTATTTCCAGATAAGTTTACCTTTTTTACAAAATTCGGAATGGGTAATCGAACAACAAGCGCTGTAAAAACCAATCAGTTTTTTGCTCAAATTCAACTCCAAAAATTGCTAGAACTTAACAAAAAGAATTTTATCCATATAAAATCAGACACCTATTATCTTCAAAGCAATGATTATTTCACTAATGAATTGTATCGATTTGGAGGCATTCAATCCATAAGAGGTTTTAACGAAAATAGCTTGCAAGGAAACGTCTTTACTGGTCTTTTTGCCGAGTACCGATATGTTGCCTCGCCAAATTTGTATTTTTATAGCATTACTGATTTCGGATATTTTCAAGATAAAGCCAGCAGCACAAAAGACCAACTTTATGGATTGGGTTTTGGCTTTGGGTTACTAAGCAATGGCGGTTTGTTTAATTTAGTGTATGCCAATGGAAATACAGGAAATCAAACCATAAAGCTTTCTAATTCTATCGTGCAAATTAGTTTTAAAACGTATTTTTAAAATAAATTTGAATAAACTTACCTATATTTGCACCTATGAAAAACGACAATCAGATTTTTGGAATTAGAGCCATTATTGAAGCCATACATTCGGGCGCAGTTATAGACAAAGTATTTATTCAGAAAGAAGCTCAGGGCGACTTAATGAAAGATTTAATGAAAGCTATAAAGGCAAATAATATAAACTTTAGTTATGTCCCTGTAGAAAAACTGAATCGTTTTACTTCATTAAATCATCAAGGAGCTGTGGCAACTATTTCGCCAATTGCTTTTCACGATTTAGATACTTTAATTGAACAAACTTTAGAAAGTGGTAAAACGCCTTTGTTTTTAATTTTAGACCAATTATCTGATGCGAGAAATTTTGGAGCAATTATTAGAACGGCAGAATGTGTAGGCGTTAATGGAATTATTGTTCAAAAACAAGGTTCCGCACCAGTAAATGGCGATACTGTAAAAACAAGTGCTGGTGCTGTTTTTAATATACCTATTTGTAAAGTAGACCATATTAAAGATGCTGTTTTTCATTTACAAAGTTGCGATATCAAAACCGTAGCAGCAACAGAAAAAACAGAAAACACCATTTATGATATCGATTTTAAAGTTCCTGTAGCGATTATTATGGGTAACGAGGAACGCGGTGTAAACCCTTCTGTATTAAAAGTGGTAGATGAAAAAGCAAAACTACCAATGTATGGAACTATTGAATCTTTAAATGTTTCTGTTGCCTGTGGTGCTTTTTTATACGAAGTAATAAGGCAGCGTCTTGTATAATTAGAAAATCATCTAATTATTTTTCATTTTCAAAAAATCATAAATCACTTTTACTGAAGATTTAAAATACGAATCCACTTCTGTTTCTTCATCAATTTTAGGTTTTGGAGGATTGATAAAATTACCGTTTTCGTCAAATTGTTTGAAGAAAGGTTTGTCCGTTGGATCAAAATCTGGATGTTCCCAATCGTAAAAAATAGGTGTTGAAAATTGAGCTGTTTTCATAAAAACCGCCATGACCATTCCTGTTACAAAACCAGCAAAATGCCCTTCCCAAGACACGCCTCCATTTAACGTTTCTGCATTGGGAAACATATACCATATAATTCCACCATACACCAAAACAACGGTTAAAGACAAAGCAACTAATCGGTAATAATGGGTTAAAATTCCTTTGAAAAAGATAAAACTCACCAAACAATACACCAATCCACTGGCGCCAATGTGATACGAATTTCTACCCAAAAGCCAAGTTCCTAACCCTGTAAATAATACACCTAAAAACAACACTTTAAAAAACTGTTGGCGGTAAAAATACTTCAAAGCCATCACCAAAAAGAAAATCGGGATAGAATTATTAAGTACATGTTTGAAATTTCCGTGAATAAAAATATGCAATGGAATGCCTCGTAAACCTTTAATAGTTTTAGGTAAAATTCCGTATTGATACATTTCTGGAAAATAATGCAAATTCAAATAATACGTCATCCATAATAACATTAAAAAGAGTAACGGAAATAGTAACACGGAAAGTGAAAAATAAAAATTCTTATCTATGGACGATTTTATCATAACAAATCAAAATCAAAAATGAAGCCAAAGCACAAGGTATGAAAATTTGGCATATTATATTAAAATTAAAAAAAATTGGTTGAGAAGATTGCATTGTTTAAATTTGCTTTATGACAATACCTTTAGCAGAACGAATTCGTCCGAAAACTTTATCTGATTACGTTAGCCAATCACATTTGATAGGCGAAAACGGCTCTTTGACCCAACAAATTTCAAAAGGATTTATTCCGAGTTTAATTTTATGGGGACCTCCAGGAACAGGAAAAACTACCTTGGCGCAAATTATGGCACAGGAAAGTAAACGTCCGTTTTACGAGTTGAGTGCTATTAATTCAGGTGTAAAAGACATAAGAGACGTAATTGAAAAAGCCAAACAAAGTGGTGGTTTATTCACAACAAAAAATCCTATTTTATTTATTGACGAAATTCATCGTTTTAGTAAATCGCAACAAGATTCGCTTTTAGCGGCAGTAGAAAAAGGCTGGATAACTTTAATTGGCGCTACTACTGAAAATCCAAGTTTTGAAGTCATACCTGCACTTTTGTCACGATGTCAGGTATATATATTAAATGCGTTTACAAAGGAAGATTTAGAAAACATCTTACAGCGAGCAATTTCTTCTGACGAATACTTGCAAACGAAAAAAATAAATTTAGTAGAAACAGAAGCATTATTAAGATTGTCAGGCGGTGATGGCAGGAAATTACTAAATATTTTCGAATTGGTTATTAATGCTACAGAAGGCAACACCATTGAAATTACAAATGAAAAAGTAATGCAATTGGTTCAAAAAAACACGGTATTGTACGACAAAACAGGTGAACAACATTATGATATTGTTTCAGCATTTATTAAGTCAATTCGTGGAAGCGATCCAAATGGAGCAGTATATTGGTTAGCTCGAATGATCGAAGGTGGCGAAGATGTAAAGTTTATCGCACGAAGAATGTTAATTTTATCTAGTGAAGATATTGGAAATGCCAATCCAACAGCATTTATTATGGCAAATAATGCCTTTCAGGCGGTAAGTACCATTGGCTATCCAGAAAGCAGAATTATTTTGAGTCAATGTGCGATTTATTTGGCTACTTCTGCAAAAAGCAACGCCAGTTATATGGCTATTGGAAAAGCGCAACAAGTAGTAAAACAAACCGGAGATTTATCTGTGCCGATACATTTAAGAAATGCCCCAACTAAATTAATGAAGGAATTAGGGTATGGCGAGGAATACAAATATTCGCACGATTTTGCTAATAATTTTGCCGAACAAGAATTTTTACCAAACGAAATTTCTGAAACTACTTTCTTTGAACCTGGAGAAAACGCTAGAGAAAAAGAAATTCGTCAGTTTTTAAAAAACCGATGGAGAAATAAATATGGGTATTAATTGGGTGTTGGGTTTTAGGGAAATTAATCTTTTTACTAAAATAAATATTCTTCAACCATATATTCATAATTCAAATAATACTCAAACACACCTTTATTTCCTGTTTTAGTAAATATACCAGTTACAAACTCTTTATTTGTATTAATAACATTAGTGTTTACAGCAATAAAAACGTTAGGGTTTTTAGTTTTTTGCAATGACAAAAGAATATTATCATTAGAATCTGTTACTTCAGCTTGAGGATTACCAAATGTTTGTTTTAATTTACAATTTAAATAGGTTTTAAATTCTGAAATTTTTGGTACATCAACTAGTTCTTCAGTTGCAACAACTTCTTTCTCTTGAATTACTGTGGCATCATATTTTTTTAACTCTGGACTTAATAACTTAATTGTTTCAATATAAGCATTTTGAATATCTTTTTCTCTTGTTTTTACTTCTGCCGTTTCATACAACAAATTGTTTTGACAATCTCTAATTTGAAATTTAATTTTTCTTACAAGCAAATTACTATTGTCAATTAAAACGCCTGTTAAAGCATTACATTTATTTTGAGCAATCTCAAATGGCAATTCTTCATCATCAAAAAATACTTGATAATTATTGGAAACTAAAATTGCTTTTAGCATAGTATTAATATTATACGTGTTTTTTTCTTTTTGAAATTCGTATTTATTAGAAATAATAATTACTTTATTTTGTTGAGCAACTAAATTTATTGAAAATAAAACTAAAACTAAAATTGCGAAATTTTTCATCATAATATATTTTTTAATTGGGTTAAACTTTGTATTTGAATTATTTGATTTTGCGAAATCATTTCCGCTTTTGGATTAAAATAAACGGCGTTAATTCCGAAATTTATTGCACCTAAAACATCTGCTTCAAAACTATCACCAATCATAATGCTTTCATTTTTAGAGGCATTTGCAGTAGTTAGTGCGTGTTTGAAAATATTTTCGTGCGGTTTTTTATGCCCTGCAGCTTCAGAATTTGTAATGGAAACAAAATACTTATCCAAATTACTTTTTTGTAATTTCACATCTTGAACAAATGAAAATCCGTTGGTAATAATATGTAAAACATATTTATCTTTTAGATATTCTAACGTTTCAATTGTGCCTTTAATTAAATGATTATTTGAAGTTAGATAGTCAATAAATAAATTCGAAATGATATTAATTTCATCTAATGTAATGGAATAGTTCAACGCTTCAAAAGCATCTTTAACGCGACTCACTCGAAGTGTTTCTTGATCAATCTCGTTTTTCTCATATAATTTCCAATACGCAACATTAATTGGATTATAAATATCCATAAATTGTTGAGAATTGATGTCGAAATTTAGTTCTTGAAATATTCTTTCAAATGCTAAAGCCGAATTTTTTTCAAAATCCCAAAGCGTATGATCTAAATCGAAAAAAATATGTTTTATAGCTTCCAAATTTATTTTCCTTTTACAATTTCGGCATTATCACAATTATAAATCCAATCTTCTACATCGTCTTCATTTGGTCGAAAGGTACCTTTTATTGTTAAATACGTATCCGTTTTTAGTTTTGGTGTAGCGCCTTTAAATTTTATGCCCATAATGGTTTCTGGTCCTGATTTTCCGCAGAAAAAACAAGACGCAAAAACATTTTTGCTTAAGGCATAATTTTTATTATCAATTGGGACAATAAACCCACTCATTACAATTGTTTTCTTAGCTAATTTTTTTAATTTGGAATTGATAATCGGAAAATCAACTTCGCCATACGAAGCGTGTTTTTTCTTCAAATATTTAATTTCGCCTAACAATTTCCAAGTTAACGTATCTGCTGCAACAACTTTTTTTGAAGAAGTAAACGACGTTACTTGGCTTTGATTTTGAAAACTGAATAAGAAAACGCCTATTAATAAGGCCATTATTATTTTTACTGAATTACGCATTTGCTAACGTTTTTGATATGTTTAATGTATAGGCTTTTATGGCAGGAATACCCGCTGCTATTAATCCAACTAACAAAGTTAAACCAAATAAAAGACTTTCTTTTTCCCAAATAATTTCCATAGGATCAAATCCTAATTTAAAATCTGACTCTGATGCTTTTGACAACAGCACTATTCCTAATCTACCTATAATAGTTCCGAAAAAATAGCCAACTATACAAAGTAAAATACTTTCCAGTAATACTACTAAAAGCAGTTGGTGTTTTTTGGCTCCGTTTACGCGCATTAAAGCAAATTCGGCTTTTCTCTCTTTCAAGGTATTGAATAATGCAATGAAAATAGAAATTCCAGAAATTAACATAATTCCGAATGCTAAATATTTCAAGGCATTTAATCCCACACCAAACATATCAAACAATCTGTTCATATGATAAGTAGGTAAAGCGGCTTGCATTTTTGTATTCTGTGCGATAATATTTGGCCACATAAAAACACCCATTTTATTCTTAAATTCGATTAACACCGAGGTGATTTCCATGTTTGGCTCATCGATAGTCATATCAGATTCGTGTTCGTCATGATTGCATACCTCAGAATGAACATGCTCTTCATCTTCATGTACATGTCCAGGTTCTCCGTGTGCAGGATTTTCGGCAATTTCTTCGTGACCTTCTTCGTGACCTTCTTCGTGGTGCATTTGCCAGACGGTTGGAATATTTGATAAAATTAAATTATCAATGACTTTTCCAGTTTTAGAGGCAATTCCTACAATTATATATTCACCGTGGTCATGAACTTCACCTTCAGCAGCACTACCGTGTGTTCCTTTAAAAGTATCTCCTAATTTTAAATTTAATTTTTCAGCCACATCAGCTCCAACAACTACTTCAAAATTATGCTCGAACACTTTGCCTTCCGCCATTTTAGCTTGATATTTTTCTATATAATCTGGAGTAGTTCCAACAATTTTAAATCCTACATAATTATCCCCATACGCTAACGGAATAGCTTTTTTTACATACGGATGTTGCATCCAAACTTTTACCGAATCATAACTAATATTTCCTGTTGGATCATCTACTTGATATACGGATGACAGCACAAGTTGTAAAGGACTACCTTGAGCACCCAACACCAAATCGACACCATCTAAATTGCTTTGGTATTTTTCCTCAAACTGTTTTTCAACTAAAATTAAAACGGTTATAATGGCTACCGAAGCTGTTAATAACAAAATGCTCAAAATGGTATTTAATGGTTTAAACCAAATATTTTTCCATGCTAATTTTCCGATCATACCATTGTAATTTGATTGGTGAATTTGGCTTTAATACGACTATCGTGTGTAACAATAATTAAAGCAGCTTTATATTCTTTAGACAAAGTTTCCAATAACTCAATTACATTGTCTGCATTTTTATCATCTAAACTGGATGTTGGCTCATCGGCTAACAACACTTTAGGCTCATTTATTAATGCTCTTGCAATAGAAACACGCTGTTGTTGTCCAACACTCAATTGACTTGGTTGCTTGTGCGCTTGTTCTAAAATATCTAATTTGTTTAATAATTCTTTGGCGCGTTTTGTATGTTTTTTTCCTGTGGCTAACCAACTTGCCATTTCTAAATTCTCTAAAACAGAAAGTGATGCAATAAAATGCGATTTTTGAAAAACCACACCAATATTTTTGCCTCTAAATTTGTCACCCTTACTTCCTTTTAGTTGCGAAATTTCATTATTATCAATAAAAATTTCACCTGATTTTGGCTTTAGCAATCCAGCTAAAATATGCAAATAGGTAGTTTTTCCTTTACCAGAATTTCCTGTAACCAAAATGGTACTTCCTGCCTGGCAAAACAAATCAGGCATAATGAAATTTTGATCTTTATTGTAAGAAAACGTGATATTTTTAGTGCTTATCATTTTGTATAATATTATGTTGCAAGATAAGAATATTGAATAAGATTGAAAACGTATTAACAAAATTTTATCTCAATCAACTAAAAGTCAGTTATGCTTCGTAATCTTCCACTAATAAACCTTTTTCTTCGTTGTAATAAATGGCTAATGAGCCATCAATAAAATCAAAATGAATGAAGTTTTCGTTTCTGTTTTCGTAATCAATAATAGTATTTACAGATAAAAGTGGGGTTTTAATTTTATTTTTCCAAATAGTAGCTGCGCTAACATCTACTCTTTTTAACGAAAGCACGTCTTGAAATTTTTCGGCCAACATTTTTTGTTCTTCTTCAAAATTGTAGTTTAAAGAAATTATATAACCCGTATCTTCCTCATTAATTTTGAAAAAATAAGTATTGGTTTTATCAAAAACAATTTCAATAGTATCTACAAAAACAAATTTTTCTTCCGGATTGACTAAATTAATCCAAAAATGATAAAAAATAGCCGAAATATTTTGATGTTGTTTAATCTGTGAAACCAATGCTAAATCGGAATTGGAAAATTGATATAATTCGTTCATTGTATTAATTGTAAATTTATTTTGCAAAAGTACATTAACTATTTATCTTAATTATTAAATAGGTACACAGATTTATATGATTTTGCTGATTCATTTAATATAACATTACGGAAAATTGATTTGCAATTTTTAAAAAATTGTTTCGCAGATTTATTTTCGTATTTGATTCAAATTAATTTTCCTGTCATTAGTAAATACAATTCTTTTAAATTCAGGTTTTTCTCCAAAATTAAGTATCAAACCAACTTCTATTTCAGTAGATTTTAAATAATTATACAATTGACTTGTATGTGAACTTAATAAAAATTCGGCAGCTTTTAATTCTAAAATTACCTTTTCTTCAACAATAATGTCAGCGAAATAATTTCCAACTAATTTATGTTTATAATAAACACTTATCTGTTTTTGAGACTCGACAGTTAAACCTAATTCTTGTAATTCAATCAACAAAGCTTTTTCATACACTTTTTCTAAAAAGCCAAATCCTAACGAATTGTAAACATTAAAATAAGCTTTTAATATTTTTTCAGTAATAAATTTATGCTTAAAGTTATCCATAATAATCCTTTTCAATCTGTTAAATCCTTAAAATCTGTGTACCTATTCTAAAAAATCCCAGCATCTCTAAAACTCAAATAACCAAATTCAGTAATAATAATATGGTCTAAAACTAAAACATCTAAAGTTTGACCTGCTAATTTTAGCTTTTTAGTTAATTGCAAATCGGGCTCACTTGCCTGAAGTTTTCCAGAAGGATGGTTGTGACATAAGATTATTGATGTGGCATGGTATTCAAATGCGGTTTTAAAAACCATTCTGTTATCTACAACTGTTCCTGTGATGCCGCCTTTACTGATTTGCGATTTATGAATTACTTTGTTAGAATTGTTTAAATACAACACCCAAAATTCTTCATGAGGTAATTCGCCAATTAGGGGTTGCATAATTTCAAATATATTTTTACTGGAAGTGATTTTAGGTAATTCTGTAGCTTCTTCTAGCCTTCTCCTTCTTCCTAATTCCAAAGCAGCGACAATGCTTATGGCTTTAGCTTCGCCGATGCCTTTAAATTGAATTAATTGATGAATAGAGAGTTTACTAAGTTGATTGAGATTGTTGTTTGATGCTGCTAAAATACGCTGACACAATTGAACTGCGCTTTCATTTCTAGAGCCTGAACCTATTAAAATAGCTAATAATTCGGAATCAGATAAAGTAGATTTACCTTTTAGTTGTAGTTTTTCTCGTGGACGATCATCTTCAGCCCACTGATTAATTGGCGTATACATAAAAAATATTTTGGCGTTTATAAAAATCAAATTTAAAATTATTTTTAAGTTTTTCAAAATAAAATGATTGTAATTACGTTAGCAATTAAAACACAAAATTATGAATCACTTTTTCATTTTAAGTTTATTTTTAAGTTTTGCTTCCTGTAAAAAACATGAATCGGTTTCGGAAAGCACTAATTTCATTTCCAAAAATCAAGAAATTAGTTCGATAAAAAAACCTAATACTTTTTCAGAAAAGTTATCAAATGCAGCGATTCAAATTATTGATAAAGAAGTAATATATACCCCAAATTATGTAAAATTAAAATATCCAAATGGCGATGTTCCTGCCAAAACTGGTGTTTGCACAGATGTGATTATTCGAGCATACAGAAAATTAAATATCGATTTACAAAAAGAAGTTCATGAAGATATGGTGGCAAATTTCACAAAATATCCTAATTTAAAAAAATGGGGATTGAAAACTACAGATAAAAATATTGATCATAGAAGAGTCCCAAATTTAGAAGTTTTCTTTAGTAGAAAAGGAAAAACGTTATCAATTACTCAAAACGCTAACGATTATAAAACGGGCGAAATTGTATCCTGGATGATCAATGATAAACTACCGCATATTGGAATTATTACCCATTTAAAATCGAAAGATGGCAAACGTAATTTAATTGTTCACAATGTTGGCGGTGGACAAGTGTTAGAAGATTGTTTATTTAGTTATACGATTGTGGGGCATTTTCAATATGGGAAATGATTTGAAAATTGGTTAATTTGAAGGTTTGAAAATGTGACCCAAATCTTCAAATTCTTAAATTAATGCATCAAATTTTTCACGTCATCAAAATTCAATCCGCCGTAATTACCAGAACTCATTAAAAGTAAAGCGGAATTATTAAAATCTTGAGCAAATAAATAATTTTTAAATTCTGTTGGATTGGTATAAATGATTAAATCTTTTCTGTTGAATGCTTGTGCAATTTGTTCATAAGAAACTTCATCTAATTGTTTAATTTTTACCGCATCTGGCGAATAAAAAACCACAGCTACATCTGCTGCGTCTAAGGCACTTTCGTACTCTTTTAGAAATTCTGCATTTAAACTGCTATAAGTATGTAATTCTAAACAGGCAATTAATTTTCTGTCAGGATACTGATCTTTTACAGCTTTTGTAGTGGCTGAAACTTTACTTGGTGAATGGGCAAAATCTTTGTAAGCTACTTTATTACTGCTTTCTGCAATTTTCTCTAATCGTTTGCTTGCACCTTTAAAAGTAGCTATGGCTTCATAAAAATCAACCTCATCTACACCCATACATTGGCAAATCCATTTGGCACCTGCTAAATTATTTAAATTGTGTGCGCCAAAAACTTCAATTGGCATGGGTCCTTCTGGCGTATCTAATAATGTAGTTCCATTTTCAACCGTATAACTTGGAGTTTGATACGCCATTTTACGAATTGGATTTGTGGTTTCTTCAGCTACTTGTTTTACTGCTGTATCTTCTTCATTATAAACTAAAATACCACCATTTGTAATTAGTGAAGTAAAAATACTAAATTGTTCTACATAATTTTGAAACGTAGGAAACACGTTAATATGATCCCAAGCAATACCAGAAAGCAAGGCAATATTTGGTTGATACAAATGAAATTTCGGACGTCTATCCATTGGAGAAGATAAATATTCATCACCTTCTAAAACTATAAAATCGTTATTTTCTGTAAGATGCACCATCGTATCAAAACCTTCTAATTGGGCGCCAACCATATAATCTACTTCAATATTATGATAATGCATTACGTGTAAAATCATAGACGTAATCGTTGTTTTTCCATGAGAACCACCAATTACTACTCTAGTTTTGTTTTTAGATTGTTCGTACAAAAATTCTGGATACGAATAAATTTTCAATCCTAATTCTTGCGCTTTTAACAATTCTGGATTATCTTCTTTTGCGTGCATTCCTAAAATAACTGCTTCAATATCGGAAGTGATTTTTTCTGGAAACCAACCCATTTCAATTGGCAATAATCCTTTTTTCTCTAAACGGGATTTAGATGGTTCAAAAATAGCATCATCGCTACCAGTGATTTGATAGCCTTTATTATGTAACGCTAATGCTAAATTGTGCATGGCAGCTCCGCCAATAGCAATGAAATGTGTACGCATTTTGTATGATTAATGGTGAAAGATATTTGGTGAAAGGTAACAATTACCATTTACCCAGAACCTTTTACCTAATTACTTTTTAATGTTTTGTGCTTTGTCTTTGTCTTTTAATTTATACATGTATAAATCAAATAATTTTGTATATGTTATGGCTGATTTACCTAATTGATGTGCTTTTATCAAATTTACTTCTGCAGCTTTATATCTTTTGTAATACACATCTATATAACCTTTTGCTAAATAACCCTCTACTTTTGATATGGCTAAAAGTTCATCAGCGTATTTTGCTGCTTTGGTTTCACTACCACCAATAATGCCTGGTAATTCAATATATAAAACCACTAATGCCCAACGCGATTCAAGATGTTTTTTATCTAATTTAGCCGCGGTTAAAAAAGCTGTTTCTATATCACTTATCATACCAACCGCCTTAAATTTATTTACCGATTTGGCTTTCATTCCTAGGGCACCGCCATATTTAAACCAATAAGTAGCACTATTTGGAATTTGTTGTTTTAATTTCTTGTAATATGTAATGGCTACATCCCATTTTTTTGAGTTACCAGCTATATCACCTAAATATTCTATAGTTTTTAAATGATTTGGAACGGTTTTCAAATAACTTTCAAATAAAACTTTGGCTTCTTCAAACTTTTTTTCTTTGTATAACTTTTCCGCTTTCTCAAATAAAGTCTGAGAAAACATGCATTGAGAAAAAAGCAATAAAAATAAAATGTATTTTTTCATGGGTTAAAAATATTTTCAAAAATAAGAAAACAATTCGTTTTTTTCAATAAAAAAGTAGTACTAAATACGTGTTTTACTTATTTAAACGGATGACGCTGCTGCCAAACGGTTTCAGGTTCTAAATTTCTAAATATTTTTCCTAAAAATGTATTTACTAATTTGTTATTATGATAAATGAAACCCGACATCATAACCGGTGTTGCTCCAATAGAACTTTTAATTTCTAAAGCGGTTCTTCCGAAAATAATTTTATTGAATTGATGGGCAATTCCAAATTCTGTCATATTGTACAACATATTTAAATACAACATTTTATCTTTTTGAACTTGATCATCGTATCCTAAAAAGTAAGTTTCTAAAACATCATCGTTTACTAAAACAGAATGAAATCCTACTAATTTTTCTTCTAAAAAATAACCAAAAATTCTAAAACTAGCTCCACATTGTTTTTTAAAAGTGGAGAAATGATTTTCTGCCAGGAAAAAAGTATTAAAAGGAGCATTTTTAGCTACATAATGATATAATTCATTGATTTTATTTTCATGAAAAACAACTGCTTCTACATCTAATTCTTCAACTAAAATTCCTTCGAATTTTTTATGGGCTCGTTTATATTGATCTCTATATTTTTTTGAAAAGGCGTTATAATAGTCTTCATTTGATAACCAATTCGTTGGTATTTCGAAAATCATATTAGGTTGTGTTTTGAATTCGTACACTTTTTCGAAAGCATTTTTTTTAAATTCAATAGCACAATTCTGATAAAAATCTTTAAAAGAAACCAAGTGAATTTTAATTCTTTTTTGTTTGAAATACGCTTCCAATTGTTTTGAACTTTGTCTCAAAATAAAACTAATTTCTTTAAAACTAATTTCTTTATTGAAAGCAAAAGCATTTTGACCAGTGATCATGTTATTTCCAATAAATAAAGTATGTGAAGCAAAATTTCGAAAAATAAAATTTCGAATACATTTTTTAAAATAGTTGTCTCTTTCTCCAAACGAATCTAACTTATTCAAATCCAAATATTGGGCTAACGAAACACCAATAAGATCTGAATTTTCATAAAAACCAATGTAAAAACATTGCATGTTAGTTGGCGCCGAACGTTCTAAAACTTCTAAATAAGGAAGTTGTAAAAAATGATTGGCAACTGCAACTGCATTCCAATTTTCTGGAACGTCTTTTATGGATTCGAATATTTTTACCGTAATTTTTTTCAAGGCATAAAAAAGTCCCACAAATGTAGGACTTCTATTTTATAAATAAATGTTAATTATTTCCATCCGCAAATAATTGCACCCATAATAGTTAATGAAACCATCCAATATCCTGAAGTTACTAATATATATTTCCAAGATTTTTGTTCAAACAAACTATTGATTGCTGTAATTGGTAAAACAAAAAATAATCCTGTAAAAAAACCATGTAATGCTCCGTGTTGAAAACTCCTAAATGCATTTCCGTAGTCTGCGATAAACGCTGCGTATGATGGTAAGGCTTTAGCTACATTATCAGGACCACCAATCATTCCTAAAGCTCCTATTTGATGAATTACAATTGATGATAATGTCAATGAAATTAGAAAAGAATAAAAGATGGTTAATCCGAAGACTTTAAGTAGATTACTTTGTTGTGCTTTCTCTTCAGTCATTCCTGTTTCGTTCATCCAAATTGTACCAAATACTTTTGGATTGTACCAAATAAAACCAACAACTAATGATACAAAAGTTGCCGCTAAAATTGCATAAAAATTAAAAGGCATAATGAAATATTTAATTGGTTAATAATTCAAATATAATAATTTTTTATAAAATTAATGCTTTGCTTCAGTTCGATACAAACAACAGCCATGAATTTTTGCATATTGTTCGTCAGTAGCTTTGATATCTTTGGTGTCATGACCTGCTTTTGCAATAGCTTTTTCTACATCTAAAACGGTGCATTTTGTTTCATCAATAATTAGATGTATGACTTGATCTTCTGCATGCCAAACAGCGCTTTTAACTCCTTTTACAGAATAAGCGGCTTTTTCTATACGTTTTTTACACATATCACACACGCCATTTACTTCTACATCTACTTTTTTATTTTTATTTAGTAGCTCTTGTGCGTTTGTATTCAGACCTAAAAAGGCAATAAATACTACTAATACTATTTTTTTCATAATTTTAGTTTTAATGATTTTGTTCTTTTTTATCTTTTATTTTAAATCGTATTCCTGCATAATACATTGTACCAAAAACAGGTCCATAAATCATGGTACTATCAAAATAGGGACTATTGGGATTATCCGATGCAATTATAGCGTTTTTTTGTTTAAAATTACCTAAATTTTCAGTTCCAAAATACATTTCAAATGTACTTGAAAATGTTCGAGTTATTTGTGCATTTACAAGCTGATAACTTGGCGTATTCTCTGATAATTGATACTCAATTGGATTGGCTAGTGTATTTGGCAATCTTTGCTGACCAATCCAATTATAAGTAGCATCAAATTTCCATTGCTGTCCTTTTTCTAAAATATGCGTTTCATAAGCAATATTAGCAAAGAAACGATTTTTTGCTTGTAAAGGTTTATCTAATAATCCAGTCGCATAATCGTTTTTTACATTTAAATATTTATAAGCCGTTCTTACATTTAAATGCGTCATTAAATTAATATTCCATTCTATTTGAAATGATTCTGCAAAACTTTTCCCTTTTAAGTTAGAGAAAGTTACTTGTCTTGCATTTTCTAAATCTACCACAATTTGATTGCTGAAATCCGTTTTATAATAATCCACAACCAGTTCATTTTCTTTTCCAAAAAGATAGAATTTCTGAATAAAACTTGTGCCATAATTCCATGCTATTTCTGGGTTTAAACCATATAATTTTCCGTTATCATTTTTAATAATAATATCTCTAGAACTGGCTAAAACATTTATGTTTTCTGCAAAAATATTTGAGGCTCTTTTTCCTCTTCCTGCAGAAAAACGAAGCGTGGTTTTTTCAAACGGATTGTATTTAATATGAGCCCTAGGGGTAAAAAACAAGCCCAATCTGTTATGATTGTCCGCTCTGGCACCTAAAACAAAACTGAAATTATTTAAATTATCGAAAGAATATTCAAAAAACGAACCAATTGAAGTATCTATTCTGTCATATTCTGCCATAAAATTGGCTTCTAAATGTTCTTGAAATTTATCAAAATTAAAATTCAAACCCGTAATAAATTTATGTTTAGTATTGTTAATAATCGAATTAAAAATAAGATTTGAAAAATAATTTTTATGATGAATATGATGCACCTTATCGCCAAATTCCGAATGCATTTTATTGTACTGAAAGGCTTGTTGAAATCCAATACTTTGAAAAGGCATATCAGGATATACATAGCCTATCTTGTTGGAAATTTCTATTTTATCTGTATTGACCTGGCTCGTCCATAAATTTGGATTCATTACCATTTCGTGCGAATTATCATTGATAGTTCCTCCTGTTTTTTCGTCAGAAAAATATTTTATATTTAAGAATGATACAATTCCTTTTTCTGCATTATTGTATTGCCAACGATTTAAAATATTAACTTGTTTTCCTAACGGATTGTCTAAAAATCCATCATGATTCATATCATTTTTACTATTTCTAGTATTGCCGTGTACTAAAACTAATGAACTCAATTTATCTGAATATTTATTAGCAAAATGAGTATTCAATTCATATCTGCCATCATTGGAGGCATAAACATTGGCAAAAAACGGATCTTCTTTTTGTGGTTTAATTAACTCATAATTTATTTGACCCGAAATACTTTCGTAGCCATTGACCACACTTCCGGCGCCTTTAGTAATTTGTATGCTTTCTGCCCAAGTTCCTGGAATAAAGTTTAAACCTGTTGCTTGTAGAGCGCCGCGAATCGCTGGAATATTTTCTTCACTCATTAAAATATACGGGCTGGTTAATCCTAACATTTTAATTTGCTTGTTTCCCGTTACGGCATCAGAAAAATTTACATCTATAGACGGATTGGTTTCAAAACTTTCCGATAAATTGCAACAAGCCGCTTTTTGTAATTCACCTTGCGATAAATGTTGCGTATTGGTAACTGCTTTTTGTTTTCTCCCCAAGGTATTTTGCTTCTTTACAATAGTTACTGTCGCAATATTGCTTTCAGAAGCTGATTTTTCTAATTGAATAGAAAAATCAGATGTAACACTTTGTTGTATTTCAAGTGTCTGAAAACCCACTTTTTCTAAAATTAATATTAGGTTTCGGTTTCCTTGAATTAAAGTAAACGAGCCGTTTTCATCAGAATACAAAATGGTGTTTAATTCCTGAATTGTGATTTTTACATTTGAGATAGGATGGTTCTCATTATCAATAATTTTTCCTCGTACACTACTTTGAGCTAAAGAAAATATTGGCAGTAATGCCAAAAATAAAAGTTTATACATAATTTAATTAATAAAGTTTATAATTTAAAAAAACTAAAAACGATATAAATTATGCGTAAAAAATAAGTTGAGAATAGAGTTTATAAAAAGGTGGGGCATTAGAATTACAATAGTAATCTATATTTTTTTTATTTGTGTAAAAGCAGGCTACTTTACTAAAGAATTCAGACGTTTTATTTATAAAATTTACAACAAAAAAATCAAATTGAAAATCTTTTAAAGTAGAGTAATCAATTTTGTTTTCGGTACTAATTTCCTCATTAGAACAGCAACCATCATGTTTATTATCAACAGAATCTGAAGAACAGCAAGATATTTCCGATGCAGAATCGACTAATTTACTTTCTTGATAAACTAAGGACACATAAGCAATTTGGTCATGGCAAAAATGCAAAACCAAACTAGCACTACTATTTACTAATAAAATAAATAATGCTAAAAAAATACTTATATGTTTTTTTAAATTCATTACTGCAAATTTATAATATTATTTTACAACCTATTGTTTATTAACACTTTTTTGATAAAAAAAAGCAGGAACAAATAAAATTAAAAATAAAGGCTGAATTAGAAATCTTCTCACATAGAAAAGAAATAAATAGTCTGGCGTTTTTGAAATATATAATAAACTGAAAAAAAGTATTATTAAAACCACAAAGAAAATAGACAATAAAAAAGAAGTTAATTTTACTATGGAAACATCTTTAAATAAAAAATAAACTATCAAAACTGTAAACATACTATTTATGGAATACCTATATAAAATTCCTAAAAACAATTTAATAGTATTAAATTCTGGTATCGTTTTGTTTTGTGTATTCCCATGAAAAAAATCTAGAAAAGGATCATAAAACAACTCTTTTTCAAACATTCTAATTAGCATTAAGGCAATTACCAAAATGCCAATAATTGCTATATCTAAGACTTTACTTTTTTTCTTTTGCATACGCTGAAAATTTTAGCACCCAAACAACCCACAACACAAAAACTACTCCATAAATAATTAGTGGAAACAAAATATCGTGTAAAAAAGTGCCGTATTCTGGGTACTTATACAGCCCTGTAGTTAGCAAAGCAATTCTGAAAATATTCAATATGAAAATCAATATCGAACCTAAAAAAATATATAAAAAAGTAGCAATATATCTATTTGAAAATGCAAAAATAAACGATAAAAATAGTATAATTACACTAATTGAGTTACAACCTTCAACTATCCTAGCAATATATTTGGAATTGTATATAACTTTATAGGAAGGTTCAAATTCATGCTTGATTATTTCGCAATTTGAACCAAAAAAAACAAGACTATTTTTTGTTTGTTCCGCTACAAAATGTGTGATGCCATCCACTTCATTTTTTTGTTTGTGGTATTGATCTAAATAATAAGAGTATAGTATCGTAACGATAAAATAACTTAATAGAAATTTCGTTAGAAAAATAAAAAAAACTTGGTGCTGCTGAAATATGTTTTTCAAAATTTTAATTTTAACAAAAATATAATTTTTACTTTCTTATTTATACATAAATTTACAAAAAAATTAAAAATGGAATTTGAATCTATAAAACCGCTAGTAAAAAATATAATTAATAGTAATGATGATAAAGATGAAAAGCTTACTCGCATTTGTCAATTATTACACGATTCTGTTTCATATTACAATTGGGTTGGTTTTTATTTTGCAAATCAAGAAACCAAAACATTACATCTTGGGCCATATGTTGGTGCGGAAACAGATCATACCGTTATACCATTTGGAAAAGGAATTTGCGGCCAAGTTGCAGAAAGCAATGCTAACTTTGTGGTTCCAGATGTTTCGGCTCAGGATAATTATATTGCTTGCAGCTTTACCGTAAAATCGGAAATAGTAGTGCCTTTGTTTGTAAATGAAATAAATATCGGACAAATAGATATTGACAGTCATGTTATCGACCCATTTACGGAGGCAGATGAACATTTTTTAGAATTTGTAAACAAGCAAGTAGCTTCGCTCTTCTAAAAATAATCTACAACTCCTGCTTTAATTTCAATTAAAGATTTTTTTATTCCATTTCTATATTGAAAATCAAATTATTCTTCTTAATTTTGTTTACTTTTTTTTAATTAAAATTAAACAAAAAATGCCTGTTTCTCAAAAAACTGAATTAGACGACCTTGCTATTGATAGAATTATCGAAATGGCTTGGGAAGATAGAACGCCTTTTGATGCTATAAAATTTCAATTTGGCTTAGCTGAAGCGGATGTAAAAGCATTAATGAAAAAAGAATTAAAATTCTCAAGTTACAAACTTTGGCGACAACGTGTGGAAAATTGTAAAACCAAGCATGCAGCAAAACGTGTTGAAGGAATAGATCGATTCAAATGTAAATTACAAAGAGCCATTTCTAATAATAAAATATCTAAAAGATAAAAGCAAAAATGGAAAACAAAAAGCCAGACAATATTGTTTTTTCTGATGACAAAGGATACAATGCCAGTTTTCTACCCTACGCAACAAGTGTAGGTGCACCAATCATTAAAGTTGACGATGTGGCCGCATGGAAAGGAAGAGGTGTAAGAAATGTAAATAAAGAATTTGAAAATAAATTCAATGAACTTAAATTACAATATCAAAATTTAATGGAAGAGTTTGAATGGAATGAGTTGGTTTACAATTCAAAATTTTCATTTGAACCTATTATTGGTGAGATTTATCATTTATATGCAACTGGTGACGGAACTTACTTTTTGTCATTAATTCCACCAAACGAGTGGAATAAAGAACACATTGGAACCTTTCAACTAAATAGCGATAAAAAATGGGTGAAACTATAGTAAAGCATATTACTCATGAACAAATTATGAACATGGAAAAACAGGAACGTGTTCATTTTGCAAATAGCTTAGGTGGTTTTAAAAGCGTTGGGTTAATTGGAACACAAAACAATAAAAATCAAACCAATTTAGCTATCGTAGATTCTATTTTACATATTGGAAGCAATCCGCCTTTGTTTGGAATGGTATTTAGACCAGGCGTTGTGGCGCGTCATACACTTGAAAATATCTTAGAAACAGGTTTTTACACCATCAATCATATTAACGAAAAAATTCATAAACAAGCCCATCAAACGTCTGCAAAATATGATAGAGATTGTTCAGAATTTGACGTGACTGGATTAACTCCTGAGTATAAAAATAACTTTTTCGCGCCTTTTGTAAAAGAAAGCAATGTGCAATTGGCAATCGAATTCAAAGAAAAAATAACGCTTTCCATCAATAACACCGTTCTAATTATTGGAGAAGTGAAAGACGTTTATTTCCCAGAAGATTGTTTACAAAAAGATGGATTCCTTGATATTGAGAAAGCAGAATCTATAACTTGTTCTGGACTAGATAGTTATCACAATACAACACAGGTATCAAGGTTAAGTTATGCTAAACCTGACAAAACAATTACTTCACTAATTTAATTTTGACTAAAAAAATTATCAATATAGTTTGGTTCAAACGTGACTTTCGTTTGATTGATAATGAAGCCTTGTTTCATGCGCATCAATCAGGAGTGCCGCTTTTATTGATTTGTTTTTTTGAACCGACGGTTATGAGTTATGAGGATTCTGATATTCGTCATTGGCGGTTTGTATACGAATCCATTCAAGATTTGAATAAAAAACTAGCGCCTTTTAATGCTTCCCTCTATTTATTTCATAACGAAGTCAAAACCGTTTTTTCGCAATTACTTCAGGGGTATGATGTCAAAGCCATTTTTTCGCATCAAGAAATTGGAAACAAATTGACCTACGATCGCGATTTGGATATGAAAGCGTTTTTTAATTCTAAGGAAATCGAATGGAAAGAATATCAATTGCATGGGGTCATTCGAAAATTAAAATCAAGACAAAATTGGGAACAACGCTGGGAAAAAGTCATGCGCGATACACCTAAAACAATTAAAGAATCCGATTTAAAAACGATTGAATTAGCGTCTGATTTTTATAACAAAATAAAAGGACCTGAGTTAGCCGCTGAAATCACGAATCCAAATCCAAACTTTCAAAGAGGTGGCGAATATTGGGCATGGCGGTATTTGGATAGTTTTGTCAAAGAGCGCTATGTCAATTACAGCAAACACATTTCGAAGCCAGCTTTAAGTAGAAAAGGATGCAGCCGCTTGTCGCCGTATTTGACGTATGGAAATATCAGTATGCGGATGATTTATCAATATACCAATCAGCATTATGAAGCGTCCAAGAACAAACGCGCCATTCTCAATTTCGTGTCACGTTTGCATTGGCATTGCCATTTTATGCAAAAATTCGAAGACGAATGTGAAATGGAGTTTGAAAATGCCAACCGAGCTTATGATACTTTAATAAAACCAAAGAACGAAACCTACATTAAAGCCTGGCAAGAAGGAAAAACAGGTGTGCCAATTGTCGACGCTTGCATGCGATGTTTAGTTGCCACGGGGTATATCAACTTTAGAATGCGCGCTATGGTGGTGTCGTTTTTTACTTTTAATTTATGGCAAGATTGGCGCGAATTGCATTTTTTAGCACGGCAATTTTTAGACTATGAACCTGGAATTCACTACCCACAAATTCAAATGCAATCGGGTACCACAGGAATTAATACGATCCGAATTTATAATCCCATTAAAAATTCTGAAGAACATGATACAGACGGTATTTTCATCAAACAATGGCTGCCCGAATTAAAAGAAGTGCCACTACATTTGCTTCATGAACCTTGGAAAATGAACGAAATGGAACAGCAGTTTTATAATTGTAGCATTGGTATCGATTATCCTGAGCCAATTGTAAACATAGAAGAAACTCGAAAATACGCTAGCGATATCGTTTGGAGCTTTCGAAAAAAAGACGAAGTGAAAACAGAAGGCAAACGAATTTTGCAAAAGCACGTAAGTAATCCGAATCGGAAAACAAAAAAGAAAACACAATAATGGCACTATTTTTAAAAGCAGATTGGGAAAATATCATCATGGCCAATTATGAAATTGATCCACAAATTTTAATTCCATACGTGCCAAAAGGAGTTGAAATTGACTTGTTTGAAGACAAATGCTACATCAGTTTAGTGGGCTTTATGTTTAAAAACACCCAATTATTTAATGTCCCAATTCCGTGGTTTGGAACTTTTGAAGAAATTAACTTGCGCTTTTATGTTGTTCGAAAAGAAGGAAACCAAATAAAAAGAGGCGTTGTATTTATTAATGAAACTATTCCATACCCAATTGTAGCTTGGGTAGCCAATAAATTATACAATGAGCATTACACCGTCGTTCCTACTAAACATGAACAAATTTTAGGAACAGATTCAAATCAAATAAAATTTGAATGGCTAGTAGATTCCAAATGGAATAGCATTGATGTTCAATATTCAAATAAATCTAAGACTATGAAAAACAATAGTTTAGAACAATTTATTTACGACCATTACTACGGTTACACCAAAGTAAACGACATAAAAACAGAAGAATACAAATTGCAACACCCAAGTTGGAAAACGCATACCATTTTAAATTATAAAATTGAGTGCAACTTTCAGGCGATGTATGGAAAAGATTTTGCAATTCTTAATGAAACAAAACCAGCAGCAGTTTTTATTGCTAAGGGCTCAAAAGTTGGAATAGAATGGAAAAGAAATCAACTGAAACTGTAGTATGAAAGGAGTAAAAAAGCAAAACCTACCAACTAAATTGTGTATGGTTTGCCAAAAACCATTCGCTTGGCGAAAAAAATGGGAAAAAGTGTGGGACGAAGTCAAATACTGCAGTGATAAATGCAGAGGAAAAAAATAAACTAAACCATGTCAAAAACCCTTCGATTACTTCTTGGAGATCAATTAAACTCCCAGCATTCTTGGTTTAAAAAGAGTGATGATTCAGTGACTTATGTCATGATGGAAATTCGCACAGAAACCGATTATGCCAAACATCATATTCAAAAAGTGGTGGGTTTTTTCTCGGCCATGCAAGAATTTGCCTCCGATTTACAATTGCAACAACACCAAGTTGTTTATTTTCGTTTGAACGATACTAGCAATCTACAATCGTTTGAAAAAAACATTCGCTTTTTAATTGAAAAAGAAGCATTCACCCATTTTGAATACCAATTCCCAGATGAATACCGCTTGGACGAACAACTGAAAAAATTGTGTCAATCACTTGCTATTGCGACCTCCGTTTGCGATTCGGAGCATTTTATGAGTTCAAGAAACGAATTAGGAGATTTTTTTGAAGGTAAAAAATCCTTTTTAATGGAAAGCTTTTATCATATGATGCGAAAAAAACATCATGTTTTAATGGTAGGCGATAAGCCGTTGACAGGGAAATGGAATTACGATGGCGAAAATCGAAAAAAATTGCCCAAAGACCACAAACCCACTTCGCCATTGGTTTTCCAAAATAATGTGACCCATATCCTATCTGAAATTCAAAAAACAGACATCCAAACCATCGGAAATATTGATGCTAACAATTTTGTTTGGCCTGTTAATAGAAAACAATCTCTAGAATTACTTGAATTTTTTGTAACCGAATGTTTGGCACTTTTTGGGAGTTACCAAGATGCGATGACACCTAACGAATGGTCTTTGTATCACGCCCGACTTTCGTTTTCGATGAACGTGAAAATGATTTCGCCTTTAGAAGTGATTAACCGCGCTATATTGGAATGGGAAAAGAATCCCGATACAATTGCTTACCATCAATTGGAAGGATTTGTTCGCCAAATTATTGGCTGGCGCGAATACATGCGCGGAATTTACTGGAACAAAATGCCAGAATATGCCACGATGAATTATTTCAATAACGAAAACCAACTTCCAGAATGGTTTTGGACGGGAAAAACCAAAATGAATTGCTTGAAAGATGCTATTAACCAATCTTTAAATTATGCCTACGCGCATCACATTCAGCGATTAATGATAACTGGAAATTTTGCGCTTTTAGCCGGTATTCATCCTGACGAAGTCGACGCCTGGTATTTAGGAATCTATATCGATGCGATTGAGTGGGTAGAAATTACCAATACTCGCGGTATGAGTCAGTTTGCTGACGGTGGAATTGTAGGGACAAAACCTTATGTGAGCTCGGCAGCTTATATCGATAAAATGAGTCATTATTGCGGCAGTTGCTTTTACAAAAAAGCAGTTAAAACAGGTGATAAAGCTTGTCCATTCAATAGTTTGTATTGGAATTTTTATGATAAAAATGAAGACAAATTAGGCAAAAATCCTCGTATCGGAATGATGTATAATGTGTGGCGCAAAATGAAACCGGAAGACAAAGTTGCTTTATTGGAACAAGCTGATTATTATTTAAAAAACATAAATGATTTATGATTAAGAATGCACTAGTTTGGTTTAAAACCGACTTACGAATTGAAGACAACGAAACGCTTTTAAAAGCAATTTGTCAAAGTGAGAAGATTATTCCAATTTATTGTTTTGACGAAGCCCATTTTGAGACTACTCCTTACGGATTTAAAAAAACAGGCCCTTTTAGAGCGCAATTTTTATTGGAATCCCTTCAGGATTTGGATGTTAATTTAAGAAAATTAGGATCTGGTTTACGCATTGTTTTTGGCAAGCCAGAAATTGAAATTCCTAAATTGGTTCTAGAATACAAAGCGCAAAAAGTATTTTCCAAGCGAGAAGTAGCGATTGAAGAAATTCAGACTGAAAAAGTGGTTCGAACGGAACTTTTTAAATTGCGATGTGAATTAGAAACCTTCAGCACCAGTACTTTGTATCATGCTGAAGACTTGCCTTTTTCCATAAAAGATATTCCGGATGTATTTACCAATTTTAGAAAAAAAACCGAAAAGGATTCCGAAATTCGAAATCCTTTTGATGCACCATCAAAAATAAATTCGCCTGAAATTTCTCCTCTGGAATTACCTACTTTAGAAGCGTTAGGTTTAACAAAAACTGCAATTGATTCTCGCGCGGTATTGCAATTTAAAGGAGGCGAAAGCGAAGCAATACAACGTTTAAAACACTATTTTTTTGAGACGCAATATTTGTCTAGCTACAAGGAAACTCGAAACGGAATGGTTGGTGCCAATTATTCGTCCAAGTTTTCAGCTTGGTTAGCTTTGGGTTGTATCACTCCAAGATTTATTTATGCTGAAATCAAAAAGTACGAAAAGCAATTTGGCGCCAATGATTCGACCTATTGGTTGGTTTTTGAATTGCTTTGGCGTGATTTTTTCCGATTTATGTTTAAAAAATACCAAACCAAATTTTTCTTGTACGAAGGCATAAAAACAGAGAAAGTGAATTCTAAATCCTTAAATGAAAAGTTGCTTTCACAATGGATCAATGGCACAACACCTTCCGATTTTATTAATGCCAATATGCTCGAATTGCAACAAACCGGATTTATGAGTAATCGAGGCCGACAAAACGTTGCCAGTTATTTTTGCAACGAAATGAATATGGATTGGCGCATTGGTGCGGCCTATTTTGAAGAGCAATTAATTGATTATGATGTGTGCAGCAACTGGGGAAATTGGGCCTATTTGGCCGGAGTCGGAAATGATCCAAGAGGTCATCGTTACTTTAATATTGAAAAACAAGCTAATGATTATGACAAGAATAAATCATATAGAAAGTTGTGGTTAAAATAAAAAAGAGTTAAAAGTTGCAACTTCAAAAATAATTTGTAAATTTGCAGCCGTATTGAGATATACTCAATCTACATAATAATCATTTAAATAATATTAGCATGTATTTGACTAAAGAAACAAAAGCTGAAATCTTCGCTAAACACGGAGGAAAAGCTGAAAACACAGGTTCTGCAGAGGGACAAATTGCGTTATTCACATTTAGAATTTCACACTTAACAGAGCACTTGAAAAAAAATCGTCACGATTTTAACACAGAGCGTTCGTTAGTGCTTTTAGTAGGTAAAAGAAGAAGTCTTTTAGATTACTTAAAGAAGAAAGATATCTTAAGATACCGTGAGATAATTAAAGAATTAGGAATTAGAAAATAGTATACTAAAGGGGCTTTGGGCCCCTTTTTGTTTACAAATAAGCAGAAAAGTTTGGTTTTTCATTGGGTTAGAGACACGACTACAACACCTTTACAACAACACAACTAACCCTTTGTATAACCTTTGAGAATTAAATTTATGATTCCACAATTATTTGTAGAAAAAATCGATTTAGGTGATGGCAGAAGCATCACAATCGAGACAGGGCGTTTAGCGAAACAAGCTGACGGATCTGTAGTAGTAAGAATGGGTGATACGATGATCCTTGCCACAGCAGTAGCATCTCGTAACATCAACCCAAATGTAGATTTTTTACCTTTAACCGTAGATTATCGCGAAAAATTTGCAGCCGCTGGTCGTTTTCCAGGTGGTTTCTTCAAAAGAGAAGCACGCCCAAGTGATAGCGAAGTACTAACGATGCGTTTAGTTGACCGTGTTTTACGTCCACTTTTCCCTGACGATTACCATGCGGAAGTTCAAGTTATGATTCAGTTAATGTCTCATGATGAAGAAGTTATGCCTGATTCATTAGCAGGTTTAGCCGCTTCAGCAGCATTAGCCGTTTCAGACATTCCTTTTTACAACTTAATTTCTGAAGTACGTGTTGCGCGTATCGATGGAAAATTTGTAATTAACCCAAGCAGAGAAGACTTAGCAAAATCTGACATCGATATGATGATTGGTGCTTCTATGGATTCTGTAGCAATGGTAGAAGGAGAAATGAAAGAAATTTCAGAAGCAGAAATGGTAGAAGCTATCAAATTTGCACACGAAGCTATTAAAGTTCAAATTCAAGCGCAATTGCGTTTACAAGCTGCTTTTGGTAAAAAAGAAACGCGTACTTACGAAGGTGAGAGAGAAAACGAAGAAATTTACAAAAAAGTAAAAGCTGCTGCTTACGATAAAATTTACAATATTGCTAAAGTGGGTTCGGCTAAACACGAAAGAGGTGCTGCATTTGCTGAAGTAAAAGAAGAAGTAAAAGCGTTGTTTACAGAAGAAGAATTAGCAACTGACGGTGACTTAGTTTCTAAATATTTCTATAAAACAAATAAAGAAGCCGTTCGTAACGTAGTATTAGAATTAGGTATTCGTTTAGATGGTAGAAAAACCACGGACATCAGACCAATTTGGTGTGAAACAGATTATTTACCAAGAGTACATGGTTCTTCCTTATTTACTCGTGGAGAAACGCAAGCGTTAGCTACAGTAACATTAGGAACTTCAAGAGAAGCGAATCAAATAGATTCTCCATCTGAACAAGGTGAAGAAAAATTCTATTTACATTATAACTTCCCTCCTTTCTCAACTGGAGAAGCAAAACCGCTAAGAGGAACTTCAAGAAGAGAAGTAGGTCACGGAAATTTAGCACAAAGAGCGTTAAAAAATATGATTCCTGTAGATTGTCCTTATACGATTCGTATTGTATCTGAAGTATTAGAATCTAACGGTTCGTCTTCTATGGCAACCGTTTGTGCTGGAACTATGGCTTTAATGGATGCTGGAGTACAAATGGTAAAACCAGTTTCTGGAATTGCGATGGGATTAATTACTGATGGTGAAAAATTTGCAGTATTGTCTGATATTTTAGGGGATGAAGATCACTTAGGAGATATGGACTTTAAAGTAACTGGAACGGCTGACGGAATTACAGCTTGTCAAATGGATATCAAAATTGACGGTTTACGTTATGATATTATGGAGCAAGCTTTAGGACAAGCACGTGACGGACGTTTACATATTTTAGGAAAATTAACAGACACAATTGCAGCTCCAAGAGCTGAAGTTAAAAAACATGCTCCAAAAATTATTACAAGAACTATTCCTGGAAACTTCATTGGTGCCTTAATTGGACCTGGTGGAAAAGTAATTCAAGAATTACAAAAAGCTACTGGAACTACTATTGTGATTAACGAGGTGGATGAGCAAGGTCTTGTTGAAATCTTAGGAACAGATCCTGATGGAATTGCTGCGGTATTAGCAAAAATAGATTCTATCATTTTCAAACCAACCATGGGAGAAGCTTATGAAGTGAAAGTAATTAAAATGTTAGATTTTGGTGCGGTAGTAGAATACACTGCTGCTCCAGGAAACGAAGTTTTATTACACGTATCTGAATTGGCTTGGGAACGTACAGAAAACGTTACGGATGTAGTAAATATGGGCGATGTATTCCAAGTAAAATACTTAGGAATTGACCCAAAAACTAGAAAAGAAAAAGTGTCAAGAAAAGCACTTTTACCAAGACCTCCAAGAGAAGAGAAAAAAGATTAGGCATCTAATGCATAATCTTATTTTTAAATAATTTAAATCCCGATAATTTTCATTTTCGGGATTTTTTTTAACCCTTTTGTAACTTTTTTATTTTTCTTGCGTATAACAAACAGAACAATTAAAGTGAAGGGGAAAATTCAATGAGACAACTTAAAATCACCAAGCAGGTTACCAATCGTGAAACTGCTTCCTTAGACAAATATTTACAGGAAATTGGTAAAGTAGATTTAATTACTGCCGATGAAGAAGTAGAATTAGCACAACGAATTAAAGCGGGTGACCAACGCGCCTTAGAAAAATTAACAAAAGCGAATTTACGTTTCGTGGTATCGGTTGCCAAACAATATCAAAATCAAGGTTTAACATTACCAGATTTAATTAACGAAGGAAACTTAGGTTTAATTAAAGCCGCACAACGTTTTGATGAAACACGTGGATTCAAATTCATTTCGTACGCCGTATGGTGGATTCGTCAATCGATTTTACAAGCATTAGCCGAACAATCTCGTATTGTACGTTTGCCTTTAAACAAAATTGGTTCTATCAATAAAATCAACAAAATGTATGCTTTGTTAGAGCAATCTAATGAAAGACCACCTTCTGCTGAAGAAATTGCAAAAGAATTAGATATGACCGTAAATGACGTAAAAGAGTCTATGAAAAACTCAGGGCGTCACTTATCAATGGATGCACCGCTTGTAGAAGGAGAAGATTCCAACTTATACGACGTTTTACGTTCAGGTGAATCACCAAATCCAGATAGAGAATTAATTCACGAATCATTACAAACCGAAATTGAACGTGCTTTAGAAACCTTAACACCAAGAGAAGCCGATGTAGTACGTTTATATTTTGGCTTAAGTGATCAACATCCAATGACGTTGGAAGAAATTGGCGAAACATTCGATTTAACTCGTGAGCGTGTGCGACAAATTAAAGAAAAAGCGATTCGCAGATTGAAACATACTTCGAGAAGTAAAATATTAAAAACATATTTAGGATAAATTTAGTCGGAAAGACTAAGGCCAAAAGTCTTAACATCAAAACTCCGGAAACACTTTCGGAGTTTTTTTAAAATATCAATTTTTGCACAAACAATATACTTAAATGAAAAATACACTCATCGCTCCTTCAGTTTTAGCTGCCGATTTTGCTAATTTACAACGCGACATTGAAATGATTAACGCCAGTGAAGCTGATTGGTTTCATATTGACATTATGGATGGCGTTTTTGTACCGAATATTTCTTTTGGAATGCCTGTTTTACAAGCTATAACAAAACATGCTACCAAAACTATAGATGTGCATTTAATGATAGTAGATCCTGACAGATACATTACAACTTTTGCAAAATTAGGTGCGAATGTTTTAACTGTACATTATGAAGCTTGTAATCATTTACACAGAACGCTTCAGGCAATTAAAGCAGAAGGTATGAAAGCTGGAGTGGCGATTAACCCACACACAAGTGTAAAAGTTTTGGAAGATATTATTCAAGATATTGATTTGGTTTGTATTATGAGTGTAAATCCAGGTTTTGGCGGACAAAGTTTCATTGAAAAAACATATGACAAAGTAGGTCAATTGAAAGAAATGATACAAAGATGCAAGGCCAACACTATTATAGAAATTGACGGCGGTGTAACCAACAAAAATGCGAAACAATTAGCTGATGCTGGTGCAAATGTATTGGTTGCAGGAAACTACGTTTTTGGAGCTATAAATCCAACTGAAACAATTGCTGATTTAAAACAAATTACAAAATAAAAGTATTCCAATAATCTAAAAATCCTTCTTTTTATAGAAGGATTTTTAGATTATAACGATTTTCTCAAAATCAATTGACTTTCATTTTCAATATTTTCTTTAGAATTATTCAAAATCATATTTGCTAATTTTTTCCCCATTTCGCTAAAATCAGTAGAAATGGTAGTAATACCTTTTGCAACCACTTTTTTCAATGGCGTATCGTTGTAAGAAATAATTCCAATATCTTTTCCAATCACAAGCTTAAATAAGGCCGCATTTTCAATAATTGCTACTAAATCGCTATCATTAGGTAAAATATAAATCACCCCTTTTTGAATTGAATCTAAAGTAAATTCAGATTTAATTTCATATTCAAATTGATAGTTTTTACAAAATCTTTCAAAGCCAATTACCATTCCTATAGGTTCTTTTTTTCCTGGAAAAATCAAAACCAATTTCTTATATTTTTTTAATCGTTTCAACCCTTTCTCTAACGCAGTATAGATATCTTTTACAAAATTCTGATATACGGCTGGATATTTTTTTAAATCGTCTCGAGTTTGATCTAAAATATACGTTTCATCGTAAGGCAATTTATTAATAATTTCTGTCGTATGCTCTAAATTAGAAGGCATAATAATATATTTCGAATAATTACCAATACTGTCTTGTATCAATTTGGCAAAAACCTCCATATTAAAATGATGAAAAAAAATATCTACATTCGCTTTATCTTTTATGGTATCAATGAATGAATTGTAAATTTCTTCCTTAAAAGCATTTAATTCATCAAACAAAAGAAAAATTCGTTGTTCGGGTTTAAAATCTGTACTTTTTACAAAATATCCTTTTCCTAAAATGGCATAAATTACGCCTCGTTTTTTTAATTCGTTATAGGCTAAAAGCACAGTATCTCTTGACAATTTATGTCTCAAACATATCTTGTTTATGGAAGGTAATTTATCATTTTTTTCTAATTGATTTAGCAAAATTGCCTTTTCAATAGATAAAATTATTTGCTTATATTTTGGAATCGAAGAAGTACTTTCAATTTCTATCATAAAACAAATGTATAAAACTGGTGGTTAAAAAACAACAAACTGGTAGGTACCGGTATGATTTTATTTTTAAAAAATATAAATTTGAATAGTAATCAAAAAATGATTTAAAAAAATTGTCGGAAATTATAAAAGATAGTCAAAATACAACTTCATTTGGTTACACATCAAATGGAAAAGAATCATTTTGCTATACCCTAAGCAACTCAAATGGAATTGAAATGGCAATTATTGACTTTGGTGCCACCATACAATCCATAAAAATCCCCATTTCCTCATCAAAAAAAGCAGATGTGGTTTTAGGCTTTGATCATATTACTGACTACGAAAAATCATTTATGCTTTCGGGCGCGCCATTCATTGGAGCTGTAGTGGGAAGGTATGCAGGAAGAATAAAAAATGGGACTTTCAAAATAAATGATGAAGTTTTTCAGCTTAATAAAAATTTAGGACAGCATCATTTACATGGAGGGAAAACTAACTTAAGTAATCGATTTTGGAACGTAATTTCGCTTTCCAATAATTGCATTACTTTAGAATGTATTTCAAAAGATTTAGAGGAAAATTATCCAGGTGAACTAACCGTTAAAGTAAGCTACCACTTAAGTGATATGGACGAATTAGAAATTAATTACACTGCAAAAACAACAAAAGACACAATAATAAACTTAACACAACACACCTATTTCAATTTAGACGGACACGAAAAAACTATTGAAAACCAAGAGCTACAAGTAACAAGTTCAGAGATTTTAGCTACCAATGAAGAAAATGTTCCTACTGGAAAATTTTTAAATATTATGGATACTTCATTTGATTTTTTAACTTTCAAAAGTTGCCCAACAAAAATTGATACTTCTTTTGTAATTTCTGATAATTCAACGTCCGTGGCTACTTTAAAAAGCACCAAAAATAAGATACAAATGCAGGTTTTCACCAACCAACCTTCCGTTCATATTTATGTTGGAGGCAATTGCGAAAATAAAATTATGGGAAAAAATAATGTAAATTACGAGGCTTTAAGTGGTATTTGTTTTGAAACACAAAATTATCCAGATGCACCAAACCAAAGTCATTTTCCAAATGCTGTATTAAGAAAGGACGACACCTATTATCAAAAAACAAGTTTTAAATTTGAAAAAATATAACCTATGAAATCACTTATCCAATTAGCCTTAATAATAACAGGATTGTTTTTATTTTCTTGTTCATCAAATGAACCAGAAGTAGCGCCACCTCCAATTCCAAATAATCCTGGTACAGATGTTTTTATTCGCGCTGCAGATATGTCGTATTTACCATTAATAGAAAGTGAGGGCACTATTTATAAGAAAAACGGAGTGGCAGAAAATGCTTTAACCACGCTAAAAAATGCAGGTTGTAACACGATTAGAATACGAATTTGGAAAAATCCATCAGACAATCATTCTGGACTAGCAGAAGTAAAAGCCTTGGCATTACGAGTCAAACAAGCAGGAATGAAAGTTTGGTTAACCGTTCATTATTCGGATACTTGGGCAGATCCTGGCAATCAAACGCCACCATCGGATTGGACTAGTTTATCATTAGCCAATTTAAAAACCGCTGTTAGCAATTATACCACTTTATTGATGACTGAAATTCAGCCAGATATTATTCAAATAGGAAATGAAATAAACAGCGGATTTCTTTGGCCGCAAGGACATTTGATTAATAATGAATCGCAATGTTTACAATTACTTGCTGTTGCCAGTTCGGCAATTAGAAGTCAATCTACAACAACTAAAATAATGATTCACTATGGAGGAATTGGAAGCGGTGCGAGTTGGTTTTTCAACAAAATGACTTCGATAGATTATGATTACATAGGTTTGTCTTATTATCCTATTTGGAACAGTAAAAATCTTTCAGATGTAAATTCTAGTATTACAACTTTAGGTCAAACCCACAACAAAAAAGTTATAATTGCAGAAACCTCTTATCCATTTACCTTGGGATATAACGATTGGACAAATAATATTGTGGGACAAAATGATCAATTGATTCCAACATATCCAGCCTCAAATGAAGGACAGAAAAATTATATTTTAGCCATAAAAAATCTTGTAAAACAAAATTCAAAAGGATTAGGATTTTGTTATTGGGGTGCAGAATGGGTTGCGTTTAGAGGTACAACAGCTACAAATGGTTCTTCATGGGAAAATCAGGCGTTGTGGGATTTTAATAATAATGCACTCCCTGTGATGGATGCTTTTAGTCAAAATTAAAATGAAAAATTTACTTGTTTTATTTCTTTTTTCGCTTGCTTTTACTTCGTGTACAAGTACCAAAACCGCTTTTGTAAAAGGAGCCGATATTGGTTGGTTGCCTCAAATGGAAGCTACAGGTTACAAATTTTACGACAAAGACGGTACGGAAAAAGAATGTCTTCAATTATTAAAAGATCGAGGCGTGAACTCGGTACGGCTTCGTGTTTGGGTAAACCCAAATGAAGACAAAGCAAGTGGACATTGTAGCAAAGAAGAAACCGTTGCGTTGGCATTACGTGCACAAAAATTGGGAATGCGAATTATGATTAACTTTCACTATTCTGATTCTTGGGCGGACCCTGCTAAACAAAACAAACCGAAAGCTTGGAAAGATCATTCCTTTCCAGAATTATTACTTGATGTGTATAACCATACATTTGAGGTAATTTCTGCTTTAAAAACAGCAGGCGTAACTCCAGAATGGGTGCAAATAGGCAATGAAATTCCTGGCGGGATGCTTTGGCCTGAAGGCAGTACGGACAATTGGAAGCAATTAGGTCAATTACTTAACAAAGGATACGAAGCTACAAAAGCCGTAGATAAAAACATAAAAGTAATTGTTCACGTAGACGAAGGAAATAATAACAAAAAATTTATTGCTTTTTTTGATAATGCCACGGCACAAGAAGTAAAATATGACATTATTGGTTTGTCGTATTATCCATATTGGATAAAAAAAGATTATTCTGAAACCATTGCCGACTTAGAATTCAACCTAAATGATATGGTAAAAAGATATAATAAAGACGTAATGATAGTTGAAGTTGGCGGTGAAGATGATAAAGTTCAAAACACGTACGAATTATTAAAAGCAACAATAGAAGCCGTAAAAAAAGTACCCAATAACAGGGGTTTAGGTGTCATGTATTGGGAGCCTCAAGGTGCCAAATCATGGAGTGGGTATAGTTTAAGTGCCTGGCAAAATGACGGAAAACCATCCCCTGCTTTAGATGCTTTTAAAGAAAATTAATTTTATGAAAAAAATAATAAGAAATAAATCGATACTAATTATTTTCTTTCTTTCTGCGATTACAAACGTAATGGCACAAGAAAAAATAAGTTTAGATGAAGATTGGAAATTTCATTTTGGACATGCAGCAGATGTTGAAAAAGATTTCGATTATAGTAAAACCGCTTTACTTCATAAATCGAATGTTTATGCAACTACAATTGTACATCCGAAATTTATTGACAGCACTTGGCAAAAAATCAATGTTCCGCACGATTGGGCAGTAGAACTTCCATTTGTAAAATCAGAACAGGTAGAAATGGACAGTCATGGATATAAACCCGTCGGCGGCGCGTATCCAGAAACAAGTATAGGTTGGTATCGCAAACATTTTTCGGTAGACAAATCAAAAAGCAACAAACGTTTTGAGCTTCAATTTGATGGCATATTCAGAAATGCGGAAATTTGGTTAAATGGCTTTTATGTAGGAACGAATTTTAGTGGCTATGTAGGTAATTCTTATGACGTATCCGATTATATTAATTTTGAAGGCGATAATGTATTGGTTATTCGAGTAGATGCTACACAATATGAAGGCTGGTTTTATGAAGGTGCAGGGATTTATAGACATGTTTGGTTACATTGTACCGATAAAACTTTCATTCCAGAAGATGGCGTTTTTATACATTCAAAAGTCAAAGGAAACAACGCAGAGGTTACGATTGAAACTACGGTTCAAAATAATGATTTAAAAAATTCCAATAGTGTTATTTACTCCTATATTACAGATAGAAACGGAAAAATTTTAGCCAAAACCAAGGAACAAAAAGTAAATTTAGGAATCCTTAAGAATCAAACCATAAAACAACATTTACATCTAAAAAACCCAGAACTTTGGTCGCATGAAAATCCTTATTTATATAGAGTGGTTTCCATTTTAAAATCAGAAAATCAAATCATTCATCAAACTAAAACCCGTTTCGGAATAAAAACTGTACAATTTGATGCCAAAGAAGGATTTTTCTTAAACGGAAAACACATAAAAATTCAAGGCACTAATAATCATCAAGACCATGCTGGTGTTGGAAGTGCCCTACCCGATTACTTACAATATTACCGCATCAAACTATTAAAAGAAATGGGAAGTAATGCTTATAGAGCAAGTCATCACGCACCCACTCCAGAACTTTTAGAAGCTTGTGATAGCTTAGGCATGTTAGTTATTGATGAACAACGTTTATTAAATAGTAGTCCAGAATATATTGACCAATTTAAACGATTACTAAAAAGAGATAGAAATCATCCATCTGTATTTTTATGGTCTATTGGGAATGAAGAACAAAACATTCAAGGGAATGAATATGGTAAGAAAATTGCACAAACCCTTTTAGCCATTCAAAAAGACATCGACCCATCACGAACCAGCACCTATGCTGCCGATATGGGAAATGACTTCAAAGGTGTTAACGAAGTAATTCCAATCCGAGGATTCAATTACAGAGAATATGCTGTAGCTGATTATCACAAAGACCATCCAAATCAACCGCTTTTGGGTACTGAAATGGGAAGTACTGTAACCACAAGAGGCATTTACGAAAAAGATGAAATCAAAGCCTACGTTCCAGATCAAGATATTACGCATCCTTGGTGGGCTAGCAAAGCCGAAACTTGGTGGAAATTAGCTGCAGAAAATAAGTATTGGTTAGGTGGATTTGTATGGACTGGATTGGATTATAGAGGTGAACCTACTCCTTATAAATGGCCAAATATAAGTTCGCATTTCGGAATTTTAGATGTTTGTGGTTTTCCAAAAAACATTTATTACTACTATAAAAGCTGGTGGACGAATGAAGACATCCTACATATTTCTCCACATTGGAATTGGTCGGATAAAATTGGAAAACCAATTGATGTTTGGGTAAATTCTAATGCAGAACAAGTAGAACTTTTTTTAAACGGAAAAAGTTTGGGTCAAAAAACGATGGAAAGAAACAGTCATTTACAATGGAATGTACTTTACGAACCTGGAATTTTAGAAGCTATTGGCTACAAAAACGGAAAAAAAATAAAGGCAAAAGTAGAAACGACTGATCAAGCTAGTCAAATAGTTGTTTCTACTGATAAAAAAATATTAAATGCCGATGGAAAAGATGTTACTGTAATTAATATTTCAATTACTGATGAAAAAGGTAGAGAAGTGCCAACTGCCAACAACATAATTACATTCTCCATTTCTGAAAACGCAAATATTATTGGCGTTGGAAATGGTGATCCGAGTTCTCACGAACCAGACAAATGTGCAACAAATTCTTGGCAAAGAAGTGCTTTTAACGGAAAATGCCAAGTAATTATTCAAGCCGGAAAAAATACTGGTGAAATAACATTTGAAGCTAAATCTATCGGATTAAAAGCAACGACCACAATTTTAAAACTTGTAAATTCTAACTAATTTACAATCAAAATAATGAAGAAAAAACTCATTCAACATACCACAAAACATTTTGAAAAATTATTTCAAAAAAAACCTGAACATATTTTTCTTTCACCTGGAAGAATAAATATTATTGGCGAACACGTCGATTATAATGACGGTTTTGTTTTGCCCGCTGCCATCAACAAATACATTTGCTTTGCCATTTCCAAAAATAAAAGTTCAGAATGTGCTCTTGTCGCGCAAGATTTAAATGAAGTTTATTCATTCAACTTAAAAGACAATTTACAACCCATAGAAAAAATGTGGGTAAATTATATTTTAGGTGTATTGCATCAATTAAAAGAAAAAGAATTGCCAGAAAAAGGATTTACTATTGTTTTCAGTAGCACTATTCCAATGGGAGCAGGACTTTCTTCATCGGCAGCTTTAGAATGTGGCATCGCCTATGCAATGAATAAAATATTCGATTTAAAGTTATCTAAAGAAGAAATTGCACGAATCGGACAAACAGCAGAACATACATTTGCAGGTGTAAATTGTGGAATTATGGACCAATTTGCAGCTGTTTTTGGAAAAAAAAATAACGTTATTAAGTTAGATTGCACCACGTTAGCATACGAATATCATAAAGCAAATTTTAAAGAATACCAATTGGTTTTATTTGATAGTTGCGTCAAACACACCCATTTAACTTCGGGGTATAACGACAGAAGAAATGAAGTAGAACAAGGATTAGCCATCATAAAAGCAAAATATCCAGAAGTCATTTCGTTTAGAAATTGTACTGAAAAAATGGTGTTTTCATTAAAAGATACATTAGGAGAGATTATTTTCAATAGGTGTTTATTTGTAGTACAGGAAATCGAAAGAGTAGAATTAGCCGTAAGAGCTTTAACCGATGGAAATATTGAGCAATTAGGTGATTTAATGACAAAAACACATTTTGGCCTATCGGAATTATACGAAGTTAGTTGCCCAGAAATGGATTTCTTAGTAAAAGAAGCCCATACAATACCTGAAATAATTGGTGCGCGAATGATGGGCGGTGGTTTTGGTGGTTGTACGATAAACTTAGTAAAAAAAGAAAACGTAAATGCTGTAATTGAAAAAATGAGACGAGCCTATGCCACACAATACAACATCGATTTAAAATATTATAAAATTAAAATAGCCACAGGCACGTCAGAATATGCAATTTAACATCCATGAACATCCGCACAGAAGGTACAATCCGTTGTTAGACGAATGGATATTAGTGTCGCCTCATAGAGCAAAAAGACCGTGGCAAGGCCAACAAGAAGCTGTTTCTATTGACCTCTTGCCAGCACATGATGAAACGTGTTATTTATGCGCTGGAAATAGTAGATCCAATGGTACTCAAAATCCGCAATATGAAACTTGTTATGTATTTGAAAACGATTTTCCTGCCTTATTGGATGATGATATTGAATTTGAAAATCAAAACAAGAAATTATTTCAACTTAAACCAGAAAAAGGCATTAATAAGGTCATTTGTTTTTCACCCAAACACAACGTGACTTTAGCAGAAATGGACGTGTTGGAAATTGAAAATGTAATTAAAACTTGGAAAGAAGAATACATTACCTTAGGAAATAAGGATTATATCAATTACATACAAATTTTTGAAAATAAAGGTAGCGTTATGGGATGCAGCAATCCGCATCCACACGGGCAAATTTGGGCACAATCTTCGCTTCCAACACAAATAGAAAAAACGCAAAAAAGTTTACAAGCCTATTACGAAAAACACCAAATAAGTTTATTAGAAGATTACGTTACGCAAGAATTGCAACTACAAGAACGTATTGTAATTGAAAACGACCATTTTGTGGTTTTGGTGCCGTTTTGGGCAACTTGGCCTTTTGAAACAATGATTATTAGCAAAAGACATTTTGGAAATTTAATTGGATTAACATCTAAAGAAACGCTTGCTTTTGCAGAAATAATAAAAGGAATAACAGTAAAATACGATAACTTATTTGAAACTTCTTTTCCGTATTCTGCAGGAATTCATCAAGCACCCACGGACAAAATTTCGCATCCCGAATGGCATTTTCACATGCATTTTTATCCGCCGTTATTACGCAGTGCATCGGTGAAAAAGTTTATGGTAGGCTACGAAATGTTAGGGGAAGCGCAACGCGATATTTCGCCTGAAAAAAGTGCTGAAATGCTACGGAATTTACCAAACACACATTATAAATTAATCAAAAAAAAGTAATACTATGCAAACATTAGCCAACTTAGATTATTTAGTATTTTTCATTTATTTTATTATCATTGTAGGATACGGACTTTGGGTATATCGCAAAAAAAAGAAAGCCCAAGCCAGTAGTAACGACTACTTTTTAGCAGAAGGTTCACTTACTTGGTGGGCTATAGGTGCCTCACTAATTGCCAGCAATATTAGTGCCGAGCAATTTATTGGCATGAGTGGTAGCGGCTTTAAAATGGGATTAGCTATTGCCACCTACGAATGGATGGCAGCGGCTACCTTAATTATTGTTGCCGTATTTTTTATGCCGGTGTATCTAAAAAATAAAATATTTACCATGCCGCAATATCTCGAAAAAAGATACAACAGCAATGTAGCTATGATTATGGCGGTGTTTTGGTTGTTATTATACGTGTTAGTCAATTTGACATCGATATTGTATTTGGGTGCTTTAGCCATTAGCAGTATTTCTGGATTAAACCTTACCTTTTGTATGGTTGCATTGGCATTTTTTGCTTTAATGATTACGCTTGGCGGTATGAAAGTAATTGGTTATACCGATGTAATTCAGGTGTTCTTTTTAATTTTAGGTGGCTTGGTCACTACCTATTTGGCCTTAAACTTGGTTGCCGAATCTTTTGGAACTACAGGTGTGCTAAATGGTTTTAACGTAATGACCGAAAAAGCAAACGATCATTTTCATATGATTTTTGAAAAGTCGAATCCAAATTATTTGGATTTACCTGGACTTTCTGTGCTAATTGGTGGGATGTTAATTATCAATTTAAATTATTGGGGTTGCAACCAATACATTACGCAACGTGCTTTGGGTGCCGATTTAAAAACGGCTCGTTCGGGTATTTTGTTTGCAGCCTTTTTAAAAATATTAATGCCAATTATTGTGGTTTTACCTGGAATTGCCGCTTACGTTTTATACCAAAATGGCGGTTTTCAAACAGAAATGCTACAAGACGGAAGTGTCAACCCAGACCGAGCTTACCCTGTTTTACTTAACTTATTACCTGTGGGTTTAAAAGGCTTATCCTTTGCAGCATTAACAGCGGCTATTGTGGCTTCCTTGGCAGGAAAAGCAAATAGTATTGCCACTATTTTTACATTAGATGTGTATAAAAACAAAATAAATACAGAAGCTACCGAACAAAAACTGATTTCCATTGGTAAAATAACTATTGCTATTGCATTACTTGTAGCAGTTGTAGTTGCACCCTTTTTAGGAATTGATAAAAAAGGAGGATTTCAGTACATTCAAGAATACACCGGTTTTGTAAGTCCGGGTGTGTTTGCTATGTTTATATTAGGTTTCTTCTGGAAAAAAACAACTTCTAATGCTGCACTTTTTGCCATTATTGGTGGATTTATACTTTCTATCTTGTTTAAATTTATGCCCGGTGTTGTAGATTTATCTTTTTTAAATGGAGTTGGATTTTCGGTACCCAATGCAGAGGGCATTTACGAAATACCGTTTGTAGATCGTATGGGATTTGTATTTTTAATATGTGTTATTGTAATGTATTTTATTAGCGTGTACGAAACTAAAAACGGCGTGTTAACTAACGGCTTAGAAATAGAAAAATCTATGTTTAAAATGTCGCCTGGTTTTACTGTTGGCGCACTTATAATTACAGGAATTTTAGTAGCGCTATACACGGTTTTCTGGTAACCACAACTGAGCATAAAAACGAGAAACCTTTGCCAATTTATTTTGACAAAGGTTTTTTTGTGACCGCGGCAGGGTTCGAACCTGCAACCAACGGAGCCGAAATCCGTCATTCTATCCAGTTGAACTACGCAGCCTTTTTTTAGAGTATAGAAAAAAGAGTATAGAAAATAGAAGTGTACAACTTAATCTGATGTCTATTTTCTTTTCTCTATATCCTATTCTCTATTTTTAAACCAGTAATTTCTTAACAATCGTAGAAATGGTTTTTCCTTCAGCTTGTCCGCCAATTTGTGCGGATGCTAAGCCCATAACTTTTCCCATGGCAGCAATGCCAGAGGCATCGGTTTCTGCAATAATTTTAGCAACAATTGCCTCTACTTCTGCTTCCGATAATTGTGCTGGTAAGAATTTTTCAATAACTGCAATTTGCGCCAATTCTGGTTCGGCTAAATCGGCACGGTTTTGTGCTGTAAAAATTTCGTAACTGTCTTTACGCATTTTTACCAATTTTTGTAAAATTTTTATTTCGTCCGCTTCTGAAATTTCTTCTTTAGAACCTGAAGCCGTTTGCGCTAATAATATCTCCGATTTAATAGCACGTAATGCTTCAAGAGCTACAGTATCTTTAGCTCTCATAGCTTCTTTCATGCTATCCATAATTTGTGTAGATAAGCTCATATATTTTGATTTTAATTGTTTTGTGTAATTGTTATGCGAAAGTAATAAAAAATCCCGACTCGTTTATAACTTGTCGGGATTTAATAGTTTTTAGTTTTTAGTTTGTTTATTTTTTATTAATCTACATTATCATGTAAAAACGAATTATTTGAACGCAATTGCATGTCGTCATTACTATCCATTCCTAAAGACATACGCGAAGGCGGATTTTGGTTTGGCATACTTGTAACGTCTAATCCTAAACGACGGAAAGCAGGTTCTTTTTCTAAATCGTCAATTCGGTTTGGATTGTTGAATTTGTGATTGAAGTTTTTCAATTTACTTTTACGTTCTTCTGCTCTTGATTTTAAGATTTCTTCAATTGACATTTCAACCGGTGAAACTCCATCAAAGCTATAATTAGAATCGAAAGTAATTGGTGCTGCAACTGGCTCTTTTTGTTTGATAGTAAAATTTATTTCTTCATCAATTGGTTCAGCGGCTGCTTGAATACTGGCAGCTGGCTCTAACGTTTCTTCTAGTTCCTCTTCTAATGTATATTTAATAATTCCTTCTTCACCAAGTTCGGTAACTGGGAAAAATTGAACCGCCTCATTTACTTTGATATCTTTAGTTTCTTCGCTTAATTCAAAAACAACTGTATTTGGTGTGTTTTCTATTTTAGAATCGAACAAATCTAAAGAAAAATTGAAATCTAATGGTGCTACAACAAATTCAGGATCAATTACTTCAATTTCTCTTACCGAGTTTGAAATAATTTCAAATTCTTGAACTGGTTGAACAGCTTCAACTACGTGCTGTGCTACTGGTGCTGCTGTATTGTATACAGGCTCCGACGCAACTGGTGTTTGAAATGCTGCAGATACATTTTCAAAAAATACATCTAAATTTTTAATATAGTCAGTTGTTGGAATTAAATCTGAAACCGGAGCTTGTACAATTTGTGGTTGTTCTACTTCAAAATCATTTAAGTCAAAAACAAATTTTGTTACTGGTTCAGCTGGCGTTTCAATAGGTGCCGCAGCTTCAACAGTTTCAACTTTAGCAATAGGCTCTTCAAAAGAAATAGTTGGAGTTGCCACCGCATTTGGTGTTAAATTATGTTCTACTTTTTGCTCACCGTCTAAGGAATGAATAATTTTCTTTGGCTCTGCATTTACAATTTCTATTTGTTGTTCTACATTAAATCCTGTAGCAATAACGGTTACTGAAATAGAGTCGCCTAATTTTTCATCTTCACCAATTCCCATGATGATGTTGGCGTTATGCCCTGCTTCGTTTTGAATATATTCGTTAATTTCACTTATTTCATCGATAGTAATTTCATCCGAACCAAATGTGATAAGCAACAACACATTTTTAGCACCTGTAATTTTATTATCGTTTAATAATGGAGAATCCAATGCAGATTGAATAGCAATTCTAGCTCTGTCTGCACCTGAAGCAACAAAAGATCCCATTATAGCTGTTCCGCTATCACTTAATACCGTTTTAGCGTCTTTTAAATCAATATTCATTGTTAAGTGATTGGTAATCACTTCTGCAATACCTTTAGAAGCGGTAGCTAACACTTCATCGGCTTTAGAGAAACCTGCTTTAAAACCAAGATTTCCGTATACTTCTCTTAATTTGTTATTATTAATAACAATTAAAGAATCTACTTGTTTTCTTAATCTTTCCACACCTTCCATGGCTTGATCGTAACGATTTTTACCTTCAAACTGGAAAGGAATAGTAATAATTCCTACGGTTAGTATTCCTCTTTCTTTTGCTAATTGAGCAATGACTGGTGCGGCACCTGTACCTGTACCACCACCCATACCAGCAGTAATAAATACCATTTTAGTATTTACATCTAGCATTTTTTCAATTTCCTCAATGCTTTCTAAAGCGGCTTGTTGTCCGATTTCTGGCTTTGCTCCTGCACCCAAACCTTCGGTAAGATTTACTCCTAACTGAATTTTATTTGGTACAGGACTTGATTGCAAGGCCTGAGAATCTGTGTTACACACTACGAAATCTACTCCAATGATACCTTGTTTGAACATGTGGTTAATGGCATTACTTCCGCCGCCACCTACTCCAATTACTTTTATTACGTTTGATTGGTTTTTTGGTAAATCAAATGTAATGTTTCCAAATTCGTTGTTGCTTTCCATATATTTGGCTTTCTTTTATTGTGTTATTTGCTACTAATAACTTTATTCTACATTATCTAAAAACTCTTTAATTTTCCCTAAAAGGTTATTAAAGTCGTATTTCTTTTTTCTTTCTGTTGGTTCTTTTTCAACCGTTGTTGACGTAGTTTCTTCCGTTACTACTTCATTTGCTACACTTTCCTCAACCACTGGTGCTTGTGGAGTTACTACAACTGGTTCTGGGATTTTCATCTCTACAAACGGAGTAGCACTATTGGTTTGGTTACGTAAACTTTCCATAACTAAACCTACAGATGTAGCGTATAAAGGACTTGATAATTCCTCGCTAGAATTTCCAGCTAAATGCTCGTTTGGATATCCAATTCTGGTGTCCATTCCTGTAATATATTCTACCAATTGTTTAATATGTTGAAGTTGCGAACCACCACCTGTTAATACAATTCCTGCAATTAATTTTTTCTTAGACTCATCATGTCCGTATAATTTGATTTCTGCATATACTTGTTCAATAATTTCCACAACTCTAGCGTGAATAATTTTTGACAAGTTTTTTAATGAAATTTCTTTTGGATCACGACCTCTTAATCCAGGAATTGAAACAATTTCGTTGTCTTTATTTTCTCCTGGCCAAGCTGATCCGAAACGTGTTTTTAATAATTCGGCTTGTTTTTCGATAATAGAACAGCCTTCTTTTATATCTTCTGTAATTACATTTCCACCAAAAGGAATTACAGCGGTATGACGAATAACTCCGTTTTTAAATACGGCTAAATCTGTAGTACCACCTCCTATATCAATAAGTGCCACACCTGCTTCTTTTTCTTCTTCACTTAAAACCGCATCTGCTGAAGCTAAGGGCTCTAAAGTTAATCCTGTTAATTCTAAACCTGCATTTTTAACACAACGTCCTAAATTTCTGATGGAAGCAGCTTGTCCTACTACGATATGAAAGCTAGATTCTACTCGTGCTCCATACATTCCAACAGGCTCTAAAATTTCAGATTGACCGTCAATTTTAAATTCTTGTGGTAAAGCATGAATAATTTCTTCACCAGGAAGCATCGATAAATTTTGAACTTGACACGTTAATTGTTCAATATCATATTCTCCAATTACTTCTTCAGGATTTTTTCTACTTATATAATCGCTATGTTGTATACTACGAATGTGTTGTCCTGCAATTCCAACCACTACATCATTAATTCGATATCCTGAATTATTTTCTGCTTCTGAAATAGCTGCTTGAATAGATTGAATGGTTTGCGTGATGTTATTTACGACACCTCTATGCACTCCTAAACTTTTAGATTTCCCTACACCAAGGATTTCTAATTTTCCGTACTCATTTTTCTTGCCTATCATAGCCACAATCTTTGTTGTACCTATGTCTAAACCTACTGCAATACTTTCTTTGTTCATCATCTATTCTTTATTTTGAACACACAACTTGTTGTGTGAAAATTAAATTTATTGATTTGTACTTTTCAATTATCGAATCTTTAGAAGCGTATTGATAAAACGCTTTGTAATTTTTAAACTTTTTATCAATAAAAATTGGCTTTCCAAAATTTATATCGTAATCATGTTCTCTTGTTAGCATGTTCATGCTACCATTTTTCTGAATCGTGATGGCTATGATATGTTTTTTTAGAAAATTATCTTTTTCAATGGTCTTAAAAGTCGCTATGAAACCTTTTTTAAATTCACCTTCAATATTTCCTTGAACAATAGGAACTCTTGATGAAAAATTATCTGACAATTGAAAAATACTACCATTTTTATCCACATATAAAACACGATTATCATTTACAACTCTTGCTACTGGGGACTTCTGTAACACCTTTGTTATTAACATACCGTCTTCTGAAATAAATACTTCAGCATTTTCGATAAATGACTGCTTTTTTAGAGCACTTTCCAAATCTTTCAAATCTACTTTATCTTTTTGAATTGAAGAAGTCCCTCCCAAATTTTGTATTAACAAGTTATTAACCATTTCATTTGTTAAAAACATTTTGTTATTCCCCTGAAAATCAACTTGTATTTTAGCAATTTTCTTGTTTTGACTTCTACTTTGAGTAAAAGAATAAAGAAAAATTAGCACAAAAAACATGATTACTAACCGAATATTTTGCCAATTAAATTTTTTCATTTAGTACTTTTTTTATGTCCTTTACCATTTCACCAATATCTCCTGCACCAATTGTAATATATACATCTGCATCAGAATTTTTAAAGCATGTTAATAACTTTTCTTTGGTTACTAATTGTTTATTTTTAGAATTAATTTTCTCTAATAACCAAGAAGCATTTACCCCTTCGATAGGCAATTCTCTGGCAGGATAAATTTCTAATAAAAGTAGTTCATCAAACTGAGACAAACTTTCTGCAAAACTTTCAACAAAATCTTTAGTTCTACTATACAAATGAGGTTGAAAACATGCTATTATTTTTTTATTAGGATATAATTCTCTTACAGCTTGATGAACTGCATTTATCTCCGTTGGATGGTGAGCGTAATCATCAATATACACTAATTTTTCAGTTCTAATTTGAAATGAAAATCTACGTCTAACACCCTTAAATGAGGCTAATGCATTACTTATTTTTTCGTTTTCAACACCGTATGATTTTGCCATAGCAAAAGCTAACAAAGCATTGGTTAAATTATGATGTCCTGGTAACCCAAATTTTACATTTTCAATTAATTCAGTTGCGGTCTTTATGTCAAAAACATAAAAACCATTTTCAATTCTGATATTTTGAGCGATATAATCCGCACCTATATTTACAGCAATTGTTTTTCCTTCTAAAGCCAATCCTTTGACAATAAATAAATTTTCAGAAGGTACCTTATTTGCAAATTCTTTAAACGATGCTTCAATTGCGGCTACGTCTCCATAAATATCTAAATGATCCGCATCCATAGAGGTTACACAAGACATATTAGGATGTAAATGCAAAAATGAACGGTCAAATTCATCCGCTTCTACTACGGTAACCGTTTTTCCTGTCCCAATTAAATTAGAATCGTAACCTTCTACAATACCGCCTAAAAAAGCAGTAACATCAATGCCACTTTCATACAAAATATGTCCTAAAATACTTGATGTAGTTGTTTTGCCATGTGTTCCAGCAACAGCAAAACAGAAAGTGTCTTTTGTGATGATTCCTAACACTTCTGCACGTTTTTTTACCGTAAATCCGTTATCTAAAAAGAAGTTCCATTCTGAATGATTTTTTGGAACTGCTGGCGTGATAACTACTAATGTGTTTTCTGAATTTTTAAAACTATCAGCAATTAAATTAATATCGTCTTCAAAATGAATTTTTATACCATTTTCTTGTAATTCGGAAGTTAATTGTGTTTCTGTTTTATCATAGCCTGCCACATTTTTTCCAATGAATTGAAAATAACGTGCCAAAGCACTCATTCCGATTCCACCGATTCCAACAAAATAGACGTTATGTATTTGATTTAAATTCATTTTATTGTTGCTGTTGCAGTTGTTTTGCTATTATATTAATTTTTTTATTTCTTCAACTATCGCTTTAGTGGCGTTAGGCAATGCTAATCTTTTTATATTCTGTTCCAAGTTTTGTAATTTTCCTTTATCTTTAATTACTGCTTCGAAAACAATTTTAAACTCGGTTTCTAAATCGGTTTCTTTTATTAATATTGCAGCGCCTCTTTCCACAATTGCTTTGGCATTTTTTGTTTGATGATCTTCTGACACATTTGGCGAAGGAATAAAAATGGTAGGTTTTCCAACAATACATAATTCTGAAACTGAAGAGGCTCCCGAACGAGAAATCACAACATCAGCCGCTGCATAAACCAAATCCATTCTATCAATAAATGCTAAAACTTGAACGTTTTCTTTATCGTTATATTTTGAATATTCATTTAAATAATGCTTTCCACATTGCCAAACAATTTGAAAATCAAGATGTAATAAAAAATCTAATTCTTTTTCAATTAGTTGATTTATTCTTCTAGCCCCTAAACTTCCACCTAAAATTAAAAGTGTTTTTTTAGAAACCTCTAAATTAAAATACGAAAGGGCTTCTTCTTTTTTACTAACCACTTCCATTAAATCTTGTCTTACTGGATTTCCTGTAATATGTAATTTTTCTTTAGGAAAAAAACGGTCTAAATTTTCATATGCCACACAAATGGAATTGGCTTTTTTGGCTAATAATTTATTTGTAATTCCAGGATACGAATTTTGTTCTTGAATTACAGTTGGGATATGCATTAATGATGCTACCTTAAGAACTGCTCCGCTTGCAAAACCACCTGTTCCAATTACCACATTAGGCTTAAACTTTCTTAAAATAAAATACGAGTTTATTAAACTTGACGCTAATTTTAAAGGAAACATGGCGTTATGTAACGTTAGTTTACGTTGTAATCCTGCAATCCAAAGTCCTTTAATTTGATAACCTGCTTGCGGGACTTTTTGCATTTCCATTTTATCCTTTGCGCCTACAAATAAAAATTTAGCCTCCGGGAATTGCACTTTCAATTCGTTTGCAATGGCAATAGCTGGATATATATGTCCGCCTGTTCCCCCGCCGCTAATGATGAATCTTTTTTCCATTATTTTTTATTTATAACCGCATTCATTGGATTTTGTCCGTTTACTAAACTATCGCCTTGCGTATCTAATTCGTTTTCTTGTTTTAAAGATTCACGAATAGAATACTTCAAATCCTTTACTTTATGCTCGTCTTCTGAAAGTGTTTCTTCAGAATTTTCGGCATTCATTACTACTACTTCTCTTTCAATTAAACGTTGTAAAGCAGCTTCTTTATCTTGAAAATCTTTTAAATCTGCAGCGATTTCATCTTCTCTTTTGGTGACACTTAAAATAATTCCTAACGACAAACATGTCATCCAAATTGAAGTTCCTCCACTACTAATTAATGGTAATGGCTGACCGGTAACTGGTAATAATTCTACTGCAACACCCATATTAATTAATGCCTGAATTATAATTGGAAATCCAAGTCCGATGATTAATAGTTTTCCAAACAAGTTAGTTGTTTTATTGGCTCTAATTAAGAATCTAAAAAACAATAACATATAAAAAAACACTAATACGTAACCACCAATTAATCCATATTCTTCAATAATAATTGCAAAAATAAAATCCGAAGACGATTGTGGTAAAAAATTCTTTTGAATACTTTTCCCAGGTCCTACGCCATTAATTTTTCCAACGGCAATAGCAATTTTAGCATTTTCTATTTGATACTTGTCTTCATCTGGTTTATCTGTGGTAAAATTTTCAATTCTACTTACCCAAGTATTTACACGACTAAAGGTTTTATGTTTTGGAAAAGCTTGTGCTAATAAGAAAAAAAGTGCTAATACAGCCACTCCAATTGCTAATACGTATCCTAGATATTTTAAAGGATATTGCCCAATATATAACAACATAAAAACCATGGCAAACATTAAGGCTGCTGTAGAAAAGTTGGAAGGCAAAATAAATAGTAAAACAGCTCCAACTGGTAACCATATTTGAATAACAGAATCTTTAAACGTATATTTGGTTTCGTTAATTTTGGTTAGCGTTCTCGCAACATATACCATTAAAATTGCAAAAGCAAGGGTTGACGGCTGAAACGAAAAATTGACAAAAGGAATTACCAACCATCTACTAGCATTTGCCCCACCAATAGTTTTTCCTTGTAATAAAGTAAAAAGTAATGCCGGAATAATTATCCATATTGCAAAAATGGAATATTTTTTAAATTTTTCGAAGTGCATTTTATGAACAAAAAACACAATAAGCATTCCAATAAAAAGATGCGTACAATGTTTTAATAACAACATAAAAGTAGAACCCGTTCCATTACCAACCGTATAAACTAAATTGGTACTGGCACTATATACAGGCAAAAAGGAAACTATGGCCAATAAAATTATTACAGCCCAAATGGTTTTATCGCCTTTAAGTTGGTTTACTATTTTATTCATTATAATTTTTGCTCTTGTAAATTAAATATTATTATAAATTTTGTACCGCTTGTTTAAATTTACGACCTCTATCTTCATAGTTTTCAAACAAATCGAAACTAGCACAAGCTGGTGAAAGCAAAACGGTATCGCCTTTTTCTGCCATTTTGTTAGCTATTTTTACAGCTTCAGACATTGATGTAGTTTCTACAAACATTTCTACTAATCCTTCAAACTTATCGACTAGTTTTTTGTTATCAATTCCTAAACAAATTATTCCTTTTACTTTTTCGCGCACTAAAGCCATTAACTCGTCATAATCATTTCCTTTATCTACGCCACCAACTATCCAAACTGTAGGCGTATTCATGCTATCTAAAGCAAAAAAAGTAGCATTTACATTTGTAGCTTTAGAGTCGTTAATGTATAGCACATTATTTATTTTTAATACTTTTTCTAATCTATGCTCGGCACCTTGAAAATTGGCTAAACTTTCTCTAATAGTAGCTTTTCTAATATTCATTAATTGCGCAACGGCTGTAGCTGCCATAGCATTTTTTACGTTGTGTTTTCCTTCTAAAGCAAGTTGATTAATTGGCATATTAAAATGATTTTCGTTAAGGTTGATATTTATTTCGTTGTGATCTGTTATGCTTCCGCCCATATTTAATTTTTTTGAAATTGAAAAAGGCACTTTGTTTGCTTTTGTATGATGTGAGGAAAACCAATTAGAAATGGCTTCATCATCTTCATCATAAATTAAATAATCTGTTTCGGTTTGATTCATTGTAATTCTAAACTTTGCATCGATATATAACTTGTAATCGTAATTGTATCTATCTAAATGATCTGGACTAATATTCAAAATAATTGCTATATCTGGCTTGTAATGTATTATTCCGTCTAATTGAAAACTACTTAATTCTAACACATAACACTCGTGTTTATTTTCAGCCACTTGCCACGCAAAACTTTTACCGATATTACCTGCCAATCCAACATTTAAACCGCCTTGTTTCAATATATGATACGTTAACAAAGTTGTAGTAGTTTTACCATTACTACCTGTAATTCCAATTGTTTTTGCATTGGTAAAAGGCGCTGCAAATTCAATTTCCGAAATCACTGGAATATGCTTTTCTAGTAACTTTATTACTATGGGAGCTTTATCTGGAATTCCTGGACTTTTCATTACCACATCAGCATTCAGAATTAAATCTTCAGTGTGCTTTTCGTCTTCCCAAGTAATGCTATTAATACTAAGAACTTCTTTATAATTTTCTTTTATTTTTCCAAAATCGGATACAAAAACATCGTATCCTTTTTTCTTTCCCAGAATAGCCGTTCCAACCCCACTTTCTCCTCCACCTAATACTACCAATCGCATATTATCTCAATTTTAAAGATACGAGTGAGAAAATGGCTAAAATGATTGCCACAATCCAAAAACGCGTTACGATTTTACTTTCGTGATACCCTTTTTTCTGATAATGATGATGTAAAGGGGACATTAAAAAAATACGACGACCTTCGCCAAATTTCTTTTTAGTGTATTTGAAATACGCCACTTGCAACACTACAGAAAAGTTTTCCGCTAAGAAAATTCCACATAAAACAGGAATCATTAGTTCTTTTCTAACTGCGATTGCAATTACTGCAATAATTCCACCGATAGTTAAACTTCCTGTATCGCCCATAAACACTGTTGCTGGATAAGTATTGTACCACAAAAACCCAATTAATGCACCTACGAATGCGGCAATATAAATTGTCATTTCACCCGAATTTGGGATATACATAATATTTAAATAGTTAGAGAAAATAATGTTTCCAGATACAAATGTGAATATCCCTAAAACCAATACGGATATGGCGGAAGTTCCTGCGGCTAAACCATCAATTCCGTCCGTTAAATTTGCTCCATTTGAAACCGCTGTAATAATAAAAATAACTACAGGAATAAAAATTAACCAGGCCCAATTTTGATAATCATCACCCATAAAAGAAAGTACTTCTGCATAATCAAACGTGTTGTTTTTCACAAATGGAATGGTGGTTTCCATTGATTTTACTTCTGGTGAAGTAGATTTAATAACCGTTTCTATTCCTTGCTTTTTAAGCACTACATCTTCTTTGATTGTTACGTTTGGATGAAAGTACAATGTTACACCCACTATAATACCAAGTCCAATTTGGCCAATCACTTTAAATTTTCCTTTTAAACCTTCTTTATCTTTTTTGAAAACTTTAATGTAATCATCTAAAAAACCAATACTTCCCATCCATATGGTAGTCACTAAAAGTAAAATGATATAAATGTTATCTAATTTAGCCAATAATAAAACCGGAACTAACGTAGCCAAAATAATAATTATTCCACCCATTGTTGGGGTTCCTGCTTTTTGTACTTGACCATCTAAACCTAATTCGCGAACCGTTTCACCTACTTGTTTATTTCTTAAATAATTAATTATTCTTTTTCCATAAATGGTAGAAATTAACAACGATAAAATAACTGCTATTCCAGATCGAAAAGTGATATATTGAAATAATCCTGCACCTGGCAAATTATATGCTTCATCTAGATATTTAAAAAGGTAGTATAACATATTTTATCAATTTTAATTTCCAAAATTGGAATTTGGGATTTATTTTTTTTGAGTTTTATTTATCTAATTGTTTTAATAATTCTTGTACAATTTGCATATCGTCAAAGTCCTGACGGACTCCGTTTATTTCTTGATAGGTTTCGTGACCTTTTCCAGCGATCAAAATAATATCTCCAGAATTAGCCATTTGACAGGCTGTTTTTATAGCTTGTTTTCTATCTAAAATGGCTACTGTTTTTTTAAAATATTGACCTTCTACTCCGGCTTCCATTTCTTCGATAATCGTTTGAGGATTTTCTGTTCTTGGATTGTCTGAAGTAAAAATGGCTTTATCACTTAATGAAGCAGCAATATTTGCCATAATTGGTCGTTTTGTTTTATCTCTGTCACCACCACAACCTACAATTGTAATTAATTGTTCATTTTTAGTACGAATATTTTCTATTGTTTTCAACACATTTTCCAATGCATCTGGAGTATGAGCATAATCTACAATAGCAGTAATTTTGGTAGTAGAAACCACAAACTGAAAACGACCTGAAACACTTTCTAATTCGGACAATAATCGTAACGCTTCTGTGCTTTCTATTCCTAGTTCTAATGCTACACCATATATTGCTAATATGTTATAGGCGTTAAACGAACCAATTAATTTCGTCCAAACTTCTTCGTTATTAATTTTTAAAACCAATCCAGATAATTGATTTTCTAAAATTTGTGCCTTAAAATTAGCATATGATTTTAAGGCATATGTTCTTTTTTTGGCTATCGTATTTTGAAGCATTACTTCTCCGTTTTTGTCGTCGATATTTGATATTGCAAAAGCTGTTTTTGGCAACTGGTCAAAAAATGATTTTTTAACATCTCTATATTCGGCAAACGTTTCATGATAGTCTAAGTGATCGTGTGACAAATTAGTAAACACACCGCCTTCAAAACACAAGGATTCAGTACGTTTTTGGTGAATTCCGTGTGAGGACACTTCCATAAAACAGAATTCGCATCCTATTTCCACCATTTCGTCTAAATATTTATTTATAGTTAGCGAATCTGGTGTAGTATGTGTAGCGTTATATGCTACCTCATCAACCATTATTTTAACCGTTGATAATAATCCTACTTTGTATCCTGCTTTTTTAAACATTTGATACAATAACGAAGCAATTGTTGTTTTTCCATTGGTACCTGTAATACCAACTAATTTTAGTTTTTGCGATGGATTATCATAATAATTGGCTGACAAAAAGGCTAAAGCTTGATTAGAATTTTGCACCTTTACATAGGTAATATTTTCTAATAAAGAAGATGGTAAATCTTCACAAACTACAACTTTGACACCTAAAGAAATAGCTTTGTCAATAAATTGATGACCATCTGAAAGCGTTCCTTTAATTGCCACAAAAACATCGTTTTTTGAAACCTTTCTAGAGTCAAACTCAATTTTTTCTATAGCCAAATCTGTAGTACCGTGAACCGATTCAATAGTTACTTTATATAATATGTCTTTTAATAAGCTCACGATAATTCAATTGTTATAATTTGATTTTTTTTAAACGTTTCGCCAGGATTGATAGATTGTTTTTTTACTTTTCCAACTCCTGTAAATTTTACCTTTAATCCTAAATTTTCTAATAAAGAAACAGCATCCATTCCAGCCATTCCTTTCACGTTGGGTACTACAGTTGTATTTCCTTGCGATTTTTTTTCAAATTCACGATACAGAACTTCTTGTTTTGGACTTTTTAAATTTATATTTTTAAATTTATTTGTGCTTGGCACATCTGTAAATATTTTTTGCGCAATTCTTTTAAAAACAGGTCCTGCCACATCGGCACCATAATACCCTTTTGTTTTATCTGGATTATGAACTACCACTATACAAGAATATTTTGGTTGGTCTGCAGGAAAATACCCTACAAATGAAGAGGCATATGACATTTCTGCTTTACTATAATTTACCTGAGCGGTTCCCGTTTTTCCAGCCATAGAGAAATCTGCAGAATACAAGCCTTTACCTGTTCCGTTTTTAACTACGTTTTCTAGCACTTTTCTAACTTTTAACAAAGTTTCTTCGGAACATATTTTCGGATTAATTACCTCAGGATCGTACTTTTTAATGGTTTTACTCCATTCTTTTATTTCGCTTACAAAAATTGGTTTTAACATTTTACCGTTATTCGCCACAGCATTATACAAGGATAATGTTTGTAACGGTGTCATTGAAACGCCATAACCAAATGCCATCCAAGGCAAGGTTGTACCATACCAATTTTTAGCACCTGGTTGTGGAATTATAGGCTGTCCTTCTCCTTTAATTTGTAAACCCTGTTTTTTATTTAGTCCATAACTATTAATTCTGTTAATAAATTGCCAAGGATTGTTTTTATAAGCTTTATAGGTTGCTTGTACTAAGATAGTGTTAGATGAGACTTCAAAACCTTTTGCCAATGAGGCAATTCCGTATCCGTGATGATTGGAATCTTTAACTGGTTTACCTTGGATCATTACTAATCCACCATTAGAATTATAAACGGAGCTAGTGTCTGCTTTTTTATCATCAATTAGAGCAATTAAATCCATTAATTTAAAGGTTGAACCAGGTTCATGAGATTCCGTAAGTGCATAATTTTGAGTTTCGAAATACGAACCATCTTCGGTTTTTCCTAAATTTGAAATAGCTTTTATGTAACCTGTTTTGGTTTCCATAACCACCACACAACCATGATCTGCTTTGTATAATTCTAATTGTTTTAATAATGCATGATGCGCAATATCTTGAATAAACACATCAATAGTTGAAATTACATCGTACCCATCAACTGGATCTAATTCATTAATATCAGAAATAGGTTTCCACTGATTTTTTGCAATTTTTTGCATCCAATGGTGACCATTTGTTCCATTTAAATATTTTCTAAACGCATATTCTAAGCCTTTTCCTTGGTTCCCGTCGCGTTCATAACCAATTGTTCTGTTTGCAATTAACCCTACAGGATGCTTACGCACCGTTTGCTGTTCTGCAATAATGCCACCTTTATTAGCTCCCAACTTAAATAGCGGAAACTGTTTTACACGCATATATTCTGTAAACGTTAATTTTTTTGCGACTAAAAAGTACCTGTTTTTTGTGTTTTTTGCTTTTCTTAATTCTCTTTGAAACTCTCCAGAAGATTTTCCTACTAAATTGGCTAGCGAATCTGATAAACTAACATAATATTTCTCAAAATTTTCATCAGATGGTGTCACTGCATCAAAACGAATGGTGTATTCAGGAATCGAAGTAGCTAATAAACTACCATCAGAAGAGTAAATATTTCCTTTATTGGCAGGGATTTCGAAATTTTTAACGGTGCGTTGTTTGGCTAATTTTCTATAATACTCGCCACCTACCCATTGAATGTTAAACAATTTTATAACAATTGCAAAAGAAAACGCAACAACGCAAACCACCACAAATGCTAGTCGGTAAGAAATAATATTGTCGTTTTTTATTGCCATATTTTTAATTTATCTATAAAACTTTTTTCTTTTGGTTTGCGTATTACAATTTTTTTTGGAGGGATTGTTGAAGGAACAATTTGCCTTGCTTCCATTTTTTTGGAAACAGTGGACTCCATTTTTAATTTCATTAATTCAGAACGTGTATCTACAAATTTCGATCGCAATTCTTTTACTTCATTGGTTAAGCTTGTAATTCTATAATTTTTTTCATCGTAATTGTGGTTAAAATAAACCATTAACATAGCTAATGAAAACAAGTAAATTATAAATTTCCATGTTTTTAGTGCATCATCATCAATTAAGAATTTTGCTTTTAATAAACTATATATACTGCTTTCTTTTGCCATTATTTTTTTTCTGCTACACGAAGTTTTGCACTTCTAGCTCTATTGTTTATTTCTATTTCTGCTGTTGAAGGCACAATTAACTTTTCAATACTTTTAAATGGGACTTCATAATTTCCAAAAAAGTCTCGCTCCGGTTCGCCTTCAAACATGCCGTTTCTCATAAACCTTTTTACCAATCTGTCTTCTAAAGAATGATACGAGATAACACTTAATCTTCCTCCAGACACAAGTAGCTCTTCCGTTTGTATTAAAAATTCTTTTAAAACTTCAATTTCTTGATTTACTTCAATACGAATGGCTTGATAAATTTGAGCTAAAATTTTATTTGCTTTATGACCTGGTAAAAAGCGAGACAACACATCTTTTAACTGCTCAGAATTTTTTATTTTTTTATCTGCTCTAGCAGTAACTATAACATTTGCCATTGCGCCACCATTTTTCAATTCGCCATAATCAACAAAAACACGTTTAAGTTCAATTTCTGTATAATCATTTACCACTTCATAGGCAGAAAGTGCATCATTTTGGTTCATTCTCATATCTAAAGCCGCATCAAAACGAGTAGAAAACCCTCTATCTGCCACGTCAAATTGATGAGAAGAAACTCCGAAATCACCTAAAATTCCGTCTACTTGTTTTATACCATGAAAGCGTAAGAACCTTTTAATAAATCTGAAATTTTCATTTATTAATACAAAACGTTCATCATCAATGACATTTGCTAATGCATCTGTATCTTGATCAAAACCAAACAATTTTCCGTTTGGCCCTAAATGTTTCATTATTTCTCTAGAATGTCCGCCGCCGCCAAAAGTGACATCTACATAAATTCCGTCTGGTTTAATATTTAATCCCGCAACCGTTTCTTTTAAAAGTACTGGGTTATGATATTCCATCTTCCTCTTCATTTTGGTTACCCATTACTTCCTCGGCTAAATCTGCGAAATCAACCATCGCGTTATCTAATGCAGATTCGTATAAATTTTTATCCCAAATTTCAATTATTGAAACAGCAGATGACAATACAATATCTTTATCTATTTTTGAAAACAATATCAAATCTTTAGGAATTAATAATCTTCCTGTGGCATCAATTTCAACCATTCTTACACCAGCAGTAAACGCTCTAATAAAATCGTTATTCTTTTTTACAAATCGATTTAACTTATTTATTTTCTGCATGACTTTATTCCATTCCTTCATGGGGTACAATTCCAAACAAGGCTGAAAAACAGAACGCTTCAATACAAAACCTTCTTCAAAATTACCCAGTTGCTTTTTAAGAGGGGCAGGTACCATTAACCTTCCTTTTGCATCAACTTTGCACTCGTATGTTCCTAAAAATGTATTCAACTTTTATAAAATGAATTATTATTGAGACAAATTTAAAAAATATTTTACCACTTTTTACCACAAAATACCACTTTGTTAATAAGTTTTTATGAAAAAATATCAGAATTACCACTTATGGGCTGAAAATACAGATATTGACGAAGAAATTAAGTTTTTAACTTTTGAAGTATTTATGGGAAATAAGCTGTTAATTAGATAGAAATTATTCAAAACAAATTGGAAATTAGGGTTTTAGCTAGGATACGATTTAATAATCTTAAATAAGAAACATATGTGAAAAAAAAATGTATTTTTGTATCTATTAGTTAGTTGAACGCGAATACGTTTTTATGATAAAGAAAGAAAGAAAATACACTTATTTTGAAGCCGGTGAAGGCACGCCAATAATTGTGTTGCACGGTTTGATGGGCGGCTTAAGTAATTTTGACGGCGTGGCCAATTATTTTCCAAGTAAAGGTTACCAAGTAATTATTCCTGAATTGCCTATTTACACACAAAGTTTATTAAAAACTAATGTAAAGGCATTTGCTAGATATGTTAAAGATTTTATTACTTTCAAAGGATTAGAACGAGTAATTTTAGTAGGAAATTCTTTAGGTGGACACATTGGTTTGTATTTTACGAAACAATATCCTGAATTAGTTAGAGGATTAGTAATTACTGGAAGTTCAGGATTATATGAAAGTGCTATGGGTGAAAGCTATCCTAAACGTGGTGATTATGAATACATTAGAAAAAAAGCGGAAGATGTGTTTTATAATCCAGAAGTGGCAACAAAAGAAATTATTGATGAGGTTTTTGCAACCGTAAACGACCGAATTAAACTTTTAAAAACGTTAACCATTGCCAAAAGCGCTATCCGTCATAATATGGCTAATGATTTACCAAAAATGCATGTACCAACTTGTATAATTTGGGGAAAACAAGACAAAGTAACTCCACCAGAAGTTGCGGAAGAATTTAAAAAACTACTTCCAAATTCTGAATTATATTGGATTGATAAATGTGGTCATGCCGCCATGATGGAGGAACCAGATCAATTTAATGCGTTGTTATTTGGATGGCTTAGCGAAAAAAAATTATAAATTCTCTTTTTGTGAAGAGAAAAATATCCTACGTCAATCTTTTGAGTAGCTTTTAATACTATACATCAAATGAAAATTAATACCGCCGAATTTGTAATTAGTAATTCTGTCGTGGAAAAATGTCCGAAAGACAGAATTCCAGAATACGCTTTTATAGGACGATCAAATGTTGGAAAATCATCGTTAATTAACATGATTACCAATCATAAAAACCTTGCTAAAACCTCTGGAAGACCTGGAAAAACACAATTGATCAACCATTTTTTAATTAATAAAAACTGGCATTTAGTAGATTTACCTGGTTATGGTTACGCAAAAGTTTCAAAAACCACAAAAGCAAAATTTCAACAATTTATTACCGATTATTTTGAAAGCAGGGAACAACTTATTTGTGCGTTTGTTTTGGTAGATATTAGACACGAACCTCAAAAAATTGATACTGAATTTATTGAATATTTAGGCGAAAGTGAAATTCCATTTTGTATTGTTTTTACGAAGGCAGACAAGTTAGGAAAAACGCATATTCATAAACACGTGGAAGCGTACAAGAAAAATTTATTAGCCAACGATTGGGCAGAAATGCCACAGTATTTTGTTACTTCTGCAGAAAGTGCTTTGGGTAAAGAAGAAATTTTGACTTATATAGATGAAGTAAATCAAAATTTATTTACGGGTTCCGATTTTTAATTATAGGTACGCAGATTTTACGGATTTAAGCGGATTTTATATTGTTATATGAAAAAACCCAAATAAGTTTAATTTCTTATTTGGGTTTTATTTTATTCTTTATTAACCATAATAGTTATTTCTTCTTCAAATTTATACTCGCCTTTTTTAAAGACCTCTTTGTTTGAGAGTATAATTTCGTAAGTGTAAATGCCTTTCGGTATTTCGAAAACGCATTCTTTTCCGTCATTTTGAACTACCAATTCTTTTATAACCTTATTACCTTCAGAATCTTTACCATCTAGCTTAACAGTAATTTTTTCAGCTAATTTGTTTTTTACACAAACCGTAGCTACAAATTTACTATCCACTGTTTTGTCTTTAGATTCTGTTAGTTTTGAAGTTTTAAAAATTGATATTCCAGTTACCAATAGTTCTCCGCCTTTTATTAACGTTTCAAGTTTTTGCGCTTGAAGGAAGTTGGAGAAAAACAAAAATAAAAATACTTTAAATTTCAATTGTACTTACAAAATAAATTGTTGCGATTTGCAAAAATAAATACTAAAAGTAATATAACGCATAGTAAAATAATAGAAATCTCATTAAGGCTTATATTTATAAAATATTATCCCAAAAATCACAATTGTAATAGTTGAAAAAACTGTCTGAATATCAGGAGCTTTTAATGATCTAATAAGTGATATTATACCTGCAATAACTCCTAAGATAATAACAAAATGGTATGCATTATATTTCTTCATATTTAAATTTATATTTTATTTAACAAAATAAGCTCATTGCCATTGCAATACCAGCAACTGCCCCTCCTGCAAATCCACATGGAACGCAACCGATTAGTGACAATGAAGCAAATGCTCCACCTAAATTTGCAATTTGACCAGCACCGGTTGCACAATCTCTAGAAATACGAACACCTCGCCTTGTTGCAAATGGCTCATATTTGTATGTCCCATCCTTTTCAACGGTAAATTTAATTGGTGTGATTTCATCGAGGTTTTCATTTTGAAGAAACCCTATTGAAGATCTTCCATCTGCAAGAGGTAAAACAACTATGCTTTTCTTTTGCCCATCATGCAATAAATCAATATTTACTGCATATTTCGATTCGTTAAAGTTAACTTCTGACATGTGATTTACAATTTTTTTATAACTTTCGTCAGATAAATTAGATACATTTATTACTTTAGTCTCTTTTCCTATAGGACTTTTCTCAAATACATATTTATAATATTCAAGTGTTAATCCTTCAACAGGCACCTTATCTTGTGCATTTGTAACTCCTGCAAATAATACTGTGGCAATTAAGCCAAATAATAATTTTTTCATTTTTAATAAGTTTTAAAATTAATAAATTAAATTGTTAATCAAAAAATATTTCTCGAGATATTTTTGTTATGACAAATTTGAGAAGTTTATTTTTATTAAAAAATGTGAATTTTTTGTGCAAATTGTTTGCAATTTGTTTTCAAATTGCACAATTTTTTTTGTTTTACTTGTTTTTTTTGTTTGTTTTTATTCTTATTTTTGATTATCCCAAAATCTACATTATGTTATTAAAACCCAAAGAAAAACTAAAAAATGCTAGAAAAAGTAAATTCACACAAGCGGAATTTTCAGAACTTGTGGCCATGGATACTTCTCAATACAATAGAAGAGAGAAAGGCAGAATACCTATTTCTGATGATGAATGGTTGCGTTTTGCAAAAGCCCTAAATATGAATGTAAATGAAATTATTGAAACGGATACTCCTTTAATAAGCATTACCCATAACCATGAAGAAAATGACCATACAATTACAAACTACGAAATAAAGATTAGTTTACCTAAAAATATTTTCGATTTATTTAATGCAAAATTTGATGCAGTAATCGAATTATTAAGAAAAGAAAACAAAGAGTAAGTGACTTATAAAATAATATAACCCTTCAAAATTAATAACTCTTGAAGGGTTTGTTTGTTTACTTCACCAACAACGAATGCTGCGTCATGACTTCTGGTTGAGTAATTCCCATTAAATCTAAAATAGTGGGTGCTACATCTCCTAAAACACCTGATTTAATTTGTATTTTATCGTTATCTACTAAAATTACGGGTACTGGATTAGTTGTATGTGCCGTATTTGGGGAACCATCTGGGTTTATCATCGTTTCACAATTTCCGTGGTCGGCAATTACAATTGTGGTATATTGGTTTGCCAAAGCGGTTTCAATAATTTCTTTTACACAAATATCAACGGCTTCACATGCTTTTATAGCTGCTGGCATACTTCCGGTATGCCCTACCATATCGCCATTTGCGAAATTTAAACATACAAAATCCACATCCCCTTTTTGTAATTCAGGCACTAAAGCATCTTTTAATTCAAAAGCACTCATCTCGGGTTGTAAATCGTATGTGGCTACTTTGGGTGAATTTTTTAATATTCGAGATTCTCCATCAAAAGGTTCTTCTCTTCCGCCAGAAAAGAAAAAAGTTACGTGCGGATATTTTTCTGTTTCTGCAATTCTAATTTGTTTTTTTCCAGCTTTAGAAAGTACTTCGCCTAATGTTTCAGTAATATTGTCTTTATCGTAAATTACATGAACGTTTTTATAGGTATCATCATAATTGGTTAACGTAACATAATACAACGGTAATTTATGCATATTTTGCTCATGAAAATCGGTTTGCGAAAGCGCCTCGGTTAGTTCTCTACCTCTATCCGTACGGAAATTAAAGAAAATTACCACATCATCTGGTTGTATCGTTTTTCCTTCTGAAGAAAATAAAGGTTGAATAAATTCATCTGTTACGTTTTCATCATAACTTTTTTGAATACTTTCTACCATATCTGATGTTTTTTCACCAATTCCTCCGACTAACAAATCGTAAGCTAATTTTACACGTTCCCAACGTTTGTCTCTATCCATGGCGTAATATCTACCAATCACAGAAGCTAATTTTGCATTCGTGTTTAAAAGAAAATTCTGTAAATCTTGTATGTATTTTTTTCCTGATTTAGGATCGACATCGCGCCCATCTGTAAAAGCATGAACAAACATATTTGACACACCATTTTCTTGAGCCGCTTCAATTAATCCTCGTAAATGAGAAGTATGAGAATGCACGCCACCATCTGAAACCAATCCTAAAAAATGAACGTTTTTATGATTTGTTTTTGCGTAATTAAAGGCATCTAATAATGGTTTTTCATTTTTCAACGTATGATTTTTAACTGCTAAATTAATTTTAGCTAAATCTTGGTACACAATACGTCCTGCACCTAAATTCATATGACCTACTTCTGAATTTCCCATTTGACCTTCTGGTAAACCTACGTGAAGTCCATCTGTACGCAATTCGGCATTTGGATAGTTTTTATATAACGAATCTATAAATGGTGTATTGGCATTATCTATGGCGGAAACTTTAGGGTCTGGAGAATGTCCCCAACCATCTAAAATCATTAAAATTACTTTTTTGTTCATCACTATTGTATTTAAGATACGAAGTTACTGATTTTTTAAACGACAACTCAAAAAAATTATTAACGAAAAGGTTTTCTAAATTTAATTTTAGAAAAATAATAGGATTATTTTAAAGCATTCTTGGCTTGATTATAATCAATAAAATAGCGAATACTAATAGAAAACGTATGATTTAGATCTTCATGATTAAATACTTTTTTGGTATTATAAACAAAATTCTTGTCTATTGTATTTTGAAAAATGCCTGACGAATTTCTATATAAAAACGACATTTGACTTCCAGGTGCAAACCACCAACTATAAGACAAATCAAAGTTCCATAAATTCAAATTTTGATTAGCATTATCCGTGTAAGAATAGTCTTCAGTATAACCATTTTCTAATAATTTATAGTACGAATTATTTTCGGAAAACGACCAATAATGTCTTAATTTTAATCCAAAATTCATTTTTGCCGTGATGGAATATTTCCCTTCTAAACTCGTTTCTAAAGTTTGATTGTCTCTTGATGCGAAAATTATATCATTTCCTACTCGATCTACGCGGCCTAAATCTTGGTATTCATTGAAGAAATTGTTTCTGTAAATTAAAGTAAATTTATCATTGAAACGATATCTCGGACTCACATCAATACCCCAATACCACCAGCCTTTTGTTTCAGTTATTCCAATATTTGGATTGATATCAAACGCAAATTTATTATTGTAATTTGAAGAAATATAACCCCACATGCCATAATTTTTAGGGAAAATTACAAATCGCCCTACGGATTGCGGATTATAAAAATTATATCTTTCAAACGGATTTAAATTAATTCCAAAACCTGCGGAATGATTTTTTTTATTGGTTAAATTTAAATTAATATTAAAATTTTGCTCCTGAAGATAATTAGTTGCTTTATCAAATTGCGCAAACGTATTTAAACTTATCCTAAATGAGTTTAATTTTTCTGTCGATTGAAGTAATCGGTAATTCACATTCGCACTAATGGAATAATAATTGGTTTGAAAATTAATCCCCAAATCATTGTTGTCATACTCTTTGGAAACATATTCTCCATAGGCTGAAAACCTAAATTTTCCAGAGGTTTCACCAAATCCTAAATTAGCCATAATTCCATTTTTATTCTGCAAATTGGCATAATTATTTACATAACTATATTTTAGAGCACCATTTAAATTGAATGTATTCTTTTTTGTGTTCAAATCGAAAGTTGTTGCAGTAACATTAGCGTCTCTAAAGTTTCCATTTCGAGTTACGTTTGTATTAATTAATGATACGGAAGAATTTCCATTAAACCGCTGGTCTAAAACCAAAACATTATAATTGGCTAGTGGCTCCACTGTTTCTGTTCTGGTATTTCCTGTAATTATATCTCGAATGACAACATCGGTTTTTTTAGTAACCGTATTTAAAAAACCAATTCCTAAACCTTCTTTCGTTCTACCAGAAACTTTAACAGCATTCACCAAATCAATTGCGTTTGGAAAATCTATAACTTCTTCCGTTTCTGAAATTTCTGGATATTTACTGGCGCGTTGCCCAATTCGTCTTGAATAAAACAATCCTCCTTTGTTAAACAAATCGGTTCCTTCTGTAAAAAATGGTCTGTTTTCATTAAAAATTTGTTCGAAAGGACCTAAATTCAATATTTTATTATCAAATCTTGTTTGACCGAAATCAGGAATCAGAACCATATCTAACGTAAATGCATCGGTTAATCCATATTTCAAATCTAATCCACCTTTTAGCGTTCCAAAAGATTTTTCTTTACCCAAACTATTTAAATAAAATGAAGAATAAGGAATCAGAAACAAACGTGTTGGTGTATTAATTTTTTCAATACCATTTAATATACCTGCTTGTTGTGTGAAAAATCCTTTGCTATTATCTACTGGATTCCAAGTAAACATTTGTCGGTTTCTTCTTACTTCTCTAAAAAAGTTTATACCCCAAGTTTGTTTTTCTTCTTTTGAAAAACGAAGTGCGGCATATGGAATTTTCATTTCAACTACCCAGCCTATATCAGTAATTTTTGCTTTACTTTCCCAAATAGCATCCCAAGAAGTGTCTTCATTTTCCGTAGTTCGTATTAAATCCATTTGTCCATCGGAAGCACTTACAAAAAAACTAAATTCTTGCTGGCCATCATTGAACCCATTAATAAACACCCCAAAAAAATCGGTTGAACCAAAATTATCTCTTTCTGAAATTTCTTTTAAAATTTTATCCGGTTCATTATCATATAAAATAGCGCCTACATATATGGCATCATCATCGTAAAGTACTTTTACTTCTGTTCGAAGTTCCGGTAATTCTGGCTTTCCATTTTCTTGGTTAAACATTACAAAATTTTTTGCGATAGGTATATTTTTCCAATCCTCTTCATTAAGTGATGCATCAATTTTTATAGGATTTTTAATTTTTATGGTACTAATTTCCTTTTTATTATTTACTGGCAAAAATGGATTTGATGTTACCATTTCTTGAGCAAAAGAAATTTGAAATAAGAAAAGTATACTAAGAATTTGAAAGTAATTCATAAAAATATTTTGTGAATAAAATTATTAGTATTGCTATTGCTAAATTTGTTTCATTATCAAATGTTAATTTTTAAAATTAATTTTAATATCTACTTTTTTTAACAAAAATCTTCAAACAAAAAAACCATATTATCGGCAAAACGTTAAAAATTATCGTTAAAAAACACTAATTTATTTTTTTTATTCAAAATTACAATTATATTTGCCTGTGTTCGTTATTAAAAAACAACAACAAATACAATGCGTTATACATTTTTACCTTTTATTTTTTTAGGTTTTATTTTGCTTTTTTCAGATAATGAAAATCTGTTAAATACAACTTTTAAGACCAATGAATTTGCAACAAATGTTGTAAATCCAATTGCTATGGTGAAAAATGAGGCAGATAATATTAAAGAAAAATCGGAATTATTATATTGTGAAATTCAGCCTGAAGGATTTTCATTACCAGAATTAGAAATTTTCACAAAAGCATTTGAAGGGTACACTGCTATAGAAGCGCAAGGAAAAATTAAAAACAATATATTAACGATTATTGATTTTTCATTATCTTCCAAAAAAGAAAGAATGTGGGTAATTGATATGTTACATAAAAAAGTGATTTTTCAAACATTGGTTTCTCATGGAATAAAATCCGGAAAAGAATTTGCAAAATCGTTTTCCAACCAAAATGAATCATTTAAGAGTAGTTTGGGTTTTTTTTTAACAGGAGAAACCTATATGGGGAAGCACGGAATTTCTTTAAAATTAGACGGTTTAGAATTTGGGCTTAACGACAAAGCAAGAGAAAGAGCCGTTGTGATTCATGGCGCAGAATATGTTTCTAAAAAACTAGCAAATACACAAGGTTATTTGGGTAGAAGTCAAGGTTGTCCTGCAGTGGAACCAGGTATCGCTCCAAAACTAATTCAATCTATAAAAAATAAATCGGTTTTATTTATTTATCACCCTTCAAGAATGTACGTTAATAAATCTAAATTAGTTTCTTAATTTATCGTACAACACTTTATCTAGATTATACATATCATCTCTGAATTGAAAACCCGAATCGCTTAACCAACTCGTCCAATATAATTGATGAATATATATAGGTTCTTTTACTTTTATATAATAAGGTTCTTTATTTTTTTTAATAATTAAATCAATTTCATTACCAGTTGTCCATCTTCCATTATCTTGATTTTTTAATATTTTTTTAGCCAAATCAACTGGGTTTTGTACCCGAACACAACCCGAACTTAATGCCCTATATGACAACTGGAAATAATCCCTATGATTGGTGTCATGTAAATACACAGAATGATGGTTTGGAAAGTTAAATTTCACAACACCTAGCGAATTATTGTACCCATGATTTTGAACATACCTATAACTTGTCGCTTTAGCAGGATTCCAATTTGATGGAGAAACAATATTATTTTTTCCATTATAAATGAGAATTCTATTTCTAATAAAGTAACTTCTATTTGCTACAGCTTCAACTGATAAATCTTCTTTAATTATAGTTGGCGGAACCGTCCAAGTTGGATTAAAAACAAAATTAGATAACTTGGATTGTAAAATTGGCGTCATTCTCTTGGGTTTACCACAAACAATTTTGTGCGAGGCCGTTGTGGTATTTTTTTGGATAAAATCTAATTTGTAATCTGGTAAATTAATTAATAAATATTGCTCCCCAAAATCTCTAGAAAACCAGCGCCAACGTTCTAAATTAGCTAAAATTTGTGAACGTCGTGTTTCTACATTATAATTTAATGCTTTAATGGTCCCAAAACCAATAACGCCATCAGGGTGTAAACCATGTCTTGCTTGAAATTTCTTTACGGCTTCAAGCATTGAACTGTCATAATTAAAGGAATAATTTGTGTTTTTTTCGTCTAAATCTTTCCAATATACAAGTCGCTTTTTGATTTCATTTACTTCTTTTTGAGTATCCTTATACTTTAACTTTATAGATTTATTAATGGAATCGAAATTACTTTCTGGCATTTTATCAATAAGGACTAACGCTGCTTTTAACGAGGTGTAAATAGGATGATTTGGCAATAAATTTTTTATAGAAGACGCTACTTTTTTTGAAGAAATTGCAACTTTTAAGTGGGTTGCCATATTAAATGGTTTTTCATATAAATCCCAATTTTTATACACTTCGTCAGGATTTAATTTTCCTCTGAAATAATTACTGCAAAGTTTATCATAGGTTTGGGTTAATAAAACATCATATGCTAATTTTTCTTCTAATGACAAAGAATCTAGCTTTACTTCTAATTGATATATTTTATTTATATTATAATCTTGAGGATTTAATCCTTCATATTTTGACTTTTCTATTTGTACGATTAAATCTTCTCTATTTTCTGCATCTACCCATATTTCGTGGTTTCCAAATGCATTATAAATACTTTTTATACTATCTGATTTATCAGCTAACATCTCTTCAGGAACGGCATGAATAGTCATTTTTCTTATGGTATCAAAATAATCTTCACTCACTTTGAAATCCTCATTTTTACTGAGCTTAAAAGACAGAATAAGAACAATTATTATAACACTAAATAGTAAAACTTTTTTCATTTCATATCAAATTTAACAAATTTACCAAAAAATACTAGTATTCCACATCAAATGCAAAAATGTTTACAATTTAATAAACAAAATATTTATACATTAAAAAATGAGTACCAATCTCAGGAATTTCAAACGAAGGCCCTTTTTTACAACAACCTAATTTTTCATAAAAAGGTACCGCGGTTTGTCTTGCATTAAACCAAAGCAATTCAACTTGATTTGATTCAATAAAATTGAAAATTTCTTCAATTAACAACTTTCCAAAACCAGTACTTTGGTACGCTTCTACAATTGCCATTCCACGTAATTGATATTGATTTTTAGTATCAAAATTTTCATTGCTTATTTTAAAAACAGAAGCTACGCCAATTATATTATTTTCAATATATAAACCAAAATGAGTAGTATCAACAGCGTCATCACCTAAAAAAAAGCAAGTTTCCAAAGGTTTTCCTTGCCTTAAGACCGCACTTCTAACCGGAAAAGTGTCTAAATAATTTATTTTTTTAATTGTAATTTTGTTCATAACATGTTATATATTAATAAATTACATGATTGTTTTTTATATTATTTATTTTTTTATTAAAAAACTTGCAATTAATCAGTTTTTCATATTATATTTGCACTCACCAAAATAAAATGCGAAAGTAGCTCAGTTGGTAGA
>NZ_JBBALR010000001.1:106933-443545 GCF_040402895.1 Flavobacterium sp.
GCGTCAGCCTTCCAAGCTGAATGTCGCGAGTTCGACCCTCGTCTTTCGCTCTAAAACTTATTGAATTTTAAAATTCTACCATGCGAAAGTAGCTCAGTTGGTAGAGCGTCAGCCTTCCAAGCTGAATGTCGCGAGTTCGACCCTCGTCTTTCGCTCTAAAGCCTCAAATTTATTGAGGCTTTTTTTATTTTAAATCACTTAAATCGGCTCCTGTTTCTATTTCAATTGGCGCTTTGCCTTGTTGAAACAATCTAGCAGATAAAGCTCCTTTCAACGTTAGTTTATTTCCCAATACTTCCAACCAACTGCCTTCTCTTAATCCTAGAACAGGTTGCGAATTATAGTAATGAAATTCTTTAATTCTAGTTTCTCTAGTTTCACCCATGTGCCGCAAACCTTCTATTGGATCTAAATAATGAGGATTTAAATTAAAAGAAACCAATCCCAACGTTTTAAAACTCGGAGGATATACTATCGGCATGTCATTTGTAGTATTCATAGTTAAACCACAAATATTACTTCCTGCGCTGGTTCCTAAATAAGGCGTTCCGTTTTCAACCACTTTCTGAATGACATCCAATAAATTATATTTGTACAACATAGCTACCAATACAAACGTATTTCCACCGCCAGTAAAAATAGCTTCGGCTTTTAGTATCGCATCGATTGGATTTTCAAATTCATGAATTCCTTTTACTTCAATATTCAATTGTTTAAAAAACGGTTTTACTTTTTCTGTATATGCCTCGTGCGTAATTCCATCAGGTCGGGCAAAAGGAATAAATACTAGATTGGAAGTAGTTGCAAAGTGTTCTTTCAAAACAGGCAATAAATAATCTAAATAGGTGCCACCGAATAAGGTGGAGGTGCTTGCTATAATAACTTTTTTCATATACTTTACAAATTTTACTCTATTCTTAACAAAATTTTATAAGGATTGTATTTTTGTTCTTTTATTTTTACAAAAAAATTAATTCTTTTACTTATCAAAAAATACATTCAAATAATTTTACTCTTTGTCTCCCAAATAGTAGTTTCACAAAATGATTCTATAATTAAGGGAAAAATTATTGTGGAAACCAACGACAATGAAGGTATTACTATTGTAAATATTTCAAACAAAACTAATACAATTTCTGGAAAAGGAGGCTATTTTAAAATAAAAGCAAAAGTAAATGACACTATTATGTTTAGCGCCATTCATTTAGTTGGCAAAAAACACATCATTACAAAAAAGGATTTTGGTAAAGATTTACTTTTTATAAAATTAGACATTTACACGCGTCATATACAAGAAATCATGGTTACGAATGCTGATGATATCACTGCAGAATCTTTAGGATTGGTTCCTAAAGGACAAAAAAAATACACGCCAGCTGAAAGACGTTTGAAAACCGCAGGTGATTTTAACGGACAATTTGGCTTAAATACCGCTTTTGGTATTGATCCATTAATAAACGCTATTTCTGGGAGAACCAAACAATTAAAAGCAGAATTAGAAGTTGAAAGAAAAGAATTTTTACAATATAAAATAAATACTAACTTTGATTCCGAATATATTATGAATCAATTACACATTCCAGAAGAATATGTACAAGGATTTGTTTTTTATATTGTAGAAGATGAAGAATTAAAAAACGCAGCCAAAGCGAAAAACAAAACGCTAATTTCTTTTAGAATGAGCGCGCTTGCAGTTGATTTTTTGAAATTGAAAAATTTACAACCCTATTATCCAAAACCAGTTGAACCAGAAAAAAGTACAGAAGAAAATTCTATTCCAAAAACAGAATCAGAACCAAAAAAAAATGAATAAAATAAAGTTAAGTTTACTGATAATATTGTTTTCGTTTCTGAGTGCTTTTACTTTGCATAAATTTTATGTTGGGGTTTTTCAAATAGATTATTTTAAAGAAAAAAAAGCGGTTCAAATTACTGCAAGATTATTTATTGACGATTTAGAAAAGGCGTTATATAAAAAACACAACAAACATTTTTATCTTACCACAAATGATGAAATATCAGATGCAAACACTTATATCACTATTTATTTATCCGAAAAATTAAAAATTAAAATCAATAATAAAATTCAAACACTACAGTTTTTATCTAAAGAACAAGAAGATAATATTGTAATTTGCTACTTGAAAATTCCTTTTAAAGATAATTTAAAAGAATTAGACATTTACAATAATGTTTTATCCGATATTTTTAATGAACAACAAAATTTAGTACATTTGAACATTAATGGAAACAAAAAAACAATTTTGTTTACTAATACAGAAACCAACCAAAAACTGAAATACAAATAATTATGAAAAAGCTAATTTTAATCGTTTTCTTATTTTTCGCGTCATTTATCGGCTTTGCACAAGAGGTAAAAAAAGAAGAAACTAAAAAAGAACCTCAAGGGCACACTGATATTAATAAATTTAGTCAAATGTATGCCGAAATGGCTACGCCTAATATGTTTCGAACGGCTTCTGGTGCACCAGGTCCAGCCTATTACCAACAACGTGCGGATTATAAAATTAATTTAGAATTAGACGACAAACTATCCAAAATGTATGGAAGTGAAACCGTTACCTATTATAATAATTCCCCTGAATCTTTAGACTATTTATGGGTGCAATTAGATCAAAATATAGCAAGAAGAGACTCACAAACGCCTTTAATTGATTCTCAAACAATGCCTCAAGCTACTTCAGTAGAAAACTTCACCAAAACATATATGGGTAAAGGTTTTGATGGCGGTTTTAACTTAGAATATGTGAAAGACGAAAAAGGTAATGCCATGAAATACATCATAAATAATACTATGATGCGTATTGATTTACCAAAAGCCTTAAAAAAAGGAGAAAAAGTAGTTTTCTCAATCAAATGGTGGTACAATATTAACGATTACATGAAAGATGGCGGAAATGGTCGATCTGGATATGAAGTATTTCCTGATGGAAATAAAATTTATGTTATTGCTCAATTTTATCCAAGAATGTGCGTATATAATGATGTAGAAGGTTGGCAAAATATGCAATTTTGGGGAAGAAGTGAATTTGCTTTAACTTTTGGAAATTATGATGTTAAAATTACTGTTCCTGCCGATCATATTTTAGATGGTACTGGGGTTTTACAAAACAGAAGCGAAGTCTATTCTGCAGAACAAGAAAAAAGATGGCAATTAGCTGAAAATTCTTTTGATAAACCTGTAATTATTGTTAATCAAGCTGAAGCAACTGCTGCAGAGAAAAGCTTCGCAACTACTAAAAAAACTTGGCATTTAAAAGCAGAAAACGTGCGAGACTTTGCATTCTCTACATCACGTAAATTTATTTTAGATGCAATGGCAGTTCAAGTTGGAAATAGCAAACCAATGGCCATTTCTATGTACCCAAAAGAAGCCAATCCGCTTTGGGAAAACTTATCTACAATAGCTGTAGCTCACACTTTAAAAACCTATTCAAAATATACATTTGAATATCCTTATCCAAAAGCCATTTCCGTTTCCGCAGAAGATCAAGGAATGGAATACCCAATGATATGTTGGAATTTCGGTCGCCCAGATGAAAATGGAAAAATTAGCGATAGAGTAAAATATGGAATGTTAGGGGTTATTATTCACGAAGTAGGACATAATTTCTTTCCAATGATTGTAAATTCTGACGAAAGACAATGGACTTGGATGGATGAAGGTCTAAATACCTTTTTAGAATATTTAACCGAACAAGAATTTGACAAAAATTTCCCAGCAGATAGAGGTCCTGCAAAATCTATTGTTCCTTATATGAAAGGAAACCAACAGTTCTTAGAACCTATTATGAGCCATGGAGATGTAGTATATAATTTTGGTGCAAATGCTTACGGAAAACCAGCAACCGGATTAAATATTTTACGTGAAACGATTATGGGACACGAATTATTTGACCACGCATTTAAAACCTATGCGAACCGTTGGAAATTTAAACACCCTACTCCAGAAGACTTTTTTAGAACCATGGAAGATGCTTCAGCAGTGGATTTAGACTGGTTTTGGAAAGGTTGGTTCTATTCTACTGATGTAGTAGATTTAGGAATTAAAAACGTAAAACAATTTTATGTGACAGAAGATGCTTCTAAAGAAGCGGCTGCAGCCGTGAACAGAAGAGGAAGAAGAATGCCAAACAGCGGACCAATGATTTACTTAGTAAATAGTGAAAGTCCCGAATTGAAACCAGAATCAAAAACAGCACTTGAAACCGAAAAAGTGATGGCTTTAAATGAGTATTTAAACAAAAATTATAACGCGGAAGAGAAAGCCGCTTTAAAAAATCCAAAATATTTTTACGAAGTAGAATTTGACAAACCAGGAAGTTTAATGATGCCAATTATTGCCGAATTACAATTTGAAGACGGTACCACTGAAACTCATAAATTTCCAGTTCAAATTTGGAGAAGAAATAATACTACTGCAAAACGTGTTTTTGCAACAGAAAAAAAAGTAGTAAAAATTCAATTGGACCCAAAATTAGAAACAGCTGATATTGATGTTACCAATAATACTTGGCCAAAAGAAGCCGTTGTGGATAAATTTGAACAAATAGAAAAGAAATAATAAAAATAAAGCCGTCAATGACGGCTTTATTTTTTAGTATTAATTTCATAACTTTTATTACCTTTGTAATTCATAAAACACAAAACTATGTTCGGTATTGGCGGAGGCGAAATTTTTTTTATATTACTTGTAATTCTAATGCTTTTTGGATCAGATAAAATTCCGGAAATTGCAAGAACGTTGGGTAAAGGTATAGCGCAATTAAAAAACGCTACCAATGAAATTAAACATGAAATCCAAAAAGGTTCCGAAGAAAACGGACTTGATTTAAAAAGTTTAACTGGCGGCATTTCAGATGAAATTGCTAGTGCAAAAAAAAGCATGACAGAATATATCAATCCTGTGGAAATTTCAAATCCCATTACGGAAATAAAAGAAGATATTGAAAACGCTACTGGACCAATAAAACGTCAAATGTAATGCTGGATTACTTAATTCATTTAGATAAAAAATTATTTATTTATCTCAATAATTTAGGAGCAACACCTTTTGATGCTATCTGGCTTTTAATTACCAAACAAATCAATTGGACTCCATTTTTTTTAATTTTACTCTTTATTTTATATAAAAAATTAGGAACGAAAAAATTGGGAATAGCCATCCTAATAGTTGCTACATTAATTGCGTTTACTAATGAAATTACAGATGTAATTAAATTTTCAGTACAACGATTACGTCCTTGTAATGATGATACTTTAGTGGGCTTAATAAGAGTAGTAAAAGATAGCGATACCTTTAGTTATTTCTCTGGACACGCAGCAAATTCAACAGCGGCCATGATGTTTGTGTTTTTAATTTTAAGAAAACACTATAAATACAGTTACCTCTTATTTCTGTATCCATTAATTTTTGCTTACAGTAGAATTTATTTAGGGCTACACTATCCTTTAGATATCATTTCAGGATATGCTTTTGGTAGTTTAACGGGGTGGTTATTTTATTTTTTATTTGAAAAAATTTCAAATAAATTTATTATGCCTACAACACACGAGTAACCGTCAAGCCATCTCGGATGGGCAATAAGACGGTTTCTACACGAGAATCTTCATTAATCATTTTATTATAATCAAGTAAAATTTGTGTGCTTTTGTCGTTAGTTTTAACTTCTTCTAAAACCTTTCCGCTCCACAATACATTATCGGATAAAATGATGCCGCCTTTATTCATCAAAGGCACAATCAAATGAAAATAATTAATGTAATTTTCTTTATCTGCATCGATAAAAACCAAATCAAATTTTTTATTTAACGTTGGAATAATTTCAATGGCATCACCAATATGTTGCACGATTTGATTGGAATACTCAGATAAATTAAAATATTTTTTTTGAATTTCTTCTAACTCTTCATTTATATCAATGGTATCTAAGGTTCCGTTTTCTTGTAAACCTTCTGCCAAACATAAAGCAGCGTAGCCTGTATAGGTTCCAATTTCTAAAATAGATTTAGGATGAATTATTTTAGACAACATACTCAAAACCCTGCCTTGAAAATGGCCACTTAACATTCGTGGTTGCAAAATTTTCTGATGCGTTTCTTTATTCAATTGCACCAACAATTCTGGTTCTTGTTGCGAATGATTGGTTACGTAATTTTCTAAATCTTCTGATATAAAGTGCATAACTGTTATAAATTTCAAAGTACAAAAGTACAAATTCAATTGTTTTAAACACAGATTAAAAAAATTTCTAAAATTAATATAATCAGCGTATCATTAAATTGGTATTATGAAAATTGATTAATTGGCACATTAGTAGTACTTTTGCCGTATGCAAGCAGAAAAAAAAGACATACGTGCCTTATCTAAAGAGCAGTTAAGAGATTTCTTTGTCGCTAATGGCGATAAAGCGTTTCGTGGCAATCAAATTTATGAATGGTTGTGGAGTAAAAGTGCACATTCATTTGAAAGCATGACGAATGTTTCGAAAGAAACTCGCGCTATGTTAGAAGCCAATTTCGTAATTAATCATGTAAAAGTAGATACGATGCAACGCAGTGAAGACGGAACTGTAAAAAATGCGGTGCGTTTACACGATGATTTAATTGTTGAAAGTGTTCTTATTCCAACTAAAACGAGAACAACTGCTTGTGTTTCCAGTCAAGTTGGTTGCAGTTTAGATTGTAATTTTTGCGCTACTGCCCGATTAAAACGAATGAGAAACCTAACACCTGGTGAAATTTACGACCAAGTAGTAGCCATTGATAACGAGAGTAAATTGTATTACGACAGACCACTTTCAAATATTGTTTTTATGGGAATGGGCGAACCATTAATGAATTACCCCAACGTAATGAAAGCCATTGACATGATTACGTCAAACGAAGGTTTAGGGATGTCGCCAAAACGAATTACCGTTTCTACGTCTGGGGTTTCCAAAATGATTAAAAAAATGGCAGATGATGAAGTGAAATTTAATTTAGCAGTTTCATTACATTCGGCTATTGAAGCCACTCGAAATGAGATTATGCCATTTACTAAAAGTTTCCCTTTAACTGAACTACGCGAAGCATTAGAATATTGGTATACCAAAACCAAAAGCAAAATTACTTATGAATATGTTGTTTGGAAAGGAATTAATGACGACAAAATTTCTATTGATGCCTTAGTAAAATTTTGTAAATATGTGCCTTGTAAGGTCAATTTAATTGAATACAACGCTATCGATGATGGCGATTTTCATCAAGCTAGTGAACAAGCTACAAAAGACTATATTACCGCTTTAGAAAAAAACAATATTATTGTAAAAGTAAGGAAAAGTAGAGGAAAAGACATTGATGCCGCTTGCGGCCAATTAGCTAACAAATCATAAAAAAAAGAGAAGCAATGCTTCTCCTTTTTTATGAATATGTGTTGTATCAATTAATTACCAATAGTAATTGTATATGAATTTCCGTTGATTGTAAATACGGCAGTATTATCACAATCTCCATTACCGTAATCTAAAGTTGCAGTTACCCCATTTTTAACAAAAGTAATAACTCCTAAAACCAATATTGGTTTAGGATTTTGCGGTGCTAAACAACTCATTCTAGCTCTTAAAGGTGTTGTAATTGTTGCTGTTTGTACCGTTCCGTTTGGATGTGTAGTAGTCCAGTTTCCTGTAATTTTATATATATTATCTGCGAAAATTTGAGTGGTGTTAAATCCTTCTACTAATTCTCTTGTTCTGGTTCCTACACGTGTATAAACATCTCCGTTTGGCATTGTAATAGTCATATCCAACAACATAACTACGATAGGATGTGGAGCAGATGTTGCAGTTGCAGCTGTTAAAGAACGAGTAAATGTTTTTGTTCCAACAAATTTAATATTGTTGTGATAAAAATTATCAAATGTATAAGTTACTGTATGAGAAACCGCTGTTGGTTGATGAACGAAACTAATAATAATTTTCCCTTTAACAATATTTCCATTGTTTAATTGACATCCTGTTGTTCCAAAATTAATGGTTTTTGTTACTTGAGTTCCTGGAGTGATAACCGTTCCAAATGCTGGCAATCTTGTAATTATAGCACAATTTGAAAATACCGAATTGTCATTATTTACACCTCTATATGAAATAGTACTTCCATCAACATTATCAAATAATTGATCTGTAATATTTGATATGTCGTCACTTGCCATATCAATTTTCGCATTTACTAAAGCGTCTGCCGAAGTTAACGTATCCGGAGTAACTTCATTCTCTTTTTCACAAGCTGTGAAAGCAACCAATACTACTATTGAAAATAAAAATTTTGCTATTTTTTTCATCTTTAAAAATTTAATGTTCAGTAAATTAGACTCAAAAATACTAAAAAGGTTTAATTTAAAAAAATATTTTTCTAATCCTTTAATGTGTAGTATCTTTGAGGTAATGAAAATAACGGAGCAAATAAAAGAACCCATAGCCTACGAAATGGAACTTTTCGAGAAAAAGTTTCAATTAGCTATGTCTTCAAAAGTCGCCTTATTAAATCGTATTACACATTATATTGTCAACCGAAAAGGAAAACAAATGCGACCCATGTTTGTGTTCTTAACCGCAAAAATGATTTCAGGCGGTACCGTAAATGACAGAACATATAGAGGCGCTTCGGTTATTGAACTTATTCATACCGCAACTTTAGTGCATGACGACGTAGTAGACGACAGTAATAAACGTCGTGGTTTTTTTTCAATAAATGCCCTTTGGAAAAATAAAATTGCAGTTTTAGTTGGTGATTTTTTACTTTCTAAAGGATTGTTACTTTCAATTGATAATAATGATTTTGATTTATTGAAAATAATTTCTGTAGCGGTAAGAGAAATGAGTGAAGGTGAATTGCTACAAATAGAAAAAGCCAGAAAATTAGATATTACAGAAGACATTTATTACGAAATCATTCGTCAGAAAACAGCTACACTAATAGCTGCTTGTTGTTCACTAGGAGCTTGTGCAGTGGCGCCTGAAAAAGCAAAAACTATTGAAAAAATGCGCAAATTTGGTGAATTAATTGGAATGGCGTTTCAAATTAAAGATGATTTATTTGATTATACTGAAGATACTATCGGAAAACCAACAGGCATTGACATCAAAGAACAAAAAATGACCTTACCATTAATTTATACCTTAAACAATTGCACTTCAAAAGAGAAAAGTTGGATTATCAATTCGATAAAAAATCACAATAAAGATAAAAAACGAGTAAAAGAAGTAATTGCCTTTGTAAAAAATCAGGGAGGATTATCTTATGCCGAACAAAAAATGGTGCAATTTCAACAAGAAGCACTTCTTCTTATTCAAGATTTTCCTGAATCAATATATAAAGATTCCCTTATTTTGATGGTAAATTACGTTATTGAAAGAAAGATTTAGACACTAGCAAAAAAAATGTCAAAATTCAATTTCAATAAAAAAACAATACCTATACAACCTTTTTTAAATCATTCTCGTCTTTACAAACGGTCAATTAAATTTGAGTTATAAAAAATGCTTTTTTCAAAACCTACAAGGAAATTTCTTGTAGGTTTTTTTCTTTTAATTTAATAATGTGTATTTTTACGAACTTTGAATTTTCAAATTACCTCATTTTCAAATTATCGCAATACATTTTGATATCTAAAGAAACCATAGAAAAAGTATTTGACCAAGCTCGTGTAGAGGAAGTCATTGGCGATTTCGTACAACTCAAACGTTCCGGAAGTAATATGAAAGGACTTTCGCCGTTTGTAAACGAAAAATCGCCATCCTTTATGGTGTCACCAGTGAAACAAATTTGGAAAGATTTTAGTTCTGGAAAAGGTGGAAATTCGGTTACTTTCTTAATGGAACACGAACATTTTACGTATCCAGAAGCGATTAAATATTTAGCAAACAAATACGGAATTGAAGTCGAAGAAACCATTGTTTCTAATGAAGATATCGAACAAGCAAACGAAAAAGAAAGTATGTATTTGGTCTCAGAATTTGCCAGAGATTATTTTCATAAAACTATGCTCCATACCGATGAAGGACAAGCAATTGGTTTGTCTTATTTCAAGGAAAGAGGGTTTACAAAAGAAACTATCGAAAAGTTTCAGTTGGGTTATTCTCCTGATATCTGGGATGCGTTTACCAAAGAAGCCTTAGGAAAAGCCTACAAATTAGAGTATTTAGAAAAAACAGGTTTAACCATTATAAAACAAGAAGACGGAAAAACATTTGACCGTTTTAAAGGTCGTGTCATGTTTCCTATCCAAAGTATGAGTGGCCGCGTTTTAGGCTTTGGTGGTAGAATTTTAACTAACGATAAAAAAGCGGCGAAATATTTAAATTCGCCAGAAAGCGAAATCTATCATAAAAGTAAAGTTTTATACGGAATTTTTCAAGCCAAACAAGCGATTGCCAAACAAGACAATTGTTATTTAGTAGAAGGGTATACCGATGTGATTCAGTTTAATCAAAGCGGTATTGAAAATGTTGTTGCTTCATCTGGAACGGCATTAACAGCAGACCAAATTCGTTTGGTAAACCGATTAACCAATAATATTACCGTACTTTTTGATGGTGATGCTGCAGGTTTACGCGCTTCTATCCGTGGAATTGATTTAATTCTGGAAGCAGGAATGAACGTAAAAGTTTGTAGTTTTCCGGATGGTGAAGACCCCGATAGTTTTGCCAAAAACAATTCGTTTGACGTTTTAAAAAACTATTTAGACGAAAATTCAAAAGATTTTATTCAGTTTAAAGCTGATTTATTAATTAAAGAAGCCAATAATGACCCTATAAAAAAAGCAGAATTAATTAGAGATATGGTAAATAGTATTTCTAAAATTTCTGACACAATTAAACGCGAAGTATACATTAAAGAATGTTCGCGCATTATGGATATTTCAGAAGAAGTATTGTATAACACGTTAGCTCAAATGCTTAAGAAAGATATTTCTGAAGCCAATAAAAAATATACCGAAGAGAAAAAAGCATTTGAAGTTCATAAAAACAATGTGCAATTACAACCTGAAAAAATTGATATTTTATACGAATTGGAACAAAAAATTATAGAAATATTATTAATTAACGGTTCTAAAACAGATGATTTTACTGAAACATTTTTATCAAAAGACGATGCAGGAAACATTGTAGAAGTAAAAGAAACCAACTCGTATAAAGTATACGAAAAAATATATTTGGCACTTCAAGAAGACGAAATTGAGTTGTCAAACCCAATTTTTAAAACCATTTACTCCGATATAATCAATTACTACAATCAAAATATCGAATTTGAAATTGATAAATATATTTCGCAAACTTCACCAGAAATAGCCAATAAAATCACCTCAATTTTAATGCTTGAAGAACGAGATGTTTTACACAAATGGGAAAGTAGAAAAATCGTAGTGGAAGATAAAAACATTAATTTAGCACAAAGTGTAAATGAAACTATTTTATCTTACAGATGGTATTTATTAAATAGCATTATTGAAGAAAATAAAAACAAAATTACTACAGATATTTCTATCGATAATTCAGAAATTCTCACCACTATTAAAGATTACATATCGTTAACTTCCGTAATTGCAAAAAATTTAGGTCGGGTTTTAGCTCGATTTTAAACTAAACTTTTAGTTTTTCAAATATTTTGGAATTTCACAAACAGGAATGGGTTGCATTTTATGTTGGTTCACTTTATTTAATCGCTGGTATATTTTAAATACTTCCGCTTCTCTTCCAACAAAATTTTCAATGGTTTTTCCATTTTCAATGGCTTCCATCGCCCACTCTAACTCGTCATAAGAAGCGCCTAATTGGTCTTCATCGCTTCTGTCATCGCCAAAAAGTCCATCAGTTGGTTTAGCAATTAAAATACTTTCAGGTACACCTACAAATTTAGCCAATTGTCTTACTTCGCTTTTCATTAAATCAGCAATCGGACTTATATCTACCCCACCATCACCATATTTTGTGTAAAAACCTACCCCAAAATCTTCTACTTTGTTTCCTGTTCCAGCCACTAAAAACCCGTGAATTCCAGCCAAATAATACAAAGTTGTCATTCGTAAACGCGCTCTGGTATTGGCTAATGTTAAAGCTAAAGCTGCCTCATTTTCACTAGTTGGTACGCTGTTTTTAAACGTTTCAAAACTTGGTGTCAAGTCTACTCTTTCGTTAAACACGTTTGGGAAACGAGATTTTAATTGATGAATATGTTCATTCGCTCTATTTACGTGACTTTCTGCTTGATGAATTGGCATTTCTACACACAATACCGGAAAACCCGTTTGTGCGCATAATGATGAGGTTAAGGCGCTGTCAATTCCACCAGAAATCCCAATAACAAAACCTTTTACACCAGAATTTTGTGCATAAGTTTTCAGCCAATTGACAATATAAGTATGAATTTCTTCTAAATGTAGCGTTGTTTTATTTGACATAATTTTAATAAATAATTTAGGTATATAATTATATATTTGCAGTTCAGTAATTTTTGATAAAAATAGTAAATTTCATACGATGAAAAAATTAATCTTCTTGCTAATTTCAGTTTTTTGTTTCCTGCAATGTAAAAAAAAGGATGCCGTTGAAATTGTAGACATCAAAAAATCAGTAGATTTAAATATTGAACGTTTCGATAAATTATATGCGGCGGCTACTCCAAAAACTTTACCAGAATTAAAAAATCAATATCCATTTTTATTTCCAAAGCAATTTCCAGATTCAATTTGGTATGCCAAATTAAACGATCCTATTTTTAAAGAATTAAATGTAGAAGTTTCGAAACAATTTCCAGATAATTCAAAAATTGAAGACGATTTAGAAATGTTGGTTTCGAGAATTAAACATTATTTTCCTGAAGAAAAAACACCACGAGTAATTACTTTAGTGAATGAAGTTTTGATTGATAAAAAATCGTTTTACACGAATGATTTAATTTTAATTTCACTAGATACGTATTTAGGAAAAAATCATAAATTTTATGAACCGTTTGCTGAATATCAAAAAGCCAACTTAGAACCGCATCAAATAGCACCGGATTTAGTAACTAATTTTGCCTACAGAAAAATAGTGCCATCACAAGACAAAACATTAATTAGTGAAATGATTTATTATGGAAAATTACATTATTTAAAAGACATTTTACTTCCTGAAACGCCTAATTATCAAAAAATTGGATATACAGAACTGCAAGAAAAATTCTGTTTAGAAAATGAATTTCAAATGTGGAGTTATTTAGTTGATGAAAAACTGTTGTACGATAATAATATAAAAAATTACCAACGTTTTATAGAAGACGGACCATTTACAAAATTCTATTTGGAAATTGATAGAGAATCGCCTGGAAGAATTGGTCAGTGGTTAGGTTGGCAAATTGTAAAAAGTTATATGGAAAACAATGATGTAACTTTAGACCAATTATTAAAAACAGAACCAACCGTTATTTTTAACAAATCGAAATACAAACCAAAAAAACAGTAAGTAGTTATTTTACTGTTTTACCCTATTCCCTTTACCCAAAACCTTTTACCTAATAAAAATGAGCAAAACATCTGAAATTAAAGTAAACATAGCATTAGACGAAAATAATGTCCCAGAAAAATTAACTTGGTCAGCACAAGATGGTGGCGTAAATAACGAAGAAGCCAAAACGGTTTTATTATCCATTTGGGATGCAAAAGCAAAAGAAACGCTTCGTATTGATTTATGGACAAAAGATATGCCAGTGGATGAAATGAAAATATTTTTCCATCAAACTTTAGTAGCTATGACGGATACGTTTCAACGTGCTACTGGAGATGAAAAAATGGCGGGCGCTATGACCGATTTTTGTGATTATTTTGCTGAAAAATTAGAATTAAAGAAAAACTAATTTTTTTTAAGACACTAAAAAACCATCTTTATGATGGTTTTTTTTATGAAAATTTCTTAAATTATAGTTAAACTATTATATATTAATAGTATTACTATTATATTTGCATTTTAAATTATTAATCTATGCAAGATTTATTAGCAAATATTAAAATACAAGTCAATCCAAAAACGTTCGTAAAAGATCCTGAAACGTCTGATTTAGGGAAAAAAATTATTCAAAATAGTATTTTACTTATAGACGAAATTGGTTTTGAAGAATTTACATTTAAAAAATTAGGCGAAAAAATTGGTTCGAACGAAAGTTCTATTTACCGATATTTTGAAAACAAACATAAATTATTGGTGTATTTATCTTCTTGGTATTGGGCTTGGATAGAGTATCGCTTGGTCTTTTCTACCAATAATATTGAAAATAAAATTGAAAAATTGAAAAAAGCAATTGCAATTGTTACTGAAACTATTGAAGACGATTGTGTAACAGAACATATTAATGAAGCTATTTTAAATAAAATTATTATAGAAGAATTTACAAAAACTTTACACAGCAAGCAAGTTGACGAAGAAAACAAAAAAGGCTTTTTCTTGATTTACAAGCAAGTAAATTATAGAATAGAAAGAATGATAATGGATATTAATCCGGAATATCCCTACTCAAAAAGTTTGGTTTCATCAATTATTGAGGGCGCTTTACACCAACATTTTTTAAAAAATCATTTAAAAACAATAACTAATTGTAATGAAAAAGTAAGTGCATCCGATTTTTATGTTCACTTAATTGAAAACCTTTTAAATAAATAACTATGACTCCACTTCAAAGATTTTTTAATCTATTACGATTAGATAAAAAAGATATCGTACAAATATTTTCATATGCCATTTTTTCGGGTTTAATTAGTTTATCATTACCATTAGGGATTCAGGCAATAATTAATTTTATTCAAGCTGGAAGAATTAGTGTGTCTTGGATTGTTTTGGTAGTTTTGGTAGTAATTGGGGTAATTTTTGCAGGAATTTTATCCTTAATGCAATTGCGTATTTCAGAAAATTTACAACAAAAAATCTTCATACGCTCTTCGTTTGAATTTGCGTATAGAATACCAAAATTAAAATTTAATGAAATTCATAATTCGCAAACGTCTGAATTGGCGAATCGATTTTTTGATACTATTTCTATTCAAAAAGGAACATCAAAACTACTCATAGATTTTTCTTCCGCGTTTTTGCAAATATTTTTTGGTATCATTTTACTTTCGTTGTACCATCCGTTTTTTATTTTATTCGGAATTTTTCTAGCTATCTTATTATACTTAATTTTCAAATTTTCATACCAATCAGGATTACAAACAAGTTTAAAAGAATCTAAATCGAAATATAAAGTAGCCAACTGGTTATTAGAATTAGCAAAAAATAATTTTAGTTTTAAAAACCCAAAACATCTTGAATTTGCTTTAGAAAAAAACAATAGTCTGGTAATAAAATATTTAGGTTATAGAGAAAAGCATTTTAACGTGATAAAAAGACAATTTTCACAACTATTAATTTTTAAAGCATTAATTACTTCGAGTTTATTGCTTATTGGTGGCTTTTTAGTAATTAATCAAAAAATGAATATTGGACAGTTTGTAGCGGCAGAAATTATTATTTTATTAGTAATTAATTCTGTTGAAAAAATAATTTTAGGTTTAGAAACCTTTTACGACGTACTAACATCTGTTGAAAAAATTGGACAAATCACTGATTTAGAATTAGAACCTGTAGAGGATATGTCAATTGAAAATAATTCGTGTTTTTCTAATTTATCTATTACCTTGGAAAATGTTGAATTTAAATTTGAGTTTGAAAATGAAAATGTATTAGAAAATATTGACTTAGAAATTAATCAAGGGGAAAGAATTATAATTGAAGGAGAAAATGGTTCGGGAAAAACGACTTTAATACGATTATTGAGCGGTTTATTACAACCAACAAAAGGTCATTTTATTATCAATGACGACACCTACAACAAAGTAAACATAAACGATTATCGCAAACATTTTGGTAGTATTCTTTATGGCGAATCGCTCTTTGAAGGAACAATTTTAGAAAACATAGCCTTTAACCAAAAAATAGAAAATAGTAAACTAAAATGGGCTTTAGATGGTGTGGATTTAACCACATTTATTAAAACATTGCCATTAGGATTACAAACACCAATATCATCTGATGGGAAACAACTTTCGTCATCCAATATGCAAAAAATATTAATTGCAAGAAGCATCATAAATGAACCAAGAATTTTATTTTTTGAAAATTCTCTAGACAAAACAGATTCAGAAACTGCCAAAAAAATCATTGATTTCTTATTGCATAAAGATCAAAAATGGACGATAATAGCCGTTTCTAAAAATGAGTACTTTAAAGAAAAATGCAGCCGAATTATCACTTTAAATGAAGGTAAAATTAGTAAGGATTTTAAAAAAATATAAATATGTTAAATATTTCAAATAAAAACAGCATTCCAGTTTCTAATTTAGAAAAACATAGTGCCGTACAACAACTTAATAATCCAAAACATTATAAAATACTAAACAAAGTATTAGTTGTTTTTTCAATTTTATGTGTAGTTGTTATATTCTTACCCTGGACACAAAACATATCAGGTTCTGGGGCGGTTACCACCTTAAAACCAAATCAACGACCACAAACTATACAATCATTAATTTCAGGAAGAATTGAAAAATGGTATGTTAATGAAGGTGATTATGTAGAAAAAGGCGACACTATTTTATTCATATCAGAAATAAAAGAAGATTATTTAGATCCAAATCTGGTAGAAAATACAAAAAATCAAATGGATGCTAAAGTAGATGCTGTTGATGCTTACGAAGGCAAAGTTGAAGCATTAGGCTCGCAAATGGGTGCTATAAATAATGAAAGAAACTTAAAATCAAAACAAGCTAAAAACAAAATAAAACAAGCTATTCTTAAAATAAAAAGCGATAGCATGGATTTAGAAGCTATAAAAACACAAATAAAAATTGCCAACACGCAATTTAAACGTGCCGTTCAACTAAATAAAGAAGGATTAAAACCGTTAACCGATGTAGAAGAAAAACGTTTAAAATTACAAGAAATTGAAGCAAAAATAATTACCCAAGAAAATAAATTATTAAGTAGCGAAAACGAATTGATCAACGCACGAGTAGAAATTAGTCGAATTAATGCTGAATATTCCGAGAAATTTTCAAAAGCGCAAAGTGATCAATTTACGGCACAAAGCAATAAATATGACACAAAAGCACAAGTAAACAAATTGGAAAACCAATATCAAAATTACAAAATAAGAAACGGCATGTATTACATAACAGCACCTCAAAATGGCTATGTTAACCGTGCATTAAAATCTGGGCTAGGTGAAAACATCAAAGAAGGCACACCAATTGTAAGTATAATGCCAGCAAAATATGATATTGCAGTAGAAACGTATGTTTCTCCAAATGATTTTCCTTTAATTCAAAAAGGCGAAAAAGTACGTGTTTGGTTTGATGGATGGCCAACAATTGTCTTTTCAGGATGGCCAAATTTATCTTACGGAACTTTTGGTGGAAAAATTGTAGCTATTGAAAATTTTATTTCAGAAAATGGGAAATACCGAATTTTAATTGCACCTGATGAAACCGACAAACATAAATGGCCGAAACAATTAAGTATCGGATCTGGAGCACAAACTATGGCGCTTTTAAATGAAGTTCCTATTTGGTTCGAAGTTTGGCGAACACTTAATGGATTTCCACCAAACTATTACAAAACAACTAAAGAAAAAAGTAAAGATGTTTCTGAAAAATAACACAAAAATGAAATTTTATTATTTTATACTATTTTTTGCAATACATACTGTAAATGCTCAAGTTACAAGTGAAATGTCCTTTAACGAGTATATGGGAATGGTGAAAAAATTTCATCCTTTAGTAAAAATTGCCGATTTGGAAATTTCGCAAGCGCAAGCCAATTTATTAATGGCCCGTGGTGCTTTTGACCCAAAATTAGAAGCCGATTTTAACAATAAAGAATTCGGTGATAAAAAATATTATTCCGTTTTTAATGGTGGATTTAAAATTCCAACTTGGTACGGAATTGAATTTAATGGCGGTTTTGAAAGTAATGAAGGTACCTTTCTAAATCCAGAAAATAACACACCAACAGATGGTTTAAATTACGCTGGAATCTCCATTCCGCTTTTACAAGGTTTTCTTATTAATCAAAGAATGGCCGATTTACGAAAAGCAAAAATAAACGTTAATTTGAGTGTGGCTGAAAGAAAATTACAAGCCATACATATTTTGCACCAAGCCGCTATCTCCTATTTTAATTGGAAAAAAAATTATGAAGAATTTACATTATACGATACCTATTTAAAAAATGCTGAAATACGATTAACCGGAATTAAAACACTAATTGAACAAGGCGATAAAGCAGCAATTGACAGTGTGGAAGCAAATATTATCGTAAAAAACAGACGATTAAACAAAGAAGATGCACTTCTAAAACTAACGAAAGCACGTTTAGAACTATCTAATTTTTTGTGGACAAACAATGCTGTTCCAATTGAATTAGAAGAAAATATGTATCCTGAAATAAATTTATTTAAAAATATTCAAGAGTATTTAAACACCAATGAACTGAACTTAATAAATTTTCAAACAGAAAATCATCCTAAAATAAATGCTATTAATTATAAGATTAATATGCTTGAAGTAGATAGAAAATTAAAAGCCAATCAATTACTACCAAAAGTAGATTTGGGCTATAATTATTTATCAAACACAAACCAATTTCAAGAATTTCGATTTCAAGATTATAAATTTGGAGTAAATGTTGCACTACCATTATTTTTAAGAAAAGAACGAGGTAGCTTAAAATTAACCAAACAAAAAATTGAATCGGAAAAATTTGGATTAAATTTTGAAAAAGAACAATTAATAAACAAAATTGAATCGCAAAAAGCTGAAATTCAATCTTTAAAAAGACAAGAAAACCTAATTACAGACTTGGTAGAAGACAATTCAACATTATTAAATTCCGAAGAACGATTATTTAATATGGGAGAAAGTTCGTTGTTTTTAATAAATACACGAGAAAACAATTTAGTTCTGGCACAATTATCAAAAATTTCAATCGAAAATAGATTTTATGTTTCCAACGCCGATTTGTTTAAAACAATAGCAAATCCAGATTAATTTTTTACTTTTGCAGTCTCAATATCAAGAAGATGATTATAATAAAAACTGCTGAGGAAATAGAATTAATGCGTGAAAGTGCCCTAATTGTTTCCAAAACGTTAGGCATGATTGCAAAGGAAATTAAACCCGGAGTTACCACACTATATTTAGATAAATTAGCTGAAGAATTTATTCGAGACCATGGTGCCGAGCCAGCCTTTTTAGGTATGTATGGTTTCCCGAATTCGTTATGTATGAGTCCAAATACGCAAGTAGTGCACGGTATTCCAAACAACACTCCTTTACAAGACGGTGATATTATATCTGTAGATTGCGGAAGTTTAAAAAATGGATTTTACGGTGATCATGCCTATACTTTTGAGGTTGGTGAAGTAGCTGAAGAAACCAAAAAACTACTACAAGTTACCAAAGAATCTTTATATGTTGGAATTAAAGAAACAAAAGTAGGCAATCGTGTGGAAGATATTGGATATGCTATACAAACCTATTGTGAAAGTCACGGCTATGGTGTAGTTCGAGAATTATGCGGACACGGTTTAGGCAGAAAAATGCACGAAGATCCAGAAGTAGCGAATTATGGAAAACGTGGGCATGGAAAAAAATTAGTCAACGGAATGGTAATTGCCATCGAACCAATGATAAATTTAGGCACCAAAAACATTGTGCAACATAAAGATGGATGGACCATCACTACGGCTGACAACAAACCTTCCGCACACTTTGAACACGATGTAGCTATCGTAAACGGAAAACCAGAATTACTTTCTACTTTCGCATACATTTATGAAGCTTTAGGAATTGTAAGCCATGAAGAAGACGGATTAAGAAGTGTGCCGTTAGTATTGTAAAACCAATACGAATTAACAAATAGCGAAACAAAACAAGTATTAAACTATCTTGCGGCTTCAAAAAAAAAGATTGGAATTTTAGCTAATTTTGGTGAAGATAGTTTAAAATATAAACGTTTAATTTTATAAAATCAAATCAGTGAAATTTGTGAAAATCTGTGTTCATAATTTCTTTGTGAAACAACAATATGAAAAAAATATTTAAATTTATTCTGAATACCATTCCGCGTCCTATTTTAATTAGATTGAGTATTGTAGCACGACCAATTATTGCATTTCTTTTAAAAGGCAATAAATTTACCGATCCAATTGACGGTAAAAGCTTTCGAATGTTTTTGCCTTATGGGTATGGCACTCAAAGAAACAACGTGTTATCACCGAGTACCTTATCATTAGAAAGACACCGTCTGTTATGGTTATATCTTCAAAATGAAACTAACTTTTTTACTAAATCAGAAAAAATAAAAGTCTTACATTTTGCCCCAGAGCAAGAATTTTACAAACGTTTTAAAAAACAAGCCAATTTAGAGTATACAACTACCGATTTACTTTCGCCATTGGCTGATGTAAAAGCAGATATTTGCAAGTTACCGTTTCCAGATGATACCTACGACATTATTTTATGCAATCACGTGTTAGAACATATTCCTGATGATACAAAAGCGATGCAAGAATTATACCGAGTAATGAAACCAGGTGGAATGGGAATTTTTCAAATCCCTCAAGACTTAAATAGAGACATTACTTTTTCTGATGATTCGATTACCGATCAAAAAGAACGTGCTAAAATTTTTGGGCAATATGACCACGTTCGAATATATGGAAGAGATTATTTTGACAAATTAAGAAGTATTGGTTTCCGAGTGGAAGAAGTAGATTATACAAATAATTTACCTTCTGAATTAGTAGAAAAATATTGTTTGGCAAAAGGCGAAATTATTCCTGTGGTATCTAAATAATTATATTTAGATTAGTTTTTATACCTTTATGAATTGAAAATAACATTTATGAAGCAATTATTAAAAATCTTTATGATAGTAACTACAACTTTTGTTTTTTCACAAGAAAAAGAAGTAGTGCCACCTTACAATATTAAAACGGTTACTTTTTCGCAGAATGTAAACAATACCATTCCGTTTTTTAGATTGGGTGAAAATTTCGATTTGCAATTTGATGATTTATACGGTAACGAAGCCGATTATTTTTATACCATTGAGCAATACAATTACGATTGGACACCAAGTCAATTACTAAAAAATGAATATTTAAATGGTTTAGATAATCAACGGATTCAAAACTATCAAAACTCGTTAAACTGTTTGCAAATTTATTCGCATTACACGTTGAGTTTTCCAAATAAATTCAATCAAATTATCAAAAGCGGGAATTATATTGTAAAAATTTTTGATGAAGATCAAGAAATCGTGTTTTCAAAAAAATTTATTATTTACGAAGACGAAACGGCTGTAGGGATTACTATCAGACGTTCTCGTGATATGGAAACTGTAAATAAAAAACAAAATATTGAATTTTTTATAGATTACAAAGACAAGCCTTTACAAAATCCAAAGGAAAACATTAAGGTTTCTATTTTTCAAAATGGAAAATTAAGTTCCGCTATTCATCATATCAAACCACAATATACGATTGGCACACAATTGATTTACAGATATAATAAAGAAACCCAATTTTGGGCTGGAAATGAATTTTTAAATTTCGAAAACAAAAATATTCGAGGGGCTTCTAACTCGGTTTTTAAAGTAACTTCTGGAGATATTTATAATACCATTTTATACACTAACGAAGAAAGAAAAAATAAAATTTACACCTATTTTCCGGACATAAACGGAAACTTCTTTGTAAACAATTTAAATGCCGCTCAAAATTCAATTGAAGCTGATTATTCTTGGGTGTATTTTGGTTTGACTACAGATGTAAATCCGTTAGAAAAATCAATTTATGTAACAGGAATGTTTAACAATTATCAAATTTCAGATGAATACAAAATGGAATATAATTCCGAGACAAAAACATTTGAAAAACCCATTTTATTAAAACAAGGATTTACCAATTATCAATACACTTTAGTAGATAAAAACGGAAAAATTGATGAACAAAATGCTGTTGACGGCAACTTTTATCAAACTGAAAACGAATACATTGTTTTAGTATATTATCGAGGTGGCGCGGAACGTTATGACAGAATTATCGGTATAGGAAGGGCAAATAGTACGGATATTAAGAATTAATTTTACCCTCCTATTTCAATAACTTTTATTTAATAGAAATTACAAATGGTTACTCAAATTACAAGTAATATTAAAATTTCGGTGATTACAAACTACGAAGGCATTTACTACAAAGAGTATCAAATGTTGCATGCCTTTTCCTATCAAATTACTATTGAAAATTTAAGTTCAGATGTAGTGCAATTACAAGCCCGCCATTGGGATATTTTTGACACCCTAAATAATGTAGAAACCGTTGAAGGCGAAGGCGTAGTAGGTCAAACACCTATACTCGCTCCAGGAAAAAAATATGTGTATTCTTCAGGTTGTATGTTAAAAGGTACTATAGGTGCTATGAATGGTTTTTATACGATGGCAAATTTCTCAAATAATACATATTTTAAGGTTCAAATTCCTACATTTAAATTAGTTGTTCCTTATGCAATTAATTAATTATACCTAAACTTTCAAGGGTAATAATTTATTTTAGAATTCAATTTATCCTTTGTACTTTTGTCTAAGTTTTTTATTTAAAAATCTAATTTGTCTAATCATCTAATAATCTAATACATGTTAAAAGGATTTTTTAATATACCCAAAGCGGTAAACGAGCCAGTAAAGAGCTACGTACCAAATTCTCCAGAAAAAACAAGTGTTTTAGAAGCCTACAAAACCATGTGGAATTCAAAAATTGATGTGCCTTTATACATTGGTTCCGAAGAAATTTTCACTGGAAACACCAAAAATATGTCGGCACCCCATGATCACCAACACGTGGTTGGAACGTATCATTTAGCTGAAAAAACACATGTCGAAAAAGCCATTTCAAATGCATTAGAAAGCCGAACAAAATGGGCAAATATGGCTTGGGAACAACGTGCCGCTATCTTTTTAAAAGCTGCTGAATTAATTGCTGGACCTTATCGAGCAAAAATAAATGCGGCTACCATGATTGCACAATCAAAAACCATACACCAAGCAGAAATTGATGCCTCTTGTGAATTAATTGATTTTTTACGTTTCAACGTAGAATTTATGACGCAAATTTATGCAGACCAGCCTGCTTCTAATTCCGATATGTGGAATAGAGTCGAATACAGACCTTTAGAAGGTTTTGTATATGCTGTAACTCCTTTTAATTTTACTGCAATTGCTGCAAATTTGCCAGCCAGTGCTGCATTAATGGGTAATGTAGTAGTATGGAAACCAAGCGATAGCCAAGTATTTTCTGCAAAAATTATTATAGATGTATTTAAAGAAGCAGGCGTTCCAGACGGTGTAATTAATGTTGTTTTTGGAGATCCAGTAATGATTACAGATACCGTTTTAGCTTCTCCTGATTTTGCTGGAATACACTACACGGGTTCCACGTTTATCTTCAAAGAAATTTGGAAAAAAATTGGGACTAACATTCACAACTATAAAACATACCCAAGAATTGTAGGTGAAACTGGTGGGAAAGATTTTGTACTTGCACATCCTTCAGCTAATATAAAACAAGTCACAACAGCTATTACTCGTGGTGCTTTTGAATTCCAAGGCCAAAAATGTTCAGCAGCTTCAAGAGCTTACATTCCACAATCTATGTGGCCTGCAGTTAAAGAACAATTAATTACAGACGTGAATTCAATGAAAATGGGGTCGCCAGAAGATTTTACAAACTTTATAACTGCAGTAATTCACGAAGGTTCATTTGATAAATTAGCGAGTTATATAGATCAAGCTAAAAAAGATGCTGACGCAGAAGTTATTATAGGTGGAAATTACGATAAATCTAAAGGTTATTTTGTTGAACCAACAGTTATTTTAACTTCAAATCCGAAATACGCTACAATGGAAACAGAACTTTTCGGACCGGTAATTACAATTTATGTATACGAAGATGCAAAATGGGCGGAAACATTAACTTTAATAGATCAAACTTCAGAATATGCATTAACGGGAGCCGTTTTAAGCACTGATAGATATGCAATAGAAGAAGCAACGGTAGCCTTACAAAATGCAGCAGGAAACTTCTATATTAACGACAAGCCAACTGGTGCTGTTGTGGGAATGCAGCCTTTTGGAGGAGCAAGAGCTTCTGGAACTAATGACAAAGCAGGTTCAGCGCAAAACTTATTACGATGGGTGTCTCCTAGAACAATAAAAGAAACTTTCGTTACACCAGAACATTTTAGTTATCCATTTTTAGGTTAATTTTAAAAATAAAAAACTTGATTATTGCAAAAAAAACGCCAGACTATTAAGAATGGCGTTTTTTTTATTTGATAGAGTGATTAGAATGCAATACTACAAATTCAAATTAAAAGGCAATAACATTTGTATACCTTTTCTGTTTTGCAATACTTTCGCTTTTTTAAGTAAATAATAATTTTCTTCACCCAATTCTTCTTTCATCATCGTTTCTCTAGATTTGTATATACTTGCTCCTGCAAACGCATCAAAAATCTCATCAAAATCTTTTTTATATTCTGGATAATTTTCCGTTCTATAACTTTTTGAATTTCCCAAAATAGCGGCATGGGCAATAGCGGCATCTAAATTCCCTAATTTATCTACTAATCCATTTTTTATGGCATCTGTACCCGTCCAAATTCTACCTTGCGCTATAGCATCTACTTGATCGATAGTCATTTTTCTTCCAACAGCCACTCGATTAATAAATGTTTTATAAACTCGATCAACTCCTTCCGATGCAAATGACTTATATTCCTCTGATATAGGCTCAAAAATACTATAGCCTATAGCATTTTTATGCGTTTGTACTTGTTCTGCATTTACGCCATATTTTGTTGCGAAACCATGAACATTTGGTAACATTCCAAAAACACCAATTGACCCTGTAATTGTTGTTGGTTCTGCGAAAATAGTATTGGCATTACAAGCGATATAATAACCGCCAGATGCCGCTAAATTTCCCATAGAAACTACTACAGGTTTTACTTTTTTGGTTAACTCAATTTCTCTCCAAATTAAATCTGAAACTAAAGCGCTACCTCCCGGGCTATCTACACGCAGTACAACTGCTTTTATATTATCATCCTCTCTTGCTTCTTTTAAGGAACGATTGATAGAACCTTCACCAATATAATCTACATCCCCTTCTCCGCCATTAATATCACCTTGTGCATAAATTACAGCAATTATATCGTCTTTTGTATAATCCTCAGATTTATTAGAAGAATTAGATACATAATCTGTAATTGAAATTGACTCAATATCGTCCTCTTTTGTAACTTTTAATTTAGATTTAATTACGTTGTTAAACTCATCTTCATAGGCAACTTCATCAACTAATTTTTGGGCCAATGCCATTTGTGGCGTTCTTGCTAATAAACTTTCTGCAATGGAATTTAATTGAGCTACGGAAACATTTCTGTTTTTAGAAATATCCGTAACCATAGAATTCCATAAAGACTGCAACAAAGAAGTAACTTGTTCTCTGTTTTCTTTACTAATTTCTTGAGCTAAAAAAGGTTCTACTGCACTTTTAAACTTTCCATTACGAATAATTTCCATTTTTAAACCCGTTTGATCTTGGAAATTTTTATAAAATAACATTTCTGTTCCTAAACCCTTAAAATCCATTTCACCTGAGGGGTTTAAATAAATAGCATCCGCTACAGAACTAATATAATATTCTTTTTGAGAAAAAATAGTAGCATATGCCATCACAAACTTTTTCGATTTTTTAAAATCTTCTAATTTATCTCTAAGTTCTTTACATTGGGCTAATCCTAAATTAGATTGGTTATTTATTATAGTTATGCCTTTAATTTTATTGTCTTTTTTTGCAGCATCAATTGCGTTTAAAACTTCTATAAAACCAACTTTGTCTTTTCCTAAAAGTAAATTACTGAATGGGCTATCCGACTCATATTTACCAGCATAATCAAAATTAATTTTTGCTAAATCTAACAGGATTACAGAATTGTCTTTTATTTTTACCTCATCGTCACCGCTACCAATTAAAGCACCTAGCCCAATTAGAAAGAAAAAACTTAATAAAATAAACAAAAACAACCCTACAATTGTTGCAAATACATTCTTAAAAAAACTCATATTAATTAAAATTATTTACACATTTGTAGTAATTTAAAACAAAATGTTACATGAAAATTAAAAAATTTATAACGAATTATGAAAATAAACAGAACATATGGATGAAAACAAATCTATATTTTTTATAAAATAATCATCTTCAAAAATATTCAGCTTTTGTAGAATAAAAATGTAAAATAGTTTGTTAATTTGTTTGAATAAAAAAAACACTGGTAGAAACCAGATTTGTTTTTACAAAATATGAAATCACAAAATATAATAGTACTTTCTTTAGGAACAAATATGGGTCACAAATTTGAAAATTTGCAGACTTGTATAATGGCTATACATAATTTTATAGCAACAGTAGTTGACGTTTCAAAAGTATACGAAACTCCCGCTTGGGGATTTGAAGGTGATGTGTTTTATAATTGTGCGGTTACAATTCACTCTCATAAATCAGCAAAAAAAATACTAAATGAGATTATAAAATTAGAAAAAAAACTAGGAAGAATCAGAACAAATAATCAACAGTATGAATCTAGAAGTATAGACATTGATATTATTTCTTTTAATGAGGAAAGTATTGAAACTGAAAATTTGAAGGTTCCGCACATTCACTTACAAAATAGAAAATTTGTTTTATTTCCAATGCTGGACATTGCGCCAAAATGGAAACATCCAAAACTAAATAAAACCATTTCTGAATTACTTATTTCTTGTGAAGACACTTCGGAAATTAAAGAAATTGGAACATTAAAAAACCCTTTTCATAACATTATATTAAAACCACTAAATTACATTTCTATTGAAGGAAACATTGGTGCAGGAAAAACTACATTGGCCACAAAAATTGCGGAAGACTGTAATGCAAAAACAATTTTAGAACGATTTGCTGACAATCCGTTTTTACCAAAATTTTATAAAGATCAAAACCGTTATGCCTTTCCTTTAGAAATGTCATTCTTGGCAGATAGATACCAACAATTATCCGATGATTTAGCACAATTTGATTTGTTTAAAGATTTTATTGTCGCCGATTATCATATTTTTAAATCGCAGATATTTGCAAAAGTTACTTTACAGGAAGACGAATTTCGTTTGTACAAAACCATGTTTGATATTATATATAAAGAAATGCCAAAACCTGATTTATATGTTTATTTGTACCAAAATACCGATCGATTATTAGCTAACATAAAAAAACGTGGAAGAAGCTACGAACAAGATATATCTTCTAATTACTTAGAAAAAATAAACCAAGGATATTTAGATTATATTAAGTCACAAACCGATATTAATGCGTTAATTATAGATGTCTCTGATTTAGATTTCGTGAAGAATCAAGAAGATTATATTTATATTATGACTGAAATTAAAAATAAAATACAATAGAAATTATCTTTTTAAAGTAAAATGACCTTTTATTTCTGGTGTATTGTTTCCTAAATTTGCTACAAACCAGTAATCTGAAGACGGAACAATTTCACCATTCAATCTTCCATCCCAATAGGGATTTTTAGTATTTAACTCTGTAATTAGTTTTCCATATCTATCGAAAATAGTAATAATAGCATTAGTAAATAGATTCATACCGTTTATTTTCCAATAATCGTTAAATCCATCCCCGTTAGGTGTAAAAAATGTTGGATAATCAAGCACCACAAAATTCTTATAATCGTATCCACAATTTGTTCCTATTTCTCTAACATAACAAGTATAAACGCCTCCCACAATAAAGTTAAAAACATTAGAACTCTGAAAATGAATATTATCTAAAGAATATTCAAAAATTCCTGTTCCAGTTATACTTATTTCGGCTGTAAATCCTTCCACTTTTATTAAAGTAATTTCTGGTGCCGTATGTTCAACAACTGTAAAGTTCTTGGTTAAATTACAATTTAAAGGCGTTGTAATTACAACTGAATACGCACCTGCTGAGGCAACAGTACAATTTTGTGTAGTTGCTCCTGTAGACCATAAATAAGAACTCCCCGGTATTCCAGATTGGAGCGTTACGGATGTATTCTCACAAAAAATAATCGTTTCATCCACTACTGTAGGAGCAGGAACCACCTGAACTGGAATTGCAATTCTGTTAGATTGACAACCATTGCTTATTGCTTCAATATAATAAGTTGTCGATGCGTTTAAGTTAGGTGTCGTAAATGATGTTCCTGTAAAAATTGGTGTCAAACTTGTATTAGAATCATACCAATTTAAAACACCTATCGTTGTATTAGCTTGAATTGTAATGTTGGTGTTTTGGCATACAGGATTGGGGGCTATAAAACTAATTACTGGAACGGGTTTAATAGTAGCTGTAACTTGTATTCTATTTCCGAAACCGCAACCTACTGGAAAAGCATCGACGTAATAGCTAGTGGTTGTATTTAATACTGGTGTATTGAATGAATTTCCTGAAAAAATTGGCGTTCCTCCAGTTGGTGTAGTGTACCAATTACAGCTTCCAATGTTGGAAGTAGCTTGAAGTAAAACGGAACCTGAACCACATCTATTTGCGCCTAATGGGTTAGATATAATAGGAATTGTGATAATAGAAGTTGTAGAAATCTGCAAAATGGGATCACCAGGCATTCCGCCATATTCAACAATAAATCCTTTTGGTTGGTAATTCCCACTTGAGGCACCAACATTACTTAAATCATTCCACGAACCGGGCTGTCCTACGCCTGGTGCTGTAACGTGCGCATAATCTTCCTCGCCTTGGTTGTTTGGTTCATTTGCATTCCAAAAAGCAAAATTTGGAGAACTACCATTCACAGCGCCATTCCAAAAGGTAGTACCTAATTCTGGACCTGTAACCCATTTCCAAACCCCTTCATTTGCTTCGTCTGAACCTCCAATCCATCCTGCTCCAGATGCTTGCACACCAGAAATTTGGACTTCTTCAACAGTAGTAATTGTAGCCAAATACCCTTGTAAACCATAATAAGTTGATGCAGCTGCAGCATTTTTAGCGTTTGTCCAAGTTATTCCCGTATTTGGAATATATTGATAGTAATGATCTGTTGATTCTAAATAATTTGCCTGCCCTACAGTAATAGAAAAAATACGTTGCCCACTTGGATTTAAGGATGAGTTTGTAAAAACCACCGATTCAATAGCTGCTTTAAATTGTAAATAAGTAGGATCGCCACTTGTTCCGCTTAAGGTTAATTTCCCTTCTGTGGCATTCCAAGAAGAAGTAATTGCGGGATGAGTACCGGTTAAGGTTAACACATCTTGTCCAAAAACATAACCTGACGAAATTTGAATGTACATAGCAGCAATACCAACATCATCAGTATCTGTAATAGTCATAGAAGTAACAATCGGCAAAGAAGTTTGAGGACAATACACTTGATTTCCAGTAGCTTGCAATATAGGTGCTGCATTTTGAGCGACTATTGCTATAGAAAATAAAAAGAAATAAAGTGATTTTAAAAACTTAATCATTTGTCAAAGGTACAATAAGAAAGTAGAATTATTTATTTTTTAACATCTTTTGAAATAAATCCCAAATTACAATTCCTGCGCTAACTGAAATATTCAAAGAATGTTTGCTCCCTAATTGTGGAATTTCTATAACTCCATCAGAGACATTAATAACCTCTTGAGAAACGCCTTTTACCTCATTACCAAAAATTAAAGCATATTTTGTTTTCATTTCAGGCTCAAAATCATCTAACATAATTGCGTTTTCGGTTTGCTCAATAGAATAAACTTTAACATTTTCTGTTTTCAATTTAGCAACAACTTCCAAAACATCTTTAGCATATTCCCAAGTTACTGTATCCGTTGCGCCCAAAGCGGTTTTATGAATTTCCTTATTTGGCGGAATTGCCGTAATACCACATAAATAGATTTTTTCAATCAAAAAAGCATCCGAAGTTCTAAAAACCGATCCAATATTATGCAAACTTCTAATGTCGTCTAACACAATAATTAATGGTGATTTTTTTGCTTCAGCAAATGCTTCTTTACTGATTCGATTTAACTCGGCGTTGGCTAATTTTCTCATCTTGCAAAAGTATAGATAATTTTCAATTCGTCAATATGTTGATGTGCCAATTTTGAAATAGAGACGCAGATTGAAGAAATTACCATAATTTATATAATTTTTTAGATCTGTGTTCCAAACTTTTCAACTTAAAATTGAATTTTGAGTTTCTAATTGCTATTGCATTTTGAATTTACTAACTTCGCCTTCACTAAATTTTTACGTTGTGGCTAAAAAATCAGCATCCGAAATAAAAGATTCTACTCCAAAAGTATCTCCGTTAATGCAACAATACAACACCATTAAGGCAAAATATCCTGATGCATGTTTGTTGTTTCGTGTGGGCGATTTTTATGAAACTTTCGGTGAAGATGCCATTCGAGCTTCCAGAATTTTAGGGATAACTTTGACCAAACGTGGAAATGGAAGTGAAAGTGAAACCGCTTTAGCAGGATTTCCGCATCATTCCATAAATACCTATTTGCCAAAATTAGTCAAAGCGGGATTACGTGTTGCCATTTGTGATCAATTGGAAGATCCGAAAATGACAAAAACTATAGTAAAAAGGGGCGTTACCGAATTAGTAACTCCTGGAGTTTCTTTTAACGACGACATTTTACATTCGAAATCAAATAATTTTTTAGCCGCTGTTTTTTTTGGAAAAAAAACTAATGGAATATCATTTTTGGACGTTTCAACAGGTGAATTTTTAACCGCTGAAGGAAACGAAGAATATATTGACAAGTTGCTTCAAAATTTCAGACCAAGTGAAGTGTTGGTTTCGAAACAACAAAAAGCGGATTTTAAACAGCATTTTGGAGAAGATTTTCACGTGTTCTATTTAGAAGATTGGATATATAAAGAAGATTTTGCTTTTGAAAGCTTAACGAAACATTTTCAAACCAATTCATTAAAAGGTTTTGGTATAGACGATTTCAATGAAGCTGTGATTTCCTCAGGTGCCATTTTATATTATTTATCAGAAACGCAACACAATAAAATTCAACATATTACAAACATCCAACGAATAGCAGAAGACGCTTATGTATGGATGGACAAATTCACAATTCGAAATTTAGAATTATATCATAGTTATAATCCTAATGCGGTAACTTTAATTGATGTGATTGATAAAACACTTTCGCCAATGGGTTCAAGATTATTGAAACGTTGGTTGGCATTGCCATTGAAAGACATCAATAAAATTAAAGGTCGACACGAAGTAGTGGCGTATTTGAACGAAAATTCAGAAGAATTACATCAAATTCAATATCAAATAAAACAAATTTCCGATTTAGAACGTTTAATTTCAAAAGTAGCCACTGGAAAAGTTTCTCCAAGAGAAGTCATTCACTTAAAAGACTCGTTAGATGCTATTATTCCAATTAAAACGTTGGCTTTACAATCAAAAAATGAAGCGTTAAAAACCATTGGTGATAGTCTGCATGCCTGCGAATTGTTACGAGAAAAAATAGGAACTACTTTAAATCCTGATGCGCCAGTAGCTATTAATAAAGGAAACGCCATTGCGGTCGGGGTTAACACAGAATTAGATGATTTACGAGCCATTTCTTCAACAGGAAAAGGCTATTTAGAAGCATTAGAAAAACGCGAAAGCGAGATTACAGGAATTCCTTCTCTAAAAATATCATTTAATAATGTTTTCGGATATTATATTGAAGTACGAAATACACATAAAGATAAAGTTCCAGCGGAATGGATCAGAAAGCAAACTTTAGTTAATGCGGAACGATACATTACAGAGGAATTAAAAGAATATGAATCGAAAATTTTAGGTGCAGAAGATAAAATTTCGCAATTAGAAAGTATGTTGTACGAACAATTAGTCAATTGGATGGCAACCTATATCAAACCGGTTCAGTTAAATGCAAATTTAGTTGCGCAAATAGATTGTCTTCAAAGTTTTGCACAAATGGCTGTTGAAAATAAATACGTACAACCCGAAATAGATGATAGTTATGATTTGGATATTAAAGAAGGACGCCATCCGGTAATTGAAAAACAACTTCCTGTAGGAACGCCTTATATATCAAACGATGTTTTTTTAGATAGACAAACCCAGCAATTAATTATGATTACGGGACCAAATATGTCTGGAAAATCAGCAATTTTACGACAAACGGCTTTGATTGTGTTACTGGCCCAAATGGGAAGTTTTGTTCCTGCAGCACAAGTAAGAATGGGAGTTGTAGATAAGATTTTTACACGGGTAGGCGCAAGTGATAACATTTCTATGGGAGAATCTACTTTTATGGTAGAAATGAATGAAACGGCTTCTATTCTGAATAATATTTCCGAGAGAAGTTTGGTGTTATTAGACGAAATCGGAAGAGGTACCTCAACCTATGACGGAATCTCAATTGCTTGGGCTATTGCCGAATATTTACACGAACACCCAAGTAAGGCAAAAACGCTTTTCGCTACGCATTATCACGAGTTAAATGAAATGGAAGCGATTTTTACACGAGTACAAAATTTTAATGTTTCTGTAAAAGAATTAAAAGATACCGTCTTATTTATTAGAAAATTAATAAAAGGCGGAAGCGAACATAGTTTTGGTATACACGTAGCAAAAATGGCGGGAATGCCACAAACAGTAATTCAGAAAGCACAAAAAATATTAAAAAAATTAGAGAAAGACCATTCTGGAGAAGTTTTAAACGGAATTAAGGCCGAAAAAGAGGAATTGCAATTGAGTTTTTTTAACTTAGACGATCCTTTATTAGAGGAACTGAAAGAAGAAATTATGAATATTGATATTAATACGTTAACGCCCGTTGAAGCATTAATGAAACTCAATGAGATAAAAAGAATGTTAACAAAAAAATAAAATTAATATAACTTTTTCACTTTCAAATCATTAAAAAAAAGATTGGATATTTTTAGTAAAACTACTTGTGAGAATAAAAATATATATTATATTTGCACTCGCATTACGAAAGAAATGCTCACGTTCCTTAAAAATTGCGAAAATAGCTCAGCTGGTAGAGCGCGACCTTGCCAAGGTCGAGGTCGCGGGTTCGAGCCCCGTTTTTCGCTCAATAGTATAAAAATACCAATTGTTGTGTTTACACAATAAGATGCTTGAGAATAACTTTAATTAATTTTTTCTAAAATTAGCTAAAAAATTCAAAAAGCAGACATGCTTGAGTGGTGGAATTGGTAGACACGCTGGACTTAAAATCCAGTGGGTAGTAATGCCCGTGCGGGTTCAAGTCCCGCCTTGAGTACTAAAAGCTTCAAACTATGTTTGGAGCTTTTTTTGTTTATAGTAATTCTAAAAAATAGATTCAATATCTTTTTTTCAAAAAATTAAATCTTAGATGGCAACTTTTGTAATCAGCAAAAAACCCAGCGGACATTACAAATACGAATTAACTTCTCGTAGAGGAAAAACCATTTTTATTAGTAATGCATTTGAATTAAGATTTGAATGTGAAGAAGAAATTGAAGTACTAAAAAAATCAATAGAACAATTGTTTTTTATGCGATTTCGTTCGCCTGCAGGGAAATTTTACTTTAAAATCATTTTAAATGATAAAGAAGTTGCTGTTAGCAGAAAGTATTCCACCCAATTAATGTTAGAAAAAGGCATCCATGAAATTTTAAAATATGGAGCTAAAGCCGAATATTTAGATTTTTCAAAATCACAAGATATTTTTCCTTCTGCAGAAAATGTTTTTGGATAACTAAAAGTTGTTTCGCAGAGATTCACAAAAAAACTCAGAAATGCGCAAAGATTTATTTATCATCATTTAATTAAATACAAAACTTACATAATTAGCGTTATGCAAAATGAGTTTTTCTGGAATTTCGTTCACTTTTGGGCAAAAAAAATCCCGACTTAGTCGGGATTGATTTCTTTTCGAAAAGAAGGTCAAATATTATTTTTTAACTTCTTCTTTAACTTCTTCAGTTTTTGTAGCAGCGCTATCTGTATTCACAGCAGCAGTATCAGCAACAACAGCAGTAGTATCAGCTACAACAGCAGTAGTATCTACAGCAGTAGAATCAGCAGCTGGAGTTTCATCCGCTTTTTTGTTACAAGAAACTAATACAGCAGCAACGAATGCTAAACTTAAAACAACTTTTTTCATCTTAATTTAATTATAAAGGTTAATTATTTATGAAGCAAAGATATAAAAAAAATTAAATGTCAAATACTTTTTTCTATTTTTTTTAATTTATTTTTCAATTCTTACACAATTCATATAGTATCACTCAGAAAACAAAGCTTATTTTCCTTTGTTTTTAGGTGTATTTGGTTGATTATAAATGATTTTCATTTCTTCAATTAAATTTTTAGCACCCGCATATTTATCTATAATAAATAGAATATAACGTGTATCTACCATAATATTTCTACAAATATCTGGAGAATAATACACATCGCTCATGGTACCTTCCCAAACACGGTCAAAATTTAATCCAATTAAGTTTCCATTGGCGTCTAAAGCTGGACTTCCAGAATTTCCTCCAGTGGTATGATTTGTAGCAATAAAAGCTACTGGCATTTTACCATTATCAGCATATTTACCATAGTCTTTTGCATTATACAAATCGATTAATTTTTGTGGTACGTCAAATTCATAATCTCCAGGCACGTATTTTTCCATCACACCATCTAAATACGTAAACGGAGAATACACAACCGCATCGCTTGGTTTGTATCCTTTTACTTTCCCGTACGTTACACGCAAAGTAGAATTAGCATCTGGAAAAATTCTCGCCGATTTTGGACTTAACTCTAAAATGGCTTTCATATAGGTTCGTTGTGTAGCTATATTTTTCAAATTAATCTCGTCATATTTTGGCGCTACATTTTTGTTATATGCTTCTGCAAGTGTTTTTACAAAAGCGAAACCTTTATCTTGATTTAATCTTTCCAAAACCGTTTTGGCATCTCCAGATAACAGTTCGTTCAAACCAGCATATGAAGTTAACTTAGACGACTTAAAAATTTCAGCTGCTAATTGAGTAGCATCCACTCCTTTTACACTTTCAGGCAAAAATTGTTGTGGCGATTTTTTACTATAAATAGCAATTAATTTTTCAAAAACTTTTTCATCAACTTGGGCATTAAAATCTTTATATAAAGGTTCAAATGCTTGCATTACATTCGTTTTTCTGTCATTAAAAGCCTGTTCTCCTTTTGAATTATACACTTGCTCTAATTGAAACAAACGGTATCCAAAAGATAAAATTTCAGTATTTCTTAAAACTACTTCTGTGTAATAATCTCTTGCAATGGCATATTCTTTAATAGCAGCGTAATTTATTGCAAAATCAGCTAATAAATTTCCATATTCTGCTTGCTTTCCTGCTTTGATAATTTTATCTGTTAAGTCTTTTTCAAAAACCTGTTTTGCACCAACTGCATTGGCTTTAATTAATCCTTTGCGCTCTCCAATCCATTTTTTCCAATAATTGGCTACTCCTGCATATTTTGAAGCATATTGAATCTTAATTGCTTGGTCTTTTCTCATAAAACCATCTTGAACTTTTAAAGCCGCATCACGAACTTCAATTCGAGCTGGGTTTAAATCGTTTACTATTTGCTCCACAGCATAAGAAGGTAAATATTCTGAAGTTCTACCAGGATAACCCATGACCATTGTAAAATCGTTTTCTTGGATTCCTTTTGCAGAAACCGGGAAAAAATGTTTAGGGGTATACGGCACATTATCTTTTGAATACGCTGCTGGACGATTATTTTTATCCGCATAGACTCTGAATAAAGAAAAATCTCCCGTATGACGTGGCCAAACCCAATTGTCTGTATCCGAACCAAATTTTCCAATAGAACTTGGCGGCGCACCCACTAATCTAATGTCTTTAAAGTTTTCTGTAACGAATAATAAATATTGATTTCCATCATAAAAAGATCGTACTGTAACATCTTGCCAAGCTTCTCTTACATACGATTTGTTCAAAGCTGCAATATTTTCTTGAGTTTTCTTTTGTTTTTCTGCTTCTGAAGTTAAAGCGGCTAAACCTTCAAATACTTTTGGGGTTACATCATCTATTTTCACAATAAAAGTAACGACAACTCCTGGGTTTGGAAGTTCTTCTTCCATTTTATAAGCCCAAAATCCGTTAGCTAAATAATCGTGTTCTACAGTAGAATGATTTTGTATGTTGTCATACCCACAATGGTGGTTCGTTAACAATAAGCCTTTAGAAGAAATCATTTCTGCGGTACAACCGCCATCAAATTGAGGAACGGCGTCTTTTAATGAGGATTTATTTATAGAATAAATTTGTTCCGCTGTAAGTTTAGAACCTAAAGCTTTCATTTCGTTCTCGTTCATACCTTGCAACAAAGATGGAATCCACATACCCCCTTGTTGGGCTTGCGTTTGAACAATAAATAATACTAAAAATAATTTTAAAAATTTCATAGGATACTAGTTTAATGCGTGCAAGTTAATATAATAAGTAAAATTGTGTCAATTTTTAATATTTTATTAAGAGATATTCCTCAATATATGTTCTGTCGCGCCCTTGTTCATTTGCACAAAAGTACTACAAATGTGACCTTTTTCAACTCGTTCGTCTTCGTTTTGTAATAACAAGTTTAACGCATCATTTAATTCTGATTGATTTTTTATTGAAACACAACCCTCTAAACCAACTAAAGCTGTAGCTTCTGCAAAGTGTGAAAAATTTGGCCCCATAACAATTGGAATTCCAAAAGTAGCGGGTTCTAAGACATTATGTACCCCCGGATTTCCAAAGCCCCCACCAACATAAGCAATATCTGCATAAGAATAAATCTTAGTTAAAATTCCGATTGTATCAATTATAAAAACTTGAAAACTAGATAAATCAATATTACTTTTTTCTGAAAATAAAACGGAAGATTTTGTTATTTGGGATTTGATATTTTTTATTTGCTCCGCTTTGATATTATGCGGTGCAATTATAAATTTTACATTTTCTGAAGATTTATTAATGTAATTTACTAATAGTTCTTCATCTTTTGGCCAACTACTACCAATTACAATTGTTGGCTGATTATTTTTAAATTCCGCAATAAAATCTAACGTATTCTCTTTTTCTAAAAGGGTCACTACCCTATCAAAACGGGTGTCTCCAGAAATTTTTACGTTTTCAAAACCTATAGATTGTAATAATTTTTTTGAAGTTTCATTCTGCACAAAAAAATAGGTAAATGTTTTCAGTGCGTTTCTATAAAATCCACCATACCACTTAAAAAAAGCCTGATTTTTTCTAAAAACTCCAGAAATTAAATAGGTTTTGATGTTTTGATGTTTTAATTCCTTAAGATAATTCGGCCAAAATTCGTACTTAATAAAAAACACCATTTCTGGATGCACTACTTTTAAAAATTGTTTAGCATTAGCAATGGTGTCCAAAGGCAAATATACCGTAACATCTGCGACAGTATTATTTTTTCGAACTTCGTATCCTGAAGGCGAAAAAAAGGTAATTATAATTTTATGATTTGGATACTTTTGTTTTACTTTCTCAATAACAGGCAAACCTTGTTCGTATTCTCCCAAAGAGGCTGCGTGAAACCAAATTGTTTTATCAAATTCTTGAATTTTATTTTGTAACGTTTCAAAAACGGACTTTCTTCCTTCTACAAACAAGTTTAATTTTGGACTAAAAAGCGCCAAAATCTTTAAAAGCTGCGAAGCAAAAAGGAGTATAAAGTTATAAATAAATGACATGTTACTAATTTATGTTGCTAAATTACGTTTCTTTTATGTAACACAAAAAATGTAAGCAGAATTTCTTACTTTTGCTTGACTAAATTAGATTAGGAAGATGAAAAAATTACAAATGGTTGACTTAAAAAGTCAATACGAAAAAATAAAAGACGAAGTAAATGCGTTTATTCAAGAAGTTTTAGACAACAATACTTATATAAATGGTCCTTTAGTACACCAATTTCAGGCAGATTTAGAAAAATATTTAGGTGTAAAACACGTAATTCCTTGTGCCAACGGAACGGATGCTTTGCAAATTGCGATGATGGGATTGGGATTACAACCTGGCGATGAAGTCATAACTGCTGATTTCACCTTCGCAGCAACCGTTGAAGTGATCGCTTTATTGCAATTAACTCCAGTGCTAGTAGATGTAGATAGGAATAATATGAATATTTCATTAGAAGGTATTCGTAAAGCCATTACTCCAAAAACAAAAGCGATTGTTCCTGTACATTTATTTGGTCGTGCTGCGAATATGGATGCAATTATGGAAATTGCCAACGCACATAATTTATATGTAATTGAAGATAATGCGCAAGCAATTGGAGCAGATTATACCTCAAAAGATGGTTCTAAAAAGAAAGTGGGGACTATTGGACATGTTGCCGCAACTTCTTTTTTCCCATCAAAAAATTTAGGATGCTATGGTGATGGTGGTGCGATTTACACAAACGATGACAATTTAGCACATAATATTAGAGGAATTGTAAATCATGGCATGTATGAAAGATATCATCATGATGTGGTTGGGGTAAATTCTCGTTTAGATAGTATTCAAGCGGGCGTTTTAAAAGCAAAATTACCACATTTAGACACATACAACAGTGCGCGTCAAGATGCTGCAAGAAAATATACGCTAGCCTTAGGTGTAAATAAAAATATCGTAGCACCAACTATTTGCGAAAGTTGCGATTGTCACGTATTTCATCAATATGTAATTCGTATTACCAATGGAAAACGCGATGGATTACTAGCGTATTTACAAGAAAAAGGTATTCCTTGTGCTATTTATTATCCAATTCCATTACATAGTCAGAAAGCCTATGCCGATGTTCGTTATAACGAAGAAGATTTTCCAGTTACCAATCAGTTATGTAAAGAAGTTATAGCATTACCAATGCACACAGAATTAGACGATGAACAAATTAAATTTATTACCGATACGGTTTTAGAATATGTTTAAATTAGCTTTCAGTTTATGCAGCTGTTAGCTGTTAGCTGTTAGCCATAAGCTAAAAAAAATGAAAATAGTAGTCACTGGAGGATTAGGTTTTATTGGATCTCATACCGTTGTAGAATTGCAGAATGAAGGTTTTGAGGTGATTGCAATTGATAATCTTTCCAATTCTTCTTTGGAAGTTTTAACTGGAATTGAACGAATTACTGGTAAAAAACCAATTTTTGAAAATATCGATTTACGAGAAAAAGCAGCAGTTCAAAAATTTTTTGCAACACATACTGATATTTCTGGAGTAATTCATTTTGCCGCAAGCAAAGCCGTAGGTGAAAGTGTTGAAAATCCGTTATTATATTACGAAAATAATATAAGTGCTTTGATTTATATGTTGCAGGAACTTACTAAATTACCGTCTGCAAATTTCATTTTTAGTTCTTCTTGTACCGTTTACGGTCAAGCCGAAAAAATGCCAATTACAGAAGACGCACCTATTCAAACCGCTCTGTCACCTTACGGAAACACAAAGCAAATTGGTGAAGAAATTATTACTGATACTTCAAGAGTAAGTGCGTTAAATGCTATTTTATTACGTTATTTTAATCCAATTGGCGCACATGAATCGGCTGAAATTGGTGAACTACCTCTAGGTGTACCTCAAAATTTAGTCCCGTTTATTACACAAACTGCTATGGGATTAAGACAAGAGTTATCCGTTTTTGGAAATGATTACCCAACTGTTGATGGAACCGCAGTAAGAGATTATATTCATGTGGTAGATTTGGCAAAAGCCCACGTAATAGCCATGCAGCGTTTGTTAAACAAAAAAAATATGGATTCAGTAGAAATTTTTAATTTAGGGACGGGAAAAGGAAGTTCTGTTTTAGAAGTCATTCAATCTTTTGAAAAAGTTACAGGACAAAAGCTAAATTATAAAATTGTAGGAAGACGAGAAGGAGATATTACAGAAGCTTATGCTAACACGGACAAAGCCAATACTATTTTAGGATGGAAAACAACACTAAATTTAGATGATAGTTTAAAAAGTGCTTGGAAATGGGAACAGAAAATAAGAAGTTAATTTTATATAAAAAAGCTCCGATAATTATCGGAGCTTTTTTTATTCTTTATGCAGAAATAGTTTCTACCTCTTTGTTTATTTTATTTACTAAGCCAACCAATACTTTTCCAGGTCCAACTTCAGTAAAACTCGCGGCCCCATCTGCAATCATTTGATTTACTGATTGTGTCCATTTTACGGGTGCTGTTAATTGAATAATTAAATTTTTCTTAATTTCAGTCGCATCAGAAACCGCGCTTGCAGTCACATTTTGATACACCGGACAAATAGGCGTTGAAAAATGAGTAGCCTCTATCGCAGCAGCTAATTCTTCTCTTGCAGGTTCCATCATTGGTGAATGAAACGCACCTCCAACAGGTAAAATTAAAGCGCGTTTGGCTCCTGCTTCTTTCATTTTTTCACAAGCCAATTCCACAGCATTATATTCGCCAGAAATTACCAATTGCCCTGGACAATTATAATTTGCTGCCACTACAACGCCATCAATTGAAGCGCAAATGTCTTCTACAATTTTATCTTCTAAATTCAAAACTGCAGCCATAGTTGATGGGGTAATTTCACAAGCTTTTTGCATCGCCAATGCTCTTTTAGAAACTAACAAAAGTGCGTCTTCAAAAGATAAAGCACCATTTGCAACTAAAGCCGAAAACTCACCTAATGAATGTCCTGCTACCATTTCTGGTTTAAAATTCTCTAAAGTTTTTGCTAAAATTACTGAATGTAAAAAAACAGCGGGTTGTGTTACTTTTGTTTCTTTTAATTCTTCAGCGGTGCCTTCAAACATAATATCTGTAATTCGGAAACCTAAAATATCATTTGCTTTTTCAAATAATTCTTTTGCTAAAGCGGATGTTTCATATAAATCTTTACCCATACCGGTAAATTGTGCTCCTTGACCAGGAAAAATGTATGCATTCATAATATATTATTTAAAAGTGATTCGTTTTTCTAAATCGTAAAACAAAAATACTTATTTTGTAACAATCTCATCCAATTAATGTCTAATATTTATAAACTCTAAATAAAAATGAAAATGAAAAAATTTTTACCAATAGTATTAGTACTTCTAGTAACGCTTTTCTTTTTTTATATTTCTCTGCCAGTAATAAGTTATGGCTTTTCGGGAATAACTGTTTTATTTATCATAATCGCAGCATTATTATTTTTTACTTTTTCTAAATTCACAATTAGTTCAGATGGAAAAAGTTATAAACCCGTTCAGGTTTTTTGGAAAATTCCAGCCTTATTAGTAGGTATTGCAATTATTTATGCATTTATTTTACCATTTTTCACTTCACACCCCATTTTTAGAAGTGAAGACTATAGAAACTTAATTGGTAAAGTAACAAATGGCGATAAATTAACCAATCATATTGCACCTATTTCTATGAATGAAATTCGAGTTGTAGATGAATCTTTAGCGTATTTATTAGGTGAAAAAATATTAGGAAGTCAAGCTGCTTTAGGAAGTCAAGCCCACTTAGGTGAATTTTACATACAAAAAGTAAACGGAAAATTATTTTGGATTGCTCCATTAGAACATTCTGGATTTTTTAAATGGCTGAACAATAAAAAAGGTACTACTGGATATGTAATGGTTTCTGCAACAAACGAAAGAGATGTGAAATTAGTTCAAGAAGTAAATGGAAAACCAATATTTTTAAAATACCAACAAGAAGCCTATTTTCAAAGCAATTTACATCGCTATTTATATTTTAATGGCTATAGTACAGTTGGTTTGACTGATTTTTCTTTTGAAATTGATGACGCAGGAATGCCTTTTTGGGTGGTTACTAAATACAAAAAACAAGTCGGATTTTCTGGAAATGATGCCACAGGCGTTGTTGTGGTTAATGCACAAAACGGAGAAATAAAGGAATATAATATTAAAAACACTCCTGCTTGGGTAGATAGAATTCAACCGATATCTTTTATTAAAGACCAATTAAATGATTGGGGTGAATATGTAAAAGGGTATTGGAATTTTTCTAATGAAAACAAGCTTCAGATTACAGAAGATTTAACGTTAGTGTATGGAAAAGACAATAAATCATATTGGTATACGGGAATTACTTCCGTAGGAAAAGACGAATCTGCAGTAGGGTTTGTATTAGTGGACACACGAACCAAACATACTACATTTTACAAACAAAGTGGCGCTACTGAAATTGCAGCTCAAAGTTCGGCACAAGGAAAAGTACAAGAAAAAGGATTTGTAGCATCGTTACCTATTCCGTATAATATTAACAACATTCCAACCTATGTAATGACGTTAAAAGACAATGGTGGTTTAGTAAAAATGTATGCCATGGTTTCCATTTCAGATTACACAATAGTTGGAACAGGAAACACCATGCGTGAAGCATTAACAGCTTACAAAACGGCATTTAATTCCTCTGGAAATAAAATAAATTTAGATAGTAAATCGGCTAAAAAAATTATAGAATCTGCTATTGTAAGAATTCAAAATGATGTAAAAAACGGAAATAGTTTTTATTATTTTACAGTTAAAGATTATCCAAATATTTTTGTAGGTTCCTCACAAATATCCAATCAATTACCAATAACAGCAGTTGGAGATTTCGTGAAGATTTCATTTGATATTGATTCTGAAGAAATTATTGATGTTTCGTCATTTGAAAATATTAGCTTAAAGAAATAAAAAAGAAAGGGAAATTTCACTTGAAATTTCCCTTTCTTTTTTATTTATGCAGCCAGTTTCCTAGCAGCTTTCTTAATAAAGGAAGTAAAATAAAAACCATTAACGGAACTAAAATTCCTGTCATTAATAATGTTTTAAAAGGCAAAGGCCAACTTTTTATTATATCTCCAATCAGAAAACTAACTAGAGTAATTGTAGGATAAATGGCTAACCATACGATGATTGCAAACTTCCATTTAGGTGGTTGTTTCATAAGTTTTCTTCTATATATGATTTAGTTTTTTCTACTGCATTTTTCACCAATTCAAAATTATTAATTTCAGTTTGCGTTGTTTTGTCTTTCCAATTTATTGTAAAAGTTATTTCTGTTTCATTTTCCAAAATTGGTTTGATGTCATTATCTACATAGCCTTCAAATTTAGGATGTTCTACTAACAAAAATCTTACTTTATATGGTATAAAAGTAATCTTTTCCGTTAAAGTTGTTGTATTATCTGGCGTGGTAACTGTCATTTTTCTAATAACAAAGTCATCATTTTTTTCTAAAATAAACACATCACTTATACCAGGGACAAAATTTTCTGGATTTTCAATTTTAAGAATTAAATGCTGCCATACTTTTTCTAAAGTAGCCTTTACGGTTGTTGTATATTGAACCATTTATTCTGTTTATTGATCCATTGGAATTTCCATTAATAAAAACTTCGCATCCGTTGTGGCTGTAACTTCCAAATTTTGTAAATTCCAAATTCCAAAACCATCTCTAGTTTCTAATTCCTGACTGTTAACAGAAATTGTTCCTGAAATTACAAACACATACAAGCCATTCCCTGCTTTTTTTATTTCATAAGTTTTAGAAAAACCCGCGTTAAAATCAGCTAAATGAAACCAGGCATCTTGGTAAATCCACACGCCCTCATCCTCTGCATTTGGCGATAAAATTTGTGCAAAATCATTTTTTTGTTTGGCTACATCTAAAGTAATTTGTTGATAGCGTGGTGTTACATTTCTATATTTTGGAAATAACCAAATTTGAAATAATTTCGTTTGTAAATCAGCATTTGGGTTGAACTCACTGTGTTGAATTCCAGTACCCGCACTCATTACTTGCACATCGCCCGTTTTAATAGTAGATTCATTTCCCATACTGTCTTTGTGTGCCAAATCGCCTTCCAATGGAATGGTAATAATTTCCATATTGTCGTGTGGATGCGTGCCAAAACCCATTCCGGCAGCAATAGTATCGTCATTTAAAACTCTTAACATTCCAAATTGTACCCTTTCTGGATGGTACCAACTTGCAAAACTGAAACTATGGTACGCATTTAGCCAACCATGATTAGCATGACCTCTTGTATTTGCTTTATGTAAAACTGTATTTTCCATGTCTATAATTTAGTTTAATCTTCATCCTCAATTTCAAATTCGGCATCTTTTTCCCAAATTTCCATTTCGCAAGGTTTACAATTGAATTTTAGTTTGTATTCTAATTCGCCTTGTTTTAACACCAAAGGTTCTTTTACTTTTTTATCTCGATGTTCTGGATGGTATTTTGGGCAACGCTCTAATTCGTATTTAATACAATATTTAGTAGTCATTACACGCGATTTTCCTGGATCCCATTGCAATTCAAATGCTTTTTCAATTTCAGTTACGCCGTGACGTTCGTAAAATTTTCGAGCCGTTTTATTGGAAACATTATACATAAAATCCAATTTGGTTTCGGGATAAGGATGTGATGTTTTCACCATTTGATGTTCTTTTCGAATATAATTATTTAATCGAATTTCCGATAATTGTTCGAAAACGGTTCTTCGCATTTCGTTAATCTTTGAAATCGGCAAAAACCAATTTTGAGAAAATTCTATCGTAATTTCATCCGCATTATAGGGAGTAAAACCAGTTTTTGCTAAATTAACTTTGAAATTTTCTGCTATAGATTCGTTATTCTTGGTAAGCTCTTTTGGATGTTCTAAAGTAGCCCTACTAATATTTCCATCTTCATCTGTAGCGATTAATTCAAAACCATTTTCGTTTTCTTTAAGTACTAAAGTCGTGCTTATTTTTCTTATCGCACTATCTTCTCTTTCTACAATTTTAATGAAAGCGGCATCGTTATTTCTGTAAATGAAAGTCCCGTCAGCAATTTCTTTTAATACGTTAGGATACACAATACCGTTTTCGGCACGATTTACATAAATACCTTCCGCTTCATTATCAGAATTAATATAACACAATCCATCTCCATTATTTAGTAATTCCCCGTTTTCAATTTCGTAGGAATTACCAACTGTTTTGATTAGTTTTCCAATATATTGTCCTTTCGATTTTGGACTATCCCAAGAGCCAATTGCTTGGTGTCTTTCATTTACAAAATAATCAGTATAGCCACGATTGAAACTTTTGTCTAGTGAAGCATCAAATTGGAAAGTACATTTTCCAGAAGATGCTTTGGTATATTTATCAGTATTTTCAGCTAAAAAAGCATCTAATTTTTGCCGTAAATAGGATACGTTGTTTTTTACATATACAATATCTTTCAAACGGCCTTCAATTTTAAATGACGAAATTCCAGCTGCAACTAAATTTGGTATTTGATTGGAAACATCAAAATCTTTTATAGAAAGCAAGTGACTATTTTTAATTAATGTATCGCCATTTCCATCAATTAAATTATAAGGTAAACGACAATTTTGCGCACAAGAACCTCTATTTGCCGAACGTTCGCCATTGGCTACGCTCATATAGCAATTTCCGCTAAACGAAACACATAAAGCACCCGTAACAAAAAATTCTAATTCTACATCAGAAGCTTCGCTGATTTCTTTAATTTGACTTAAATTTAATTCTCTTGCTAATACCACTCGTTTTATTCCAGCGTCGGCTAAAAATTTAATTTTAGCTGCATCACGATTATTGGCTTGTGTGCTTGCATGAAGAACAATTGGTGGTAATTCCATCTCCATAATGGCCATGTCTTGAATAATCAAGGCATCGACATTTATATGATACAGTTTCCAAATCATTTGACGACATGATTCTAATTCATTATCGTACAAAATTGTATTTATAACTACAAAAACCTGAGCATTAAATAAATGTGCATATTTTACTAATTCGGCAATATCTTCAATAGAATTGGTAGCATTGGATCGGGCACCATACAACGGTGCTCCAATATAAACGGCATCTGCACCTGCATTTATAGCAGCTATTCCTTGTATTAAATCTTTAGCGGGCGCTAAAATTTCAATCTTTTTTTTCATTTATGAAACTTGTATTTTGTGTATATCTGAATGAACAGTTGTTGGCGTTTTTACTTCACATCTTCTGGGACCACATCCTAATCTTCTAGGACCACAAGAGGCTGCAAATAAACAACCAAAAACAAGTACTATTATTTTTTTCATTTTCTTAGGCATTTACTGTTACTAAAGTAGCCATTTTTTTTGCTTTTTCAACAATTTGTTCAATGGGCGTATCTAATTTATCATAATTTAACACCACGCCCATTCTTCTGTAAGGTCGAGAAGTTGGTTTTCCAAACAATCTGAAATCTGTTTTAGGCTGAAACGCTACGTTTTCAATACCTGAAAAAGTGGGATGATCTGAATTTTCTGATGCTAAAATTACTGCACTGGCACCTGCTCTTTCTTGTGTGATTTCATAAATTGGTAAACTTAAAATAGCACGTAAGTGCAATTCAAATTCGTTAAAATTTTGCGTATTAGCTAAGGTTACCATTCCGGTATCATGAGGTCTTGGTGATAATTCTGAAAAATATACCCCTTCATTTGTTAAGAAGAATTCTACTCCAAAAAGCCCTGCACCACCTAAGGCTTCAGTAACCTTTTTTGCCATTTCTTGTGCTTCTAAAATAGTAACTTCTGAAACTCGGGCTGGTTGCCAACTTTCTTGATAATCACCTCGCTCTTGACGGTGGCCAATTGGCGCGCAAAAAAGAGTGGGCAAATTATTATTTTGAGTTACCGTTAAAAGCGTTATTTCCGAATGAAAATTTACGAATGCCTCTACAATAACTTCTACAATATCGCCACGTGAACCTTCTACTGCATAGTTCCAAGCTTTTTCAATATCATCATTTGATTTTATAGTAGATTGTCCTTTTCCAGATGAACTCATTAATGGTTTTACTACACAGGGCATTCCTACTTCGGCAACTGACTTTTGTAATGCTTCATATGAAGTAGCATAACGATAATTAGCCGTTTTTAAACCTAACTCTTTAGCCGCTAAATCGCGAATGGCTTTTCTATTCATAGTGAAATTAGCCGCTTTTGCGGATGGCACGACGGTAATTCCTTGTTTTTCATAGTCATAAAAACGCTCCGTACGAATAGCTTCTATTTCGGGTACAATAAAATCAGGTTGATGCTTAGCTACAATTCTGTCTAACTCAGCGCCGTCAAGCATATTGATTACCTCAAAACCGTGTGCGACTTGCATTGCGGGTGCATTTTCATAGCTGTCTACAGCAATTACGGTTTGTCCGATTCGTTGTGCGGCAATTACAAATTCTTTTCCTAATTCACCAGAACCTAATAATAGTATTTTTTTTTTCATTTTGGATTATGTTTTGAAAACGGATATGCGTTAGAGAATACAGTGAAAATCCTATTATTTATAATAAAATATTAAAACGGAAAGCCCAACCTGTAGGGGATTATTCAAAAAATTAAAAAACCATTAAGCCATTAAGTCTGATTAAGTTTTTTCTTAACTATCTTAATTTCTTAATGGCTCATTTCGTTTTTAATAATATTAAACTAAAGCTTCTTTGATTCTTTTTAGGGCTTCAATTAGTAGTTCTTCGCTTGTTGCGTAGGATAAACGCAAGCAATTTGGACTTCCAAAAGCATCGCCGGTAACAGTAGCAACATTGGCTTCTGCTAATAAATACATAGCGAAATCTGTAGCATCTTTAATTTCTGTTCCTCTTACTGTTTTTCCAAAATAAGCTGATACATCTGGGAACACATAAAATGCACCATCTGGGTTAGTTAATTTAAACCCTGGGATTTCTTTCATTAATCCGAAAACTAAATCGCGGCGTTTATGAAAAGCATCAACCATATATTTTATTTGAGAAGGATTTACTTGTAAAGCCGCAATAGTTGCTCGTTGTGCAATGGAATTGGCGCCACTTGTTACTTGTCCTTGTATTTTTGTACAGGCTTTTGCAATGAATTCTGGAGCACCGATATAACCTATTCTCCATCCTGTCATAGCAAATGCTTTGGCCACACCATTTACAGTAATGGTATTGTTTTCCATGCCTTCAATTGAACCAATTGAACAATATTCATGAGTATAATTTATATGTTCGTATATTTCATCTGAAACCACGTAAATGTTTGGATATTTTTTTAAAACGGTAACTAAAGCAGTTAGTTCTTGTTTGTTATATACTGAACCTGAAGGATTACATGGAGAACTGAACCACATCATTTTTGTTTTTGGTGTGATGGCAGCTTCTAATTGTTCTGGTGTGATTTTAAAATTTGTTTCCACTGAAGTTGGTACTTCAACTGGAATTCCTCCAGAAAGTTTGATGATTTCAAAGTAAGAAACCCAAAAAGGCGCTGGAAGAATTACTTCATCACCATCGTTAAGCATAACTTGAGCGATATTGTATAAGGATTGTTTGGCACCTGTTGAAACAACAACTTGATTTGGCGTATAGTTAAGATTATTATCTCTCTTAAATTTTGTACAAATAGCTTCTTTCAATTCTAAATATCCATCTACAGGCGAGTAGGTAGAATAATTTTCATCAATAGCTTGCTTGGCTGCTTCTTTAATGAAATCAGGCGTATTGAAATCTGGTTCACCTAAACTTAAGCTAATAATGTCTTTTCCTTGTTGTTTTAATTCTCTTGCCAATGCGGCCATTGCTAAAGTTTGCGATACCGCAAGATTGTTAATTCTTTCAGATAAAATGTGATTCATGTTGATTTGTTAAATGTACTATAAATGAAGAAACGCGATAAATCGCGTCTCAGTTTTCTTATGTTAATTGAGGTTGTTGCCCTAATTCTTTTAAGTGTTTGAAATGTGCAATTACAGCACTTCTCATGGTTTGATATTCGAAATAAGGTAAATCGCATTCGGCAGCAGTTTGTTTTACAAATTCTGCAATTTTTCCATAGTGAATGTGACTAATATTCGGAAATATATGGTGTTCGATTTGATGATTTAATCCACCAGTATACCAATTTACTATCCAGTTTTTTGGGGCAAAATTTACGGTAGTTAACAATTGGTGTATGGCCCAAGTATTTTCGATTTCGCCTTCTTCGTTTGGATGAGGGTTAATGGTATCATCAGTAATATGTGCTAATTGAAAAACAACACTTAAAATAATACCTGCAGTATAATGCATGATGAAAAATCCAATTAAAATCACCCACCAACTTGCAACTCCAAAAACTAAAGGTAATACAATCCAAAAACTAAAATAAACTATCTTTGAGATTACTAAACCGGTCCAAAGTGTTTTTGGATTAGGTGTATTTCCATAAGATAATTTTCTTTTTAAATAGCCGGCCATCTGTTTAAAATCGGTAGTTAAACACCAGTTTATAGTAAGCAACCCATATAAAAATATAGAATAATAATGTTGAAAAGCGTGAAATTTATACCAAGTAGCTTCTTTAGTAAAACGGATCACCCTTCCTGCATCTAAATCTTCGTCATGACCAGGAATATTGGTGTAGGTGTGATGTAAAACATTGTGTTGCACTTGCCAATTATACACATTTCCAGCTAAAATATAGATACTTCCACCCATAATTTTATTTAGCCAATTTTTAGAAGAATACGAACCATGATTTCCATCGTGCATAACATTCATTCCAACACCGGCCATACCGATACCAATGATCACAGAGGCAAAAAGATAAGCTAAAACAGGAATGTCAATGAAAAATATTACAAAAAATGGTATGAAAAACAAACCGAACATAATGCCCGCTTTTAAATGTAACTTCCAATTCCCCGTTTTATTGATGTTGTGTTCTTTAAAGTAGTCATTAACTCTTTTATTTAGTATTTTAAAAAATTGATTTTTATCTGTTCTTGAAAAAGTTGGTGTTTGCATTTTCATTAAAATATTTAATATTAATTTACAAATGTACTACTATTTCTCGAAAAATTAATATGATAAATATCATATCATTTAAAAATTGTATTTTTGCAAATAAAAACAATAATTTGGAACTGATATTAAAATATTTCCCCGATTTAACGCCTATACAGCTTGAACAATTCACAAAATTATACGATTTGTATACTAATTGGAATTCTAAAATTAATGTGATTTCCAGAAAAGACATAGACGAACTTTATTCTAGACATGTTTTGCATTCTTTAGGTATTGCAAAAGTAATCCAATTTCAACCTGGTGCTAAAATTTTAGATGTTGGAACTGGCGGTGGTTTTCCTGGAATTCCTTTGGCTATTTTATTTCCTGAAGCACAATTTTATTTGATAGATATTATTGCCAAAAAAATAAAAGTGGTTCAAGAAGTGGCAAATGGCTTGGGTTTAAAAAATGTTAAAGCCGAGCAAAAAAGAGCCGAATTAGTAAAAGAAGAATTTGATTTTATTGTAAGCCGTGCCGTTACTAACATGCCAGATTTTGTAAAATGGACAAAAGATAAAACAATGAAAAATTCGAATCACGAAATAAAAAATGGAATTTTATATTTAAAAGGGGGTGATTTAACGGAAGAATTAGCCGCATATAAAACCGTTCAACTGCATAATTTATCCGATTTTTTTACTGAAGATTTTTTTGAAACTAAAAAAGTAGTGTATTTACCGTTAAAGTATAAATCATAATTATATAAAAAAAAGCCTGTCTTTGTAGACAGGCTTTTTTTTATGTAAGCTTATAAATTTTTTATTCTAAAATAATTTTTTCAGAATAATTTAAATCTTCACCTATTAACTTCAAGAAATAAATTCCTGATGAAAATGAAGAAAGATCTAGTTCTTTAGATCGGTTAAAGTTATTAATGTATTTATTGAATACTTCTCTACCGTTAACATCCATAATTTTTACTAAAATATCCCCAGAAAAATCTTTAATATTTATGTTCAAATTATCTTTTACTGGATTTGGATATATAGAAACATTTTTATTATTGATGAATGTTTCATTGTTAAGTACCGTATTTGTAAATGTTCCAGAGAAAACGCCTCTACCGTATGTTGCAGCAAAAACTACATTATCATTTCTCAAATCTAAATCAGTAACTTTCACATTACGCATTCCATTATAAGATTGATACCAAGTTGGTGATGCTGCATTAAAATTATTTGTAAACCACACTCCTAAATCCGAACCTACAATCACTTCTGTAGTAGGTAATAATGGATTTTGAAGAATACATCTTACAGGAATGTCAGGAAAATTCCCTTCTTTGTTTACCCAAGTTGGTGTTGCTGATGTACCATTAGATGTATACCAAATACTAGTGACATTATAGTTACTCATGGTTACAAAAATTTCATCATTTGAAGTACCGTATTCAATATCTGATATTGTTCCTACAAAAGCTGATGATGAAATATCAGTCCAAGTTGGAGTGGTATTGGCATTGGTGAGTCTTAAAACTTTTCCGTTTCTAGTACCAACAAGTAATGTAGTTGAGCCAGTTGTATATTTAGAGACGGCGAAAGCAGAAGGTGAATTTGTAAGCAGTGGATTTGTTAAAATAGTTTTTACTACAGTACCAGTTAACCCAACATTTGTATATCTTCTAATTTGATAGGTTGTTCCAGTGGTGTAATCGGAAAATAATACATCTAGATTTGAATCTAAAACCATTGGACAAATAAATGCGCCATTAGTTGTAGATTCACTATTTATTACTTTTACAGCTCCATCTGTAGTTCTTCTATTTATACTACGATTATAAACATAATTTGAAATAAAATATTTATTTGCACCTTGATCAAACATTGTAAATGCTCCGTCACCACCTTGAGCTGTAATACTAGAATTGAGACCAGAAGCTACAGAAGAAAAATATTGTGTACCATTATCTTGTGCGCCTGCAGCAAAATAATCATTAAATAAATTCCCTCCTGTTGCACCTACAGGTGCTACACCCACACTATAAAATTGGGTTACATTAAAGCCGTTATTTCTTGAAGTTGTTAAGTAACCCCCATCTGAAGAATAGTATACCCCGCCATCATTACCAAATACTATTTTAGTATTACCTGAAGGGCCATTTCCAAATGCTAATCCATGTTGATCTGCATGTACATCTTGGTAACCAAAACCTCCATACCAATGAGAAAGTTGTAAATAAGAAGTACCTCCATTTGTTGACTTAAACAAATCTATACCTCCTAGATATAGCACTTCATCATTTACAGGGTCAGCAGCAATTAATAAATCGTAAAAAGCTTGTCCTCTAGTGAAATCTGAAGCAGGTATTCCAGTGTCGGCATCTATAGGTAATGGTAAATTAGTAGAAGTTGTAAAACTATTAAGTGTTTTAACTATAACAACAGAATTTGGTATTTCAGTTAAAACATATACCTTATCAGGGTTTGTTTTAGAGACAGCAATTTGAGTTCTTTCTCCCGATGTGATGCTATGTTTTTGTTGAAAGGTAATTCCATCTGAAGAAGAAAAAATTCTACCGCCTCCCTCTCCATACAATGAATTATTTGTTGAGGACAACCATATTTTGCCCCCGGAAGTAATTTCTATATCATTTGGAGCTGTTTTACTTCCATTGCTTGTAGGAGGTAAAGCAACTTCTGTCCAAGTAACACCATGATTCGAAGACTTATATAAACCATATTCGTTACCCCCTAAAAGTGCACCAGCAGTTGGAGTTGAAGCTGCAGCTACATATATTTCCGAAATCCCTGCATTATTTCTAATCGCTACATCATTAATATGTTGAATACCTGGAACAAAATTTGCAGTAAGAATAGAAGAATTTAATGGGTTTAAAGTAACATTTACAGGCCCATTCTCAAGCGCTGTAATTAATGAATTGCCATCTAATTGTGAAATTGCAACTGAGGGAATAGTAACTGTTCCAAAAGTATCTACACCACCCATTGCTGCTGGAATTCCTGATACATTATTGATGACAATTACAGCTATAGCACCCGCATTAACAGCACTAGTACATTTTTGAATAAACGGGCAAGTTCCTCTTTTTATCAATGCAATTTTACCATTTACGGCTGCGGCATTTATAAACGGCCCACAACCTTCATTAGGCAGCATAGTGCCGTCATCCACCAAAACAATATTAGAAGTTATAGCTGTTGTAATAGGCGCACCAAAATCAGTTGTCTCAATAGCAGAAAATGAACTTAGTGCTGGAGAATTTACAGTAACAGATGAACCTGATTGAAAATAAGTAGCTCCCGAAACACCTCCGAGTACTTTTACCCAATTATTTCCGCCATTTGTTGATTTCCATAATCCATCTCCAGTAACATCGCCTCCAACATATGATTCTCCAGTACCCGCATAAAAAATACTTGGATTGTTTGGATCAACAGCAATACAAGTTACATTTAAATTATCTGGAATATTTACACGTGTCCAAATAGAATTTTCATTAGAAATATTTGTGTTCTTCCAGATTCCTCCACTTACACCACCAGCATAAACGGTTTCATTTGTAACATCATTTGGATCAAAAATAACAGCTCTAGTTCTGCCACCTACATTTGTAGGGCCACGTTCAATCCAGCTATTATCAATTCCATCTCCAGGAGTTCTTAAAGCTGTTAAATCTTCATTTCGTTGTCTTTCAAGTTCTTGTCTTAATATTTCAAGTTTCTCAGGAGTAGGTCTTCCAATTGTTGGATCCATTGTTGCTTCCCAATCGCTTTCGTAATATTTATTTGGTGGAAGACCTAAAGCTTGTCTTTCAATTTTAGATTTTTTTAAAGTTTCTTTGTATGGACTTTCAGACAAATAACATTCATGTAAAGATCTTAATTCATCGAATTTAGAAATTGGCTTTACTGAAACTAGCTTTAAATACTCAACTGAGTTTGACTTAGCTTTCGGTATAATTGGATTAGGTATTGATGTATTAAATACGGTATTTTCTTTAGTTAATACTTTATTTACTTTTGATTTAATCAATTTTGATTCAGTACAACTGATAAAATTAAATAAAGAAATTCCAACAACTAGAAGTAAGTTCTTTTTCATAAACAGTTTGGGTTATAAAATAAAACTCAAAATTAATCTATAAATGAATAAAACACAAAAAAATTAATATTCTTTTTTATTTTGTTCAATTATATTTTAGCTGCATTGATAATTTTATAAATTTCAATCGCTTTTCCGTCTGTTAATAATGAAACAAACTGACAAATATTTAATAATTTATCGTACATCGTTTCTTTATTTACTTTGTATTTTTCGGGAAGAATATTCATGATTAATTTATCAAAATTAGTACCTGAATTAGATGACGTGTTAATATAAGCTTGAATAAAAACATCTAAAAGCGTATGGATAACTTTATACCCAATGATTTCTTTTTCAATTACTTCCTTGGATTGGTAAATGTTTTTCACACTAATATTAATAATATCTGAAATTTGTGCTTTGTATTGACTTTTTTCCAGTAAAGAAACTGAAAAGGATCCTTTTAATATTTCTGATTCATTTTCCATAAATATAGAAACCGCGTCATTTATTAAGCTACCAATAGCTAAAGCACGTAGATAACTAATTCGGTCTTCTTTGGTTTTTAATTCATTATATTTTTTAGAATCGATAGATTTTTGAACCAATTTTATTAAATATTCTAACGCAAAATCTTCATTAATTAAACCGAGTTTTATGCCATCTTCAAAATCAATAATGGTGTAACAAATATCATCTGCTGCTTCCACTAAAAAGGCTAAAGGATGACGAAAATAGCCCACGTTTGGATTAGATTTGTTTGAAATCAAACCCAACTCGGAAGCTACTTCTTGAAAGAATTGTTTGTCTTGTTGAAAAAATCCGTACTTTTTATCACAAATGTTTGAAGTTGGCTTTTTTGGTAAACTTTCTTTGGGATATTTCATAAATGTTCCCAAAGTCGCATACGACAATCGCAAAGCACCTTCCACACCTTCTCTACTTGATGTTAAAATAGAAAAACCATTTGCATTTCCTTCAAAATCAACAATGTCTTGCCACTCTTTTTCAGTTAGATCCGACTTGTATTTCTGCCCACTTCCTGTAGAAAAATATTCTCCAATTGCTTTTTCACCTGAATGGCCAAAAGGAGGATTTCCAATGTCATGCGACAAACAAGCTGCCGCAACAATCGCACCAAAATCATTTAATTGATACCCATGAATTTCTTGCAAATGCGGGTATTTTTCCAACACTTTTTTACCTACTAATCTTCCAATTGAACGACCCACTACCGAAACTTCCAAACTATGCGTCAATCGCGTATGCACAAAATCTGTTTTTGAAAGCGGAATTACTTGCGTTTTATCTTGAAGCAAACGGAATTCGGAAGAAAATATAATTCTATCGTAATCTACTTCAAAACCCAAACGGGTGTCGTCTTGTTCTTTTCGTAGTCTTTTACTCGTGTCGCCTTGTCGTTTTAAAGACAAAAGTTGTTCCCACTTCATCATTGTAATCGGTTTTTAGAAATACGAAGATAGGAATTTAGAAATAAAAAAATCCTTCATAATGAAGGATTTTAATTTTACTCTTTTAAATTAGATAAGAAAAACAAACTTGATTTTTTTGGATACTTATCGTAACTTTTATCGCTTGGATTTTCAATAACGGTTTTCAGATTTACCTCATCGCCAATTTTAAACTTTGAAACCACTAATTTATAATCTAACAGATACGGACCGCAGAAAAAATTCCCGTCGGCATCTTGTTCAATTAATCCTGTATAAACTCCTTTTTCCTTTGCCATGATTTTTTTTTCAAAGGTATAAAAAAACAGGCATTAAAAATAATACCTGTTTTGAATGCTATTTAAATTTATTCTTAATCTAAGAACCACACATTTCGCAATCGTCTGGGCCAGCATTTTTGGCTAGTTCAATCATTGCTCTGTATTCTTCCGCAGACATGGTTTCATTTACTGGCTCTACAGCTGCTTCCACTACTTCCAATTGTTCTTTTGGTTGAATATTTTGGATAGGTTCTGCTTTTTTATCGTTATTTAATGTAAACTTAATCGCATCAACTGCCGCTTTTGTACGTAAATAATACATTCCTGTTTTTAATCCCGATTGCCAAGCGTAAAAATGCATGGATGTTAATTTTGCATAATTTGCATTTTGCATAAATAAGTTTAACGATTGTGACTGGTCTACGAAATACCCACGGTGACGCGACATGTCAATAATATCTTTCATAGACATTTCCCAAACCGTTTTGTATAATTCTTTTAAGTCTTGTGGAATATTTAAATTTTGAACGGATCCGTTTTCACGCATTAATTCTTGTTTTAAATCTTCTGTCCATAATCCTAATTTTACCAAGTCTTCTAGTAAGTGTTTGTTTACTACTATAAACTCTCCAGACAACACTCTACGAGTGTAAATGTTTGAAGTATACGGTTCAAATGCTTCGTTATTTCCTAAAATTTGTGAAGTCGATGCTGTAGGCATTGGTGCTACTAATAAGGAGTTACGCACTCCAAATTCCATTACTTCTTTCCTTAAACTTGCCCAATCCCAACGACCAGATAAATCGGAATCTTGAATTCCCCATAGGTTATATTGAAACTCTCCTTGAGAAATTGGAGAACCTTCAAAACTAGAATAAGGACCTTCTTCTTTCGCCATTTCCATTGAAGCAGTTACTGCTGCAAAATACATGGTTTCAAAAATTTCTTGATTTAATTTTTTGGCTTCATCACTTGTAAATGGTAATCGCAACATGATAAACGCATCCGCTAAACCTTGCACCCCTAATCCAATTGGTCGGTGACGTTTGTTAGAATTTTCTCCTTCAATTACTGGATAATAATTTCTATCAATTACTTTATTTAAGTTTTTAGTTACACGTTTAGTAACAGTGTAAAATAAATCGTGGTTAAAGGCTCCATTTTCAACAAACATCGGTAGTGAAAGCGAGGCTAAATTACAAACTGCAATTTCATCCTTTGATGTATATTCCATAATTTCGGTACATAAATTCGAAGAACGAATGGTACCTAAATTTTTCTGATTTGATTTTCTGTTGGCTGCGTCTTTATACAACATATATGGCGTTCCAGTTTCAATTTGCGATTCTAGAATTTTTTCCCATAATTCATGTGCTTTGATGGTTTTTCTACCTTTTCCTGCTGCTTCATACGAAGTATAAAGTGCTTCAAATTCTTCACCATGGACATCATATAAACCTGGACATTCATTTGGACACATTAACGTCCATAATCCATCATCTTGCACACGTTTCATGAACAAATCTGATGTCCACATTGCAAAGAATAAATCACGGGCACGCATTTCTTCTTTACCAGTATTCTTTTTCAAATCTAAGAAATCGAAAATATCAGCATGCCAAGTTTCAATATAAATGGCAAAACTTCCTTTACGTTTTCCACCACCTTGATCTACGTAACGCGCCGTATCATTAAACACACGCAACATAGGAACAATACCGTTAGAAGTACCGTTAGTGCCACGAATGTAAGAACCTGTAGCACGAACATTGTGTATAGATAATCCAATTCCACCCGCTGATTGTGAAATTTTAGCCGTTTGTTTTAAGGTGTCGTAAATACCATCGATACTATCGTCTTGCATGGCTAAAAGGAAACAAGATGACATTTGAGGTTTTGGTGTACCCGCATTAAATAATGTTGGTGTAGCGTGTGTGAAGAATTTTTTCGACATTAAGTCGTACGTTTCCAACACAGCAGGCAAATCGTTTAAGTGAATTCCAACAGAAACACGCATTAACATGTGTTGTGGACGCTCTACAATTTTTCCGTTAATTTTTAATAAATACGAACGTTCCAAAGTTTTAAATCCGAAATAATCGTAATTAAAATCTCTGTTATATATGATATGAGAATTTAAAAATTCTGCGTTTTCTTGAATTACTTTGTGTACTTCTTCTGATAAAAGAGGTGCTGCTTGATTGGTTCTTGGATTTACATAATGATACATTTCATTCATCGTTTCCGAGAAGGACTTGTTGGTATTTTTATGTAAATTAGAAATGGCAATACGAGCGGCCAATTGTGCGTAATCAGGGTGAGCAATGGTCATGGAAGCGGCCGTTTCAGCTGCTAAGTTATCTAATTCGGAAGTAGTTACTCCATCATACAATCCTTCAATAACTCGCATAGCTACTTTTACAGCATCTACTAAATCATTTAAACCATAACACAGTTTTTTAATTCTGTCTGTGATTTTGTCAAAACTTACTGGCTCTTTATGGCCATCTCTTTTAATTACGTACATAGTTTTTGTTTTTTTGAAACAGCAAATCCCTTTACTGATTCGGGTTATTTGTAATACTTATTTTTTTGCCAGTAAGTAAGGCTTGCCGTTTATATTAATGGCTTACGTTTAGAAAAAGTAAATAGCAGAATTTGGGGAAACCTGTTTTATGCGTTTTTCTATTAAAAATCAGCGTCAAAAGTAATTTTTTGTGCTTCAGTATCGGTATTCATCACACCTGCTTTTTGGTATTCGGCTACTTTTTTCTCAAAGAAATTGGTTTTTCCTTGTAACGAAATCATATCCATAAAATCAAATGGATTTGAAGTATTGTATTCTCTATCGCATCCTAATTCTACTAACAATCTATCGGCTACAAATTCTAAGTATTGTGTCATTAATCCGGCATTCATTCCAATTAATGAAACAGGCAACGATTCTGTAATAAATTCTCTCTCGATATTTAACGCATCTACAATAATGGTTCGGATACGATCTTTTGAAACTTTATTTACTAAATGATGATTGTGCAAGTGTACAGCAAAATCGCAATGTACCCCTTCGTCACGTGAAATTAATTCGTTAGAAAAGGTTAAACCTGGCATTAATCCGCGTTTTTTCAACCAATAAATAGAACAAAATGCTCCCGAAAAGAAAATTCCTTCTACGGCTGCAAACGCGATTAATCGTTCTGCAAAAGAATCTGATTCAATCCACTTCAATGCCCAATCTGCTTTTTTCTTAATGGCAGGAAACACATCTAATGCATTAAATAATTCATTTTTCTCAGCTTCATCTTTTACATACGTATCAATTAAAAGCGAATAGGTTTCAGAATGGATATTTTCCATCATAATTTGAAAACCATAGAAAAATTTAGCCTCCGCATATTGCACTTCATTTACGAAATTTTCAGCTAAGTTTTCATTTACAATTCCGTCTGATGCCGCAAAAAAAGCTAAAATGTGTTTGATGAAGTATTTTTCATCAGCAGACAACTTATTATTCCAATCATTTAAATCTTGAGACAAATCAATTTCTTCAGCTGTCCAAAAACTAGCTTCCATTTTTTTATACCATTCCCAAATATCATGGTGTTTGATTGGGAAAATAACAAATCTGTTTTTGTTTTCTTGTAAAATTGGTTCAACGACTGACATAAGTACCTGATTTAATATTTTTTATTAGTTGATTTCTTATTGTTTTTTGACTTTACAAATTTGAACAAATCAATTGAATAATAAAAGTCAAACTTATTCACAATTTGCCTAAGTTTTTAACAATCATACCTAATTGTAAAATTAAAAATATTTTTATAAACCATTGATTTTCAAAACATTAAACAACGTTAAACAAAATAAAAAAATCGTGTTAACTAGTTGAAAACACAACTCCTTACACGATTTTCAAGGCATATTTTTTCTAGGCTATTTTTTTAAATCCTCAGCAACTTTTTCTAATTCTTCATACCATTTTATTCCAAATTTTCTTACCAACGCTTCCTTTACAAATTTATATACCGGAACTTGTAATTCAGCTCCTAATGAACAGGCGTCAGAACAAATATGCCATTTATGATAATTAACCGCTGAAAAATCGGAATATTCCTTTACTCGTACAGGATATAAGTGACACGAAACTGGTTTTTTCCAACTTACTTCTCCTTGATTATACGCTTGTTCAATTCCACAAAGTGCTGTTTTATTATCAAAAATTACATACGCACAGTCTTTACCATCAATTAATGTAGTTTCTAATTCGCCATCCGTACCAATTACATGTGTACCTTGTGCTTCAATGGCTGCAATACCTTCTTTTCTTAAAAATGGTTTTACTTTTGGATAGATATCCGCCAATATCTGAGTTTCTTCAACAGACAATGGAGCACCAGCATCTCCGTCTACGCAACAAGCCCCCTTGCAAGCAGATAAATTACAAACGAAGTCTTTTTCCAAAATTTCTTCAGAAACAATGGTTTTTTGAAGTTGAAACATACATTTTTATTTAAAGTGTAAAGATAGTAAATAATTACAGTAAATTTCATTTTGAAATCGAACCTATTGATCATATTCCGTATATTTGCAAAAAAAATTATGATTGACTGGAAAGAAGTTTTCGGCTTAATATTATTAGCCATTTCAGTCAAATTATTTGCCGCTAACGTAAAAGGATTATTTATATTAATTTAAAAATGAAAAATGAAGATATTTAGTTACATTATTATCGCATTATCAGTAATCACAATTATTTTTAATGCTACAAAAATTGATTTTGAAAAACCATTTGAAGGAGAAAGTACAATTGCTTTAATTGGAATTATTGCTTCATTTTGTGCTATCCTTATAGTAACACTTTTTAGAGTTGCAAAAAAAGTAGTAGAACAAACAAAATAACATCTACTTTTGCTTTTCTAACACTTTTTTTATCATTTTGTCTTTTGGAAGTACAATTTGATAATAAGAAGTATCGTTAAATAATTGTTTAGAAAATTCAGCATAAAGATACGTTAGCACTTGTTCTTTTTGATTAGATATGTTAAAAAGCAATCCATTGGAAGTAATGTATTCTTTAAATTGAGTAAAATATTTTTCTTTTTTAAACAATTCACTTTTTAATTGTATTGCATTCATTTTACTAAAAAACGCACGATTTTCATCTAATTTTTCAAAGGCATAATAGCTCATTATTTCCGATTGAAGAAGTAACTCCAAACCTTCTTTATTGTGATTTTTCTCAATAGGTACAAATACATCGGGAATAATTCCGCCGCCGCCGTAAACAATTCGGCCTTTTTTGGTTTTAAATTTTAAACTATCGGCCACTTTAATACTGTCTGCTTCGTATAATTCGCCACTTAAAAAACGCTTTTCAAATTCGTTAAAATACTTTTCGCCTTTGTCTTCATAGGGTTTTTGAATACTTCTACCAGATGGTGTATAGTATCTTGCAATCGTTAGACGCACAGCTGAGCCATCATTCATTTTCAATTCGCGTTGCACCAATCCTTTTCCGAAAGAGCGCCGTCCAAGTATAGTACCTCTGTCGTTATCTTGAATGGCACCTGCAAAAATTTCGCTTGCCGAAGCACTATTTTCATCAATTAACACATACAGACGCCCTGTTTCAAAAATACCTTTTGAAGTAGCGTAAGATATATCAATTTTTCCTTTTTTATTTTTGGTTTTTACGATTACTTGCTTGTCTTTTAAAAATTCATCGGCCATGGCCACCGCCATTTCTAAGTAACCGCCACCATTTTCTCTTAAATCAACAATTACCTCTTTACTTCCTTGCTTTTTTAAAGAAACTAAGGCGTTATGAAACTCATTATATGTAGTCTCGGCAAAACGATTTACTTTAATATAACCTGTTTTACTGTTAATTTTTGTGGCAACATCTATACTTTTTACTGGAATTAAATTTCTAACCACAGTTAATTTAAATTTTTTGTTTTCCGATTTTCTATATACAACCAAATTAACAGGCGTATCAATTTCACCCTTTAATATTGGAAATAAATTTTCTGATTGGTATTTTTTTTTGAAAAGTTGCTTATTGTTGGCAAATAAAATTCTATCTCCAGATTGTATTCCTGCTTTTGCAGAAGGTCCGTTTGGAATGGGTTTAATTACCGTTAATGTATCTTTATACATATAAAAATTTACGCCAATACCTACAAAATTTCCTTCCATACTTTCATTTACAGCGGCCAATTGTTCTTTTGGAATGTAAATAGAATGTGGATCGAGATTTTCTAAAATTCCAGAAACGGTTAAATCTACAATAGAATCGGTATTTATTTTATCAACATATTCAGTATCAATAAAATCAATAAGCTGATTTAATTTTAATTTTCCTTTTGATTTAGCACCAATATTTATCTGATTTAATGCGTCTAATTTACTGCCTAAAAGCAATCCGCCTATAAAAGACAAGGCAATCATAATAGGGATAAAAATGTAGTATTTATTTTGTTTTTTACTCATTAACTACAGGTAAATGTTCGGCTTCTACACCTGCTTTTCTTAAAAAATCTACACCAGAAGTGTCTTTATATTCATCTAAATACACCACGCGTTTTATACCAGATTGATGAATTAATTTACTGCATTCTTTACAAGGTGAAAGTGTAATATATAAAGTAGCGCCTTCACAAGATTGTGTAGAACGCGCGACCTTTAATATAGCATTTGCCTCTGCATGAAGCACATACCATTTTGTTAGATTTTCTTCATCTTCACAACAATTTTCAAAGCCGCTTGGCGTGCCATTGTATCCGTCAGAAATTATCATTTTATCTCTCACAATAATGGCACCAACTTGTTTGCGTTTGCAATAGGAAAGCTTCCCCCATTCAGAAGCAATGCGTAAATAGGCTAAATCGTATTTTAATTTTTTTTCTTTCATTGTTTAGGTGCAGGGTTAAGGGTAAAAGGTTTCTTTTACTTAAAAATTTCGCTTTGTAAAATCATTGGCAAAACTACACCAATTATACATCCTGACAATACCAAAGCCCAATCTCTTTTGGAAAATCTAAAAAAAGTTTGAAGTATATACGCAAGAAGCAATACGGCCAGAACCACAATTAGTTGAGCGGTCTCTATTCCTAAAGCAAATTCCAATAAAGGTACTAACTTAGACATTCCTGTACCCACCATTATGGTATTAAAATAATTTGAAAATCCAAGTCCATGAATTAATCCGAAGCAAACCGTTATAAAAGCAACAAACGTAATCGTGTCTTTTTTTGCCGATTTACCTGCGGTGAATAAATGATATAAAGCTGTGATTAATATTGTAATAGGAATAAGGAATTCCACAATAGCTATTGATATAGTAACTATCCCAAAAACAGATAAAATTAAAGCAAAAGTATGCCCTAAAGTAAACAAACTTACTAGTAAAAATACGCGTTTCCAATCTTTAAACGTGTACGGAATTAGTAAGGCAATTAGAAAAACGACATGATCATAAGCTGTGATATCTAACACATGCTTTAATCCCATATTGAAATAGATTAAAAATTCTTGCATACCATTTTTTTTAAAATGTTTTTCAAATTTACAGCATTTTTAGGAAATAAAAAAGCGACGTTTCTGCCGCTTTATGTTTTTATTTTGCTTGTTCCATAAATTCCTCGGCTTTTTCTACCATACTTTTTACCCCGCAGAAAAACGGAACGCGTTGGTGTAATTCGGTTGGGATAATTTCCATAGTTCTTCCAAAGCCGTCAGAAGATTTACCTCCAGCTTGTTCTGCTAAAAAAGCCATTGGATTGCATTCGTATAACAAACGTAATTTTCCTTTAGGCGCTTTAGAACTTGTTGGATAAATATAAATGCCGCCTTTTATCATATTTCTATGAAAATCGGATACCAAACTTCCTATATATCTTGAAGTATATGGTCGATCGTTTTCTTCTAACTGACAATATTTTAGATAATTTTTTACACCTTGAGGAAAATGAACATAATTTCCTTCATTTATAGAATAAATGCTGCCATTATCTGGAAATTTCATGTTGGGATGCGACAAATAAAATGTCCCAATTGCCGGATTTAATGTAAATCCGTTAACACCGCAACCCGTTGTATATACTAACATAGTGGATGTGCCATAAATAACATACCCAGCCGCTACTTGATTGATCCCAGGTTGTAAAAAATCTTCTAAAGTTACGGGCGTACCTATTGGGGTAATTCTTCTATACACCGAAAAAATTGTTCCAACAGATACATTGACATCAATATTTGATGAACCGTCAAGCGGATCCATTAATACCACATATTTGTTATTATGACTTTTATCTGAACCTGCTACGGTCATAAAATCGTCGTTTTCTTCAGACGCAATTCCGCAAACAATTTCTCGGTTTATTAATGTTTGAATGAAAACTTCATTAGCATAGACATCTAGTTTTTGTTGGTCTTCACCCTGTATGTTTTGATCTCCAGCAGCACCTACAATGTCCACTAAACCCGCTTTATTTACTTTGTAGTTGACTACTTTTGCTGCTAAACGAATGGAGTTGATAATTCGGGATAATTCACCGGAAGAATATTGAAAGGCATTTTGATTTTCGATGATAAATTCACCTAAAGTTTTAGTGCTTTGTTCCATTACGAAATCGATTGAGTTAGATTGTTGTACAAATATCGTTATTTTTGTGATACTGCAAAATTTATTTAGAAAGTTGTTTTTGTATATGTATTTTTGCGGCAGATTTCTCTTCGAAAATAAAATATATAGTAGAAAAAACTTCAAAAAAATGAATATCAGAAAAGGAATGCCAGAAGATATGCCAGAAGTTTTGGCATTAATTAAAGAATTAGCTATTTTTGAAAAAGAACCTAATGCGGTTGTTGTAACAGCAGAAGATTTATTACGAGATGGCTTTTCGGAAAACCCTTTATTTTATACTTTTGTAGCAGAAGTGCAAAATGAAATTATTGGTGTAGCTTTGTATTATTATCGATTTTCAACTTGGAAAGGAAAAACCATACATTTGGAAGATTTAATTGTCAAAGAAACAAATAGAGGAACGGGCGCTGGATTTGCTTTATACACCGAAATTATAAAACAAGGAAAAAAAGACAACGTAAGACGAATAGAATGGAACGTGTTAGATTGGAACACACCTGCTATTGAATTTTATAAAAAAAGCGGGGCAACTGTTTTAAATGATTGGCGCGTAGTCCATTTGGATGAAATTGGAATAGAAACATTTATAAAAAATATAGAAAAAACAACTAATTAAAATTCAATAACCAATTAGTATTTGAAATTTTAATATTGTAATTGATTCATTATGAAAATATTTAAATTTGGGGGCGCTTCTGTAAAAGATGCTGCTGGAATAAAAAATGTATTAAAGGTTTTAAAAACCGTTGGATACGAAGAGGTAATGTTAGTGATTTCCGCCATGGGAAAAACTACAAATGCACTTGAAGTGGTTATCAAAAATTACTTTGAAAAGTCCAACGAATTATATGCATCGTTACAAGACATCAGAAAATATCACAATCAAATTTTATTAGATTTATTTGACGATGAAGAGCACGAAGTATTTTTTGATGTAAATACACATTTTGATGATTTGGAATATTTTGTTAGAAGTAACAAATCGCCAAATTATCCATTTGTGTACGATCAGATAATAAGTATTGGAGAAATGGTTTCCACCACAATTGTTAGTCATTATTTAAATGCTGCAGGAATTACAAACCAATGGTTAGATGTTCGTAATTATATTAAAACTGATGCTAATTACAGAGATGCAAATGTAAATTGGGAATACACTCAAAAATTGATTTCTAAAATAAACAGAAAAAAATCGTTATTTATTACCCAAGGATTTATTGGTGCAGATGAAAACAATTTTACCACCACTTTAGGTCGTGAAGGATCAGATTATACCGCTGCCATTTTTGCTTACTGCTTAGGCGCTGAAAGTGTGACCATTTGGAAAGACGTTCCGGGTGTTTTAAATGCCGATCCAAGGTATTTTGAAAATGCAGTTTTACTAAATCAAATTTCTTATAAAGAAGCAATTGAATTGGCTTTTTATGGCGCCAGCGTAATTCATCCCAAAACCTTACAACCTTTACAGAAAAAAGAAATTCCACTTTATGTAAAATCATTTATAAATCCAACACTACCAGGAACAAAAGTGAGCACTGGAGTAGATTTAGAACCAAAAACATCTTGTTTTATTGTAAAGAAAAATCAAATTTTAGTTTCCCTTTCTTCAATAGATTTTTCATTTATTATGGAAGAAAATATTAGTGAAATTTTCGCTTTATTTCATAAACATAAAATTAAAGTGAGTTTAATTCAAAATACAGCCATTAGTTTTTCCGTTTGTATTGAAGATACTTTTGATAAATTTAAAGATTTGAAAACCATATTATCAAAAAAATTCAAAGTTTCTTATAATGAAAACGTTTCTTTATATACCATACGCCATTTTGATGCCATTTCAGCAGAAGTGATTGAAAAAGACAAAACCATTTTAGTCAAACAAATTAGCCGAGAAACATTACAAATTGTAACACAATAAATTTTCAAACTCCCTCATTAACATTAATTTAATTAGGGAGTTTTATTTACATTAATTTCTTAATTTTCTATTAGTATTTTCTTAACAAACAAACTCGTACTTTGCTAAAACAATACAGAATCGTATTATGGCAAGAAATGTAGATGTTGTAGTAATTTCAGATACCCACCTGGGTACGTATGGTTGTCAAGCAAAAGAACTCTTTACCTATTTAAAATCTGTTTCTCCAAAAACATTAATCATTAATGGTGATTTTATTGATATTTGGCAATTTAGCAAAAGTTATTTCCCAAAATACCATTTAAAAGTTATCAAAAAAATTATTGATTTGGCCTCAAAAGGGACCGAAGTGGTTTATATTTTAGGAAATCATGATGAATTTTTAAGACGATTTGCCGATACTTCTTTCGGAAATATTGAATTAACCAATAAAAAAATAATGACCCTTGATGGCAAAAAAGCGTGGTTTTTTCATGGTGATGTATTTGATGCTTCCGTACAACATTCAAAATGGATTGCAAAATTAGGTGGTATTGGCTATGATTTTTTAATTCGTTTAAACGTACTATCTAATTGGATTTTAACGCGACTAGGACGAGAGAAATATTCGTTTTCAAAAAAAATTAAAAATAACGTAAAAAAAGCAATAAAATTTATTGGTGATTTTGAAAATGCCGCTACAGAATTGGCAATAGAAAATGAATTTGACTATGTAATTTGTGGGCACATTCATCAACCACAAATTAGAGAAGTGAAAAGCAAAAACGGAAATTGTACCTATTTAAATAGTGGCGATTGGATTGAAAATTTAACTGCATTGGAATATCATGATAAAAACTGGAGCATATACACCTTCGATAAAAACGATTTTAAAGAAGAATTAGAGTCCGAACACCAAGATGTAGTTTTGAAAAATATTGATGAATTAATAAAAGAAGTGGTAACGTTTAATTAAGAGATTATGAAAATATTATATGCCGTTCAAAAAACTGGAAATGGTCATTTGGCCAGAGCACAAGAAATTATTCCAATATTAGAAAAATATGGTGAAGTAACTGTTTTAACAAGTGGTAGTCAATCCCAAATTCAATTGGGCTTTCCTGTGGCTTTAGATTTTAATGGAATTTCTTTATTTTATGGAAGTAACGGTAATGTTTCTTTTTTTAAAACGTTATTTAAAAATAATTACGCCAAATTTATTTATCAAGTTATAAAATTAAACGTACATAAATACGATTTAATTATTAACGATTACGAACCAATATCTGCGTGGGCCTGCAAATTTAAAGGTGGAAATATTGTGGCTCTATCCCACCAATCTTCCTTGTTTTTTTCCAAAACACCAAAACCTAAAAAAATTAAATGGTTAAGTTGGCAAATATTTAAAAACTACGCGCCGGTTGATAAAAAATATGGTTTTCACTTTGAAGAATACAATGAACAAATTTTCAGACCTGTAATACGAAAAAAAATAAGTGACTTAAAAACTTCAAATGCCGGGCATTATGTTGTGTATTTGCCTTCGTTTTCAGATATTAAAATAATTAAAGAGTTGAAAAAAACCTCTGCCAATTGGATTATATTTTCAAAAGCGGCCACTGCTTCCTACAGTGCAAATAATTGTACCATATTTCCAATTGACGAAAACGAATTTTTAAAAGCTATTGCTAATAGTGCTGGTGTATTGTGCAACGCTGGATTTGAATTACCAGCTGAAACTTTGTTTTTGAAAAAGAAATTATTTGTAATCCCTATCAAAAAACAAATTGAACAAGAGTGTAATGCCTTTGCATTGAAAAAAATGGGCGTTTTAACCGCTAAAAATCTTGATTTTAATTTAATTGAAATGTGGGTATTATCAAATAAAATTATACCTGTAAACTACACAAACAATATTGAAGAAATTATTGAAGACGTTATTTTAGAAAACACACAATCTAATAACGAGTTAATATTTGTATAAATTGGAAAAAGGGTGGCAGAAAGTAGTTTTTTCTCATTTTATTTGGTTAGTAAATAGTTGCTCTTTTCCTTTTTATTACTAAAATCCCATACCTTATTTAAAGATATGGGATTTTTTTATTTATGATAGAATAACGTTTACTTTTTTCCAGAAGCCTCTAAATTTCTTTCTATTTTATGTTCAGGACGGCTCCATTTTGGTTTTTCGCCCAAGGCTTCAAATGTTGAATCTTCAGCTTCTACTGTTTCAGGTTGCATTTTTTTAAGGAAAGGTTTTTGTGGATTTAATCCAAGCATTTCAAACATTTTCATGTCTTCATTTACATCTGGATTTGGAGTAGTAAGCAATTTATCACCTGCAAAAATAGAATTCGCACCAGCAAAGAAGCACATCGCTTGACCTTCTCTACTCATATTAGTTCGTCCAGCGGATAATCTGACTTGTGTTTCAGGCATTACAATTCTTGTTGTGGCCACCATACGAATCATTTCCCAAATTTCAACTGGTTTTTCATCTTCTAATGGTGTGCCCTCAACCGCGACTAAAGCATTAATTGGCACCGATTCTGGTTGCGGATTCAAGGTAGAAAGCGCCACTAACATACCTGCTCTATCTTCAATACGTTCACCCATTCCTATAATACCACCGCTACACACCGTTACATTAGTTTTTCTAACGTTTTCTATTGTTTCAAGCCTGTCCTCAAAACCACGAGTGGAAATTACTTCTTTATAATATTCTTCTGAGGAATCTAAATTGTGATTGTAAGCATATAATCCTGCTTCTGCCAAACGATGTGCTTGATTTTCGGTTATCATGCCTAAGGTACAACACACTTCCATATCTAATTTATTAATGGTACGAACCATTTCTAACACCTGATCAAATTCTGGACCGTCTTTAACATTACGCCATGCAGCACCCATACAAACTCTTGATGAACCGGAAGATTTTGCTCGTAACGCTTGTGCTTTGACTTGTGAAACAGACATCAAATCATTTCCTTCAATATCTGTATGATATCTGGCCGCTTGCGGACAATATCCACAATCTTCTGGGCAACCACCTGTTTTTATTGATAATAGTGTAGAAACTTGAACCGTATTAGGATCATGATGTTCTCTGTGAATTGAGGCGGCATCAAACAACAAATCCATTAATGGTTTATTGTAAATTGCAATTATTTCTTCTTTAGTCCAGTTATGTTTGGTAAGACTCATAAAATCATAAATTAATGCTTCAAAAGTACTAATTTACATTTGAAGAAAAAATTTATGCGCTAAGTTTTTATAAATTTTGATAAACAAGAAGCGGATTTTAAAAACTGAAAATTAAGGAAATAAATTAGTTAGGCGTTCCAATTTTCAAAATAGTGAAGGGTGTTTGCTTTATCAATTTCTAATTGTGATTTAAGCACTTCGAAAGATTCGAATTTTTGTTCCTCTCTTAGTCGCTCCATAACATTTACTTGAATTTTTTGACCATAAATATCTTCTGAAAAATGTAATAAATGCACTTCAATTGATAATAAATTTTCACCTAAAGTTGGTTTTACACCAATATTCATCATCCCAAAAATGATTTTATTATTCAGAATCGTAGTTACCATATAAACTCCGTTTTTAGGTATTAGTTTATAGTTTTCTGAAATTTGAATATTTGCTGTAGGGAAACCAATAGTCCTACCTAATTGATTCCCTTTTACAACGATTCCTGACAACATATACGAATATCCAAGATAATCGTTGGCTAATGAAATATTGCCTTCTAAAAGTGAATTTCTAATTTTTGTAGAACTTACAGAAACTTCGTCGACTTGTTTAGCAGGAATTTCTTCTACATCAAAACCAAATTCGTTACCAAAAGCAATTAAATCATTAAAATCGGCGGCTCTATTTTTTCCGAATTTATGATCGTATCCAATAATGATTTTCTGAATATTGAGTTGTTTTATTAAAATTTGTTTCACAAATTCACTTGGTGATAATTCAGAAAATAATTTATCAAATGGATGAATAATAAAATTTTGAATGCCTTTTTGTTCTAACAACTTTGCTTTTTCGGCCATTGTGTTTAACAATTTTATTTCCGAATCGTTAGAAACGATTAATCTCGGGTGAGGAAAAAATGTAAGCACTACACTTTCTAAATTTTCTTGTTTGGCTATGTTACAAATTCTATCCAAAATAACGGTATGCCCCAAATGAACTCCGTCAAAAGTTCCAAGGGTTACTATTGTTTTCTTTGTGGATGTAAATTCCTGTAACGAGGTATATATTTTCAAAGTGAATTGTATTTATGCAAAAATAAAAAGGATTGGCAAAAACCAATCCTTTTTATAAAAAAATATTTCAAAATTACTCTTTAATAAAACGTAATGTTTTCGATGCTTCACCTATATTTAGGTTTAAAAAATAAACGCCATTAGATAAACTTGAGACATTTACAGATAAATCTGCTTCCGATGAAATTTTTTGAGTTACAACTTTTTGACCTAAACTATTGTAAACTTCCATTTTACCAGATCTTTCTATACCTTGAGGAACGTAAATCGTAAAGAAATCTCTTGATGGGTTTGGGTAAAGCGTAACGTCTTCAATTAAACTAAAACTATCATTTGACAAAGCCGCATTATTAGTAAAGTAACTAATTCTAGAAATAACAGTACCATCTGGATTACCAGATTCAACAAAATCAGGCACGTTTACAACAGTTGTCGTACCTGCAGTTACAGTATAATAACCTTGTACAACTCCATTATATAATCCGTCACCAAAAGAATCATTTACTGTTAAAAAATAACAACCATTTGCTGGCAATGTCCAAGATTGATTATTTACCAATACTTGAGTTCCAGAAGCAATATCCGTATATGGTCCTCCACTATATAGTGTAGTACCAGAAGCATTCTTTAAAGTCCAACTTATTTCAGAACCATAAGAATCCCCAACTAAATTAAATGTAAATGAAGTTGCATTTGCATATGATAAAGTAGAACCTGCACCAAAAGTTTTTGTTGCAGTGTTATTGGAAGCTCTTTGGTCTGTTCCATTTGCAGCTGTTATAGATACATTTAGTGTACCGTTAACCGTTGTGTTAGTTAGTATGACAACCGCATATTTATTAGGCGCTAAATTACCTGTCCAATTTTGTGAATATGCCGTTCCGCCATTCATATTATAGGACAATGTAGCAGAAGTTAAGTTAGCAGTACCTCTATTGTATAGCAAAACTTTTTTTACTGGCGCAATTGGATTAGGAGTTGCGCAAGATGCAGTACTACTTACACAAATATTTTCAATTTTTACCTCAGCATCATTTGCAAATAATGGAATTGCAACATCTTTAGTTGACGTTTTTAAAGTAGAACGCCTTGGAAAAGTATTCATAACAGATACTACAATTGCTTTTTGATTCGCAGTGAAAATATTCATACAACTATCGTCCGTGTAATCCATATAATTTTCAATCATATCATTACCAGCACTAGCAGTACAAGAATTAGTTCCTACTGGACAACCGTAGTTAGGAACTGAAACTGCTGGAGTATCATTACAATTATCTCCTGCTCCCGTACACCCTCCTTGAAAAGTATGGTATAATCCTAAAAAGTGACCCACTTCATGTGTCATGGTTCTCCCTTTATCATAAGTAAAATCTGCATAATTTCCACCTGGAAAAATGGATCTTGATCCAAAAAAAGTATAACCTGAAACTACACCATCAGTGTTAGCGGTACTAGTACCATTGCTAGGAAACTGAGCGTAACCTAATAAGTCCGCGCCATCCCAATTTATACTCCACATATTCATATACTGCGTTGGATCCCAAATGGTTTGCGGTTTAACATTTGTATCAATTTCTGCTTGTATTGCTGTAAAAGATCCAACATTATAATTCTCCTTACATAAATTAACGCGATTTATACCATTTGTAGGATTTCCGTTTGGATCAACTTTTGCTAAAACAAATTCAATTTGAACATCTGCTCCAACAGTATTAGTATTATACCCGGGCGTCCCGAACATTCTTCTATAATCTTGAGTCATAACCGTTATTTGAGACTGAACTTGCTCATCAGTAATATTCTCATTTACACCATAAGCATCTCCGTTGTGAATAACATGTACTACGACAGGAATGTAAATAATGTTTCCGCTTTGCGAAGCATTTGAAGGTGTGTTTAAATATTGTTGAACATATGGTGCTATCATAGCATCAAATTGTGCTCTTGTAGTTCTTTTCGGATTATTACTTTGTAGAAATTCCTCATATTCATCTGTGGCGCATCTAATATAGCCAGAAGGCGAAATAAATTCAGGATTAATTTTTTTACCGAAAACGGTTTTCTCTTTCTTATCAATTTGAGCGAGAGCTATAGTGCTAAAACAAATTAAAAAAGTAAGAACTAAAGTAATTTTTTTCATTTTATTAAGATTTTTTTTAATTAGAAAACAAATATAACAAAATAATAATTATTTTATTACATTAAAATAATTAAAAAAGTTTGACTATTTACCATTAAATAAATTCATTGTATTATTTAATCCTGCTAAAGTAAACGATTTTATTATATCAGATGAAAGATTTAATCTTTCTATTAAAGCTTCTTTTTCCTCTGCTGACCATTCTCCCAAAACATAATCTACTTGTTTGCCTTTTTTGAAAGCATCACTAATTCCAAATCGAAAACGAGGATATTCAGTAGAATTTAATAAAAGTTGTATGTTTTTTAGTCCATTATGTCCTCCATCAGAGCCTTTTGTTTTAATTCTGATACTTCCGAAAGCTAAGTTTAAATCGTCTGTAATAATTAATATATTTTCTTTTTCAATATTTTCTTTTTCCATCCAATATTTAACTGCTTTTCCACTTAAATTCATGTAGGTATTTGGTTTCAACAAAATAGCTGTACGACCTTTAATTTTAAATTCAGCTACTTCTCCTAATTTTTGTGTTTGAAAAGAAATATTTTCAAGATCGGCAAAATAATCCAATATCTTAAATCCAATATTATGTCGAGTATTTACATATTCAGAACCTATATTACCTAAACCAACAATTAAAAATTTTTTCATTTTTACAGCATTTGTTTTAGCTTTATCATTACCTTTTAATTTAGCTGGTAAACCCAAAAGTTTAAATAAAGATACAATTATTGTCATATTTTTTTACAAAAATAAAAAAAGGGCTGTAAACAGCCCTTTTTTTCTACTAATTTATACTTTTAGAATTTACCTCTGTTGTCTTCAATTTTGGCTTTATCTTTTAATCCTTGAACAATTCTGTAAGCAGCAGAACCTTTTGTTTGCTGATTCAATTGATCAATTTGTGTTTTAAAGTCTTTGACAACTGGTGCTTTTGTAAGCGTTTTAGTTCTTACCATAAATAAACCAGAATTTCCTTCAATTACTTTAGACGTTTTACCTGAAGCTAAGCCTATTGCAGTACCTATAACTTTTGGCTCATAACCTAAATTCGGAATTACTGGAGATGCCATAGTAGCACCGATAGCCGGAGCTATAGAAGAACCTGTTGCTTTAGAAATTGCTTCTAAAGTGCTACCTGTCATTTTCTTTTTAAGAATTGCTGCTTTTTTCTCATTTTTAATTAATGGCTCAACTTGCTGTTTTGCCAATTCTAGAGGCAATAACCCTTCATCATTTTTGGATTTTAACTTCACAATAGCAAATCCTTGATTTGCAATATCAAAACGTTTTACGTCATTTATATTTGTGTCTTCGTTGAAAGCCCAAGTTACAATTTGTCTTTGTAAACCTAAATTCGCAACATTTTCATCGTATGCTTTTACACTAGTCACTGGAGCGATTTTTAAACCTGCTGTTTTGGCAGCTTTCTCTAAACCGCTTGCTGTAGCATCCGATTCTACTTTTAAAGCTTTATTATAATTAACTTCTTCTGTCTGTTCTGATGGTTGGATTTTTAATGCTACTGTTGCTAATAAAACCGCATCATTTTTTCCATCCACTTTCATTACATGGAAACCAAAATCTGTTTCTACTACACCTGTTTTTCCTACTGGATTACCAAATAAGAAATCGTCAAAAGGTTTAACCATTTGCTTTGGTGCTACATTATCATATACTCCGCCGTTTTGTTTCGAACCTTGGTCGTCAGAGTTAACCATAGCTAACATAGCCATACTTGATGGGTTTGCATTAACTTGTGCTAATAAACCTTCCGCTTTAGCTTTTGCTTCTTCTTTGGTTAATTTTACTGTTGGAGCCGCTTGCATTGCACCTTTATATGCTATTAAAATATGACTAACTTTAGCTGTTGCGCCAGCTTTTCTTCCAGCAACTCTTGATAATTTCGAATAGTCATTATCTGTGTAAGGTCCAAAAACTTGCCCTGGTGCTAATGCATATAATTGTTCTGCAAACTGTGGGTTAATATCTTTTTTAGCTAAATATGTAGAATCAAATTTAACTTCAGAATATTTGTTAACATAAGCAGCCAAATTTGTTGCCGCACGGAATGAAGGAATGGTGTCGTTTACGCCGTTTTTGAATTCAATTTTTCCATTTACAAATCCATCCATTTTAGATTTCATTACGGCTTCATCAGCTGAAGATGGCTTGTTTTCAACTAAAACATATTCTACAGATCTTGTATTGTCTGATTTGTATTTTTTTGAATTTTTCTTCATGTACGCCATTATTTCCTCGTCAGATACCTTTACTTGGTCATCACTAACTGTAGAAAATGCAAGGGATACATAATCAAAATCAACTTTATTATTATCTCTTTCGTATTTTAATTTTCCTTCAGCTTTTGTAGTATACACACTTGATTTAATCAAAGTATTATATATTTGCTCTTTTGCAAAATCTTCAATTTGAACTTCATAGGCTTTCCAGCTATTCCATTGGGTTTGATCCGGAGCACTTTGCAATGAATTAATATATTCTGCAAATTTTTTATCGTCAAATTTTCCTGCAGCATTTAAAAACTGAGGTGATTGAGACAATTGAGGGTCGTTTTTAATAACCGCCATTAATTGCTCTTTACCCAACAACAATCCAATTTTATCGTATTGATCAGCTAACAATGCTTTTCTTACTTCTTGTTCCCAAACTGAGTTTAATGCTTGCGTGTAACTAGCCCCTTGTTGTGATTTTTGAGCGTTAGCTACTTTATTCATGAATTCTTGCTGCTCAAACTTCGTTCCATTAACAGAACCAATATTATTTGAACCACCACCAAATCCACCACTTTTAATTACATCTGCTAATACAAATGAGAATAATGCTAATGCTATGATTAGAATTAATAAGATAGAACGTTGTCTAATTTTTGATAAAATTGCCATTTTTATATTGATTTTTTTTATTCAGAGGGCGAAAATACAATTATCTATTTAATAATAAAATAGTATTGTCGATTTTTTATAAGTTTTTTTTGTTGTTTTCCATTTTTTTAACAAAACGGCGTCGCACAAAAAACATAATTGCGAATCCAACTGCAATAATAGCTTGCAATCCATACTCTTCCTGATTTATTATTTTTACGATTACAGAAATTAAAAAAAGTATTGATGCTACTAAATATAAGTATTGTGTGTATTTAAAATATTTCATTGTTAAAAATTACATATTATTGACTTCTCCGTTATTATTTTGCATATTGAAAACTTTAAAATCTTTACTAAAATCAATTCCTATTCCTTGTAAAAAGCTTCCATCAGCATCTTTAAATATGAAGGGTTCTTCGGTAAAAAACCATTCGTTTTTCTGATCAAAATACAATTGATTAGTTTGTAAAATTTTTCCATCGTAAGTTTGAATTTTCACATTACCTATCAAATCGATGACTTCTGTTTTTTTGTAAGAAATAGCTTTGTCAGCAACCACTGTTGTTTTATTTCCATTGTTATCAATAAGTGTCACTAAAACGGCTTTCGGAAATTCAACAAACGGATTTTTTGCTGTTGCATAATCAACCATTTTTAAAGTCTGTAAAATGGATTTGACTTTTCCAGAATCGGTATATTTTAAATTGATAGAATCCGCCTCGCCAGTAGGTACAAATGATGTTTTATAAATTCGTTGAACTTCTTTTAAGTTTCTTTCGCAACTTTGAAGAAACAATAATGCAAAAAAGAAAGTAAAACAGTAAACAAACTTTTTCATTATTCTAATTATATAATGTCTTTCTGAACCATTTATCATTAAATAACAGGCCAATATTTATAGAAAAATAATCTTCTTTAATTAATCCATTATTTGTTGTTCCTCTCGAGCCATACTCAACACCTAAATTCAAGCTTGAAAAAGTTCCTGAAATTGGCAATCCAAAACCTAGAGTTACTGATTTATCTTTTAAAGGGGTATTATTAATTACAAGTCCTGTGTTTTCATACTTGAAACCACCTCGATAAGTAATTCTTTGAAAATAGCTATTATAAGAATCAAACTTAGGTATAAAAAAACCTCCAATTGCTACTTTTACACTATTTTCATAGGAAACATTTGAATAATTTTCAAAACGATTGACTTGATTTCCTGTTCCAGAAAAAGCTATATCACCGCCTAAAAACCACTTTTTGTTACCTAAACCAGCACCTAATACTAATTTTGATGGTACGATTAATTTACTATCTGCCACAATTACTTCAGTATTTTCTGAAGCTTGAACAATAGTACCATTTGCCAACGCTGAAACCAATGAAACATTTCTGGTATTAATAGAATTCAACTTGGCTTCAGGTGCATAGGTTACACTTGAAAAGAAATCCAACTTACTATTAAACTTCGTTTTGAAATTTAATCCTGTATTAATTGCTATTCCGGAAACGGTTGACTCATTAACTTCTCTTGAACCATAAATAATAGTTTGATTTAACACGTCGGATTGAGTATTTAATATACCAAACAAATATTGAAAATCCATACCCACACTAAACTTTGGGCTTAATTTGTAACCAGCACCAAGGAATACTTTATTTACGCCACCTTTACCTTGATATTGTTTTGTAAGATCATCTACGGATCTGGTATCTGAGCTTAATCTGTATCCAATGGCACTATGAGGTAAAAGTCCTAATGAAACACCTACTTTCTTAGAAATTGGAAATCCCATAACCATATAATCAAATGTAGTTTTTTTTGCTTTTTCTGAAGCGGATGCCGTATTTAATTTATAAAAATTAGAAGTGAAACCAACTTGAAAAGAAGTTATTAATTGGTTTGAATAAGAAGCTGGATTTAATACATTAATATGGATACTATCTGAATATACAGAAATTCCACCCATGTTTACAATTTCATTAGTTCCTTTAAACCTAGGGCTCCCAATCCCGTAAAAGGAATAAGGTGAAGCAGTGTTTTCTTGAGCAAAACTGAAGTTTGCAAGTAATATCGTAAGTAATAAGACAATTTTTTTAATCATTTTGTAAACTGTAAGTGTATAATTGATGTAAACTTTTTAATAAGAAATTTTCATCGGCAAATATGATACTTTTTAATCGATCCGCCAAAAAAATAGCATCGCCGCCTGTTAAAATTATTGTAAATTGTTCGTTTTTAACAGAAAATTCTGAAATGAAGCCCTCAATTTCATAACATAACCCGTTTACAACACCAGAATGAATAGATTGATTTGTGCAGTTTCCAATAAAATTATCAGGCAAATTATTTTCTAATAAAGGCAACTTAGCTGTATAATCATGAAGGACCTGATAACGCAAACGAAGCCCTGGAGAAATAGCCCCTCCTAAATATTCTTTTTTATTAGTGATGAAGTCATAAGTTATACAAGTTCCTGCATCAATAATTAAAACATGTTGGTTTGGATATTGTAATACTGCACCTGATGCTAAAACCCTTCTATCAATGCCCAAAGTATTTGGTGTAGTATATTCGTTTTTGAATGGAAAAATCGAATCTGAGTTTATTTCAATTACTTCTATCTGATTTTTCAACCATGCAATATCCTTTTCATCTAACTTCGAAACCGAAGCTAATACTGCTTTAGTATGATTTGGATGTTTTTGAAAAATTATCTGAAAATTATTTTGAAAATTATTTTTTTGAAAAACAAACTTTTCAACAATGTTAAACTGCTTAAAAACAGCAACTTTAACATTTGTATTGCCCACATCAATTGTAAGTACCATATAAAATCATTAGAAATGCAAATGTACGAAAATGATTTTTTTTAATAATTGTTTTGGAAAATATAAAATAGATTCTATATTTGCACCCGCAATGAACAGGTAGTAATACCTAAAATCGCAAGGTACCTTAGCTCAGATGGTAGAGCAACGGACTGAAAATCCGTGTGTCCCTGGTTCGATCCCTGGAGGTACCACAAAAAATATCCCTAATCACTTACAAAGTAAGTAGTTAGGGATTTTTTGTATCCCAACTTAAGTTATTCTATATGGCTATTTCAGAGTGATAATTGTTTACTAATGAATATTTTTTATGTAAAATTCTGTGAAAAACAATAACTTTTCAACACGAAAACGATGTAGTTAGAGCAAAGTTAAAAAATTGTTTTTTTAAAGTAAACAAAATAATATATTTGAAAAAATAAATATTTCGTAAATTATTAACTAAAAAACAATCTTATGATTAAAAAATTCTTTTTATCCATCATTACCTTGTTGCTTTTTTCGTTACAAAGTAATGCGCAGTCTATCTCGATGATTGGAGATGCTGTAAGCGGATGGGGTACTGATGTTGTGATGACCACGACAGACAATGTGAATTATACCTTATCTAACTTTACCTTTTCAAATGGAGGAGCAAAATTTAGACAAGATGCCAGTTGGGGAACCAATTGGGGGGCAAATGCATTCCCATCGGGAACTGCAAATTTAAATGGAAGTAATATTCCTGTAGTTGCTGGAATATATGATGTTTCATTTAATAGAACGACAAGAGCATATAGCTTTACCCCTGTAGTAACAGGATTTGATGCTATTAGTATTTCAGGAACAGCTGGACCTGGATTAAATGCAGATACTGCTATGCTTACTGTTGACGGAGTCAATTACACACTTAATGATTGTGCTTTGACAGCAGGTACGTTAATATTTAGAAAAAATAATTCTTCTGCTGTAACCTGGGGGTCTGCAAGTTTTCCAAGTGGAACGGCTACTCAAGGAGGGGCTGCAATGGTAGTTACTGCTGGTACGTATGACATTTCTTTCAATAAGACTACTGGTGCTTATACTTTTGCATTCGCTAAAATTGGTATTATTGGTTCCGCAACTCCAGGTGGATGGAATACGGATACTTTAATGAGTACTACAGATGGGATTAACTACATACTTGAAGGCCTTACTTTAATTACTGGAGAATTGAAATTCAGACAGAATCAAAATTGGGCAGTTAACTGGGGAGCCGCTACATTCCCTTTTGGTACAGCAACATTAAATAATGTTAGCAACATTCCTGCAACAGCTGGTACTTATAGCGTTAGTTTTAATAAAAATACTGGTGCATTTAGTTTTAGTGCTGGATATCCTGTAATTAGTTTGACAGCAGCTGGCAACACTGCTATCGATTTAATTACCATAGATGGCGAAAATTATTACATTAATAATTACAGTATTACTGGTGGAGATTATTTATTTACTCAATCAAGTAACAATAATACTTGGGGAACAAATTCATTTCCTTCAGGAACTGCTACTTTAGGTGGCGATGCCATTCCAGTACTAACTGGAGATTATAATATTACATTTAATAGAATTACCGGTGCATTTAGTTTTAATTATCTTACAATTAGCGTAATTGGAAGTGCCACTCCTGGTGGATGGAATACGGATACTTTAATGAGTACTACAGATGGTATTAATTATATTCTTGAAGACCTTACTTTAATTACTGGAGATTTAAAATTCAGACAGAATCAAAATTGGGCGGTTAGCTGGGGAACCAACGCATTCCCTATTGGAACAGCAACATTAAATGGTAGCAACATTCCAGCAACAGCTGGTACTTATAGCGTTAGTTTTAATAAAAATACTGGTGCATTTAGTTTTAGTGCTGGATATCCTGTAATTAGTTTGACAGCAGCTGGCAACACTGCTATCGATTTAATTACCATAGATGGCGAAAATTATTACATTAATAATTACAGTATTACTGGTGGAGATTATTTATTTACTCAATCAAGTAACAATAATACTTGGGGAACAAATTCATTTCCTTCAGGAACTGCTACTTTAGGTGGCGATGCCATTCCAGTACTAACTGGAGATTATAATATTACATTTAATAGAATTACCGGTGCATTTAGTTTTAATTATCTTACAATTAGCGTAATTGGAAGTGCCACTCCAGGTGGATGGAATGCCGATACTAATTTAACTTCAACTGATGGCGTAAATTATAGCTTATCAGGATTGACTTTAATTGAAGGAGAATTAAAATTCCGTCAAGGTAATGCTTGGGCAGTTAGCTGGGGAAGTTCTAGTTTCCCTGGAGGTACAGCTAACAATAGTAACAATAGTAACAATATTGTGGTTTCTAGTGCTTCAAATTATACCGTGCACTTTAACAGAATTACAGGAGTGTTTTATTTTTATGATGAAGTAAATCTTCAAGTTACTTCTACGCTTAATTTATGTAAAGGAACACCAGCAACTTCTCTATCAGCACATGTACATGCTGTACCTGGAAGTATTGTGAAATATTATACCCGTGTTGGAACAACAACAACTTATACGCTTATTACTACAGGTGCGCCAACGCCATCTACATCTTTAATAAGTACTAGAACTTATTATATGTCACAAACAATTGGTGGTATTGAAGGTCCAAAAGTTGCCATGGTTGTTAATGTATTTGGTGTACCAACAGCTCCTACAACTTTAACAGGTACTGCAGCACAAGGTCCGCTAGTTGGTACAACTACTACTGCAACTTACGCTACTTCTGCTGTAACAGGTGCCGCTTCTTATTTATGGACAGTTCCTGCTGGAGTAAACATAGTTTCTGGACAAGGAACAACAAGTATAACAGTTGACTTTGAAAATGTTACAGCTGGTGCCGGTGCTATGGGAGCTATTTCTGTTAAGTCTGTTAACGAAAATGGATGTTCTAGTACTACTGCTAAATCAATGTCACTTACTAAAGCTTTACCTGCTGCTCCTGCTGCAATTAAAATGACGGATGCTTCATTGCCAATCCCTACTTCAGGAATTGCAACTGCTCTAACAAGTTTTGCAAAATATATGGGTACTGATAAAGTTTTAACTTTAACTGCTACTCCATCTGCTACTGCTAGTTCTTATGTTTGGGAATTGCCAACAGGTGTTAATCAATTATCTGGTGGTACTTCAAATGTTATTACAGTAAATTTCTTAGGAGTTACTAGTTCTAATAGTTTTAACTATTCAACTACTGCTGGTGTTTCTACTAATGTATTGAGAATTGGTGTTAAAGCTAGAAATGGTGTTGGTGTTTCAACTACAAACAATGCTGCTCTATTGGATCCAACAACTACATCTACAGCTAAATTATTAACATTAAAAGCTGTTAAACCTGCAGCCGCTTCAGCCGTTGCTGGACAAATTGCTGGATTATGTGGTGGAAGAACTTATACTTATACTATTACAGATACTGCTTTAGCAAGTTCATACACAGTTACAGCGCCTGCTGGAGCTGTAGTAAACTTTACAAGCACATTAGTGTTTACAGTTACTTATCCTTCTGTATTTGTTATTAATTCATCTACATCAGTACCTAATAAATCATTAGTTATAACTTCTGTTAATGGTATGGGTTCAAGCGCAAGTTCAAGAACGTTAACTTTATCTACTGCAATGCCTGCTATTGGAACTGTTTCAGGTGGAACGACTTATTCTAGTTGTAACCAAACATTTTCTATTCCTTCAGTTGCTGGGGCTACAACTTATACTTGGACTGTTCCTACTGGAGCAACTATTGTAAGTGGTCAAAACACAAACTCAGTAGTAGTAAATTATGGTACGCTTACAGGAAATCAAACTATTAAAGTTGTAGCAGCTAATATTTGTCGCGTTTCAACTGCAGTTAAAAGTGTAACTTTAACTCGTGGAAATTGTCCAACTGCTAAGGAAAACGAAATTAATAGCCTTTTAGTTAATGAGGTTAAATTATATCCAAATCCAGCTAATAATGTGTTTAATGTTGAGTTAAATGCTTCGGCTGATGCACAACTGGAAATGAACGTTTATTCTATGAATGGTTCTTTAGTTAGTTCTAAAAACATTCAATTGAGTGAAGGAAATAATACCATTACTGAAGATATTTCTTATTTATCAAATGGAATTTATTTTGTGAAATTCAATAATACTTCAACTAATGAGATGATAATCAAAAAATTAATTAAACAATAAATTTTTTGAAAATTAAATTTAAAGGGCGCAATTTGCGCCCTTTTTTATTTGCTATTATTAAAATAGAGTGCTTTCTTATATTGTAATTCGGAATTTGAATTAACTAAAATTATAACCTCTTTATAATAAATTCACTTCTCCTATTGACTTGATGCTCTTCCGCTGAACAAGGTATAGCATCAGCACATTTATTAACTAATTGCGATTCACCATAACCTTTTCCTGTCAATCGTTTAGAATCAATACCATTAGCAACTAACCATTTAATAGTAGCTTTTGCTCTTTTATTTGATAAAATAAAATTATAAATTTCAGTTTGGCGACAATCCGTGTGCGAGCGAATATCAATTTCCATAGTTGGATATTGCTTCATCACTTCTAAGATTTTAGCTAATTCCACTTCTGCATCTTTGCGAATGTTGGCTTTGTCTAAATCAAAGTAAATGATCTCAATACCTAATGTTTTTCTTAAATCGCTACCTACTTGAATTGGCTGTAATTTTGGAGTCATTAAAATTTCCAACTCTTTCAAATCTGAATCTTTGGTAATTAATACCATTTTTTCTAAAGTATCGAAATCTTTATTCTCGGAAATAATCCGAAATGTATTACCACAATCTATTGTGCCAAAATCAAACCTCCCAGTTGCATCAGATATTTTTTCATCAAATTTTACATAATTTATATCAAAAAGAACCAATTTAACCCCCTGAATGGGTACTTTTGTGTTTAAATCTACAACTACTCCTTTTAAATTTTGCTGACAATCTTTTGGAATAGGTCTATTTTCTGTACATTTATAAATATCATCATAACCCAAATTATCTTTTTCTCTGTTTGAACTAAAATAACCAGTCTTTGTATCTGTATTCATAACAAAACCAAAATCATCAAAATTTGAATTTACTGGTTCTCCTACATTTTTTATTTTGCCATATGTACCATCATCTTTTAACTGAGTCACAAAAACATCTAATCCACCCAAACCTGGGTGACCATCTGAAGCAAAATACAATTCATTGTTGTTTGAAATAAATGGAAACGTTTCTCTAGCTTCGGTATTAATTTTATCGCCTAAATTAACTGGTTTGCCAAAATTTCCCTCCGAAAATATGTTCACTTTATAAATATCCGACATACCTTTTGTCCCCGGCATATTTGATGAAAAATACAATGTTTTTTCATCAGGAGATAAGGCTGGATGTGCACAACTATATTCGTTACTATTAAAAGGTAATTCAGTTACATTACCCCAATTCTCTCCATTTTTAGTGGCTTTATATAATTTTAGCAAAATACCTTTTTCGCTATCTCTTCCTTTTTTACCATTTAAAAAATTATTTCTAGTAAAATACATCGTTAATCCATCTTTTGTGAAAACTGGAGTAGATTCATGATACTTTGAATCAATTTTTTTAGAAAATTTCTGAGGCTCTGACAGGTTGCCATTGTCTGTAATTATAGAACAATATAAATTTGTAAAGGACTGGTTGGTCCAACTGTGCTTTTTTACAAAAACACCACCAGTGTCTCTTGCAGAAGTAAAAACCAAAGTATTTTTATATAAAGAAGTACCATAATCCGAAAATTCTGAGTTTATTTCTGCATTTTGAATAGTATATCTTCCTGAATTATTTTTTATTTCGTCCAAATAATTAATTTGTTCTTTGGATAATATGGCACGCAAATCGGAAGAATTTACTTGATTAAAAACATCCATCATTACATCAGCTTTCTTATAATCACCAACCGCTTTTAATGTTTGGGCATATCTAAAATAATATTCTGATTTTAATTTTTCATTTAATGAAAACAATTTATCATACCAATTGTTTGCTTCTTTTAATTTAGATTGAAAGTAATAAGAATCAGCTAATTTACTGAATAATTCAACAGATTTATACCCTTTTTCTACTACTTTTTCGTACATTTTAATGGCATCAATATATTGAAAATTCTCGTAATTAGAATTTGCTTTTTTTAGTTGCATCTCTTGAGAATAACCAAAAAAACTTATGAATATTAAAAAAATCCGAATTCTATTTATTATTTTCATACCACTAATTGTATTAGAAAAATCTTGGCGAAATAATCTTTTCTTGTTTTTCATTAAACTCATATCTTAAAAAGATTTCATGCGATCCAGAATTATAATTGGCTAATTTTGTAGTTTCAGAATCATACGTATATCCTAAAAACCAATTACTATCCATTTGAAAACCAGCTAGTGCACTTGTAGCTGCGTTCCATCTCCAAGCTGCACCCAGTACAAATTTATCGAAAAACATAAAATTAGCGGTTACATCTGCTTGAATCGGTGCTCCTTTTACAGATTTAATTAAAAATGCAGGTTTAAATTTAGTAGTTTCTGAAATATCAAATACATATCCACTAATGAAATAAAAATGCAATGCATCTTTTGCAACAGAAGTAGCATTGTCATCAAAATGTTTGGTTTCTAAAATAAAAGGGATAGAAAAACCTGCATATAGTTTATTTGAATGATAATATACACCTGCACCAATATTTGGAGAAAATTGATTATCAATATTGTTTTGAAACTTTGGATCGTTTTTATCATACTTATCTAGTTTGGTATAATCTACATTCAAGAAATTAGCTGAACCTTTTATACCAAAGGATAGCTTATAATTTTCAGCAGTATTTATAGTATATGAAAAATCTGTAGCAACTGTTTTTCTGTCTGAAATTCCAATTTCATCTTTTGAAAGCGAAATTCCTAATCCAACTCTTGAATTATATATAGGAGAATGTAATGATGCCGCTTTTGTTGTTGGCGCACCTTCTATTCCTAACCACTGAGCTCTGTATATTGCAAAAACACTCATTACACCTCTTGAACCTGCATACGCAGGATTTACATGTATAGTATTATACATATACTGCGTAAACTGGGCGTCTTGCTGGGCTATTGATTTTGAAGTATAAAACAAAATCAACATGATAATGGCTTTTAAAAGCGGTTTATTATATAGTTGTACTGCTTCATTCATACTTAAATGATTCGTTTAATAGATAAAAATATACTGATTTTAAACATTCTCTATTGATATATAAATGAATTAATGTGTACTAAATAAATTAAAAATACTTTTGAAAGAATAATTTTTTTCAAGTTATATAGAAGTAAAAATACAACAAATGATTTTAATTTTTCAATTATATAAATAAATTGAAAAATTTTATTCTTAACAAAGTAAACACGTTTTTTTGTCGCATAAAAAAAGTGAGCTCTTTCGAACTCACTTAAAAATGAAAATATTTTTTTTACTGATATCTGTAAGTAAATCTTACTTTATTTCCAACAGGATTTCCGTTAACATCGTACTGATATGCTTCAAAAACATAATCAATTTTAGTTGCAGGAGCAACAGGAGTTGTAGTATTAAAAATTTTGTAGGACTCAATATCTCCTATAATTCCATTTGCTGGAACAGTAATAATTGGCTCCGAATTTCCTGGATATGAATTACCTGGAAGAATTGAAGACAAACATTGTGCGCCAATACAAATACTTAAATAACTGGTGTCAGGAACCCCACTAAAAGAAATAAACTTAACTTTAGTATTTATAGGGGCAGCAGACGTATTTTTAAAATAAAATTTTAACTCATTAGCTGCACCTTGTGATGAAATAGAATTAAAATTTATTACATCACCGTCTTTAATTTCTAAACCAGAAGTTTTATTAAAAACTTTAAGTGCATTATTTGCAACTGGATCTGGAGTTGGCGTTTGCTCGTCGTCTTTACTACAGCTAACAGCTGAAATAACAGCGAATAAAAGGATTACAATTTTTTTCATGGTTTTTATTTAATTATTATTTTTTTAGTTTGTTCTCCTAATTCATTACTTAATTTTAATAAGTAAAGTCCTTTTTGAAGTTGGGTTAAATTTAAAGTAGTTTGATTGTTAACGTTTAACATTCTAAAAACTTCTTTACCTGTAACGTCAATTGCAATCACATCTGTTGGCAATTGCGTATCTATTGTAAAAATTCCATTTGATGGATTTGGATATAAAGTAATTTCATTTTCATAAAAGTCTTCCACACTAAGAATATTAGCCACTTGGAAAACTCTTGATTCTGAAGATCCAAATGAACCACCCTCAATACCTGGAATTAAAACGCCATTTGCAAGTACTTGATATGAACCAACACCATAACCACTATCCATACCATCTCCGTAAGCATCATTGATAACAAATTTATAACAATCAAATGGTAATGTCAAGTTAATATCTGGTTGTGGATATTCTCCTGACGCACCCGCATCAAAATAAGTTGGACTTGTTGCCACAGGTGTATTATTAGAATTTAATAATTGCCATGACGTTTCATCACCATATCGATCAAGTGTAATTTTAATTGTAATATTTGTATTTGTAGTTAATGCTGCTTTTGCAAAAGTAACAGAACCAGAATTGTCAGAAACATTGGCGTCTGCTGGTACAGATACATTTAAAGTATTACTATTTAAAAGAGTATATGAAATTGCAGGTAAAGTTACCGTTTCTTTTGCAAAAGAAACTAAACTACCCGTCCAGTTATATACTTGTGGAGTTCCACCATTAATACTATAGGTAATAGGTAAAGTCGTTAAAGTTGTTTGACCGTAATTTTGGATTTTAATTTTTGGTGAAATAGATGAAGCACATTGATTTTCTATACTTTCAACTTCCTTTAATTTAACATCATTTGCAGCTAACCCAGTATAAGTTGGAGTTGCGCCGTTACCTGAAATAATTTTCTGTTGCCCTTCTGCCATGAATGCAACAATTTCAAATTCACCCATTTCAGCAATAATACTATTATATGTAGCTGGAATAGTGTAGGTATAAGTTCTTGTAACAAAAGTACCAGCACTTGTAGTGTTAATAACCTCACCCCACTGTCCTGTAATCATGTGAATTAATCTATGTTGGTGATTGTAATTATTACCTGCATTTCCTCCAACTTGAGCACCCGTAGTATTATTTTGTAAAAAAGCCACATTTAAATTATTTGTCGCAACCGGGCTAGACCCTGTGTAATAAGCTTCTACCAAAACTGTTAATAACCTAGTGGTTGCATTGATAGTTGCTGTAGTAGCCAAATTCACATACGAGGATTGGGTAGTGATCTGATTTGATGCAGCAGTCCAGAAATTTCTACTCATGGCTGTACCTGTTCCACCGTTTTGAGCGCTACCAGGAAATACGGTGCGATTAACTGTTCCTGCTGGATATCCTGTTAACCCACTTTGATTTGCTATGGCTGTTCCAAAAGGAGTTCTAAAGTCTGGTTGGCCAACACCTGGAGTAGCAAAACCACCAACATGAATATTTATTAAAAAAACATTGTTAGGATCTGATGCTTTAATAGCGTTTGCAATTGTGTGTCCAGCTGGACACCAAACACAATTAACACCTGTGAATTCTTCAAGAATTACCTTTTTATTTTGAGGTGTTGTTTGAACTATCGTTTGCGCATTCATTAGAAAAGTTGCAAACAATAATGTAATTAAAGTAATTTTTTTCATATTTATAGATTTAGTAATTTCGTTACAATAATAATAAATTTATTTTGAAAATCAACTATTTAGGTAAAAAAATAATTAAAATGAATATATTTTTATATAAAATGTGATTTTTTTACAAAAATGGTAAAATTTCATTTTTTAATTTATCATACTCTCCTTGAAGAATTAATCCATTGTCTAACAATTTTTTATAATTATTAAGCTTGTCAAATAATTCCTCTTTAGTAAATTCGGATAGCTTTTTCTCTTGAGAAGATATAGGTTCTTCTATTTCAGTGTCTTGAACTACAGGTAGGATTTCTGCAAAATCAGTGACTTCTTCTGTTAGAACTTCTTCAATTTCAACTGATGTATTTGAAACCAAATTTAAGTTTGTTTCAACTCCATTTTTTAAAATATCCAATTGTTCTTTAGCATACGTATACAATTTTCGTGCTTGATTTTTTGGTAAGTATTCTACCGTATGTGTTAAATCAGTTTTGGTTGAAAAAGAAAAATCAGCACCTAAAAAGCCCTCTTTTACAAATGTCCCGGCAATATCATCCCAATCATAATCCATAAATTCCATAGACAATCCTAAATTTTTTGGTTTGCATAAAATAATACGTTTATTTGTTACCACAATACTATCAGGAAATACAGTAATTGCAGGTTTTTTCTGTACAGCAATGTAACCAATTTCTTCATTAGACATTAATAAGTTTTCCAATTTAGACGTAATTTTTTCAATCGCTTTTGGATCTTGGTCTTCGTTTAATATTTTTTTTAAATTATCAATCATTTTAATTAGTTTAAAAGTTAATTGTGAAAAGTATCAAAAGTAATGCCTAATTATCAGATTCTTTAATTTCCGATTGAATTTTTTTGGTCAAACTCTTGAAAACCAAATCGTACGAGTCGTTAATTAACTGACACATCATTTTATCATTAACATCAGAATGAAAATCTATTGTATTCCAATGTTTTTTACTCATATGATATCCTGGATGAATGGCTTCATATTCGGCTCGAAGTTCTTCAGCTTTGTTTGGATCGCATTTTAAATTTAAACTTGGCTCGTTACTCTCCCATTGTTTTAAAGATGTAAGACAAAACATTTTCCCACCAACTTTAAAAACCAAAGTATCTTCATCGAACGGGAAATGTTCGGTTACTCCATTTTTTGACAGGCAAAATTCGTATAGTTGTTGGATGTTCATAATTTCAAAAATAATCAAATTTTATGAATTGTTGAACTTATTTTAATTTTAAATACGTTACTTTTATTAATTATTAAATCTTTTTTACTAAAAAATGCAAAACTACATAACTAAAAATCAGCTTTTTGATGTTTTTTCTACTGTAAATTCTAAAGAAATTCCTTTTATTAACCAAGAAGAATATTTGGTAAACGGAGCGTTCAAAACTTGGAATGGTCCTTTCAATGAAATTCATGCTGCTATTTGCAAACCAACATCTAATGAAAAATTAGAACGTATTTTAATTGGAAAAATACCAAAAACAGGTTTGCCTGAGGCAATTGAATGTTTAGAAAGTGCGGAACTAGCATATGATAATGGTTTTGGAGAATGGCCAATGCTTTCAGTTGAAAAAAGGATTTCTCATGTAGAACATTTTGTAGGTGAAATGCTAAAATTGAGAACAGAGGTAGTTAATTTATTGATGTGGGAAATTGGAAAATCTGAAAAAGATTCTGAAAAAGAATTTGATAGGACTATAAAATATATTTACGACACCATCGAATCATTAAAAAAATTAGAACGAAAATCGGCTACATTTACTATTGAAGAAGGTGTTATTGGTCAAATTCGTCGATCGCCTTTAGGAATAACTTTATGTATCGGACCATATAATTATCCATTGAATGAAACATATACTTTGTTAATTCCGGCTTTGATTATGGGAAATGTAATTTTATTTAAACCCCCAAAACACGGTTGTTTGTTACATTACTGTTTATCAAAAGCCATAGAAAAGAGTTTCCCAAAAGGTGTTGTAAATTATATTTACGGAAAAGGAAGTGAAATTGTTGAACCGTTAATGAATACCGGTAAAATTAATGTTTTAACCTTAATTGGTTCAAGCAAAGTAGCATCAGACATAAAAAAAGCACATCCAAAAGTAAACCGATTACGAGCAATTTTAGGATTGGATGCTAAAAATCCAGCTATTGTCCTAGAAAATGCCAATATAGAAAACGCAATAGAAGAATGCCTTTTAGGAAGCTTGTCTTTTAATGGGCAACGCTGTACTGCATTAAAAATACTGTTTGTTCATGAAAACATCAAAGACGCATTTATAAAAAAATTCTGCGAAAAGGTAGATGCTTTAAAATTTGGAATGCCTTGGGACGAAAAAGTACAAATTACGCCTTTGCCTGAGGAAGATAAATTTAATTATTTAAATGATTGTATAGCCGATGCCGAAAGTAAAGGCGCAAGAATTATGAATAAAAATGGTGCCATCCAAAATGGGACTTTATTTTTTCCTGCGGTAATGTATCCTGTTTCTGAAGGAATGAAATTGTATCGCGAAGAACAATTTGGACCAATTGTTCCTATTGTTTCATTTAAAGAATTGCAAGAACCAATTAATTATATGATTACATCAAATTACGGACAACAGGTGAGCATATTTGGAACAGACACCAAAGAAGTTTCGCATTTAATTGACGGATTAGTCAATCAAGTTTCGCGAGTAAACCTTAATGTTCAGTGCCAACGTGGTCCAGATACTTTCCCATTTACAGGTCGTAAAGATTCTGCAGAAGGGACACTTTCAGTTTATGATGCACTTCGTTCGTTTTCGATAAGAACCGTTGTTGCCACTAAAGAAAATACGGAAAACAAAGCTATTATTAATAAGATTGTAACAGAAGGAGAATCTAACTTTTTATCTACAAAATTTATTTTTTAAATTTTTGATTTATTCACGATCCAAATAAAATTAATAAATTTCATATAAAACTGGTTTGCTTGGACTTGCATCATTTTCAAAAGAAGCAATTTGCAAATTCAACAAATAGGTACCGTCAGAAACGGAATCGTTAACATAAATTAGTTCTGTAATTGTGCAATCTAAACGCGCATCATCGTTTAAAATTGTCGTATTTTTTACATTCCAAAACGCTTTGTGAGCAAGTAACTTTCCTTCATCTTCTTCCCTGTCTACACTTGGTAAATCGATGAGTAAGTGTTTGATTCCTATTTCTCGAATATAAACTGCCGCTTCTTCTAACAAATAAGGCGGATTGGTATGCGAATAGTTTTTAGATTTTTTATCTGGACTATTTGGTAGCATTCTAATGATTATGGCCTCGGGTGTTTTTCCATTTAAAGAATTTTCAATTTGACTTTTCGTAATTACAAAGTCGTCATTTATTTTTTCAGGCGAAATAGAAACTAGTTCTGCCATAAAAAAAAAGTGCTTTAAACACTGATTGATTGAATAAAAATCATTGGTAATATGTCCTAAACACTCGGTATGCGTACCATGCCCATGTGGGTTGAAAAATATATTATTAAAATTTGTAGAACTCCCTTCAGATACTTTTCCTATCCAATTTTCAAAAGTTACGGGTTCAATTATAGGTTTTTCAATATACCATGCAATTGGATTGGCATCTGTATTAGATAAAGGTAAAGAAATATCAATGGGTTTTGACAAGTCGATGTTGAAGTTGTTTATAATTGCTTTCATTTTTTTTAACCGCAAAGCTCGCAAAGTATTACGCAAGGTTCGCAAAGATTTTTAAAGGTTATTTGCTATTCTTTTTATTCCATCTTTTACTAATTTCACATTGAAGTTAATTAGCATACCTAATTTGCAATTTGTTAATTTTAAATACGTTAATAATTGAGCAAAATGAACGTCATTTAAACTTTCAACTGATTTAATTTCAATAATTAATTTGTCTTCTAAAATAATATCTAATCTATAACCAATATCTAATTTTATTTCTTCATAAATAAGTGGTAACGCTTTTTGCTTCTCAACGTTTAATCCCGTTTTATTTAATTCGTAAAATAAACATTCTTCATAGGCGCTTTCTAAAAGGCCTGGACCTAAATTTTGATGTACTCTTAATGCTGCATCAAAAACAATTCTTGATAATTCGTTTTCTGTCATATTAATTATTTTGGCTTATAAAAAATCGCGAGCTTTGCGCTTCACATTGCGAACCTTGCGGTTAAACTATTCCAAATTTAATAAAAACAAATCACTTGCGATGCCATCGCTTAAAAATTTTCCTTTTTTAGTGGTTTTTAAAATATTATTTTCAACTTCTAACAAATTATCTGAAATAAATTTTTCTGCTTGTTGTTGCAAATACTCTAAATAGCTACTTCCAAATTCGGTTTCAATTCTTTGTAAAGAAACACCCCAAATGGTTCGTAAACCCGTCATAATATATTCATTATACTGATCCGTTTCTGATAAAATTTCTGTTTCTGATGGTACTTTATTTTCTGCAATTGCTTTTAAATACAAGGAATTATTTGACACATTCCAACTTCTACTTTTTCCATTAAAACTATGCGCAGACGGTCCAATTCCAATGTATTTTTTACCTAACCAATAAGCAGTATTATTTTTTGAAAAGTAATTTGGTTTTCCAAAATTCGATAATTCGTAATGTACAAATCCATTTTCTTGTAATTTATCTATTAAAATATGAAAATGTTGTTGGGCTAAATCGTCATCTAAATTCGGTATTGAACCTGACTTTATCATATTATGCAATGCTGTTTTTGGTTCTACTGTTAAGGCATAACTGGAAATATGTGGAATAGTAAAACTTAGTGCAATTTCTATGTTTTTCAGCCATTTCTCAGTACTCATATTTGGCATTCCGTAAATTAAATCGATGGAAATATTATCGAAATGTTGTGTAGCAAATGCTAAACATCTTTTTGCTTCTTCCGAATTATGTGCGCGATTCATAAGTTGTAAATCATCTTCAAAAAAAGACTGAACACCAATTGACAATCGGTTTATTGGCGAATTGGAATATTGAATAATTGTTTCTTCATCTAAATCATCAGGATTCGCCTCTAAAGTAATTTCTGGATTTTCAATTACATTATAATTTTGGTAAACGGAGTTAATCAAAAATCGTATATCGTTAATTGACAACACGCTTGGTGTACCTCCTCCAAAATAAATAGTTTCAACTTCATCATTTTGAAATTCGTCTTTACGAAATTCTAATTCTTTCACCAAAGCCAACACCATTTCTTCTTTCTTCTTCATAGAAGTAGAAAAATGAAAATCGCAATAATGACACGCTTGCTTGCAAAAAGGGATATGAATGTAGATACCGCTCATTTAAAAGTGTTCACTATTTTCTAATTTTATCTTCATTCTGTTTCACAAAAGCATCCCAACCGGAATAGCTTGTGGTTCCCACCACTTTTCCAGTATTAAAAAAATGACAAACCGCAGCAGCTAAACCATCTGTAGAATCTAAATTTTTTGGTAACGTTTTAAGTCCTAATAATTGTTGCAACATTTTTGCTACTTGTTCTTTACTGGCATTTCCATTTCCTGTAATGGCCATTTTTATTTTCTTGGGTTCGTATTCAGTAATTGGAATTTCTCTTGATAAACCTGCAGCCATAGCTACTCCTTGCGCTCTTCCTAATTTTAGCATCGATTGCACATTTTTTCCGAAAAACGGCGCTTCAATGGCAATTTCGTCTGGATGATAGGTATCAATTAATTCTATAGTTCGTTCAAAAATTCGTTTCAACTTCATATAATGATCATCCATTTTACTAAGTTGTAATTCGTTTAGCTGAATGAACTCCATTTTTTTATTGACCACACGAATAAGTCCGAAACCCATAATAGTAGTTCCTGGATCGATACCGAGAATGATGCGTTCGTTTGACAAAATTTTCTTTCAGGTTTAAGGTTTCAAGTTCAAAGTTTTGTTACTTTGTAAAATGATTTCAAACAAAACTAAACAATATCTGACACTTATTATCAAACTCACGATTGTTTTTGGTGCTTTTTATTTCATATATGAAAAATTAGCAAATGACGACAAGTTAAGTTGGAATCAATTTTCAGGAATCTTACAAGAAAAATTTACTGTAACATGGTTAATTTTTATGTTAGGATTTAGTTTTATAAACCGTTTTTTAGAAATTTTAAAATGGCAGAATTTAGTTGAAGTAGTTGAAAAAATTTCACTATATACTGCAACTAAACAAGTTTTAGCTGGTGTAACTGCCGGTTTATTTACTCCAAACGGAATTGGTGAATATGCTGGAAAAGCACTTTATTTTCCAAAATCTGAAACCAAAAGAATATTATTTTTAAATGTAATTTGTAATGGAATTCAATTAATTATTGCCATTTTATTTGGATTAACTGGCCTTTTTTTCTTAGGTTATAATTACACTTTTTTAATTATTGTATTCCTTGTACTATCCATAGTAAGCTTTTTATATTTAACAAAAAACGCTACTATAAAAGGATATTCTATTCAATTATTTATTGATAAAATTACAGAAATTCCAAAGGAAATTCATCGAAAGAACGTGTTATTAGCTATTGCAAGATATATAACCTTTTCGCACCAATATTATTTTTTGTTTTTGTTATTTGGAGTAAAAATTGATTATTTTACGTTAATGGCTACCATAACTGCAGTATATTTTATTGCCAGTTCTTTACCCTCTTTTCAATTTTTAGATTTTGTAGTAAAAGGAAGTGTCGCTATTTGGTTTTTCAATAAATTAAATATTGACGACTACATAATTTTATTTATCAGTACCTTTATGTGGATGGCAAATGTAGTGTTACCAGTACTAATTGGGAGTTATTTTGTATTGATTTTTAAACCGAAAAAAAATTAACACGCACCAAAGTTTATTCTTTTTTCTGTAAAACTACTGGTAATTTAAATTCTGATTTTACTGGAACACCTCTTTTTATGGCTGGATTAATTTTAGGAAAATCGGTTAATCGCAATTGAAAAATACTATCTAATTGGATTTTATTATAGGCAATTGAATCCGAAATAATAGCTTCAAAATTAACATACGAATTTGAAGAAATAATTACTTTTACCTGAATGGTATCCAATTGCGGAAACAATTTAGCTATACTATCATCCTTTAATTTAGAATGCAATTGAGTAGAAAGTGTTTCGTAAAAACAAGTTTGTTTGCTGAAGGTATCTGACAAGGAATCACAAACTGTAAAGGATGGAAATTCGTCTACTTGCTCCCAATTTATTTTTTTGAGTTCTTGTTGTAATAATACGTTTTCATCTGGCACTTTCTTATCAAAAAACTGGCAAGACTGTAGTAAGAATATTAGAAAAAAAGCAATTACTTTATTCATTATGATTTTCAACTATTTAGATTTTCAAAAATACAATTTTATGGAATATGTTTTATTGATTTTTATATTTTTATTCGGACTATTATAAATCCATACTTTTAGACATAAAAAAATCCCGAATGAATCGGGATTTTTTTATTATTTTATTAAGATTATTTTTTTACAATCTTATGAATACTTCTCTGATTATCTGTTGAAATAACTTCCAACACATATAACCCTGGAGTATAATTTGTTAAATCAAGTTCTGTAGTAGAAACAGTTACTTTTTTATTAGTAAGTTTTTTACCTAATAAATCGTAAATATTTACTTCAGAAATAGTTTGATTGTTTTTAGATTGAATATTCAAAATTGAATTTGTTGGATTTGGATATACGATAAACTCATTAGTATTGAATGATGCTGATTCTAAAAGTGCCACAAATTCGGTTGTAAACGTATTCGTTACAATAGCCGGGTTGTAATCAAAATAAATGGATGCTGCATTTGGAATAATATCACCAACGGCATAACCTGCTTTTGGTTTGATTTTGAATGTTACATATCCTTTTCCGATTGTAGAATTGGCTACCGAAACTGGTAATTGTATGTTATTGAATTTCCAATTTAATTCAGTACCTACTCTGTCTAATTCATAAGCATGACTTGAACTAATCATAGACAAAGTACTTTCATCTAATTTGCTATTTAAAACATCGTTGATTCTTACATTAATTGCGCTAGCGTTACCTGTGTTTTCAAAACGGATTGTGTAGTATAAATAATCATTAGAAGTAAAACTAGAATGTAATATTTGAGGGCCACGTGCTTCCATTTTATCATTTGGATCGTAAGCATTTACTACAATTTGAGTTAATGTATTACTGTTGTTTTCAAGAACCACATCACCAGTAGTCGGTACGATTGAAGCTTGACTTACCAAATAATCATTCGCATTTACAGTTGGGATAGTAGGCACTAACATAATTACGTTAATTGTTCTAACTTCAAAAGGTAATAAGTTGGTGAAGTTATAAGTAAAGCCTGTTGCTGTACTAGTAGTTGCTGGTGCAGTTGAAACAATTGAAACAGCACTAGGTTTAGTAAATGATAGCGTTCCAGAAGGAATAATTTGATTTCCTAAATTAGCATAGACAATTCGATTTATATAATTAAATCCAGGTCTTGGTTCATTAAATGGAACAACAGCTACTCCTAAATCATTATAATTTTGAAGTGATGTTACAGGGAAATTATAAGTTGACATTCCAGCTCCAGTTGGAGTTAAATTTAAAAACTGAGATGGATTCACATTATACATAGTTGCATAGTCAGGATTTACTACAAATGAAACATCATATGAATTAGTAGTAACCATATCATAAATACTAAATGATCCTGTTGGAGCAATTACATTATGAACCACACCATTATCATTTTTCTCATGTGTAAACTTACCTAAAGGAAAATTAACTTCTCCAGTATCTTTTGTACCGTTATTATTTGAATCTAAAAAGGCATTAAATGTAAACCCGGTACAGTTAATTACGCCTGTAGAAGTTGACAAATTATTAATAGTAACAAATCCATTTTGATTAGAGAAATTTGTAACCATCATTAAATAATATTGTCCCGCCTGTGCATTTGAAATTACAGGATATTCTGTAGGAGAAGCTGAATAACTACAACTTACAATATTATTTGGGCCCACTAAGTTACAACTTGAAGTACCACTAGTAAACGGACCATATACGATATAATCTACATCTTGATTGTTATAACTAGGCGCATTATTTCCTTGTGTTATTACTAAATTAATAGTTCCAGAAGCGCTAATTGGTAAATAAAACCATGTTGGATTTGGTGTTGTTCCCAGGCAGCCCGCATTACTTGTACTGGCAACGCTAATTGTATTTGAAAAAGGAATACCTAAAGAATTACACAATAAATTTGCGTTTGCACAAGAAGAAGCTAAATTACAATTCGATTGCGCAAAAACAGTACGTGGGTATATTTTATCACAAGCATCACCGATAATCTCTCTTATAAAAATTGTACTATTTGAAGCCGAAACAGGAACCACAAAATTTGTAGCCGGTGTTAATGGGTTTACTTGGTTTTGAGCTGCTACTAATGTTGGATAATAAACAAGCGTATTGTTTGTGTTAATTACTGCTTGAGAGGATGTTAAATCAAATACCACTTGTTGGTCGTTATTATCATCACATTGCACCATTGGATTTAAAGCTGGCATCACTTCATAATCAACGGCATTAATTGTAAAACCACTAACTTGCATCATATTTCCAGAAGAAATTTCTGTAACTCTAGAAAAAACAGTGTAACTACCTAGATTCACACAATGTGGACTTACCAAAGGATTGGTACCAGAAACTGCATCTGCTTGAGTAGCATGATAAGTTACAGTATATAAATTTGAAGATTGATTAAGAAAAATATATTCTGTATTAATCGCCAAATTAAAACATCCGAATCCGTTAGTTACGCAAGCCGTCATGCTTTGAGGTTGTCCAAACTGAGGTGGACAAGGCAATGTCATAAAAGTAACTGTAACACTAGGTGCGCTAATTACATTAGGTGCACAAACCGACACAACTTGAGCTGTACATGTGGTATCGCAAGGCAAACCTGATAATACAAATGGACTAGTTTGTGCTTCAAAATTTCCAGCTACAGTTCCATTCATAAATAATTGAATGTTGTAATTCGAAGTAGAAGTAGTAGTTGTCTCCCATGAAATTGTAGCAGAATTGTTTGTAATATTTGAAACAAAAACATTGGTAGGTGCAGAACATTGTGCGCTGACAAAGTTAATTGTCACACTCAAAAGAACTAATAATGCAAGTAATTTTTTCTTCATTTTATAGATTTAAAATATTAATTTTATATTTTTAGTGTATAAATATAGGTAAATTATATATATAACAACTATTTATTTAGGATAAAATAGAAATAATGGGGGTGGAAACATAAAAACAACTATTAATTTTACTTTATTAGAAAAAACAAAACGTCTTAAAATCAAAAAAGCCATCCACAAAGTGGAAAGCTTTTCATTGGTCTAACTACTTAACCTTTATCCGCCTAGACGGACTTAAACAACACAACTACGTTTCTCTTGAAGACTCAAGATATTTGGGCAAAAAAGCATTCTAATTTCTTAGAATGCTTCCCAAATGTTGCGGTCTGGACGGGACTCGAACCCGCGACCCCCTGCGTGACAGGCAGGTATTCTAACCAACTGAACTACCAAACCGTTGCTGTAATGCGAGTGCAAATATACTACAGTTTTTGTAACTTGCAAATATTTTACTAAAAAAAACACGATATAACAACCATTACTTATCCAAACTTCTGTTTTTCAACCAAATATGTAGTTAGTATTTTTTCAAAATTTTCATCCACTGAAACTGGAACATACTTAATTTTATAGGAAGCACAAGTATTAGCTATATTTTCAAAATAAGTATTCACTACTTTTTCGTAACTTTCTTTCATGTTTTCGGCAAACAAGTTAACTTCTTCACCTGTTTCCGTATCTATAAATTTTCTGGGGACATTATCGAAATCAAAATTCAATTCTGTTTTTTTATCAAAAACGTGAAACAAAACTACCTTATGTTTGTTGTGCTTTAAATGCTGCAAAGCACTAAATAGTTTTTCATTATCTTCGTCTATAAACATATCTGTAAACAAAATAATCATCGAACGACGGTGCACTTTTTCAGCAATTTGATGAAGAAAAGTAATTGTATCTGTTTTTTTTGATTGACTTGAATCGTTTAATATGTTTTCAAACTGATTTAAAATCATTCTGTGATGGCGTTCACTCCCTTTTTCTGAAGCATAGTATTCATAGGTGTCTGAATAAACAGAAACTCCAACCGCATCGCGTTGTTTCTTTAATAAATTCATCAAAACAGCGGCTGCTAAAACAGAAAATCCAATTTTATTTTCAGAAAAATTTTGATTCGGTTTTAATTTTGGATAATGCATCGATGAAGAATTATCTATAATTAAATGACATCGCAAATTGGTTTCTTCTTCGTACTTTTTAGTATATAACCTATCCGTTTTAGCAAATAATTTCCAATCTATATGTTTGGTGCTTTCGCCTGAATTGTAAATTTTATGCTCGGCAAATTCGGCAGAAAACCCGTGAAACGGACTTTTATGCATACCCGAAATAAAGCCTTCCACTATTTGATTAGCTAAAAGTTCTAAATTTTTAAATTGGGATATTTTTTCGAGTTGCGATTCTAAATTCATATCGTAAATATATGAAAAGATTTTAAATTCTAAATGAAAGTTTATCGGTAAAAAAAGGCTCAACTACCGTTGAACCTTTTAATAATAAATTTATTCTGTAACTTATAGTAATGCGTCAATTGCGTCTGTGTAGGTTTTTTTTGGAGCCACTCCTACTTGTCTTCCAACTACTTCTCCATTTTGAAACATTAATACTGTAGGAATATTTCTAACACCATATTTTGCAGCAAATTCTTGATTTGCATCAACGTCTACTTTACCAACAACTGCTTTTCCTTCGTATTCTGTAGCTACTTCATCAATAACTGGCCCAACCATTCTGCAAGGTCCACACCAAGCTGCCCAAAAATCTACTACTACTGGTTTGTCTGATTTTAATACTACCTCCTCAAAAGTAGCATCTGTAATTGCTAATGCCATATTTTTATATTTATTTTTTTTTACTTTAATTATTATACTGCGAAAGTAGAAAATATATTTAAGCTATGAAAAAAATTATGATTTCTTTTACCTATTTAAGAATTAGAAAAATCAATTTATAATTTTTACGAATTGATTTTATTAATTCAATTTGAAATTAATTTGCATTTTTTCTAAACCTTCCAACAAATCTTTAGAAATATTAATTTTTAGTTTTCTACTTGGCATTTCTAACTTGTTTTTTATTATTGTTTCTTCAATTTCTTCCATTTGATTTTCTACAATAATTTCAGCGTTATTTTCTACCTCATCCTCTATCTCTAAAAGATTTTCGTCTTGAATTTCCTCATCGATTTCAATTTCTCGCTTTACAAATCGTTTCACTTTTTCTAATTCTAACAATTCGAATGTTACATTAAAATCTCCTTGATGATAAGAAAAAAGTTCGTTTAATTTTGAAATTAATTGATCTTTTAATTCTTCAACAGGCAATTGAATGGTTAATTTTTTTGCAAAATCTGGCAATACATCCTGTAAACTCTGAAGATGTGTAAAATTAATTCTTGGCTCTGATTTTTTTCCGGTGTCTTTATTTGTCCAGCCTTCTTTTACGAAAATTTTAACAAATACAAACTGATTGGCAACTAAATAATGGCGGAATTTTAAATACTCATCATTAAATATTCTAAATTCAAAACTTTCTTCATACCCTTCAATAGTAAACGTGGCCCAACCTTTATTTTGTTGCGTGGTGCGATGTTGCACATTGGTAACAATTCCTCCAAATGATAGATTTTTACCAACTAATGACTCCAAATTATGCAAGGCTTGTAACTTGGTATTGCAGAAATATTTCATTTCAAATTTATAATCGTCTAGCGGATGTCCTGAGATATAAATTCCAACTACTTCTTTTTCACGCGATAATTTTTCTAAAGTATTCCATTCCTCACAAGGCGGCACAGTTGGTTCGGCAATTTGTACGTCGGATGCATCGCCAAATAAGCTAACTTGAGAAGAATTTTCATTTTCTTGAAACTTTGCACCAAAGCGAATGGCTTTTTCCAAAAATGTGCTATTATCACCATCTGTATGAAAATATTGAGCCCTATGGGTGTCTCCAAATTCATCAAAACCACCAGCTAAGGCTAAATTTTCGAATGCTTTTTTATTGGCTGCACGCAAATCAATTCGTTTTGCTAAATCGAAAATAGATTTAAAACGGCCTTCTTTTCTTACTTCAACAATTGTTTTTACTGCGTTTTCACCCACACCTTTAATCGCACCCATTCCAAAACGAATGGCATGATTATCATTTACCGTAAACTTGTAAAAAGACTCATTTACATCCGGACCTAAAACTTCTAATCCCATGCGTTTACATTCTTCCATAAAAAAGGAAACGGATTTAATATCATTCATATTATTAGAAAGCACCGCTGCCATATATTCTGCAGGATAATGCGCTTTTAAATACGCTGTTTGATAGGCAATCCAAGCATAACATGTAGAGTGCGATTTGTTGAAAGCATAACTTGCAAATGCTTCCCAGTCTTTCCAAATTTTTTCTAATATTTTGGCATCATGACCTTTTTCTTCAGCTTGCGCGATGAATTTAGGCTTCATTTTGTCCAAGACCGGCTTGTCTTTTTTTCCCATCGCTTTACGAAGCACATCGGCATCCCCTTTTGTAAAACCAGCTAATGATTGTGACAAAAGCATTACTTGCTCTTGATAAACGGTAATTCCGTAGGTTTCTGCTAAATATTCTTCACAAGCATCTAAATCATATGCAATAGGTTCTAACCCATTTTTTCTTCGAACAAAAGAAGGAATATACTCCAACGGACCTGGTCGATATAATGCATTCATGGCAATTAAATCTCCAAAAACTGTTGGTTTTAAATCTTTCAAATATTTTTGCATTCCAGGCGATTCGTACTGAAATATACCTACCGTTTCCCCACGTTGGAATAATTCGTATGTTTTTTTATCGTCAATAGGAAATGTATCGGGATCTAAATCGATATTTCGTTTATATTTTACGAGTTTAACCGTGTCTTTTATAAGTGTTAAGGTTTTTAATCCTAGGAAATCCATCTTTAACAAACCTGCACTTTCAGCTACGGCGTTATCAAACTGGGTGACATATAAATCCGAATCTTTTGCTGTCGTTACGGGCACAAAATTAGTAATATCATCTGGTGTAATAATTACCCCGCAAGCGTGAATTCCTGTATTTCGTAGCGAACCCTCTAATATTTTTGCTTGTTGAATGGTTTCTCCAGAAAGTTCGCCTTGATTGGCGATTTCTATTAATTCTTTGACGCGATCAAATTCATCAGAACGTACGGCTTTTTTAACCTCTTCTTCTTTTTCCGATAGAAATCGTGCTAAATTCCATTTTCCAGGCATCATAGTTGGAATTAATTTCGCAATTCTATCTGCTTCAAATAAAGGTAAATCTAAAACTCGAGCAGTATCTCGTATAGCCGATTTCGTAGCCATTTTACCATACGTGATAATTTGTGCCACTTGATTGGAACCATATTTTTTAATTACATAATCCATTACTTTCCCTCGACCTTCATCATCAAAATCGATATCTATATCGGGCATTGATACACGATCTGGATTTAAAAAACGCTCGAAAAGCAGATTATACAATAATGGATCGATATTCGTAATCCACAAACAATATGCCACGACGGAACCTGCTGCTGAACCACGACCTGGACCAACCGAAACGTCCATTTTACGGGCTTCGGCGATAAAATCTTGAACAATTAAAAAATAACCCGGATAACCTGAATTACTTATTGTTAAGAGTTCGAAATCAATACGTTCTTTAATTTCATCTGTGATTTCACCATACCGTTTTTTGGCACCTTCGTAGGTTAAATGTCGTAAGTAAGCATTTTCGCCACGTACACCTTTATCTTCATTATCTTCTGGAACTTGAAATTGTTCTGGAATATCGAATTTTGGAAGTAATACTTCTCGCGAAAGCGAATATATTTCAATTTTATCTACAATTTCTTGAACATTACTTATGGCTTCCGGTGTTTGCGGAAACAAATTTTTCATTTCATTGGTAGATTTGAAATAATACTCCTGATTGGGCAACCCATATCGGTATCCGCGTCCACGTCCAATGGGTGTGGCCTGTTTTTCGCCCTCTTTAACACATAATAAAATATCGTGTGCGTTGGCATCTTCTTTATTGATGTAAAACGTATTGTTCGTAGCAATTAGTTTTATATTATGCTTTTTAGAAAACTGAATTAATGTAGTGTTTACCGCTTTTTCATCCTCTTGATTGTGATTCATTACTTCGATATACAAATCGGCACCAAATTGTTCTTTCCACCACATTAAAGCTTCTTCAGCTTGATTTTCACCGAGATTCAGGATTTTATTTGGCACTTCGCCATATAAACTTCCTGTCAAAACAATAATGTCTTCTTTATATTGTTGGATTAATGCTTTATCAATACGTGGCACATAATAAAAACCATCCGTATAGGCTTTTGATGACAACTTGGCTAAATTATGATATCCTTTTTTATTTTTCGCTAAAAAAACTACCTGATATCCGTTGTCTTTGTTTGATTTATCTTTATGATTGTTACAAACAAAAAACTCGCAACCTACAATAGGTTTGATGATGGTTTCTGAGGGTGGTTCTCCAGCTTCAACTAGTTCCTTGTTTTTGGCTTCGGCCGATTTATTATGATTTAAAATTCCGCTCACGAATTGAAAAGCGCCCATCATGTTTCCAATATCTGTAAGGGCAACAGCTGGCATTTTTTGCTTTACTGTATTTTCTATTAATTGAGGAATGGAAATCGTAGATTGCAAAACCGAAAACTGCGAATGATTGTGCAAATGTGCAAAGGCAACATCTGAAATATCTTCCAAATTTTCAGGTAAAATTTCAATATCTTTTGGAAGTTGTTGTTGTAATTTTTCTCTTAAAGTAGCTGAAGCTTGCTTTAAATTAACATGTTTTAATCCGATTGGTTTTACATCTGGATTATTTGTTCTGAATGCTGCATAATATTCTTCAGAAACAGGTAATTCGTTGGAATTAAAATTTCCGCGTTTTATTAATTCTAAAAAACAACGTGTTGTGGCTTCCACATCGGCAGTAGCATTATGGGCTTCTGCGAATTTTTCGTTAAATAAATAGTAATGTAATTCTGTTAATGTGGGTAGTTTAAATTTTCCACCCCGTCCGCCAGGTAATTTTAATAGTAAAGCCGTAGTTTCTGTACACGTATCTAAAATGGGCATTTTAGTTAAATCGGTAGCTAATCCAAATCGATGGAATTCGCAACCCATAATATTCACATCAAAACCTACATTTTGCCCTACAATATATTTGGCTTGAGATAAAGCAATATTAAATTTTTCAAGAATTTCACTTAAACCAAAACCTTCTTGATTGGCTAATTCTGTTGAAATTCCATGAATTCTTTCTGCATCAAACGGAATATTATACCCTTCAGGTTTCACTAAATAATCTTGATGCTCGATAAGATTTCCCATGTAATCATGTAATTGCCAAGCAATTTGCACACAACGAGGCCAATTGTTAGTATCTGTTATTGGAGCAGACCAACTTTTAGGTAAACCTGTGGTTTCGGTATCGAAGATTAAATACATTTATTTGTAATTAGTGAATAGTAATTAGTGAATAGCTAGGTAATTACTAAAATTTGTTATGATTTCAAAAATACAATTTATCTTTTTTTAAGGCAATTTTAGTTATTAACAAAAACAAAAAACCACTCCTAAATGAAGTGGTTATTAGTAATATATGTTTAAAATTTTTATAAAATGGGTACTTTATAAAAAATTCCTTTATTAAAATTTACTACTGTTCCTTCTTCATCAACCACATTAAATTTGAACGTTCCAGAATATAGATTTCCTTCAATTTTTTCAATTTCAACTTCTCCATTACTTTTTGACACATTTAAAACAGTAACTTTAGCATTCCCATTACCACCATTAATAGTTATCAAATCTCCTGGTTCATACCCTACTCCTCTACTAACAATTGTTGCGTCTGTTACTGCCCCAGAACTATTAGTTTGAATTTTTAAGGTTAATCCATTTCCTGAACCTCCAGTAGTAGTTACATTGTTTCCGTTTAAAGCTGCATATCCTGTTCCAGGATTTGTTACGCCTTGTAATTTAAAAACAGGCCCTTCAATTAATGCGGTTTCATAGTATAATAATGATTGCTGATTGCTATAGGAATACGTAGCATTTATCCCTTGATTAGCGGTTCCTAAATAATGAATTCCAACTGAATTGGGAACAGTTAAAGTAACTAACTCATTATTCTTATATGCATTTATTGTAATGGTACCATTTGTATTAACCGTTACTTTTGTATCTGAAGCACGCCATGAAATATTGTCTTTTTCACCTAAAAATGCAGGCAAATTAGTTTTAATATCATTTTCACAAGACGCCAATACTAAAACAAGGGCCAGTAGTTGAACTATTTTTTTCATTATAATATTAATTAAATATGGATTACAAATATATATTTTATTTTTTAATCTGATTGGTATTTGTATTAAAAAATACGACTAATAAAAGACGTGTTTTTTTAATTATTTTTTAAATTGACTACTTCTTGATCGGTTAAAACTCTCCAATTTCCTCTTGGTAAATTCTTTTTAGTTAATCCAGCAAATACTACTCGATCTAATTTTATAACATTATATTTTAAATGTTCAAAAATATTTCGAACTACTTTAACATTAGATGTTTTCATTTTTACACCAATTTCACTTTTAGCTTCTCCATCAATATAAGAAACTTCTTCAACATATACTTTATGTCCTTCAATAGTAATTCCGCTTTGAATTTTTTCTAAATCTTCGTATTTTAAATTCTTATCTAAAGAAACTTGATAAATTTTGGAAGAACGTTGATTTGGTGTAGTAAATTTTCTAACCATATCTGGATCATTTGTAAACAATAATAAACCTGTTGTAGTTTTATCCATTCTTCCGACAGGTTCTAATCTTACATTTGATGGTGATTTGATTAACTGCAACACGTTATTTGCGCCTTGGTCATTTTTCTCGGTTGAAAAATTCTTAGGTTTGTTTAAAAGAATGTATTCTTTTTTTTCTGGTGTAATATTCACGCCGTCAAAATTAACCACATCGGTTAGCTTCACTTTGTGTCCCATTTCTGTAACTACTTCACCGTTTACTTTCACGTTTCCACTTTGAATATAAATGTCCGCATCTCTGCGACTACAAACTCCTGAATTGGCTACATATTTATTTAATCTGATTTCCTCTTTATCAGATTTTATTTTAACCACTTGTGGTTTTGGCTTGTCTGTTCTATTGAACTTTGGAGCAGGTTTGTTTTCTGAAGAAAAAGATTTACCTGATTCGTTTTTCTTAAAATCTGGTTTTTTACTTTCCGAAACTTTACCGCTTCTTTTGGCTCCTGACGATTTTCTCATGCTTTTATTTTTTTGCAAAGATAGTCAATTTAAGTGAGAAGCAAGAAATTGGAAGTAGGAAGCCTATATGCTATGGAATTAATAGTAATTTTTGACCGTTCTCGATCACATCTGGCTTAATTAAAACAATACAAATCACACCCGCTAATAAAATTATTTTTAGTAAAAAATGAAGTTTAATATAAGCTACTTTTCCTTCCGATTTCCATAATTTCATTACAAAAATTAGCAGTAAAATATAACTCGCGTAAAAATAAATATCCATATAACCTACATCGAACACATTGATAAGGAAATATACAGGAACGATTGTACACAATAACAATAATGAAATGATTTTTTTAGCAAAATTTTCCCCAAAATTGACGGGTAGGGTTTGATAATTATTCGATAAATCACCTTCAATGTTTTCTAAATCTTTAATCATTTCACGAATTAATATAATTAGATATAAAAATGTAGCATGTGCAAAAATTACTTGATAAAAATTTTTGAAATACATTAAAATCCCAAAAAAGGGCAAAACAGCCAATAAAGAAGCGGAAATATTTCCAATGAATAGTATTTTTTTTAGCTTGTGCGAATACAACCAAATGATAAAAATATATACAGAAAAAAACAAAGCCGCTCGCCAAGAAACAATAAAACCAAATAAAGCGGAAAAGAAATTCAAAGTAAAATAAACTTGAAGTTGTGTTTTCTGACTTACCAATCTGTCTAAATAAGATTTTTTAGGACGATTGATAATATCCTTTTTAGCATCGTAAAAATTATTAATAATGTAACCAGAAGCAATAGCAAAAATAGACGCCATTACTAAAAGAAATAATCTCCAATCTAAAATAACATCTAATGCTCTTCTTTCTGGCGCTAAGATGTAAATGGCAGATAAATATTGTGCTAGTGCGATTACAAAAACATTGTACCCACGAACCACAGAAAAGAAACTGAAGACTTTGGTTAGTACTAATTTAGAATTGCGACTTAGCATTTTTTGTGGTGAATGTTTGGGGTATTGGGTTTTGAGTTAGGTCGAAAAAATAATCGTTCCTTTTCCAATTTCCCTTTACCTTTGAGCTATTTAAAACTGATAAACCATTTCTAATTTATAATCTTTTAAAGACTTTTTAGCTTTTTCGAAATCTTGTGTGAAACCTAAAATATAACCGCCACCACCAGAACCACACAATTTTAAATAATAATCGTTGGTTTCAATTCCGTTTTGCCATATTTGGTGAAATTGTTCCGGAATCATAGGTTTGAAATTACTTAAAACTACTTTAGATAATTCTTTTGTGTTTTTAAATAACGATTTCATGTCGCCTTGTAAGAAGTTTTCCACACAAGAATCGGTATATTTTATAAACTGAGATTTTAGCATTTTTCTAAAACCTTGGTCTTTTAAATTTTCCATAAAAATATTTACCATTGGAGCCGTTTCTCCAACAATTCCTGAATCTAACAAGAAAACAGCGCCTTTCCCAGTTGCTGATTGGCTTGGAATTCCAGCGGCTTCAATATTGTCTTTTGAATTGATAAGAATCGGTAAACTTAAATAACTATTTAATGGATCTAAACCAGAACTTTTTCCGTGGAAAAACGATTCCATATTAGAAAAAATGGCTTTTAATTGTAATAATTTTTCTCTAGTTAAGTTTTCTAAAACGGTAATTTTATTCGCAGCGTATTTATCATAGATAGCAGCTACTAAAGCGCCACTACTTCCTACTCCATATCCTTGTGGAATACTAGAGTCAAAATACATACCGTTGTTTACATCGTTTTGTAACAACTCCAAATTAAACGACACTAAATCTGGTTGTTCCGTTTGCAATTGCTTTAAATAAGCAACGAATTTTACTAAACTTTGATTTGATTTTTTGGCTTCATCTGTCGGGTTTTCATCCGACTTCAATGCGCCATTATAAAAATTATATGGTATAGAAAGTCCTTTAGAATCTTGAATAATTCCATATTCTCCGAAAAGTAATATTTTTGAGTAAAAAAGTGGTCCTTTCATAATTAAGTGTTCAGATATTTGAGTAAAGATATAAAATTATTTCAAATCTTGTGCACCATTTCCAATTTCATCGCAAATATAGTGACCATTTTGACAATAGCCAACTAATTCGTCCTGAATAAATTGCAATACTTTTTGTTTTACATACTCAGGATACAAAACGTGTACATTGGCTCCTGCGTCCAAGGTAAAACAAACCGGTGTTTGTGTATAGCTTCTGAACTTCCAAATGGCATTAATAATTTCTAATGTATTTGGTTTCATTAATATAAAATAAGGCATCGACGTCATCATCATAGCGTGTAAAGTCAGTGCTTCACTTTCCACCAAACTCATAAATTCAGTTATATTTCCAGTTTCTAATAACGTAACAATTTTAGCAATATTGTCATGTGCTTGGTCAAAACGCTGATTAGCAAATGGATGGTTGTGCATTAAATTATGCCCAACGGTACTCGAAACTTGTTTTTCGCCTTTATCAACTAACAAAATCGTATCTTGAAAATTATGAAAATTAGGATGTATATTTTCAAACGCTACCCCAAATAAGTCGGAGCTATTTTTTATGGTTTCGTTTTTTCCCCAAGACACCACGTTTCCAATTATACTTCTACAAGCACTACCTGAACCTAAACGGGCTAGAAAAGAAGCTTTTGCATAAAAATAATCTTCGGAAATTTCAGGTTTTAATACTTTTTCTAAACTCATAATATTCATGGCAAGCGCTGCCATTCCGGAAGCAGAAGACGCTATTCCTGAACTATGCGGAAAGGTGTTTTGGGTATCAATAGTAAAATGATACTCTTTTAAATAAGGGCAATATTTATAAATTCTTTCAAAGAACTTTTGAATTTTAGGTTTAAAATCTTCTTTTGGCTTTCCTTCAAATAACAAATCGAATGAAAAATTATCCTTTTCAACTTTAGAGGAAATAGAAACCGATGTAATGGTTTTGCAATTTTTAAGCGTAAAACTAATGGATGGATTAGCAGGAATTTGATCCCCGTTTTCTTTTTTGCCCCAATATTTCACCAAAGCAATATTACTTGGCGCACTCCACGAAAAAGATGCCGCTTCTATTGAACTATAATTTGAAATAATGAAGTCTAAATCAGAATACATATAAATTATTTTTCACAAAGATATAAAAGGAAGTGAAAACTTAGTTGTCAGATGTCAGAAGTTTTAAATATCTTTGATTAAAATTCCCAAGATGAAAAAGTATTTAAGAATATTGTATTGCGTAATTATTTGTTTGACTGTTGGTTTTTTCTCAGGAAAAATCACACAATCGTCTATAACCACTTGGTATCCCACTCTTATAAAACCAGTGTTTAATCCACCAAATTGGATTTTTGCTCCCGTTTGGACTTTGTTATATATTTTTATGGGAATTGCTGCAGGATTAGTTTGGAATGAAATTGAAAACAAACAAAAAGAAGTTAAAGTAGCGTTGCAATATTTTATTTTTCAATTGGGGTTAAATGCGTTATGGTCTTACCTGTTTTTTGGGTTGCAAAATTTACTGTTAGCTTCCATAGAAGTGGTTTTATTATTGTTGGTTTTGATTGAATGCTACAAATTATTCAAACCCATTCATCCTACGGCAGCAAAATTATTTATACCCTATATTGCTTGGGTTAGTTTTGCCTCGCTTTTAACGTTAAGTATTTTTTATTTAAATTAAATGTTCTCGGCAACTATAAAACCGCTTGTCCAGGCATTTTGAAAATTGAAACCACCCGTTATAGCATCAATATTTACCACTTCGCCAGCAAAATAGACCTTTGGTAAAATTTTGCTTTGCATGGTTTTAAAATTAATTTCTTTTAAATCGATGCCGCCAGCGGTTACAAATTCTTCTTTAAACGTGCTTTTCCCGTTAACCTGAAATTCAGCTTGGGTTAACTGATTGGCCAAACTATTTATCTGCTTATTCGTTACCTCAGCCCACTTATAATCTAAAGCAATATCGGAAGCAGTTACGATATTTTCCCACAATCGTTTTGGGAAATCGAACGGACAAAATTTACCAATTAGTTTTTTATTATGTTCTTCCTTTATTTCCTTTAATTGTTCGATGGCTTCCTCAAAAGTCACCTCATCTAACCAATTGACAAGCAAGGCAAAACAGTATTTTTTATCAAATAACTCTCTTGCACCCCATGCGGAAAGTCTTAAAATTCCAGGTCCTGAAAGTCCCCAATGCGTTATCAATAATGGGCCTGAAGCCGCTAATTTAGAATTTTTTATTTTGATACTGGCTTGCGCCGAAAGTCCCATTAAATCTTTAATTCTTTTATCGGTAATATTAAATGTAAATAACGAAGGAACGGGTTCGACAATTTGATGTCCCATTTGATGCATCATTTCCCAAATTTTAGGATTGCTTCCAGTGGCGACTACAATTTTATCAGCAACAAAAACATCGTGTTGGGTCTCCATTTTCCATTGTTCGTCCTTGTTAAAATATAACGATTGCACACTTTGTGAAGTAAAAACTTTGATGCCAAATTTCTTTACTTCTTTTTCAAAACAATCAATTATCGTTTGAGAATCATCTGTAATTGGAAACATTCTTCCGTCTTCTTCAATTTTCAATTTGATGTCTCTTTTCTCGAACCAATCAATCGTATCGCCAGAACAAAATTGTGAAAAAGGGCCTTTTAATTCTCTTTCGCCACGCGGATAAAATTTGACTAAATCGTTCGGTACAAAACACGCGTGCGTGACATTACAACGCCCACCACCAGAAATTTTAACCTTAGTTAGGCATTCTTTTCCTCTTTCGAGGATGGCCACAAGAAGTTGCGGATGTTTCTCTGCAATATTAATAGCTGCAAAGAAACCGGCTGCGCCACCGCCTATAATTATGATGTTGAATTGTTGCATTTGAAGTTTTCCTTTATTTTACTATTTAAGGTAAGAATAATTACTGGTTAGTTTTTATTTAAGACCTGACAGGTTTTTGAAACCTGTCAGGTCTTAAATTATTTATAAAGCATTTTTAACGCTTTTTCTGAAGTTTCAGATTCAATATCTTTAAAAAAATCAGACATTTTATAATCTAATCTCCATTTTGATTTTAATTGTTCTTTCTTAGTTTTAGATTCAGCATCATTAACAATATGAAGTAAAATAAATTTCATCTGATCCAAATCATTTTCACTTTTAAAAGAATAACTCTTACTTAATTTATAAAATTTCAAACTTTTTTTTAAACACAGATTTGAATATTCAATTTCATTAAGTTTTCTTGTTATAACTCCTTTTAACATCCAAAATTCAGCATTAAGGGAATCGTTTTTTAGTTCTTTATTAATTTCAGCTTTTGCTTCTATAAATTTATCAGCATAAAAAAACAAACCTGCTTTTCTACTATGAAGATATTTGTAATTTGGCTCAATTTTTTCAATTTTATTTAAAGCATTTATAGCTTCTTCAAACTTATCATTTGAAGCAAATTCCTGTGATTTTTTACTCAATTCTAAAATTTGATTTTCTGTATCAGATTTACATCCAAAAATTGAAATAAAAATCACTAAACCTAAAATTTTTCTCATACTAAAATTGATTAATAGACGCATCTGATTTTTTTTCAACAAGATCTAACAAGTTTTTGAAACCTGTCAGGTCTGAAATTAATTTTTTAAATTGGCTAAAAGCCATAACTTTTTTAACGTTATAATTTATTCCGTGCTTAAGCTCCTAATTAGTACACTAAAAATGAGAAAAATAAATTTTTCATACTCTTAAAATTTAAAACGAGGTTAAAAGTAGCACTTTTTTGAAAAAATATAACTATTTTCACGGTCTAAAATAAAAATGAAAAATGAAAAACAATAAACTCTTTATACTAATTATCATTTCGCTTATTATTGGAGTTGGGTTAGGTGGAATTGTGCATTATCAGTTTCCTGAAGCTATTGACACCTTCTCAAAAAATATAAAATTACTTGGAACTATTTTCATTCGATTGGTTCAAATGATTATTGCACCATTAGTTTTTTCTACTTTAGTGGTTGGAATTGCCAAAATGGGCGACATGAAAATGGTAGGACGAGTAGGCGGAAAAGCAATGGCTTGGTTTATTTCTGCTTCCTTAATTTCCTTGTTGTTAGGAATGGTTTTAGTGAATTTTTTCGAACCTGGAAAAGGCACCACAATTAAATTAGATGACGCTTCAAGTGCTTCTGAATTGTTAGAAAACTCAAAAGGATTTTCATTAGAAGAATTTGTAAAACATGTTATTCCAAAAAGTTTATTTGAAGCTTTAGCTACTAACGAAATCTTACAAATAGTAATCTTTTCTATTTTATTTGGTGTGGCTTTAGCGGCATTTAGCAAGAAAGAAGCAAAACCCATTCTTAAATTATTAGACTCGGTTTCGCATGTGATTTTAAAAATGGTTACTTTTATTATGTGGACGGCTCCGTTAGGTGTTTTAGGTGCTGTTGCAAGTGCGATTGCAAAACACGGTTTCGAAGTATTTACACTTTACGCCAAATATTTAGGAGCATTTTTAATTGGAATACTTTTGCTTTGGTTAATCCTTTTAACCGTTGGTTATATCATCTTAGGAAAGCGTTTATTTGTATTGCTACAACGAATCAAAAGTCCATTATTAATTGCCTTTTCTACTACAAGTTCAGAAGCTGTTTTTCCAAAAATGGTAGAAGAATTAGAACGTTTTGGGTGCCAACCTAAAATTGTGTCCTTCACTTTGCCGCTGGGGTATTCTTTTAACCTTGACGGAAGTATGATGTACATGACATTTGCCAGTATTTTTATTGCGCAAGTATATGGTATAGAAATGAGTTTACCGGAACAACTTACCATGCTTTTAGTGTTGATGCTAACAAGTAAGGGTGTTGCCGGTGTGCCAAGAGCTTCGTTAATTGTAGTAGTGGCCACTTGCGCCATGTTTGGTATTCCACCAGAAGGAATTGCTTTAATTTTACCAATTGACCATTTTTGCGATATGGCCAGAAGTATGACCAATGTATTAGGAAACGCACTTTCTACAGCTGCAATTGACAAATGGGAATCTAAACACGAAACCACACAAGAAATCGAGAGTTAATATTAATTCTTGCTAAAAAAATAAAATTGAAACCCATGAAATTCATCATAGACCTACTTGAAAAATTAAAATTAAACGTAGTATTACAAGCCCAAGAAATTGATAAGGAATTTACATGGACCCAGCTTTTTAATCCCGAATTTTACATTAACCTAGAATTAGGTGGTGTTCCTATTGGAATTTACGTGGTTTTATTTATTGTGTTTGCAGAAACCGGTTTGTTTATAGGGTTTTTTCTTCCCGGTGATAGTTTGTTGTTTTTATCAGGAATTTATTGTGAAGCATTGGCACTACCTTTAACTTTTTTACCTCAAGGTTATTCACCAGTTTTTGTGATTGCAACATTAATTGCACTTTCTGGAATAATTGGTAACATTTTTGGTTATTGGTTTGGATCTGTATACGGGAAAAATTTATATCAAAAAAAGGATGGCTTTTTCTTTAAGAGAAAATACCTAGACCACTCCGAAAGTTTCTTTCAAAAGCATGGTGGCGTTGCAATAGTTTTTGCAAGATTTTTACCCATTGTAAGAACTTTTGTCCCTATTATTGCTGGAATTGTACATATGAAAAAAAGCAAATTCATGTTGTATAATATCATAAGTTCTATTTTATGGTCGTTTATATTGGTGTACGCAGGCCATTATTTATATGGCTTATTTTTAGAAAAATTTGATATTGATTTAAAACATCACATCGAAAAAATCATACTAATTTTAGTGGCTGTAACTACATTTCCTTTAGTAATGAAAGCTATTAAAGCTAGAAAATTAGGAAAAACAGATGGGTCAGGTGATGCGTAGTTTCACCTAAAAAAATATTATGAAACTGAGCTATTGGGAAATAAAAAATTGGTTCTCCAACGTGGATTTTACCATAGTAGGTAGCGGAATTGTAGGGTTACATACCGCGATTCGGTTAAGAGAACGGTTTCCAAAAGCCAAAATTATACTTTTAGAAAAAGGGGCTTTGCCACAAGGCGCCAGTACCAAAAACGCAGGTTTTGCTTGTTTTGGAAGTGTTTCCGAAATTATTGACGATTTAAAAACACATACTGAGCAAGAAGTTATCCAACTAATTCAAAAAAGATATGCTGGGTTGCAACTGCTTCGTAATAACTTAGGTGATGCAGCCATTGACTATCAACCTTTAGGCGGTTACGAATTGTTTCTGAAAGAAGACGAAGCGTTTTATAATGATTGTGTCTCCAAAATTCCTTTTATAAACGACATTGTTCGTCCCTTATTCAAATCAGATGTGTATGCGAAGGTAAACGATTCTTTTAAGTTTAAAAACACGTTTGAGCATTTGATTTTTAATGCTTTTGAAGGTCAAATTGACACAGGAAATATGATGCAAGCCTTATTAAAAAAAGCAGCATTACACGATATTTTAATTCTAAACCATCAAACGGTCTCTGATTATCAAGAAACAAATGATAATGTGGAGGTGGTAACCAATGAGGTCACTTTTAAAACCAAAAAACTGATTTTCACTACAAATGGTTTTGCTTCAGAATTAACCAAAAACGAAGTCAAACCGGCAAGAGCACAAGTTTTAATTACAAAACCAATTGAGAATTTACACATCAAAGGTACTTTTCATTTAGACCAAGGCTATTATTACTTCCGAAATATAAACAATAGAGTGCTTTTTGGTGGTGGTAGAAACTTAGATTTTGAAGGAGAAACCACTACTTCGCTAGAAACTACTGAAAAAATTCAAAATCGCTTGGAAGATTTGTTAAAAAATGTAATTTTGCCGGATACCCCTTTTGAAATTGAGCATAGTTGGAGTGGTATTATGGGTATCGGAAATTCTAAAAACCCAATTGTAAAACAACTAAGCAACCATATCTATTGCGGCGTTAGAATGGGCGGAATGGGCGTGGCTATAGGAAGTTTAATTGGAAAAGAAGTAGCAGATTTAGTATAAAATGGCAGCAATAAAAGCAACAATAAAACCAAAAAGCACTGGAAAGAAAGGATTTTTCAGTCATATAATGCGTTTCTTTTGGAAACTAATTATTTGGTTCAATATTATTAGTTTGTTTTTTGTAGTACTTTATAAATTTGTGCCCGTGCCTTACACGCCACTTATGGTAATTAGGTATTTTGAAAATAAATCTGCAGGGAAAAACATTGAAACCAAACACCATTGGGTACCCATAGAAGACATTTCTAAAAACCTACAAAAAGCGGTTATTGCCAGTGAAGATGGCAGATTTTTTGAACACAATGGTTTGGATTTTTCTGCAATGCGAAAAGCCGCAGTAGGAAATTTTAAAGGTAAAAAACTTAAAGGCGGAAGTACTATTACACAACAAACTGCAAAAAATGTATTTCTTTGGCAAGGAAGAAGTTATTTCCGAAAAGCATTAGAAGCCTATTATACCGTATTAATTGAATTAGTTTGGGGCAAGCAACGCATACTAGAAGTCTACCTAAACAGTATTGAAATGGGCGATGGTATTTATGGCGCTGAAGCCGCTACGCAACATTGGTACAAAAGAGACTGTAAAAGTTTAACACGAATGCAAGCCGCTGGAATTGCCGCAATTTTACCAAATCCAAGAAGATTTAGTCCAAATGGTTCTGCATACATTAGCCGAAAACAAAGCAAAATTGCCCGCTATATTTTAATGACAAAATTAAAATATTAATAAAAAACTAATATGAAAATAGTCTTAATAACTGGTGCTGGTGGAGGAATTGGCAAACAAACTGCATTATATTTCGCTAAAAATAACTGGACCGTTATTGCTGCATTACATCATTCTTCTGAAGGCGAAGATTTTAAAGATATTACTACTATTTTTTGTTATGAAATGGATGTAACATCTACTGAAAGCATTGCATCGGCTACTAAAATTATTTTGGATAATCATCCTAAAATTGATACGATTATTAATAATGCTGGAATGGGCTACAGAAGTTTTGTAGAACTATCAGAAGACAAAAAAATTGATACAATAGTAAATGTAAATTGGCTTGGGGTGGTTAAAGTATGTAGGGCATTTATTCCAACATTCAGACAACAAAAATATGGGCAATTTATCAATATTACTTCTGTTGCTGGATTGGTAAATTTGCCTCTTGGAAACTTTTATCATTCGACCAAACAAGCCGTAGAAAGTTTTTCTGAATGTATGGCCTATGAACTGGTAGATTTTAATATAAGTGTAGCGACTGTGCAATTTGGAAATGCGCCCACATCATTTCAAAAGAATGTAACCAAATGCGCGCCAACAGAAATTTTTTCTTATAATAAATTAATGGATAAAATTTCGAAATTGCTTTTGGCTAAATCAGGCAAAAACGAAGAGTTACCACAACAAATTGTTGAAAAATTATTTAAAATTGCCGAAAAACCAAATAAAAATTTTAGAAGATATACCATAGGTTTTGATGCCAATATCATGCGAATTTTAAGACGTGTATTGGGCTACAAACTATTTAACTATATCATTAGAAAATTTACTTTAAATAACTAAAAAAGCGATTTTCAAAACTAAAAATCGCCTTTTTAATATTTTTATTACAAGTAATATTTTACAAGTTTTTTGTGCATTATACCAATTTATTCGCCACTAAATATTCGGCTATTTGTACGGTATTTGTTGCGGCACCTTTTCGTAAATTATCAGCAACAATCCACATATTCAATGTGTTTGGTTGGCTTTCATCTCTACGAATACGTCCTACAAAAACATCATCTTTACCTTCTGCGTAAAACGGCATTGGATACGTAAACGTATCTAAATTATCTTGAACTGTAATTCCTGGTGTGTTGTGTAAAAGGGTACGAACTTCGTTTACATCAAAATCTGAATAAAATTCCACATTAACCGCTTCACTATGTCCACCAACTACTGGAATTCTTACCGCAGTAGCCGTAACGCCAATGGTTTTATCGTTTAAGATTTTTTGCGTTTCACGAACCAATTTCATTTCTTCTTTCGTGTAATCGTTTTCTTCAAACAAATCACATTGAGGAATCGCATTTCTATGAATTTGGTATTTATAAGCCATTTCGCCTTTAATACCAACATATTCGTTTTCTAATTGTTGTACACCTTTTACTCCTGTTCCAGTAATAGATTGGTACGTAGAAACGATAATACGTTTAATTTTATATTTTTTGTGCAATGGCGCTAAAGCCATAACTAATTGAATCGTAGAACAATTTGCGTTTGGAATAATCTTGTCATCAGCTGTTAAGATATCCGCATTTATTTCAGGTACGACCAATTTCTTAGTTTCATCCATTCTCCAAGCCGAAGAATTATCAATAACTGTTGTTCCAGCAGCAGCAAATTTTGGTGCCCAAGCTAGAGAAGTTTCTCCACCAGCAGAAAACAACGCAATATCCGCTTTCCTATCTACTGCGGTTTGTAAACTTACAACTTTATATGTTTTTCCGTTAAATTCAATTTCTTTGCCAACAGATTTTTCTGAGGCAACAGGAATTAATTCTGTAACTGGAAAATTTCTCTCTTTTAATATTTGAAGCATTACTTCTCCCACCATTCCAGTGGCTCCAACAACGGCTACTTTCATTTGTTTATTTATTATTTTTAACTAGGCAAAAGTATAAAACTTATTGCAAATAATTTTTATATAAAAAATTAATAATCATAAAAAAAACTGCCCGTAGGCAGTTTTTAAAAATTTTATTTCACTAACGAATCCAATAACGATACTAATTCTGGTGACGAAGGTCTTGGTGCATCTGCATTTACAATTTTTCCTTCTGGGCTAATGATAATAAATCTTGGAATTCCATTGATTTTATACCCTTGTACAAAATCTGATTTCCAATCTTTATCCGCTAATAATTGAATACCTCCTAAGTTTTTTTCGGTAACAAATTTGCTCCATTTGTCGTGATTTTTTTGCTCATCTACTGAAATGCTTACAAATTCGATATTTTTTCCATGATAAGCTGCTTCTGTTTTTTGTAAAAAAGGAATTTCTTGACGACAAGGTCCGCACCAAGTTGCCCACACATCTACATAAACATATTTTCCTTTTAAATCTTCTAAAGATGTAACACCACCTTTGTGATTTTCATATTTAAAAGTTGGTGAAGCCGTTCCGTTTAATTTTTTTAATTCAAAACTTGCCGAAAGATAATCAATCATACCTTTCATACCCATTTCAACATCCGATTTGTATTTGGCCACAAAATTAGGGTCTAAATCTTTAGGTAATGCGGCATAAATTGTCTCTTTATATTTGGCTACTTCTGTATTTAAAATTTCTAAATTTTCCGCTTTCATTATAGGTTCAATTGCGGATTGATCTGCTTGCTTTAGCATTTCAGCTGCTAAAAACATATTTTCTTTTGCGCCTTTTCCTTTAAAAGAAATGGTATTATCAAAATCTTTATAATCTAAAGAAACTTGTATATCTGTAGAATTAGTTAAATATAAATCTGCATATTGCTCAGCAACTTCAAGTTTAAACATACCGTCTGTTACTTTGAAAGTTGCATTAAAATCACCTTTTTTATCTGCCACAATCATTTGACTAAAACCTCTAGATTTTACAAAAATGGTATCTGCAGGTTTGTTTGCAATTTTAGCTGAAAATTTAACTTGAGCACTGGCTGTTATAGAAAAAACAGCTGCTACTACGCCTAATAAAAATGTTTTGTGGTTTGTCATTTTGAATATTTTAATTTATAAAATGTAAATATAACAGAATTAAAAAAATAAATTACAAAAATTGTAAAGATTATTAATTGTTAAACTAAAATAAAATTTAAAATTATTATACTTTTGCACCCGAGACCTTGGTCGAATTGTATGAAATAAAAAAACAAATAACAATGTATAGAAGTCATAATTGTGGTGAACTTAACGCTACACACATTAATCAAGAAGTTACCTTAGCGGGTTGGGTTCAAAAAACACGTGATAAAGGTTTTATGATATGGATTGATTTGCGTGATAGATATGGAATTACGCAATTAATTTTAGACGAAACCAGAACGAATAAAGCCATTTTTGAAGCTGCAAAATCATTAGGCCGAGAATTTGTGATTCAGGTAAAAGGAACGGTAATCGAACGAGAATCAAAAAATAACAATATTCCAACGGGTGACATTGAAATTTTAGTTTCTGAAATGACTATCTTGAATGAATCATTAACACCCCCGTTTACAATTGAAGACGAAACAGACGGTGGAGAAGATATCCGAATGAAATACCGTTATTTAGATATTCGTAGAAATCCTGTAAAAAACAGCTTACTATTTCGTCATAAAGTGGCGCAAGAAGTAAGAAATTATTTATCTAATCAAGGATTTTGCGAAGTAGAAACACCCTATTTAATAAAATCTACTCCTGAAGGCGCACGTGATTTCGTAGTGCCAAGTAGAATGAATGAAGGGCAATTTTACGCACTGCCACAATCGCCACAAACCTTCAAGCAGTTATTGATGGTGGGCGGAATGGATAAGTATTTTCAAATTGTAAAATGCTTCCGTGATGAAGATTTACGAGCAGATAGACAACCTGAATTTACACAAATTGATTGCGAAATGGCATTCGTGGAACAAGAAGACATTTTAAATCAGTTTGAAGGATTAACACGTCATTTACTTAAGGAAGTTAAAGGTGTTGAAATAGATAAATTCCCTCGTATTACATACGATTATGCTATGAAAACATACGGAAATGACAAACCAGATATTCGTTTTGGAATGGAATTTGGCGAGTTAAACGAAGTAACCAAACATAAAGATTTCCCTGTATTTAATGCTGCAGAATTTGTAGTTGGTATTGCAGCTCCTGGTTGTGCGGCTTATACCCGAAAAGAAATCGATGCCATAATTGATTGGGTAAAACGTCCTCAAATTGGTGCAACTGGAATGATTTATTGTAAATATGAATTAGACGGAAGCTTAAAATCATCTGTAGACAAGTTTTTTGATCAAGAAGATCTAAAAAAATGGGCTGAAATTACTGGAGCGAAACCTGGAGATATGATTTTTGTTTTATGTGGAAATACCGATAAAACCAGAACGCAGCTTTCTGCATTACGAATGGAATTAGCTACTAGATTAGGTTTAAGAAATCCAGATGAATTTGCCCCACTTTGGGTATTAGATTTTCCGTTATTAGAATGGGATGAAGAAAGCGAAAGATATCATGCGATGCACCATCCATTTACTTCTCCAAAACCAGAAGATATGCACTTAATTACAACCGAACCAGGTAAAATTAGAGCTAATGCGTATGATATGGTTTTAAACGGAAACGAAATTGGTGGAGGCTCTATTCGTATCCATGATAGAAATTTACAAGAACGAATGTTTGAATTATTAGGATTTACTAAAGAAGAAGCTGAAAACCAATTTGGATTTCTAATGAACGCCTTTCAATTTGGTGCGCCTCCACACGGCGGCTTGGCTTTTGGATTAGATAGATTGGTAGCTATACTTGGTGGTCAAGAAACTATTAGAGATTTTATTGCTTTTCCGAAAAATAATTCTGGAAGGGATGTAATGATTGATGCGCCGTCATTAATTGATACTGCTCAATTGGAAGAATTGCATATTAAATTAAATATTTCAAAATAAAACCATAATTTTCTTGCTTGTGTGAAATAAATTTATATATTTGCTCATTATTAATAATTAAATACGCATATAATGCAAACAGGAACAGTAAAATTCTTCAATGAAACTAAAGGTTTTGGTTTCATCACTAACGAAGATACAGGTAAGGACATTTTTGTTCACGCTACAGGAATCAAGGTTGAAAACTTAAACGAAGGAGACCGTGTTAGTTATGAAGAAGAAGAAGGAAGAAAAGGAATTGTAGCAACAAACGTTGTAATATTAAACGATTAATTTATTACCCTCTAAAAACGCTCCCGAAAACGGAGCGTTTTTTTTATGTTTATTTTTTTTATTTAGAACGATTATAAATACATTCTTTTTAAGAAAATTACTATTCTTAATGTAGTTTAAATTTTGATAATACCTCAATACAAATTAATTTTGTGGCTATTTTCAAAACAACATTAAAATGCAAAATTCTCAAATTGATTTTATACCAATTCTAATGCAAGTACTTCTTGCGGTAGGATTTGTTGCTTTAACAATTTTTGGTTCCAGCTTACTAGGTCCTAAAAGATCCTCTGCTAACAAAGATAAGAGTTTCGAATGCGGAATTGAATCTGTTGGAAACGCACGTATTCCATTTTCTGTAAAATATTTCTTAGTCGCTATTTTGTTCGTCCTTTTTGATGTGGAAGTAATTTTTATGTATCCTTGGGCGGTAAATTTTAAAGAAATGGGGGCAGAAGGATTAATTAAGATGGGTATTTTCATGGTTTTATTATTAATTGGATTCTTCTATGTAATAAAGAAGAAAGCATTAGTTTGGGAATAACAATATAAAGTATGGAAAAGAATAAAGTAAATATGGTTGCTGCTCCAGAAGGACATGTTGGAGAAGGATTCTTCGCAACAAAATTAGACCAAGTAGTTGGTTTGGCTCGTGCCAATTCATTATGGCCATTACCATTTGCTACTTCATGTTGTGGTATCGAATTTATGGCAACAATGGCGTCGCATTATGATTTGGCTCGTTTTGGTTCCGAACGTGTGAGTTTTTCACCTCGTCAGGCAGATATGCTTCTTGTTATGGGAACCATTTCTAAAAAAATGGCACCCATTTTACGTCAAGTTTACGAACAAATGTCTGAACCTCGTTGGGTAATTGCTGTCGGAGCTTGCGCTTCATCAGGTGGTATTTTTGACACCTATTCTGTTTTACAAGGTATTGACAAAGTAATTCCTGTAGACGTTTATGTGCCCGGTTGCCCTCCACGTCCAGAACAAATAGTAGACGGTGTAATGCAACTACAAGAATTAGTAAAAAGTGAATCTCAAAGAAGAAGACATTCTGCAGAATATAAAGAATTGTTAGCTTCCTATAACATAGAATAATAATGGCTTTAGAATCAGTAGATATACAAAGTAAACTTCAAGAAACTTTTGGAGACCACGTAAAGTATTTTAGAACAGAATACGATATGTTTGTTTTGGAAGCCGATGTAGATGTTGTATACAACGTAATAAAATTCTTAAAAGAAGAACCTTCTTTAAACTTTAGTTTTCTAACCGATCTTTGCGGTGTGCATTATCCAGATAGCGATGTAAACGAGCAATTTTGCGTAGTGTATCATTTACATAATTGGTACGAAAACAAAAGAATACGAGTAAAAACATTTTTAAACGGAACTAATCCAGAAGTTAAATCAATCGTTTCTTTATTTAATTGTGCTAATTGGATGGAGCGTGAAACATACGATTTCTATGGAATTATTTTTAACGGACACCCAAACTTAGTACGAATTTTAAATATGGATGAAATGACCTCTTTTCCAATGAGAAAAGAATTTCCAATGGAAGATTCAGGAAGAACAGACAAAGACGACCGTTTCTTTGGTAGAACCATTAATAATGCAATAATTTAAGATGGGAAAAGTAACATTACCTGCAGATCATAGATATTATAAATACATTGAGGAACGTCACAACGAAGACGGAAGCGAATTAGCTATCTTAAACTTAGGACCTACTCACCCTGCCACTCACGGTATTTTTCAGAACATCTTATTGATGGATGGGGAACGAATTTTAGACGCAGAACCAACAATAGGATATATTCATAGAGCATTTGAAAAAATTGCGGAAAATCGTCCGTTTTATCAAATTACACCACTTACAGACCGAATGAATTATTGTTCCTCACCAATAAACAATATGGCTTGGTGGATGACTTTAGAAAAATTATTAGATATCAAAGTTCCAAAACGTGCACAATATTTACGTGTCATAGTAATGGAATTAGCGCGTATAACAGACCACTTAATTTGTAACTCCATTTTAGGTGTAGATACAGGTGCATATACCGGATTTCTTTATGTATTTCAATTCCGCGAAAAGGTTTATGAAATTTACGAAGAAATTTGTGGTGCTCGTTTAACCACAAATATGGGAAGAATTGGTGGATTTGAAAGAGATTGGTCGCCAAGAGCTTTTGAATTACTAGATACCTTTTTAAAAGATTTCCCAGTAGCTTGGAAAGAATTTGAAGATTTATTTACAAGAAATAGAATTTTTATTGACAGAACAGTCAATGTAGGTGCAATAACTCCGGAAATGGCAATGGATTACGGATTTACAGGTCCGAATTTAAGAGCCGCTGGTGTAGATTACGATGTTCGTGTAGCACAACCATATTCTTCTTATGAAGATTTCGAATTTAATGTTCCAGTTGGAAAATCAGGTGATACCTACGATAGATTCTGCGTAAGAAACGCGGAAGTTTGGGAAAGTTTAAGCATTATTCGTCAAGCATTAGATAAAATGCCAGAAGGAAATGTATTCCATGCTGATGTTCCAGATTATTACCTTCCTCCAAAAGAGGACGTATACCATAATATGGAAGCCTTAATTTATCACTTTAAAATTGTAATGGGAGAAGTTCCTGTTCCTGTTGCCGAAGTGTACCAACCTGTTGAAGGCGGTAATGGTGAATTAGGTTTTTATTTAATTACAGACGGAAGTAGAACACCATACAGATTACATTTTAGAAGACCGAGTTTCATCTATTATCAAGCATACCCAGAAATGATTAAAGGAGCCATGTTGTCAGATGCCATTGTAATTTTGTCAAGTTTAAATGTAATTGCTGGCGAATTAGACGCTTAATTAAATTATAAATGATGAATTTTAAATTATAAATCAGTACAAACATTTAAAATTTCTAATTCAAAATTTAAAATAAAAAAAATGGAAATATCAAATATCAAACAAGAGATACACATAACTGAAGCGTTAATGACTCGTATTAACGAACTAATCAGTCATTATCCAGCAGATAAAAAGAAATCGGCATTACTACCCGTTTTACATGAAGTACAAGATGCTCATGACAATTGGTTAAGTGTAGAATTACAACAAAAAGTAGCAGAAATTTTGGAAATCCTTCCAATTGAGGTGTACGAAGTAGTAACTTTCTATACGATGTTTAACACAAAACCTGTAGCAAAATACATGTTCGAATTTTGTAGAACTTCATGTTGTGCTACACGTGGTGTTGAAGATTTAATGGATTACGCTTGTTCTAAATTAGGCGTAAAAGAAGGAGAAATTACTCCAGATGGACTATTTCAGGTAGTTGGGGTAGAATGTTTAGGTGCTTGTGGATACGCACCCATGTTGCAATTAGGCGATTTTTATCACGAAAAACTATCCAAGGAATCCTTCGATACATTAATTGAAGATTGCAAAGCAGAAAAAATAACTTTACACGATAAATAATATCATGGGAAGAAAAATATTATTAGACAAAATAAATATTCCAGGCATAAAAACCTATGAGGTATACCGCGAAAATGGCGGATACAAATCAGTGGAAAAAGCATTGACCATGCAGCCAGACGATATTACTGAAGAAGTAAAAGCTTCAGGACTTCGTGGTCGAGGTGGTGCTGGTTTCCCAGTAGGAATGAAATGGAGTTTTATCGATAAAAAATCAGGAAAACCACGTCATTTAGTTTGCAATGCAGACGAATCGGAACCGGGTACATTCAAAGACCGTTTCTTAATGGAATACATTCCTCACCTTCTAATTGAAGGAATGATTACTTCAAGTTTTGCACTTGGCGCTAATCTTTCTTACATCTACATTAGAGGAGAATACATGTGGATTTACAAAATTTTAGAAAAAGCAATCAAAGAAGCTTATGCTGCTGGTTGGTTAGGTAAAAACATAAAAGGCTCTGGTTTCGATTTAGATTTGTACGTGCACGTTGGTGCAGGTGCTTATATCTGTGGAGAAGAAACGGCTTTAATCGAATCTTTAGAAGGTAAAAGAGGAAATCCTCGTATCAAACCACCATTCCCTGCCATTTCAGGTTTATGGGCGAACCCAACCGTGGTAAATAATGTAGAATCTATTGCTGCTGTGCCTTGGATTGTAATGAATGGCGGTGCAGAATATGCTAAAATTGGTTTAGAGCGTTCAACTGGGACCAAATTAATTTCTGCTTCGGGACATATTAAAAATCCTGGTGTGTACGAAATTGAAATGGGTATTACAGTAGAAGAATTTATGAATTCAGACGAATACTGTGGTGGTATGATTGACGACAGACCTTTAAAGGCTTTAGTGCCTGGAGGTTCTTCTGTGCCCATTTTACCCGCACATTTAATTTACAAAACTGCCGCCGGAACAGACCGATTAATGACCTACGAATCCTTATCAGATGGAGGTTTCGCAACAGGTTCAATGTTAGGTTCTGGAGGTTTTATCGTATACAATGACACAACTTGTATAGTTAGAAATACATGGAATTTCTCACGTTTCTATCACCATGAAAGTTGCGGACAATGTACGCCATGTCGTGAAGGGACAGGTTGGTTAGAAAAAATATTATGGAGAATTGAGAATGGTCAAGGTCGCGATGAAGATATTGACTTACTTTGGAATATTCAATCAAAAATTGAAGGAAACACCATTTGCCCATTAGGCGATGCTGCTTCTTGGCCAGTAGCTGCTGCTATTCGTCATTTCAGAGAAGAATTTGAATATCACGTAAGATTCCCAGAAAAAATTAAAGATAGAAACCATTATGAGAACGAACCTTTTGAAAAAGTTCGCCATTTAATTGGAAAACAAACTGTTTAATAAAAAATTAAAAAATGATTCTATTAAGAATCAAACATTTATAACATGAAAGTAACCATAGACGGACAAAGCGTTGAAGTAGAACCAGGAACAACTATCCTGCAAGCTGCACGTATGATTGGTGGCGATTTAGTGCCGCCAGCCATGTGTTATTATTCTAAATTAAAAGGAAGCGGTGGAAAATGTCGTTGCTGTTTAGTCGAAGTGGCTAAAGGTAGTGAAGCGGATCCAAGACCTATGCCAAAATTAATGGCATCATGTGTTACAGGATGTATGGATGGTATGGAAGTGAATAGTAAAAATTCAGATAGAGTAACAGAAGCAAGAAAATCTGTAACTGAATTTTTATTAATTAATCACCCTTTGGATTGCCCTGTTTGTGACCAAGCCGGAGAATGTGAATTACAAAATTTAAGTTTCGAACACGGAAAATCAGAAACGCGTTTCATAGAAGAAAAAAGAACTTTTGAACCAGAAAACATTGGAGATAAAATTCAATTACACATGAACCGTTGTATTTTATGCCAACGATGCACCACATTAGCTGACCAATTAACAGATAATAGAGTTCATGGTGTTTTAAATCGTGGAGATCATGCACAAATTTCAACTTGTGTTTCTGCTGCGATTGATAATGAATTTTCTGGAAACATGATTGATGTTTGTCCTGTTGGCGCTTTAACAGATAAAACGTTCCGTTTTAAAAGTAGAGTTTGGTTTAACAAGCCTTTCAATGCACACAGAGAGTGTACCACTTGTTGTGGAAAAACTACGGTTTGGATGTTCGGAAACGAAATTCAAAGGGTTACAGGTAGAAAAGACCAATATGGTGAAGTAGAAGAATTTATTTGTAATACCTGTCGTTTTGATAAAAAAGAAGTATCAGATTGGACAATTGAAGGTCCGAAAAAATTTGCAAAAGATTCTGTTATCAACCAAAACAATTATACACGTACTTTGGAAAAAGTGATTATTGAAACTGAAGATTTTATTTTAAAAGGTAGAAAACAAGACCAAGTAAGGATTAGTATGTCAGGTGTTCCATTAAAAAATACTCAATTATAATGGATAGTGCATTTATCATAGAAAAAAGTGTCATCATATTTGTTGTTTTTGCATTAACTATGCTAATGGCCATGTATTCCACTTGGGCAGAACGTAAAGTTGCCGCTTTTTTACAAGACCGTGTAGGACCAAACCGTGCAGGTTGGGGTGGTTTATTGCAGCCACTTGCCGATGGAGCCAAATTATTTACCAAAGAAGAATTTTTCCCAAATACACCAAATAGATTTTTATTTATTTTAGGTCCAGCTATTGCTATGAGTACGGCATTAATTACAAGTGCTGTAATTCCTTGGGGTGATAAAATCCACGTTTTCGGAAGAGATGTTTTGCTTCAAGCTACAGATATTGATGTATCCATTTTGTATGTTTTTGGTGTATTATCAATTGGAGTATACGGAATTATGATTGGTGCTTGGGCATCAAACAACAAATACTCATTAATGTCTGCCGTACGTGCCTCTTCGCAAATGATTTCTTATGAAGTGGCGATGGGATTAGCCATGATTTCCATTTTAATGATGTCGGGTTCTTTATCATTAAAAGATATTACCGTTATGCAAGCCAATGAAGGATGGAACATCTTCTATCAACCATTAGCTTTCTTAATTTTCTTAATCTGTTCCTTTGCGGAAACCAATAGAACACCTTTCGATTTAGCAGAATGTGAGTCAGAATTAATTGGAGGTTATCATACGGAATATTCATCCATGAAAATGGGTTTCTATTTATTTGCTGAATATGCAAATATGTTTATTTCTTCAACAATTTTATCTGTTGTCTTCTTAGGAGGTTACCACTTTCCAGGAATGGCTTGGGTAAATGAAAACTGGGGCATAAATATTGGTGCCTTATTAGGATTTTTAACCTTATTTGCAAAAATATGTTTCTTCATCTTTTTCTACATGTGGGTAAGATGGACTATTCCACGTTTCCGTTACGATCAATTGATGCATTTGGGTTGGAAAATATTAATACCATTAGCGGTTATTAATATTATTATTACAGGAATTGTAATGGTTTTATTTAATTAGTAAGAAAATGTCAGTACAACAAATATCATTATCAGGAAGAAAAATGGAAGTTTCCAATAAGGAAATGACATTCTTAGAACGAATTTACGTTTGGACTATTCTGAAAGGATTATGGACTACTCTTAAACATTTGTTTAGAAGAAAAGTAACCATAAAATATCCTGAAGAAGTTCGCGAAATGAGTCCAGTTGCTCGTTTACAACATATGCTAATGCGCGACGACCAAGGCAGAGAAAGATGTACCGCTTGCGGATTATGTGCCTTATCCTGTCCTGCTGAAGCCATTACTATGAAAGCTGCAGAAAGAAATGCAGATGAAAAACATTTGTATAGAGAAGAAAAATACGCGGAAATTTATGAAATAAATATGTTGCGTTGTATTTTCTGTGGTTTATGTGAAGAAGCATGTCCTAAAGAAGCCATTTACTTAACAAAATCTAAAAAAATTGTAAATTCTGGCTACGAAAGAGAAGATTTTATCTACGGAAAAGATAAACTGGTGATGCCTTTAGATATGGCAATTAAAAACACGCAAACTAATACCGTAAATTAATTATGATAGAAATAGTTTTTTATATATTATCAGCCATAACATTAGGAACTGCCTTTTTAACTGTTTTCAGCAAAAATGCCATTCATAGTGCTATTTATTTAGTAATATGCTTTTTTTCATTAGCAGGACATTACTTACTTTTTAATGCGCAATTTTTGGCTATCGTACATATTATTGTATATGCAGGTGCTATTATGGTATTATTGTTATTTACTTTAATGCTCATGAATTTAGATAAAGAAGACGAGTCATCAAAACCACTATATGCAAAACTTGCAGCCGTTTTTTCAGCTGGAATTTTAGGATTGGTTTTAATTGCAGCCCTTCGTAAAGCACAACCAGAAAATATAGAATATGTAAATACAGGTATAGATTATCAATCTATTAAAGTTTTAGGTAATGTATTATTAAACGAATACCAAGTGCCTTTTGAATTTGCATCTGTTTTATTGCTTGTATCTATGATTGGTGCCGTTTTAATTTCTAAAAAAGAAGAAAAAATTTAATTATGAACATATTAGAACACGTTGGTATTGGAAACTACATTACACTTTCAGCTTTGCTGTTTTGTATTGGTGCGTTTGGACTTCTATACAGAAGAAATGCCATAATCATGTTTATGTCAATTGAAATTATGTTAAATGCTGTCAACTTACTTTTAGTTGCTTTTTCTTCGTATCATGAAGATCCATCAGGGCAAGTTTTTGTATTTTTTACTATGGCAGTAGCTGCAGCTGAAGTTGCTGTTGGATTGGCAATTCTTGTTTCGGTATTTAGAAATATTGGAAATATTGACATCGATAATTTAAAAAATCTAAAAGGATAATTCTAAATGAATACTACTATATTACTCTTATTATTTGCGCCGTTAGTTGGTTTTTTAATCAATACATTTTTCGGTAATTCATTAGGAAAAACAATTTCTGGTGTACTAGGAACAACTGCAATTGTTGTGTCTCTTTTATGCGCGATTTGTTTATTCTCTCAAATTAATGCTAATGGGAAATCATTTACTTTTCATTTGGCAGATTGGTTTTCAATTGGAAACTTTAAAATAAATTTTTCTTTCTTATTCGATCAATTATCTGTGTTATGGTTGTTGTTTGTAACAGGAATTGGAGCATTAATTCATCTGTATTCTATCAGCTACATGCATGAAGATGACAATATGCACAAATTTTTCTCTTATTTAAATTTGTTTGTATTCTTCATGATTGCTTTAGTAGCTGGAAGTAACTTACTAATCATGTTTATTGGTTGGGAAGGCGTAGGTTTATGTTCGTACTTACTAATCGGATTTTGGTATAAAAACCAAGATTATAATGATGCAGCGAAAAAAGCATTTATTATGAACCGTATTGGAGATTTAGGTTTCTTAATTGGAATTTTCATTTTAGGATATATTTTTAACAGTTTAGAATTTTCAGAAATAGCAAAAGGAATAAATTCAGAAGTATTCTTAAAGACTATTGATTTACCTTTATTAAGTTTAGCTGCTTTATGTTTATTTATTGGAGCTTGTGGAAAATCAGCACAATTACCTTTAGCGACTTGGTTGCCAGACGCAATGGCCGGACCAACACCAGTTTCTGCATTAATTCACGCAGCAACGATGGTAACGGCAGGTATTTTTATGATTACTAGAATGAATTTCTTATTTGATTTAACACCAGAAATTCAAAATATAATTGCTATTGTTGGTGCTATCACCGCAATTGTTGCTGCATCAATTGGTTTGGTACAAAACGATATTAAAAAAGTATTAGCTTATTCTACCGTTTCGCAATTAGGTTTAATGTTTTTAGCATTAGGTTTAGGCGCTTATGAAGTAGCCGTTTTTCACGTAATTACGCACGCATTCTTTAAAGCTTGTTTGTTCTTAGGTTCAGGTTCTGTAATTCACGCGTTACACGGAGAACAAGACATGAGAAATATGGGTGGTTTAAGAAAAGTGATGCCTATTACTTTTTGGACCATGATGATTTCTACTTTAGCAATTTCAGGTATATTTCCTTTCTCTGGTTTCTGGTCTAAAGACGAAATTTTAATGACGGCTTTTCATACAAATATTCCTTTATGGGTTATTGGTTCGATTGCCTCTATTATGACAGCTTTCTATATGTTCCGTTTGATGTACTTAACTTTCTTTAATGACTTTAGAGGCACTGAAGAACAAAAACATCATTTACACGAAAGTCCAGCTTTAATAACTATTCCATTAGTGATTTTAGCAACACTGGCAGCCATTGGTGGAGCTATTAGTTTACCAGGTAACAGTTGGTTAAATCATTATTTAGCACCATTATTTGCACACAAATCACACGAAGCACATACTTTAGGAACTACCGAATATACATTAATGGCGGTGGCAACACTTGGCGCCTTATTAGGAATTGCAATTGCCTATTCTAAATATTTAAAGAAAAAAGAAATTCCAGTCGCTGATGAAGAAGTTCAAGGTTTACATAAAGTTTTATCAAATAAATATTATTTAGACGAAATTTATATGGCCTCGATTGTAAAACCAATCTACGTGATTTCAAATTTTGCGAAAAATTATGTAGAGAAATTTATTTCAACAGCAGTTATTGGTATAGGTGGTGCTACTTATGCATTATCAATAAAAGGGAAGAAAATTCAAAATGGTAATATTGGAGTGTATTTATTTGCATTCATATTCGGAATGGTTGGGTTTTTAGTTTATGTATTTATAATTCGAGATGTAAAATAATGGATAGTAGTATCGTTTTAATTGTATTGTTAGTTGGCGCATTAGCCACCTATTTTTCAGGAAACAAGTTTGCCCCTAAAATAGCTTTAATTTCAAGTGTAGCTGCTTTTGGTGTTACATTATTAAATTTAAATGCATACCAAGCTGGTGAAAATTTAGATGTAAATATGCCATGGATTTCACAACTAAACATAAACTTCTCCTTACACGTTGATGGTTTATCTTTGGCAATGTTATTATTAACCACTGGTTTGTTACCCTTAATTATTTTATCTGGATTTATCACAAAATTTGAAAATTCAAGATCAATTTATGCTTTAATGCTATTTATGGGATTTGCAATGGCAGGAACATTTTTAGCATCTGATGGAATTTTATATTACATCTTTTGGGAAATTGCATTAATTCCTATATATTTTATCGCCTTAAATTGGGGTAACGGTGATTTAGAAGAACGTAAAAAAGCCATTTTAAAATTCTTTATATATACGTTTGCAGGTTCTTTATTTATGCTTTTAGCATTCATCTACTTGTATACAAAAGGGGGTAGTTTTGACATCAATAAACTATATGCGTTGCAACTAACAACATCTGAAAAAACATATATTTTCGTTGCTTTCTTTTTAGCGTATGCTATTAAAATTCCAATTGTTCCTTTCCATACTTGGCAAGCAAATACGTATAGCAAAGCGCCAGCAGTTGGTACGATGTTATTGTCTGGAATTATGTTGAAAATGGGATTATACAGCGTGCTAAGATGGCAATTGCCCTTAACAGATGAAGTAGCAAAAGCACATGTCCCTTATATTGTTACCTTATCAATTATTGGAATTATTTATGGGGCAATTGTAACATTGAAGCAAAAAGATATCAAGAAATTTTTAGCGTATTCCTCTTTATCACACGTAGGTTTGATTGCTGCGGGATTATATTCACTAACTTTTGAAGGATTCCAAGGTGCGGTTTTACAAATGCTTTCTCACGGAATTGTAATTGTTGGATTATTTTATGTAGTAGAATTAATTTATAGTCGATACAACACCTACGAAATTAAAGAAATGGGCGGAATCAGAATTCAAGATACGTATTTTGCATCATTATTTATGATTATTATGTTAGCCTCTGTTGCGTTACCAACTACTTTTAATTTTATTGGCGAATTTAATTTACTTTACAGTTTATTTAAAGTAAATATATGGTACGCAGTAGTTGCAGGTACAACAATTATTTTAGGCGCATTTTATATGTTACGAATGTTTCAAAAAGTTATGTTAGGATCAGAAACAAAATCATTTCAAAGAATAACAAAACAAGAAAGCATTGTATTAGTAATTATAGTAGGTTTAACGATTTTCTTTGGATTATTTCCGCAACCAATTATCGATTTAATTACGCCAAGTTTACAATCAATTTTAACTCAAATTAAATAATAATCATCATAAAATGACTACATTAATTGCTATAATAGGAATCGGAATATTTTGTTTATTAGCAGAAATAATGAATCTAAAAAAGATTATTATTCCTGTATCAATAATCGCTTTAATGGCCTTATTTGGTGTAAACTTAATTGAAGAATTACCTGAAATTTCGGGTTACGAATCTATGATAATTTCAGATCCTTATTCATCTGTATTTTCAAGTTTATTTATATTATTAACGGCTTTGCTTATATTAATGAGTGCGCCGAGTTACACAAAAAGTTCTAAATTATCAGATTTTATATCAATAAAAATATTCATGCTTTCTGGTGCCGTAGCTATGGTAAGTTTTAGCAATTTAGCTATGTTTTTCTTAGGAATTGAAGTGTTATCAATTGGATTATATGTATTAGCAGGAAGTGATAGATTAAATATAAAAAGTAATGAAGCTGGTATGAAATACTTTTTAATGGGTTCTTTTGCTTCTGGTATTTTATTATTTGGAATTACGATGTTATACGGTGCAACAGGTACTTTTGATATCGGAACCTTATACGAAGCATCCATCTCTGCAAGTACTGAATTTTGGTTTTACATCGGTGTGATTTTAATTACAATTGGAATGCTGTTTAAAGTAGCCGCTACACCAATGCATTTCTGGGCTCCAGATGTGTATGAGGGTTCTCCAACTCAAGTAACGGCAATAATGAGTACGTTAGCTAAAGTTGCTGCTATGGCTTCATTCTTTAAATTAATTACGATATTAAACAGTCAAATGCTTTACAGTTATACACAAGTAATAGTTGTAGTTGTAATTGCAACTATGTTATTTGGTAATGTTATGGCACTACGTCAGAAAAAAATAAAAAGAGTTATTGCATATTCAGGAGTTTCTCATACCGGATTTATGCTTTTAACTTTATTAAACATAAATGCCGCAGAAAACAATTTATTATTTTACGCCGCTTCCTATGCAATAGCTGGATTAGCAGCGTTTTCAGTAATTTTATTTGTTACTAAAAATGAAGACAATGATTTCATAGACAACTTTAATGGATTGGCTAAAAAACATCCACTAATGGCTTTTATTATGACGATAGCTTTATTGTCAATGGCTGGTATACCAATTTTGGCAGGGTTTTTTGCAAAGTTTTTCTTGCTAAATCAAATAATTTCTAGTGGCTTTATTGGATTGGCAATTGTTGCGATTATTAATTCAATGATAGCGGTATATTATTATTTTAAAGTAGTAATTGCTATGTATACAAAAGAACCTACATATGCTAAAGAATACGCCAACCATTCAGAATATTATATAGTTGGAATAGTAGCTACCGTATTATTAATACTGATAGGAATATTCCCAGATTCGATACTTAATTTAATATAAGAAATAAAAGTGTCCAAATTTACATTTGGACTTTTTTTTACAATTCAATCAAAACAGAAACAGCATTTCCGCCAAAACCAACGGCATTTACCAATACGCTTCTTAATTTCTTTGTAGTGATTTGATTTTTATAAAAAGGCGTTTCAATGAAATATTGATTTTGAAGCATCAAAATGGCTAACTCTACACTTAATAAGCCAGATGTAGCAAACGTATGCCCTACTTTCCACTTATTTGAAGTTAACAACGGTAATTGGTTACCAAACACTTTTTTTATGGCTTCAAATTCCGTTTTATCACCCTGAATAGTTCCAGGTGCGTGCATTACGATAGCATCTATATCATCAACAGTATAGCTTCCAATAGCCATTTTCATCGATTTCTGAAAACATTCCGCCTCTGTTGAAATAGAAGTACTGCTAGATAAAATTTCTGTAGCAAAGCCAATTCCTGTAATTTTGGCAATTGCTTTTTCTGCGGAAAGCGATAACGATAAACAAGCCGCCGCTTCACCCAAAACCAAAGTATTTGAAGTTTTTTCGAAATCCAAACACCTATTGGCTAAAGTAGTTTCATCGTTAGAATATACTTTTAAAGCCGTCATTTGGCTTAACGTAAAAGGTGTTAAAGATGCTTCACTTGCTCCTACTAAAAACTGATTAGCCATTCCCGATTGCAACCAAGCAATACCGTTTAACAAAGCATGTAAACCTGAGGAACAGGTTATAGAATGCGAAATTTCTGGGCCATTAGTTTGTAAATCGTGCGATACCCAACTAGAAATATTGCCTAAAGTTGTAGCTGGAGAGGTAAACGTAGAAACCGATCCTTCATTAATAAAATCAGTATGGTACTTTTCAAATAATGTAGTGGCGCCTCGAGAAGAGCCAAAATTTATTCCAATATTTTTATTCGAAAAATTACTGTTCTCAACGCATTTTCTGGCAACCAAAATCGCCATTACTACCGATTTATCCAAATGTTTGTATTTAGAATCTGAATTTATAATAGTATTTAAAAAAGTAATTTCTTTATCGGAAAATTTAGAAACCCAATATTCTTTATTAGTAGCTTCTAACTTTTGAAACAACGAATTTTCATGCAAATAATTGTTCCAAATTTCGGCAGAAGTCATTCCTAATGCAGAAATGGAAGCAATTGAATGTATATAAACGGATTGTTTTAACATGAAATATCGTTTAAAGCTTGTTCGATAGTTGTATAAATTTGTTGTAAACTTTCTTCAGAAATTATGTAAGAAGGTAAGATATAAATCACATTGCCAACTGGTCGTAAAATAATACCTTTTTCAATAAAATAATTATAAAATTGATTGCGTAAATTGCTATAATACGACTGTTTTTCGGAAACCTGAATTTCTAAAGCAAAAATGACCCCTAAAACACGAGTAGATTTTACTTTAGGATGCTTAGAAATATGCTCTTCAAATTGAAGATGTAACGTATTTATTTTATTGATATTTTTAAAAGTATCTGGTTGTTCTACTAAAGAAATACTCGCTAAAGCCGCTGCGCAACCTGTTGGATTTGCGGTAAATGTATGTCCGTGAAACAAAGCGTGGTTCATATTATCGCTAACAAAACCATCAAAAATTTCTTGTGAAAAAGTCGTAATCGCCATTGGGATGGTGCCACCCGTAAGGGCTTTACTCAAACACATCATATCAGGTTGGTTGATCAAATAATCACAAGCGAATAGTTTTCCTGTTTTTCCAAAACCTGTCATTACTTCATCAGCAATAGCAAAAACATTATTTTTCTTACAAACTGAAAGCAAGTTGTCTAATTCAGCAGCATCGTACATTACCATTCCAGCAGCACCTAGAACCAAAGGTTCGAAAATAAAAGCAGCGACTTCATTTTCAGCAATTGCCTTTTCTAATGCTATTTTTGAAATTTCTTCATTGCCTTTTGTAGGAACTGGAATTCGAACTACATTAATTAAGGCCTCTTGAAACGCTTCTGTAAACAAGCCAATGCCACTTACTGCCATAGCACCGAAAGTATCCCCATGAAAGGCGTCTTCAAAAGCAATGATGGTGTTTTTTTTAATTCCTTTATTATAATGATATTGAAATGAAGCTTTAATAGCCACTTCCACAGCAGTAGAACCGTTATCAGAATAAAAAAACTTTCTTTGATTAGAAGGTAAAATTTCAACTAATTTTTCAGCTAATTCCACTACGACATTATGCGTGAAACCACCAAATAAAACGTGCTCTAACGTCGTCAGTTGTTTATAAATGGCATCGGCAATAAACGTATTACTATGCCCGAAAGGATTCACCCACCAAGACGCGATAGCATCGATATATTGTTTCCCGTTTTCGTCCCACAAAAATTCGTCTTTCCCTTTAACTATAGCGGGAAAATGCGAATTTATTTTATGTTGGGTGTAAGGATGCCAGTTGTATAAACTATCTTTTTCTGAAAGTGTCATTTTTTAAAAGAAAATAGAAAATAGTGCATAGAAAAAAGATGCTCGTAAATTCTAAAATTATAGTGCAAAGATAAAGGCAATTTATTTATTCTATTGTATTTTTTAAAAATTTTCTTGGAATAATATGGTGTAGTATTTTTTGCTTTTTTATTTAAAATCTTAATTCCATTTTCAAAAGTACATATCTTGGCATTAATCTGTGTTCAGTTTGTGAAATATTAATGTCCGAAATACTATAATTTCTAAAAGTTTCAACGTTTAAAAGATTATTTCCTGACAAGAAAAAAGTAAGCTTATTTTCTTTTACTGCATAACGCGCTTCTATATCCAAGAAATAATATTGATTATTGCTTTTATCTAAGTTACCAAAATAGTAACGCTCTGATTGCATTTGGATATTAAATGTGTTACTAAACATAAAAGACATATCTAAAAACGTCATATTATTTGTAAAATTGTTTTTTATAGTAGTTTCCACTTGATTGTATGTCCATTTTGAGCCAATATGATAATTGAAAAACCCTCTAAAACCTGAACGCATTTCAAAACCATAATCGGCATTAAGATTTTTTACTTCTCGAAGATCGGAGTTATTTACAATATTTTTAAAATTTGTTATAGTTGTTCCTAAATTGAATTTCAAATTCGATTTAATAGGTTTAAAAAAACGATCTATACTTGATGAAATAGTTAATGATTCACGGTCTTTGATTATGATTTTTCTATCTTGTGAATAGTTTTGAGTAATATTGGAATTAGTGCTAAAAAAATCATTATTCTTGGTATAGAAAATAAATGTATTAGCAAAAAACTTGTCGCCCCAACTTCCATATGTATAATTAAGTATAGCACTTGATGAGTTTAACTGATTAAACGCTTCTAAACCTTTTGAAAAAGAACGAAAACCTGTCTGCACAAATCCAGAATATACGTCTAAAACACCTGCGTTTATTGTGTTTAATGAATAGGAAGTTAAAATTTTATTTTTCTCGTTAATTTTCCAATCCAAACCAATTTTTGGAATAATGAAAAATGGATTTTGATTGGATTTTACATTAAAATTTTCTAATTGATTAATCAATTGATGCGCATCTGACTGGGTTAATAAAGTGAATTTCCCTAATTTAAAACGATATTTAGCCGATAAATATAAATCGTTTGTAGTGTAAATCAAGTTATTTTGATACCCATTTGGAGAGGACAAACTAGTTTGATTATCTAGTAATTGAAAACGAGTATTTAAATTATCTATTCGTAATTGATTACCCATTTTTAGTTCTAATAAATCGCCGTTTTTCATTTTGTCTAATAAATGGGCTTCAACGCCTGCAAATTGCATTTTATTTTCACTAAATTGTTTGGTATTATTGGCGTTTTCGGAAAATAAATCGGAGAAAATAAATTGATTAACCGAATAATTTTGGGGTGTTTTTTCGTTTATATATCTTCCAGAAAGCAAGAATACTTTTTTTTCTTTAAACTTGTTAGTATAAACAATTTTTTGGTCAATAAGTTGGTTGTTTGCATTTAATCGCTCATTTAACAAATCGTTATTGAACAATAAATCGCTTCTGTTTTTTTCATTTGTTTTGTTAAATTTCCCAGTATATTCAAAAGTTTTATTTTTTGATATATCGTAAGTTAAATCCACTTTACCAAAACCTATCAATTGTGTTTTTCTTCCTACAAAATCTTCGGTATTAGTAAACGTTGTATTGCCGACAGAAAAAGATTGAAAGCTATTTCTAAAAAAATCAACTTCATCCGTGTTTAAAAATCCAAGTGTTTTTAGTTTTACTTTATTAGATAATGTAAAAATACTATTTAAAGAAAGCATTTCGGCATTATTTAAATTCACTCTTTTTTGTTTTAAGTTTGGTGTATCAAAACCTAAACCTAATAACGTATTTGCGGTTTGATCATCGCCAATACTTGCGGGTTCATCAAAACGATAAGGTCTTATTAAGTGGTTAATATCGCCAGTAGCATCCACTCCGATATTGTTAAGATTGGTTAAAAAATAGTACTTATTTTTTTTACCAAAGTTCATTAAATTACCTCTAAGTTCATATCTGTTTTCAGAAACTAAACCATAACCTGCGTTAATATTACCAAACCATACCCGTTTTGCATCTTCTTTTAACGTTAAATTTAATGCTACTTTATTGCTGTTCTCAATACCTTTTAAATGTTTATTATTGGAATAATTTTGTAAGAGTTGCACTTGATCGATTGGCTGAACCGGCATATTTTTGGTTAAAATTTTATACCCTTTTTCAAACATATCATCGCCATCAATCATTACTTTTTCAATTTCTTGATTACCTACTTTAATGGTACCGTTTGCATCAATATTAAGCCCAGGTATTTTTTTAAGTAAATCTTCAACAGTTTGCTCGTTGCCTTGCTTATAGTAATCCGCATTAAAAAAAATACTATCGTTTTTTATTGTAAATGGTCTTTTTGATTCTATTATTATTTCTTTAATTTCTGTAACTTTTGGAGTTAAAATATAATCTAAAGTTTTATTTTCGTTGTTGTTTTCAATAGTTACATCAACGCTCTTTTGTTCAAAACCCAATGAAGATGCTGTTAATACAAACTGCCCCGTTTTTTCTGTATTCAATTTATATTTTCCAAATTCATCGGTATAGGTATAGGTAATAATCTTGCCGGTATTATCTTTTAAAATAATACTAGCAGAGCGTATTGATTCATTATTTAAATCTTTTACTTCACCTTTAATTAAAGACTGTGCGTAAGAAAAAGAGAAACTTAATAAAAGTATGTAATATTTATTTTTTAGCATTTGTTGTTTCATTTAGATCATTTTTATTCTAAAATTTCAATATCCACAGCTTTACCAAACTTTACATCTAATTTTAAATTTCTGTCGCCTATTGATTTTAGCCTTTCTTCCAAATCTTTTTGCCTATTTTTAATAAGAACGTCAAAATCATTTTTTGAAATTTTTTTAATAGAATTATCTATTTGACAGGTGTTTTCGTCTGTTTTTTGTATTTCAATGGCTTCAAAAAATACTTCGCTTTTTTTATCTTGAGCAAGGATTATCAAACCCGGCAAACCGTTTAGTTTCCATGGTCCAAAAATTGTAGGATACTCTATGGCATACCATACTTCATACTCGCGACCTTTAAAAAAAGTAGTTGCTTTTTGGCACTGATAATTATTTACGTTCTTTATTTTGTCAGTGATATTCCATTGAGGATACGAAAGAGTATCTTCAACTAAATATGCTGATTTCAATGACTTTAATTCAGTAATTTTTTTGTCTTTAAAATTACTAAATATTGTTTGTTGATTTTTGTTTGGAAAATTAATTGTTTTATGACCATTTTCATCTTCTCGTTCTGTAGTTGTGGTATCATTATCAAAAAGCTTATATTCAAAACAAGATTTTTGTTCGGAAAAGGTTAGTTTTGCGTCGTAATTTTTGAGACCATCAAATAGCGTCGTCATTTTATATTTAACTTGGTAATTGTTTTGTGATAAAACCAAGATTGGAAATAATAAAAAAATAAAGGAATTTAATTTCATCTTAATTTAGCTCTAGTTGGTTTTTTTAAAATATTATGTTTAAAGGAGTTGAAAACTTATGTTTTTTAATTTGTAATAAATTATTTTTTTTAGTTTAACTCTATTTCAATCAAAAGGTTCTCTTAAAAACCCGGTGTAATCTGTCGTTATTTTTAAGTATGTTTCTCTTCCAGCCTTTGATATAAGTAAATTATAGATATCTTCATCTTCTCTTTTTTTTAAAATATTGTATTCTACCATGGTTTTCGGCTTTGGTTTAATAAATTCTACTAATTTTTCACTCAAAGAAAATTGGCTTTTTTCTAATCTAATTTTTGTTGCTATTATTTGATAAAAATTTGTCTCGTCTGAAATTTCTAATATTATTCCAGGCAAACCATTGAATTTCCATGGCCCAAAAGAAAATGGTATTTCGGTAGTAAACCAAGCAATATAATTATTTTTTTTGAAATTGGTCGTTGCTTTAAGACAATTAAATTCACCTATTCTTTTTTGCTCTTCATGTAATTCCCAAACAATATTTATGGTGTCTCTTGTTAAAATTTCTAAATAAGCAATCCCTTCAATGAAAAGTATTTCTTTTGATTGTAAATTAGTATAATATTTTCTTTTTATTTGTGGCTCTTTAAAACCATTAATGATTTCAATTCCGTCATCATTAATTGTGTTTTGTTCATAAATTGAAAAGGTTTCAGAAAAAGACATTGAATAATTTACTTTCTCGTGATCACCAAAATATTCTGTATATTCAATTTTACCCATTTGGGTGTTTTGACCAAAAGATAAAGAAAATATGGAAGATAGTAATATTATATATTTCATATTAATTTAGGTATTTAATTTTAAAATTATTTACAGTAATAAAGGATTTATAAAATATTAAATTCGGTTAATAATTAAATTATCAACCGAAAATTTTAAACAGCCTTTTTATTTTTTGTTATAACCCCATTGTTTTAGTTTATAAATAAATTTTACCAACAATCAACAATATTAATGCCGCAAATACTAATAATAATCTTTTCTTAAATTTAGTAGTATTATTTTGTTTATCTAATTTTAAAAGGGATTTTGATTCAAAAAATGCTAAAGAAATAATTACAATAAAGCAAATAATGTCATACCATATATTTTCTGTAAATCCTTTTAATTTTAGTAACTTAGGAGTGAAATATAATAATAAAATTATTATTGAATATATTTGAACTTTATTTTTCATATTTTTCATATTAATTAACACAATCATAATAATCTTGTCGGGCATCAGCCATGCAATTTTTATGTTCGGCTAAAACAAGTACAGAACCTAATGCACATGTCCAAGGACCTGAAAAACATCCAATTATAGCAAAAGTCCCATGTAGGTTTAAGTCTCTGTCACAGCGTTCTTTGTCCTTAGCATATTCACTAGCACAAGAAGAATTAATAACATTCTCATTTTTAAATTTAACATTTGACACTATCAAGTTGTCATTTAAAGCTTCGTCTATATATTTAGACAACAGTTTATTTTGTTCTGATTTACTTAATTTAAAAAATACTTCATTATTTGATTGGAATTTTTTACTATTTTCAACTTGAAGTGAAATTAAGTCACTTAATTCATTAAATTTAATAAATCCAGCTTTTTGCAAAATTATTTTAAATTCATTTTCATTTGAGCAATTTTCAGATAATGATTTATAGAAAACATCTTTATTAAATTGTGTTTCTTTTTCAAAAATAGCGATTATTTTATTATTTATTACTACATGTTTTTTTACAAAATTATTTACATTTTCATAATTTAATCTTTCTTTTTCATTAAATTTGACTTCCTCATTTTGACATGACCAAATTACAATTACTGTTATAATTATTACCAAAAAGCTACAAATTAATTTTTTCATACTATTTAGAATATTGTGCTTGAATCTTTGCAAGAGCTTCTGGCTCTATTTGAGGCAGTCAAAGATTTTCAGCTGTTGTTTTCCACTATGGATTTCTGCCTGCTGCATGTTAATCATTTTCTTTTGTTAGATCTATAAATGCCTATACGTTGGCTGAACGTTGAAATTTTACACGAACGATAATTTTTGATCTCTTGCAACTAAGTTTTTTTTGACTACAATATTACCTGAGTTATCTTTTAATAAAGGGCTTACAGAAATCGCAGTACGTTTGATGTAATCTTGAATAATACGATTTATAAAATTTTATCCTAAAACTGAATTGGCAGAAAAAGAAAAATACAAAAAAATGTTCTATTCATAATTTTTTTCTATACTTGTGGGGTCAACTTTATTTACTTTAATAGATGCTCCTCGTGGCAATTTAGTTTTTAATTTTTCAATAAAATCATCTGTTATTTTTTCTTGAAATGCAACATATTCTTTAAACGTAATTTGTTTCCCTAAATGTGGTTTTGAAATATTTTTTTTATCAGAATATTCAAGTTTAACTAATTGAAATTGTATACTATTATCTTCACTTTCAATTTTCACAATCAAACCAGGAAGCCCAAAAAATTTCCATGGACCAAATTGTGTAGGAATTTCAGTAGTATACCAAAAGTTATAATTTCTACCTCTAAATTCTAACTTAGCTTTATTGCATAAATAGTTACTTATTTTTATTTTATCAGATTCTAATTTCCAATCATAATTAGGCATATTTTCATTTACTATAACAGGCACAAAATTATTATCAGTATATATATGGTCTCTAAAAACAATATTTTTATTTGTCAAAAAATATTGTTTACCAATACTATCACTTGACTCTTTATTAAAATGAATATCTTCAAATTCATCCGCATATAAGGTGTCTTTAGACGATTTTAATTTTAAAAATTCAGAATATGCCTTTGTATTTTCTATATACAGATTAACAATCTCGATTTTGTTTTCATTTTTGTTAATGAAATCATATGTAGCAATAATTTGTTTATTACTTTGGCTATAACAAAATTTTGCAAATGCTATAAAAACACATACTAGTATTATTTTTTTCATATTTATTATTTTTTAAGTAAAGAGGCTTCTTCGAAAGAAGCCTCTAAAAAACATTAAATTGTAGCTAGAAGAATTTTGACAGCTGCTCTTAATGTTTGACAACCAGCCCAAGAAACGTCATAGATAGTTACAACAACATCAACTTGATTACCTTCAAATTTACCTTTAATTGTTATTTCACAATTATATACATCTTCGTTCTTATTTTTTGATATTACAATAGAATGATTTTCTACTTTATCAAATTTTAATTCACTTATCATTTTTAAATCTTTATTTTGATTTACAGATAAGTTTTTAAATGAAGTGATGTTAATCTCATTATTTCCTTGTAATCCGTTATTTGCGTAAGATTGAAAACAAAAGAAAACTAGAAAAGCAATAAAAAATATTTTTTTCATTTTTCAAATTTTTGGTTAATATTACATTTCAGCAGCTAAATCTTTTAATAATTTAACAGTGTCTTTTATGCAACTACCTGAATCGCTTGTAAAAGTTACATCAATATTTACTGGTTGTCCATTAATTGTTCCTCTTATTTTAACATGACATTCTAGCAAATTTTCTCCAATTTTAACAGTTTCAAAACTTGAAATGTTAAAAACATAATTAACCAAATTTAAGTTTTCTAATTTTGAAATTTCATTAGAAATTTGGTTGTTAAAAGAATTAGAATTATTTGCAAAAGCAAACGAACCGATTAGCATAAATGCTAAAGAAAAAATTAATTTTTTCATACTATTTAAAATATTGTGCTTGAATCTTTGCAAGAGCTTCTGGCTCTATTTGAGGCAGTCAAAGATTTTCAGCTGTTGTTTTCCACTATGGATTTCTGCCTGCTGCATGTTAATCATTTTCTTTTGTTAGGTGTATTTCTTATCTATAAATGCCTATACGTTGGCTGAACGTTGAAATTTTACACGAACATTAGTAATTGTTAACTTGGATAAAAAACTATCTCAACTTCTTTTTAAAATTTACGTGCACATAAATGAAAAAAAAGAAAGATATAATTTATCAAAATCAAATTTATATTATTATAAATCAACTTGTGTATTAAAAATAAACATCACATATTGATTATTAACATTATTTTTACTATGTGAAAAATATAATGATTTACTGAGTTTATGTACTATAAACACAAATAAATCTCAAACAATTCAAATTAAAAAAGCAATTAAATAATTAAAACAACGAAAATTGACATTAAATATTAAAAAAGTCATTAATTTTTTGTTTAATTGAGGATTTTTATTTAATCAAAAAACTAAATGCTAAATTTAACTATTAGGAGTGAAAATCAAAAAAGTTATAAGATATTCTATTCTATTTTTTGAAGATTTTCACGAAACAAATCGGCGTAATATTTAATTACATTTTGATCGAAATACGGTTCGTTATCCATTCTTCCAATCATAGGAACATTTGTTTTTTCTAAAATGATGCTTTCTGTAGCTTTATTTTCATCACCAGAAAAAATAATTCCTGCTACATTTAACTTTCTTGATTTTAGAATTTCAATAGTCATTAAGGTATGATTGATACTCCCCAAATAATGACGAGTAACTACAATAACTTTATAATCTGGCTGAATGAGGTCGATAACACAATCTGTACTATTTATAGGTACTAAAATTCCGCCAGCGCCTTCAATTACTATATGATTGGTAATTGTTGGTTCAATAATTTTCTTTACATCTATTGTAATTCCATCTATTTCAGCAGCATAATGTGGACTTGCGGGTGTTCGCAACGCGTAAGCATTTTTATGAAAAGTTGTAGTTGTATTCGATACATATTTTTCTACTTTATGTGTATCTGAATTATCTAAATCGCCCGCTTGTATGGGTTTCCAATAATCTGCTTCTAAGGCTTCTACAAGTATTGATGAAGCAATTGTTTTGCCTACATCTGTTCCGATTCCCGTTATAAATAGTTTCATTTTTTGAGTTGTGTTTTATATTTAAAAAATTTGGTACACAGATTTGACGGATTAAACTGATTTCAAATAATTATTACGTTGTATTTTTTATAGCATTTATAAAATCTGTTTTATCAATGAAATCTGTGTACCCAAAACCAAAACTAAAATTCAAAGTTACAGCTTTCGCACTTATATTTTTGTTTCGAAAATAATGGCATAGATAAAGTTAGCAAACCATAAATAAAGGCTAAAAACGATTTGATATCTTTTATAGTGGTTGTCATATTTATTTTTTGAGAACCACAATTTGGACAAGTTAATAATTCCCCTTTATCGTTAAGAGAATACTCTGGAATTGCATCTAAAATTTGTTTTGATTGTATAACATCTTCTGAATTTACAAATAATTTCACACCTCCTAAAGCAGTACTCAATAATGGATCGGTATTAATTGTGTTTTCATTTTGTAAAAACACTTCAATGCCTTCTGATTCTAATTTTCCTTTAAATAAATACGCTTCAGAGGAGAATTGATAATTAGCAATTTCAATTAATGAATTTCTCATATTTAATAAAGAATTAGTGCGCTCAATTCATCCAATATACTTATCATTTCTTGTTCTGTAGTATAAGAATGTAAACAAAATCGCAATCTTTCTTGACCTTCTGGAACGGTTGGCGACAAAATAGCTTTCACTTCAAAGCCTTTTTCTTGCAATTGAGAAGCAATTTTTTTTACTTTATTATTTCCAGGAATAATGGCTGAATGAATGGCCGATTTACTGTAAACAAACAAGGGTTTTATTCCTAAAAGTTGTTTTTGATTATTGAAAAAAGTAATGTTCTCTTTTAATTTTTGAAGTTCAACCGACTTATTTAAATTTTGATAGGCTATTAAAATTGTCGCTACCGAATGAGGCGAAAGTCCGGTTGTATAAATAAAACTTCTTGCAAAATTGACTAAATATTCCTTTAAATCAGCATTTCCTATAACAGCAGCACCGTGACAACCCAAACCTTTTCCAAACGTCATAATTCTGGCAAATACTTTACTTTGAAGTTGTTGAGATTGAATTACCCCTTCACCTTTTTCTCCAAACACGCCCAATGCGTGTGCTTCATCCACTACTAAAAGCGCCTTATATTTTTCTGAAAGTTGCACTAACGTTTCCATATTTGGTGTGTCGCCATCCATAGAAAAAACGGATTCTGTAACGATGTAAATGGTTTGGAATTCGGAATTTGTAGTTTTAATTTTGGAAATTTTTGCCTCTAAATCTTCGTAATCGTTGTGTTGAAATTTATACGATTTGGCGTGACTCATTTGTATGCCATCACGTATGGAGGCATGACACAACTCATCATATAAAATAACATCATTTCTTTGCGGCACGGCGCTAAAAAAACCAACATTAGCATCATACCCTGAATTAAAAATTAAAGCTGCTTCAGCTTGATGAAAAGTCGCAATATATTTTTCAGTTACAGCATACAAACTATGATTCCCAGAAATTAATCGGGAACCTGTTGCTCCATTTACTTTAATTTTATTCTCCACTAAATATTGGTGTGTGGATTCGAATATTTCTTCATTTTTAGCAAAACCCAAATAATCGTTGGATGAAAAATCGATTCCATTTGTAGCAATAGGCAAGTTACGCAAAGCATTGGATTCTTTACGAAAAAGTATTTTTTGCTGAAGTGCCTTTGGAATTTTCATAATGTAAAAATAAAAAAATCCCGATAAGAAAACACTTATCGGGATTGTTATTTTAATAAAAACTGAATTAGTCTGCTAAAACAATTACTTTATTGTTATTCATCTCTATAGTACCAGATTGAATCGCTAACCAATAGGTTTGTTCATTTACTTTTGTAAATTTTGATTCATTGGATTTATCAATATTAAAACTAGATGCACTGATTTTTACATTTCCTTTTTGTAAAATGGAAACTACAGCCGCGTGATTGTTTAACATTTGAAACTCGCCATTAATTCCTGGAACAGAAACGGAGGTTACTTCTCCTGAAAATAAAGTGGCTTCTGGTGATACTATTTCTAAAATCATATTTTTAGGCTTTAAGCTTTAAGCATTATGCTTTAAGCGAATATTATGCTTCTGCTAACATTTTTTCTCCTGCTTCAATAGCTTCTTGGATACTTCCTTTAAGGTTAAATGCTGATTCTGGTAAACGATCTAATTCACCGTCCATAATCATATTAAATCCTTTGATAGTATCTTTAATATCTACTAAAACACCTGGAATCCCTGTAAACTGTTCCGCTACGTGGAAAGGTTGAGATAAGAAACGTTGTACTTTACGCGCACGAGATACGACTAATTTATCTTCTTCAGATAATTCTTCCATACCTAAAATCGCAATAATATCTTGTAATTGTTTGTAACGCTGTAAAATTTCTTTTACTCTTTGTGCACAATCGTAGTGCTCATCACCTAAAACATCTGGCGTTAAGATACGAGAAGTAGAATCTAATGGATCTACCGCTGGATATATACCTAACTCGGCAATTTTACGAGATAATACGGTTGTGGCATCTAAGTGAGCAAATGTGGTTGCTGGTGCCGGGTCCGTTAAATCATCCGCAGGTACGTAAACCGCTTGAACCGATGTAATAGAACCAGTTTTTGTTGAAGTAATACGCTCTTGCATTACCCCCATCTCTGTTGCCAAAGTTGGTTGGTAACCTACTGCAGAAGGCATACGTCCTAAAAGTGCAGATACTTCAGAACCCGCTTGAGTAAAACGGAAAATGTTATCTACGAAGAAAAGTACGTCTTTACCTTGTCCAGTTCCAGCTCCATCACGGAAATATTCCGCAATAGATAATCCTGATAAAGCTACACGAGCACGAGCACCAGGTGGCTCATTCATTTGTCCGAAAACGAAAGTAGCTTTAGACTCTCTCATTCCTGGCATATCTACTTTAGACAAATCCCATCCTCCATTTTCCATAGAGTGCATAAATTCATCACCATATTTTATAATTCCAGACTCTAACATCTCGCGAAGTAAGTCATTTCCTTCACGCGTTCTTTCTCCTACTCCTGCGAATACGGAAAGTCCACCGTGACCTTTTGCAATATTATTAATTAACTCCTGAATTAATACTGTTTTACCTACACCAGCGCCACCGAATAAACCAATTTTACCTCCTTTTGCATAAGGCTCAATTAAGTCGATTACTTTAATACCTGTAAATAAAACTTCAGAAGAAGTAGCTAAATCTTCAAATCTTGGTGCCGCACGGTGAATAGACATTCCGTTATCTCCGTCTTTAGGTAATTCTCCTAAACCATCAATAGCATCACCAATTACGTTGAATAAACGACCATAAACGTCTGGTCCAATTGGCATTTTGATTGGGTTTCCTGTTCCAACCACTTCAGTACCTCTTGATAAACCATCAGAAGAGTCCATTGAAATAGTACGTACCGTATTTTCTCCAATGTGAGATTGTACCTCTAAAACCAATTTAGTACCGTCTTTTTTAGTAATTTCTAACGAATCATAAATTTTTGGAAGTTCTCCGTTAGTAGTGTCAAACACTACGTCTACAACTGGTCCAATAATTTGTGCAACTTTTCCTGTAACTTTAGACATTGCTTATGTATTTATTTAATAGCTATTTATAATTGAAAAAAACATACTTTTTTCAGAGTGCAAAGATAGTTTTTTTAGATGCAATTATGCAATATATTTTTTGACTTTTTTCAAAAAAAAGCGAAATACTGATTATTTCGCTTTTTTATTTATTCTACAGTTACCGATTTTGCTAAATTTCTTGGCTGATCTACATTACAACCTCTCAATACTGCAATGTGATAAGATAATAATTGCAATGGTATTGTGGTAAGTAATGGCGTTAGTGCCTCAGAAGTTTCTGGAATTTCAATTACGTGATCTGCTAAAGCTTTTACTTGCGTGTCGCCTTTAGTTACAACAGCAATAATCTTTCCACTTCTTGATTTTATTTCTTGAATGTTACTTACCACTTTGTCGTAATGCCCTTTATTTGGCGCAATAACTATAACTGGCATTTGTTCGTCAATTAACGCGATTGGTCCGTGCTTCATTTCTGCAGCCGGATACCCTTCGGCGTGAATATAAGATATTTCCTTTAATTTCAAAGCACCTTCTAATGCTACGGGAAAGTTAAACCCTCTTCCTAAATATAAAGCATTGGGTACATCTTTATAAATTTTAGCAATTTCTAAAGCCACATCATTTGTTTGCAACGCTTCTTTAACCTTATTTGGAATCATTTCTAATTCTAACAAATAACGTTGGTAATCAGAATGATTCATAGTCCCCTTAGCTTTAGCTAAACGCAAAGCCAAAAGAGTAAGAATTGTAATTTGAGTTGTAAATGCTTTTGTAGAAGCCACACCAATTTCTGGACCTGCGTGGGTGTATGCTCCCGCGTCGGTTTCTCTAGAAATAGAAGAACCTACAACGTTACACACCCCAAAAACAAATGCTCCATTTTCTTTAGCTAATTTTATAGCTGCTAAGGTATCAGCCGTTTCTCCTGATTGAGAAATAGCAATTACCACATCGTCTTTATTAATAATCGGGTTTCTGTATCTAAATTCTGATGCATATTCTACCTCAACAGGTATTCTTGCGAATTCCTCAATGATATATTCGGCTACCAAACCTGCATGCCAGGATGTACCGCATGCAATAATTAAAATACGTTTGGCATTAGTAAATTTTTCTAAATTATCTTCTACGCCCGACATTTGAATGATGCCTTTGTTGGCCAACAATCTTCCTCTATACGTGTCTTTTATTACATTTGGTTGCTCGTAAATTTCTTTTAACATGAAATGTTCATAACCCCCTTTTTCAATTTGTTCTAAATTCATTTGCAATTCTTGAACATAAGGATCTACTAAAGAGTCATCTTTAATTTTTCGAACTTTCATTGGTTTATGCAAACGAATAATAGCCATTTCCTCATCTTCTAAATAAATAGCATTTGAAGTAAACTCAATAAAAGGCGAAGCATCTGAGGCTACAAAATATTCGTCTTCACCAATACCAATTGCTAAAGGAGAACCTAAACGTGCACAAACTAATTCATCTGGCTTATTTAAGTCAAATACTACAATTGCATAGGCACCAACCACTTGATTTAAAGCGACTTGTACTGCTTTTCCTAATTTTAAATTATCTGTTTTCTGAACGTCTTCAATTAAATTAATTAAAACTTCCGTATCGGTATCAGAATGAAAAACATAACCTCTTTTGATTAATTCTTTTTTTAACGGTTCATAATTTTCAATAATTCCATTGTGCACGATGGCTAATTTTCCAGAATTAGAAAAATGAGGATGCGAATTTACATCATTAGGCACCCCGTGAGTGGCCCAACGTGTATGACCAAAACCTATATGTCCGTCAGTAGTTATTTCTTTTTCAATTTTTTCTTCTAAAACAGAAACTTTACCTTTCGTTTTACAAATCTTTAAATTTTTTCCGTCATATAAAACTAAACCAGCACTATCGTAACCACGATATTCTAATCTTTTTAATCCTTTAATAATTATTGGATATGCTTCTCTATGACCAATATAACCTACGATTCCACACATATGTTTTAGGGTTTAATTTGGTTTTGTATAATGTATTACTAACTTTAATTTTTTAGATGCGTCTTCAGTACTTGGATTTGTACCATGAAGCACGACGCCTTGTTGCTCCATAATTGAGGCTACAGGAAAATATTCGACAACATCATTTGTACCCATTATAGGGTTATTCAAACTTAGTGGATTTTTGTAGTAATAACTATTACTGTAATTAATATTTTCTGTAACAGTAAGGCCTAATCTTACGTTTTTATTCAAATTAGCATCTGTACTGTTAATTAAATTATTAATATGTTGTGTGATTCTAATTTTATATTTAATTCCTTTCTTGTCAGCGGTATTGTCTCGTTCAATGATTCCGCCAAATATTAATTTATTGTATTTTGTGTTTGAATTTGTAGTTGCATCAAATGTATAATCTACTAATGCTTTTTGATTCGTAGCATCAAATAAATATAATCTTTCTGCTTCTAATTGATTGGCGCCTGCCATAGCAGTTTTATCAATGTAAAGCTCTAAATAGGCTTCATTAATTAACCAACCTTTTAAACGTAATTGATCCAATTCATCAGGAATTTGATTCGCTCCAGCGACCAATTGCCCATTAACCGGTTTTAATATATCCGCAGATCCAAAAACATCCAGATACACTACAGAACCTTTTCCTCCTTTTAAAAATAATTTAGAATCGGAACCAAAAGTTGGGTTGGTAGCGGATGCGTTTAATCCGGAGTTATACGCTCCTGAGTAAGAATAATCTTGTAATGAAACAGAATTTGACCCTGAATTTGTACCTAAATTTAGCACTAGTGTTTTAGAAGTTGCTACAGTTCCTGCAGCTGCACCTTCATCGATCGAGCTATAATTTACATTTACCTTTGCATTGGAAAAATTTAACATGGCCATGGCACCTTCTTCTCCTGGAAGTTGTTCTATTTTAAAATACAACCCTTTAAAATATTGTTTAAATTCATTGTTATTGAATAAATTTGCACTTCCTGCTTCAAGAATTCTATTCTTAAAGAAAGTTTTATTTAAAGTTAGATAAATTCCCGGCGCTAAACGTTCTTTAACCACTCTTAAAGAAACATCATTTTGATTGGCTAATACTACATCATTTGCATCAACATATTCCAAAATTCCGGTTGTGGTATTAAATTTTGTTTTATAAACTATAATTTCTGATTTATTAAAAAAGAACTGATCGTTTTCTGCTGCATTTGGACTATCATTTAAGCGCGTTCCGTTTTGTACAGAATTTCCATTACCATCATTTCCTCTTTTTAGATTCTCAAAATTAATTAAAGTTCCGTTAGTTGAACCATCCGAAAAATAGCGTTGTTGTGTTTGAAAATTATCGTTTGGATTAAATGAATTCAAATAATATCCGTTTTCGTATACACTTAATTTCATTTTACTTTCTTTGTTTGCTCCATATATTGACTGCAAAGCATATACTTTTGAACCATCCGTATTATTGGTTTCAACGGTACTGAAATAAGGCACATACAGTGTTACATTTTCTACTTGCACATTAGTACCAAATTTAGGCTGAGCTGTCACTAAAGAAAGTTGCGACACAAAATTTGCTTTGGTTACTCCAAAATATGGGTTATTGTAAATACCTAATGGATTAATTGGCAAATTATTAGTTTGCACTTCATTTGTTTTTACAGAATAGGCTTTCAATTGTACTTCACGCGAACTGAAATCAAAATGTTCATCACCTACTAAATCTGATCCAATTGTATTAAAATCTTGATCACAAGAAATAAATACCATTGTAAAAACTAAAAATAAAACGGTTATATGTTTTTTCATTATTGTTATTATAGTTTATTTTTTAAAAACTCTAAATATGCTTCTTTTAACGATTCTTTCGGGGTGAAAGGTAAAAAAGGTTTTTTTGAAGTTTCTATATATTTTGTTAAATCTGCAGACACGTTTTCTGAAGCTATAATAATAGCATCAGAATGATCAATTGTTGCTTTCATTAAATTAGTAAAAACTGGCTCTTTGTATTTAGAAATAGCCTCTTGTGGTAAATTGTCGAATGCTAATTTAGTAATCAATTCTGCATCAAGCGTTCCTTCAAAATCTGCAGCATAAATAGACGTGATAACTTTTGTGTCTTCAAAAATACCTTCATCTTTGTAATAATGTTTTAAATATACGGGCAACAAAGAAGCCATCCAGCCATGAACATGAATAATATCAGGAACCCAATTTAATTTTTTTACAGTTTCAACTACTCCTTTTGCAAAGAAAATAGCTCTTTCATCATTATCGGAATACAACACGCCTTCTTCATCTGAAAAAGTAGCTTTTCTCTTAAAATATTCATCGTTATCAATAAAATAAACCTGAATTCTTTCTTTTGGTATTGAAGCAACTTTAATAATTAAAGGCATATCCATATCATTCACTACCAAATTCATCCCAGAAAGTCGAATTACCTCATGTAATTGATGTCTACGTTCGTTGATATTTCCGTATCTTGGCATAAAAATTCTTATCTGCCCTCCTACTTCATTTATCATTTTCGGCAACTCATAAGAATGTAGTGATACTTCGTTTTCGGCTAAATATGGCACTACTTCAGATGATACATATAATATCCTCTTGTCATTCATATAATAAATGTTATATTTTTGTTTAATATGCAAAATTATAAAAATTTATGGACTTATCTACTAAAATAGTAAGTTTGCACTTTATAAAATTAAATTATGCCTGTTTTTCAAACACAAAAAACGCTTCAAATTGAAATAAACAAAGCTCAAAATCAATCTAAAAAAATTGGCTTTGTGCCTACAATGGGTGCTTTACATCAAGGCCATCTTTCATTATTGGGAAAAGCTTTATCAGAAAATGAAATTACAGTATTAAGTATTTTTGTAAATCCTACACAGTTTAATAATGTGGATGATTTAAAAAAATATCCTAGAACATTAGAAAAAGATGTAGCTCTTGTTAAAAAATTAAACGAAAACATACTCATTTACGCACCAAGTGTAACTGATATTTATGATGGAGATACCACTTCCGCTTCTTTTGATTTCGATGGATTAGAATCTCAAATGGAAGGCAAACATCGACCTGGTCATTTTGATGGAGTGGGAACAATTGTTAAAAAATTATTTGAAATTGTAAAACCCACAAATGCTTATTTTGGCGAAAAAGATTTTCAGCAATTACAAATTGTAAGAAAATTGGTTACAAAATATAAAATTCCAGTCAAAGTAATTCCTTGTGAAATTTATAGAGAAACTAACGGTTTAGCCATGAGCAGCCGAAACGAACGCCTTTCTGAAAAGGCGAGATATGAGTCGAATCTAATCCACAAAATTCTATTACAAGCCAAAGAAAAATTTATGCTGAAATCAGCTCAAGAAGTCACAAAATTTGTTGTACGCGAATTTAAAAAACACAAAAATTTTACTTTAGAATATTTTGAAATTGCCGAAGAAGAGACGCTTTTAGCTTGTACAAGAAAAATAAAAAATAAAAATTACAGAGGGTTTGTTGCTGTTTTTATTGAAAATATTCGATTAATTGATAATATTTCGTTAAAATAAATTATAAAATTTACTTGAATTAATTAACTTTGCCACATGCAAATACAAGTAGTAAAATCTAAGATACACAGAGTTTCTGTTACTGGAGCCGATTTAAATTATATTGGAAGTATTACAATTGACGAAGCTTTACTTGAAGCAGCAAATATTGTAGAAGGTGAAAAAGTAGCCATTGTGAATATAAATAATGGGGAACGTTTAGAAACTTATGCCATTAAAGGACCAAGAAACACAGGCGAAATTACTTTAAACGGACCTGCTGCAAGAAAAGTACATCGTGGTGATATTATTATCATTATTGCATACGGAATTATTGACTTTGAAGAAGCAAAAACATTTAAACCTTGTCTTGTTTTTCCTAATGAAAAAGATAATTCTTTAACCTAGTTTTGAAAGCAAATTTTAAAAAAATAATCAGTATAATTTTACCTTTGTTTATTGGTTTAGGGATAATGTATTATCAATACGACACCATGTCTCAAGAACAAATAGAAAAAACAAAATGGACGTTTTTAAAAGCAGATTATTTTTATATTTTTTTATCTTTAGTTATTTCTATAATTGGCTATTGGTCGAGAGCTTATCGTTGGAAATTTGCATTAAATCATCTTGGATATACCACCAAATTTAGAAATGATTTTTTTACCGTAAGTGTTTCCTATTTAGTAAATCTTACCATCCCTAGAAGTGGAGAAATCACAAGAGCTATTGTTTTAAAAAAATATGAAAACATTCCCTTCGACAAAGGATTCGGAACTATAGTAGCTGAAAGAGTTGTGGATTCCTTGATTTTCTTATTTTTACTCTGCATAGGGTTTGTCTTGCAATTTGATAAAATATATCAATTTTTATTAGATAACCATTTTAATTTTAATAAAATAATTTATGTTGCCATAACAGGATTTCTGCTTTTTATTGTATTTATATTAATTTGGAAATTTTCTAAATTAAATATTGTTTTAAAACTCAAAAACAAATTTTCGGGATTATCAGAAGGCATATTAAGTATTTATAAAATGGAAAAGAAGTGGGCGTATATTTTTCACTCTTTTTTAATATGGTTTTCCTATATAGCGATGTTTTATATTACCATATTTGCATTGCCTGAAACAGCAACCATTGGTTTTGATGTTGTAATTATGGGATTTATTTTCGGTACATTTGCTATTGGTTTTTCTCCTGGTGGTTTAGGTGCATATCCGTACGCAATTGCTTCTGTCTTTTTCTTATACGGTATCCCTAAAGAAATAGGAACCGCATTTGGCTATTTAGTTTGGACCTCTCAAACACTTTTAACTATTGTATTAGGTATTTTATCTTATATCTTATTACCTATCTTAAATAAAAAATAAGTAGTATATTGCTACATTATTAAACCAATTACTCATGAAAATTAAATTTACCCTACTATTTTTAATGGTTTCTGTTGCCTTGTTTTCACAAAAAGTGGAAGACAAAATACAATCTAAAAAACTAAACGAAGAACGAAATTTTTCAGTTATTTTACCAGCTTCATACGAAAAAAGTCCAGAAAAAAAATATCCCATTTTAGTTTTATTAGATGGCGAATATTTAGCCGATCCTTTTTCAGGAATTTTAAAATACGGAAACTATTGGGACGATTTGCCTGAAATTATTATTGTTGCGGTAAATCAGAATTATGGAGAAACTCGTTTTAACGATAGCAATTATGGAGAAGATGGCTTACCTGCAGAATCAGGTGCTAAATTTTTTGAATTTATAGGATTTGAATTATTAACACACATTCAACAAAAATACCGAACACTTCCTTTTAGAATGATTGCAGGGCACGATACCACAGCAGGATTTTTAAATTTTTATTTGTATAAAGACGATCCAATTTTTAATGCATACATTTCAATTTCGCCAGAAATGGCTCCAGAAATGGAAGTTCGTATTGCAGAAAGATTGTCTAAAATACAAAAACCGGTGTTTTATTATCAAGCTACATCAAAAGCCGATTTAGAGGAAATTCAAGTAAACACAAAAAAACTTGATGATGTGGCAAAAGATATTAAAAATACGAATCTTAACTATCGATATGACGTTTTTCAAAATACCTCACATTATTCATTAGTAGCAGAAGCTATTCCAAGTGCATTTTACTTTATTTTCAATGGCTATCAACCCATTTCAAAATTAGAATTCAACGAAAAAATAGTAAAATTAGAAAGTGGTTATGCTCAATATTTAATTGATAAATACGATAATATTGAGAAAAAAATCGGGTTAAAAGTACAACCAAGATATTCAGATTTTAAAGCCATAGAAGCAGCAATAATTAAAAATAAAGCCTATTCAGATTTTGAAATATTAGGTGCCTATGCCGACAAACAATTTCCGAAAACTATGTTAGGAACCTATCATAGAGGTTTATATTTTGAGAAAATTGGGGATTATAAAAGAGCCGCTAAAGAATATCAAAGCGCTTATACCAAATCAGAAATTGGGGATTTAACTAAAAATTATATTTTAGATCGTGCAGAAGCTTTAAAATCAAGAAAAGAAGAACCTAAACAAGAAATTGAAGAATCTGCGCCTGTGGAAACGCCAACTGAAACACCTACAGAAGCTCAAAAAAAAGACGAATAATTTCGAAAAATACAGTTCAAATGGCTAAATTAAAAACTTCCTTCTTTTGCCAAAGTTGTGGCACCAATTATTCTAAATGGCTTGGACAATGTACTTCTTGCAAGCAGTGGAATACAATTGTAGAAGAAATTATTCAAAAAGAAGAAAAACAAGCCTGGCGAAGCACTACTTCTGAATCAAAAAAAGTAGCGAAGCCTTTAAAAATCAATGAAATTTCAACTTCGGAAGAAGTGCGAATGAATACTACTGACGGCGAATTAAACCGCGTGTTGGGTGGCGGATTAGTGCCTGGTTCCTTAACACTTTTGGGTGGCGAACCCGGAATTGGAAAAAGCACCCTTTTGCTTCAAATTTCGTTAAAATTACCCTATAAAACCTTATATGTTTCAGGAGAAGAGAGTCAGAAACAAATAAAAATGCGTGCCGAAAGAATTACGGGTCAAACGGATAATTGTTTTATTTTAACCGAAACCAAAACACAAAATATCTTTCGTCAAATAGAAGAAATTGAACCGCAAGTTGTAATTATCGATTCAATTCAAACCTTACATACCGAATATATTGAATCTTCTGCAGGTAGTATTTCTCAAATTAGAGAATGTACCGCCGAATTGATAAAATTTGCAAAAGAAACGAATGTTCCAGTAATCTTAATTGGACACATCACAAAAGATGGTGCAATTGCTGGTCCGAAAATTTTGGAGCATATGGTAGACACTGTTTTGCAATTTGAAGGGGATCGAAATCACGTGTATAGAATTTTAAGAGCTTTAAAAAATCGATTTGGTTCTACTGCCGAATTGGGCATTTACGAAATGTTAGGAAACGGCTTACGCGAAGTTAGTAATCCATCGGAAATATTAATTTCTAATAAAGATAATTATCTATCTGGTACAGCAATTGCAACTACAATAGAAGGTATGCGTCCGTTAATGATAGAAATTCAGGCATTAGTTTCCACAGCTGTTTATGGTACACCTCAACGTAGCACAACAGGCTATAATCTGAAACGATTAAACATGATTTTAGCTGTATTAGAAAAACGAGCAGGTTTTCGTTTGGGAGCTAAAGACGTGTTTTTAAATATTACAGGTGGTATCAATGTGGACGATCCGGCAATTGATTTAGCTGTAGTAGCTGCTATTTTATCTTCCAATGAAGACATTACTATTGATAAAGATTTTTGTTTTGCTGGTGAAGCAGGTTTAACAGGGGAAATTCGTCCCGTAAATAAAGTGGAACAACGCATACAAGAAGCTGAAAAATTAGGTTTTTCGACTATTTTCGTATCCAAACACAATAAAATAAATCCAAAAGATTTTAAAATTGATGTAAGATTGGTTAGTAAAATTGAAGATTTAGTGGAACAACTGTTCGGTTAAAATTAAAAAATAAACCCTCATTCTAAAATTAAAATATATGAAAAAATGTATCTTAACAGTTTGCTTATTGGTTTCTGCAATTGCAATGGCACAAAAACCAATTTTTACTTCAGCTAAAACAAAAGCAGTTACTGTTTATTTTTCTGGTGCTGAAATAACACAGAGTACTACGGTAAATTTACCTGTAGGAACAAGTGAAATCGTTATAAAAAATGTAGCGGATTACTTAAATGAAAACACCGTACAAATTGGCGCACCGAAAAGTGTAACTGTTTTGTCTGTTCAGTTTTCAGATAATTATATTTCTGAATACGAACTTGACGAAAGTAATCCGTTGATTAAAAAAGTTCAAGACAGCATTTTATATGTTCAAAAGGAACTTAAAAAAATACAAATTGATAAAAATTCACATCAACAAACCATCGAAATATTAGATAAAAATAAAGAAATTCGTGGTGCAAACTCTGGTTTAAATGTTGCAGAACTAATGAAACTTGTTGAGTATTATAAATCAAAAAGAATAGAACTTGACAATGCTGTTGTATTGCTTGTAGAAAAAGAAACAAAATGGAAAAAAATACTTGAGGACTTAAATAACAAATTAGAAATTAATACCCAAAAAGAAGAAAAAATATCTGAAGGAAAACTGATTTTACAAGTAATGAATGAAGTTGCAGGTAATGTAAATTTAGATATTTCTTATATTACCAATTCGGCTTCTTGGCAACCTTTTTACGATTTAAGAACAGAAAACATCAATGCTGCAATTGATCTTGCATACAAAGCAAAAGTAACTCAGACTACAGGAATTGATTGGAAAAAAATAAAACTTACCCTTTCAAGTGGCAACCCAAATCAAAACAATATTGCGCCATTATTGCAAGCTTGGTTTTTAAGTTATGGGAAAGAAAAAGAATTTGAAGATAGGCCTAATGCATCAGTACTAGCGTCTTTACAAGGAATGGCTCCAGGTTTAACAATAATATCATCAACCGGAACTCCGGGATCGGCTAAATTTGATGGGTATATCAGAGGTGCTTCTTCAATTAATGGAGATACAGACCCTTTAATCATAATTAATGGCATTCCTTCAAGTAATCAAGATTTTAAAAACCTTGACCAAAATAACATAAAAAGTGTTAATGTTTTAAAAGATGCTGCAGCAACTTCTATTTATGGAAATAAAGGTGCCAACGGTGTAGTTATGATAACAACAAAAAATATGAATGATTATACCACAATTGAAGAACAAGAATTAAATGTGTCATTCGATATTGATATTCCTTATGATATTTTATCTAATGGAAAAGCGCATAGCGTATCCTTAAAAGATATTAAAATTCCAGCCACTTATAAATATTATGCGGCACCAAAAGTAGAAAAAGAAGCGTTTTTAATGGCTGAATTGAACGATTATGCAAAATATAACTTATTACCTGGCGAGGCAAATATTGTTTTTGAAGGGATGTATGTAGGAAAAACTATGATCAATCCGAACCAAACGCAAGACACTTTAAATTTAAGTATGGGTAGAGATAAAAAAATCTCAATTAAACGAGAAAGAATAACTGACAAATCGGGAACTAAATTCTTGTCTTCATACAAAGAACAAACCTTTACTTATGATATTATAGTTAGAAATAACAAAAAAGAAGAAATTAATATGTTGTTAAAAGACCAATATCCTTTAAGTACAGATAAAGAAATAACTGTAGAACTTTTAGATAAAGATGGCGCAAAAGCAAATGAAGAAACTGGAATATTAACTTGGGAAATTAAACTGAAACCAAATGAAACTAAGAAACATAGAATCAGTTACAAAGTGAAATATCCAAAAGATAAAATAATTGGAAATTTATAATCAATATCAACAAAAAAATTTATTGGCATAAAAAATATTATAATTAATTTCTTAATTTTGAATACTTATAATCACTCATTATGAAAAAAATTCTTCTTTATATTTCATTTTTGTTGTCGCTTTTTGGGAAGGCACAAAACATTGCCTTACAATCATTTGCAACTGGTTTTAATAGTCCAGTTGAAATTACAAACGCTGGTGATTCTCGATTATTTGTGGTTCAGAAAGGCGGACTTATAAGAATATTAAATTCTAATGGTACAATTAATACAACTCCATTTTTAAATCTATCTAGTATTATTTCCTCAAATGGTGAACGAGGCTTATTAGGATTAGCATTTCATCCTAACTATTCTACAAATGGTTTTTTCTTTGTAAATTATACCAACACATCTGGTAACACTGTTATTGCAAGATATTATGTAAGTTCTGGAAATCCAGATATTGCCAACAGCACTGGAACAATATTAATGACGATCACGCAACCTTTTTCAAATCATAATGGAGGAACTATAAAATTTGGTCCTGATGGCTATTTATATATAGGAATGGGTGATGGCGGTGGTAGTGGTGACCCTGGAAACAGAGCACAAAACATAAATGATAATTTAGGAAAAATGTTGCGTATTGATGTCAATTCGAATGTTGCGCCATATTATACTAGCCCAGCCACAAATCCTTATGTTGGAAATACAGGTAATGATGAAATATGGGCAATTGGATTAAGAAACCCATGGAAATTTTCGTTTAATAGACTAAACGGCGATTTATGGATAGCCGATGTTGGTCAAAATGCATTTGAAGAAATAAACAAAACACAAAGTCCATTACCGAATACCGGACTAAATTTTGGTTGGAGATGTTATGAAGGAAATGCGACATATAATACGTCTGGTTGTGTTGCAGCCACTTCAATTACTTTTCCTGTACATCAATATGCATTGTATAGTGATGGAACTTGTTCTGTAACGGGTGGTTATGTTTATACTGGAGCCACTTATCCGAATTTTCAAAATAAATATTTTTTCACAGATTATTGTAATGATAAAATAAAAATGTTAAACAGCGCAGGAGTGATTACTACTTCAACGTCTTTTTCAGGAAATAATTTCACAACGTTTGGTGAAGATATAAATGGCGAATTGTATATTGCAGGTATTACTTCCGGGACTGTTTATAAAATAATTGATACTTCTTTAAATAATTCTGATTTTGAGTTAAATGGTTTTTCAATTTATCCAAATCCGGCAAAAGAATATATCGTTTTAAAAAGTAATGAAGTAAATTTAGGATCCAAAATTGATATTTTTGACGTAGCTGGAAAATTACTTATTTCTAATAAATTAAATAAAAATATCGAAAATACTATAGCCACAAATTCCTTGTCAAAAGGAATCTATTTAGTTTCTGTTGAAACTATCTTTGGATTTAATTATAGAACAAAACTTATTATTGAATGATACAATTTTTTAAATTCTAATTTAAAGTATCTAAATAATTTACTAAAAGCAGTAACTCTTTTATGTCATTAAGGGAAGTTTTGTTTGTTTTTAAAAAGGCTGTTATTTCCTTTTCATTTTTTGGAAATAATTTTAATAAATCTTTGTTTTTTTTCGGCATTTCAACTATGGATTTATCTAATAATCCGATAAAATACAATTTATCACCTTTTTTAAAATGAGCTGGAATAGGTTCAGAATAAGCGTTAGATGCGTCAGCATATGGCACATAAACAATTACTTCTTTTGTGTAAAGATTTATGTTTTTATTTGATGTTTCTAATTCTAAAAAACCTTTTTTTTCTGTATTTTCAGAATTATAGTTTAAATATGCATATACTTTGTTACTACTTAAAATTTTTATTGTTGTATTTTCTTTAGGTACTAACGCAAATACTTTATCATTTTTTTTAAATTCTAATTCATCTAAAACAACATTATATCTAACAGGTAGTACAGTTGAAACAGAATCAGATAGTCGAATTTGTCCGTCAAAGAATTCTTCAACAATATAAGGGGAACCACTAACTTCTTTTATTTTAACAGTTGGCTTAATTTCTCTTGTTAAATCCCAAGAGGCAAATTGACTGGTTTCTCTTCCAAGAGATTGAACTTGGGCGAAACCAAAAAATGACATAAATACGACAAACAATAAACTAAGCTTCATATATGATTATTTTAAATTTTAGCAAATCTAATATTTTATTTTATAAATAAATATTCAATTATTACTTTTAAGGCGCCGGGTTTGGAATTAATTCCTGTATTTTATTGATTTCTTCAAAAACTACATCGGTTAATTGTACCTCAAATGCATTAATATTTTCTTCAAGTTGATCGATTGATGTAGCTCCAATTATTGTAGATGACACAAATTCTTGATGGTTTACAAACGCAATCGCCATTTCGGTTAGGGTTAAACCCAAACTATTTGCTAAATCTTGGTATAATTTTGTGGCTTTAAAACAATTTTCATTGGTATAACGAACAAAATTTGGAAACAATTTCATTCGTGAATTTTCTGGAGTGCCATTTAAATATTTTCCAGATAGAAATCCAAAACCTAACGGTGAGTACGCCAACAAACCAACATTTTCACGCATACCTATTTCCGACAAACCTACTTCATACAATCTATTTAACAAAGAAAATGGATTTTGAATCGTGGCAATTCTTGGTAAATGATGTTTTTCGCTTTCCATTAAAAATTTCATCACACCCCACGGATTTTCGTTAGAAATACCAATATGCTTTATTTTTCCCTCTTTAATTAAACCATCAAAAACGGTTAAAACGTCAAAAATATTATCTTGCCAATGCGTATCCAATTTTTCTACACCTCTTTTTTGAAACATATTCATAATTCGCTCTGGCCAATGCGTTTGATACAAATCAATATAGTCGGTTTGTAAGTTTTTTAAACTTAACTCCACCGCTTCCGTAAGACTTTTCTTAGAGAAGTCCAGTGGTTTTCGGATATAATCCATACCTCTATTTGGTCCTGCAATTTTAGTGGCTATTACTAAATCGTCTCTTTTGTGTTTGTTTTTGGCTAACCAAGTTCCAATAAAACGTTCGGTACTTCCAAAAATATGTTCGTTGCCACCAATAGGATACATCTCTGCTGTATCAATAAAATTAATACCACGTTCTGTAGCATAATCTAATTGGAAACGGGCTTCCGCTTCGGTGTTTTGATTTCCGAATGTCATCGTACCTAAACAAGCTTTGCTGACTTTTAAATTGGTATTTGGAAGGGTAGTGAATTTCATTAATTGGTACTTTTTATTGCCAGACGAAGTTACGAAGTTTAATAAAGTGAAACGTTAAAGTAATATAGATTTTATTTATTTCAAGATATCTTCTATTATTTTTAGATGATGCTTGGTATGAATCATTAAGAATCTTTTGGTTTGTTTTACATTTAAATCCTTAAAAAAAGGATGATTGAAAAACTGATTTTCAGAAAAAGAATCCAGTTTTAAAACATTATTTTTAGCGACTTCTAGTTTGGCTTTTAATTCGTTTTGAGTTGCAACTTGAATTGGCATGACCACTTTAGGCGCTTTTGCTTTTCCTCTTGGGATTTTGCCTGTTGTAAAAACCATAAACTTAGGAAAGTTCCATTTTGGTTGAAACGCTGTTGGATTTGAAATTTCTAATTGACTAATAATACCATTTATCACTAACAAACAATGATCTATTTGCCAGCCAACAGTACTTATTGACACATTCGGATTCGTTTTTTCTAAATTAGGAATATGATTTTCTAATTGTAGAAGTAAGTGGTGAAGTGGGTTCATACTTATGCTTTAAAAAAAATTGCCTAAAAGATTATTTAGGCAATTTAAGAATTTAAAAAATTAGTCTTACATTTCGTTTAACAACTTAGACAATTCGTCTAATTTTGGTGTTAAAATAAATTCAATTCTACGGTTTTTTGCTTTTCCTTCTGCGGTTTCGTTTGACAATAAAGGAGCGAATTCACCTCGACCTGCAGCCGTTAAATTTTCTTTTTTTACTTTGGCATTAGCCGATAAAATAGTTACAATTGCGGTGGCACGTTTGGTAGATAAATCCCAGTTATTTTCTACGCCACCACCAATAGAACCTACAATTTTGTCATTATCTGTGTGTCCTTCAATAAGCACTGAAATGTCCGGATTATCACCTAACACTTTTCCTACTAAATCAACTGCTTTTTTACCTTCTGTTCCAACAGTCCAACTTCCTGATTCAAAAAGTAATTTATTTTCCATAGAAACATACACTTTTCCATCTCTTTCAGTTACCGTTAAGCCTTTTCCTTCAAACGCTTTAAGCGACTTAGATAAAGTCTCTTTTAATTTTTTCATTGCTGCTTCTTTGTCAGCCATAATTTTTTCTAATTCTGCTAAACGAGTTGATGATTTTAATAAATCCGCTTTTAACTTGTTTAATTTATCTTGCTCAGCAGCCATTGCTTTTTGCTTGGCTTCTAATTCTGCCAATAGTTCACGATTTTTTTTGATATTCGCATCTAAAGCTTCATTGCTGTCTTTCTCTAAAGCGTCGTATGACGCTTTTAAATTATCCAAACTTTTCTTAGTTGCAGCATAATCAGCAGCTAATTTATCGCGTTCTGCTTTTAATTTTTCTGCTTCCGATTTATATTTGTTTACATCGGTTTGCAAAGTAGAATTATTAGTTTTTAACCCTTCATTTTCATCTGCTAACGCATTGCGTTCTTTCTTTAAATCGGCAAACTTGTTTTCTAAATCTTGGTAGATTTTTTTGGAAACACATGATGAACTCATGCATACTATCACTAGGCTTAATGCGATTTTTCTTATCATTTTATTATATATTTGATTCTTTTCGAATCGGTTATTATTATTGATTTTAGACGATTTATTTTCTAATTTGTTTCTGCTTCTTCTGTATGGTATTTCGACTACCCTATTTCCACCAAAACCGGACAATGATCGGAATGTTTGGCTTCTGGTAAAATTAGGGCTCTTTTTATTTTATCTTTTAGAGGTTCGGCAGCTAAACAATAGTCTATTCGCCATCCTTTGTTGTTGTTTCTTGCGTTTGCTCTATAACTCCACCAGCTGTAATTATGGGGTTCTTTGTTTAGAAGTCGAAATGTATCAATCATTCCTGTTTTCATAAAGCCATCTAACCAAGCCCGTTCCTCAGGCAAAAATCCAGATATTTTTTCGTTTCCTTTCGGATTATGAATATCAATAGCTTCATGACAAATATTATAATCGCCACAAACCACTAAATGCGGGATTTCTTTTCTTAAGTTTATAATATAGTTTTGAATTTCGTCCATGTATTGAAACTTATATCCAAGTCTGTCTGTATTGGTTCCAGAAGGCAAATACATGCTCATTACTGAAAGGTTTTCAAAATCTACACGGACATTTCTTCCTTCAAAATCCATACTTTCTATGCCGGTTCCAAAAACAATATTTTTAGGTTCGGTTTTACATAAAATCGCCACACCACTATATCCTTTTTTTTGTGCAGAAAAATAATATTGATACGGATAACCAGCAGTTGTTATTTCATCTGTAGGAATTTGATCTTCAGTAGCTTTTATTTCTTGTAAACAAATTACATCTGGGTTAGCACTTTGAAGCCAGTCAATAAACCCTTTGGTTATGGCTGCTCTAATTCCGTTTACATTATAGGAGATAATCTTCATTAACTATATTAGTATTAAAACTGCAAGAAATTTTTATTTTTAACCTACTTCTAAACCTTTTCGTGGTGTATGTTGTGTTAAAAAATCTAATTCTCAAAAATAGAAAAAGTTTTCAATAAAATGTATCATTAAATAAGTAATTTATAAAAATTTTAGCAAAAAAAGCCAATTATTAAATTGTTGGCAATTGTTATAGCAAGTTATACGCAAATTGAATAGAATTGTTATCTTTGTTTTTCTGTCAAAACACAAATAAATGGGATTAGTTACTGCAAAAGAAGTAGCGAAAGCGATAAAAACGGATAAGTATGGTTTTTTAGGAACTTTTTCAGGGTGGTTACTCATGAAAGTTCTTAAAATTTCTACACTTAATAAAATATACAATCGGAATAAGCATTTAAGTGATTTAGAGTTTTTAAATGCTATTTTAGATGAGTTTCAAATTAAATTTGAAATCCCTGAAGAAGATTTAAAACGTTTGCCAAAAGACGGCGCCTATATTACCATATCCAACCATCCCTTAGGTGGAATTGACGGTATTTTGTTATTGAAATTAATGCTTGAGCGCGAACCTAATTTCAAAATAATAGCCAATTTTTTATTGCACAGGATTGAACCGATGAAACCCTATATTATGCCAGTTAATCCGTTCGAAAACCATAAAGACGCAAAATCTAGTGTAATTGGAATAAAAGAAACATTACGACATTTAAGCGACGGAAAACCTTTAGGAATTTTTCCTGCAGGAGAAGTTTCCACCTATAAAGATGGCAAATTAATTGTAGATAAACCTTGGGAAGAAGGTGCCTTAAAAATTATTAAAAAAGCAAAAGTTCCTGTTGTCCCAATTTATTTTCATGCACAAAATAGCAAACTATTTTATCGATTATCTAAATTAAACGACACGTTACGTACTGCAAAATTGCCTAGCGAATTATTAACTCAAAAACATCGAATAATTAAAGTACGAATAGGGAAACCTATTTCAGTAAATGAATTAAATGAATACGAAAGTATTCCAGAATTAGGAAATTTTTTAAGAAAGAAAACTTATATGCTTTCTAATTCGTTTGAAGAAGAAAACTTTAAGTTGACGTTTCCTAAATTTACAAGTCCGAAAGCAGCGAAACAAATTGTAAAACCTGCCAATCACGAACAAATTATTGAAGAAATTAATTTCTTAAAAGAAGGGGATTATCAATTATTGCAAAGTAAAAACTATAAAGTATTTTTAGTAACTGCCGAAAAAATTCCAAATATTTTACACGAAATTGGTCGTTTACGAGAAATTACTTTTAGAGAAGTCGGTGAAGGCACCAATGAAGCAATTGATTTAGACAAATTTGATCAGTATTATCATCATATGTTTTTATGGGATGAAGATGCTCAAATGATAGCAGGAGCGTACCGAATGGGATTTGGCTCGAAAATATTTCCTAAATATGGTTTAGAAGGCTTCTATTTAAACGAACTTTTTAAATTTGAACCCGAATTAAATGACATGATGCGCCATTCTATTGAAATGGGAAGGGCTTTCATTATTTCGCAATACCAACAAAAACCGATGCCCTTGTTTTTACTTTGGAAAGGAATTGTACATACCACTTTACATTATCCTGAACATAAATTTTTAATTGGGGGTGTGAGTATTAGTAATCAGTTTTCAGAATTTTCGAAATCGTTAATGATTGAATTTATGAAATCCAATTATTATGATCCCTACGTAGCGCAATATATTAAACCGAAAAAAGAGTTTAAAGTAAAATTAAAAGACGCAGATAAAGATTTCGTATTTAATGAAACTGAAGCCGACTTAAATAAATTTGATAAAATTATTGATGAAATTGAACCCGGATCGTTACGATTGCCTGTTTTAATTAAAAAATACATCAAACAAAACGCTAAAGTTGTAGCCTTTAATGTAGACCCGATGTTCAACAACGCGATTGATGGGTTGATGTATATTAAAATTTCAGATATTCCAGAAAGTACCGTTAAACCGGTTATGGAAGAATTTCAAGCCGAATTAGAAAGAAAACATAAAGGCTAAAATTCTAATAAAAATAGTGTAAAATTTTTTTAGCTTAACGCCAAATAGATTGTTTCAAAACTGAATCTAAATTATTGTCTTTGATGTAAAAAAACAATCTAATTAAGTGATAGGTTCCTAATAATGCTCCCATAAAATAAGCTAACTTCATACTGTAAAATAATTTATCAAAAAATGGTTTTTGATAAATTAATTCTGCAACAAGTTTAATTAAAACTAATAGACAAAAAAACACAAATATAGGTCCAAATAGATGATGAAATAAACTTCTGTATATATCCCCTTCGTAAAAATATATAATAGATTTTGTAATTCCACATCCTGGACACGGAAAACCTGTTAACAATTTAAACGGACAAAGAGATTGTTCACTATCTAAATTTCCAGAATTATTTTGTTGTATAAAAAAAGGAACAATTAGTGTAACTAGTACACCAATTATTCCTAATATTCTATTTTTAATAAAAGGTTTAATTGTATAATTTATTTATATCACCTTGAATAATCATAGCTGAAACAATTGGGAAGAAAAACCCCAAAACTAATAAAAGTGCTGACTCGTCTTTTTGTGGTTGATCTGTTAATTCATATATTTTTGGCAATGCTTCTTTACCCGCAATCCAATAGTAATATAAATTAATCGGAAAACAACATCCAGCTAAAATTGCAACTGGCGAAGAAATGACTTCTTTGCCTACTGCTGCATTCATTACTTCAGCTGCTTTAATATTCCAATATATTAAATACAATCCGCAAGTTAAAATTCCGAAAATTAATACCATTACTGGATCTACTTTAAATACTGGGATATTTGGTTTAGAGTTATTCCACTCCTCTTGATTTGTAACTTCGTTCATAATTTAATAATTTTAGTTTTCTTATTAGAAGCTTGTTTTTTTAATTTGTTACATATACCCGCAAAATTTTAGCTACAATAACTTGGGCAAGTTTTTCATTACTTTCAATTGTCCAACCGGCAATATGTGGTGTTAATAATACATTAGTAGCATTTAACAAATATTCAAACGCTTCAGGTTTTTCACCTTCAAATAAAGTTTCAAAAGATAGTTTCTCGTATTCTAAAACGTCTAAACCTGCTCCTAAAATTTTACCGGATTGTAACGCAGAAACTAAATCAGTAGTGACAACACTTTTTCCTCTTGCTGTATTGATAAACCAAAATGGTTTTGAGAATTGATTGATAAACGTAGTATTTACCATTTTATCTGTTTCTTTTGTCCACGGAATGTGTAAACTTAGCACATCTGCTTTTTGTTGTAATTCTTGCAAGTCAACTTGTTTCGCATTTGAATCGCCAACATTTGGTAAAATATCATAACACAAAACTTCTACATCAAAACCTCTCAATTTTTTTGCGACTGATTTTCCCATATTTCCATAACCAATTATCCCAACTGTTTTTCCGTCTAATTCTGTTCCACGATTGCTTTCACGATTCCATTGTCCGGATTTCACTTCCTTATCGGCAGAATTTAATTTATTGAATAGTGACAAAAGCATCCCTAAAGTATGTTCACCAACAGCTGCAGCATTTCCTTCCGGAGCGGCAATTAGTTTTATGTTCTTACTTTCGGCATATTCACAATCAATACTTTCTAAACCTGCCCCTACTCGTGCAATAAATTGTAAGTTTTTTGCTTTATCAATAAAGGTTTTATCAATTATAAATCGGCTTCTGATAACAATGCCATGATAGTTTTCTATTTTACTTTCTACTTCTTCTTTAGTGGAAGTATAATCTGCTTCATTAATGAAACCTTCCTTTTCTAATTGCTCCCAAAGCAACGGATGATTGGTGTCAAGATGAAGAATTTTAATCGTAGAAATAGTTTGCATAGCATCAATTTTGAAAATGGAAAGTTAAGGATTTACGGAGAGATTCGCAAAATAGTTTTATGTTACGCTGCGAAATTTTAAATTAAACCAATTGGTCGTAATTCGCATACACTTCTTTTATTTGATTAAAAATATCAAATAATTCGTTATGCCCGTCTGTAGTAACTAAACGTTGTTTGTATGGTTTAAAATCTTGAATACCTTTGAAATAATTGGTATAATGACGACGCATTTCTACAATTCCCACACGTTCGCCTTTCCATTCCATGGACCAAATTAAGTGGTTTTGAGCGGCTTCTACTCTATCTGCTACAGTTGGTGGGGCTACTTTTTCGCCCGTTTTGAAAAAGTGTTTGATTTCGTTAAAAATCCAAGGGTAACCAATAGCTGCACGACCAATCATCATGCCGTCTAAACCAAATTTATTTTTATATTCTAGCGCTTTTTCTGGTGAATCTATATCGCCATTTCCGAAGATAGGCATTGAAATTCGTGGATTGTTTTTGATGCGCTCTATATGTGTCCAATCGGAATGTCCTTTATACATTTGTGCTCGGGTTCTGGCGTGAACGGTTAAAGCCTGTACGCCAATATCTTGCAAACGTTCGGCTACTTCATCAATATTAATTGAACTTTCGTCCCAACCCAAACGGGTTTTTACAGTAACCGGTAAATGTGTGGATTTGATTACCGCTTTGGTTAATCGCACCATTAAGTCGATGTCTTTTAATACTCCAGCACCAGCGCCTTTACATACCACTTTTTTAACCGGGCAACCAAAATTAATATCTAATAAATCTGGTTGAACGGTTTCTACAATTTTTGCAGAAAGTGCCATTGCTTCCTCGTCACCACCAAAAATTTGTATTCCAACTGGACGTTCGTAATCGAAAATATCTAATTTCATTCTGCTTTTCATTGCATCACGAATTAAACCTTCTGAAGAAATAAATTCAGAGTACATTAAATCTGCTCCGTGCATTTTGCACAAACGGCGAAATGGCGGATCACTTACATCCTCCATTGGCGCAAGAAGCAAGGGATAATCGGGTAAAATAATGTTTCCTATTTTTGGCATGGTGCAAAGATAAGTAAAGTTTATGGATTTGATGGGAACACAGATTTTACGGATTGAATGGGTTTGCGCAAATTTTAATAAAAATCCTTGTAAATCTGTTTAATCCGTGGCAAAAAATTAAACACATAGGCACATATGCGATGAGACGCTTCGCTCAAAATAGTTCACAATAGATTGCGTTAAAAAAATTCGTGTGAATCTGTGTAATCCGTGGTAAAAAAAACACATAGACATTTTAATGAATACATAGATTAAACGGATTTTCGCTGAAAGTTTTTTGAAAACAGTTTTAGTGTTTTAGCCCCAATTGGAGCGGCATCTTTTTCTTTTTTTGCCTTCAAGTGCATCAGGCAACAAAAGAAAAAATATAGCGGATAGCGGGACCGAGCGTCTTTTGGAAATAAGGGTTTTGCTCCTAAAAATTATTTAGGTTTTAACCAACTTTTTGGATTTAGAACGGTTGTGTTTTGATTGATTACAAATTTTAATACCGAATTCCCTTTGGCATTTGTTTTAATTTTACCCAACGTTTGTTTTGCCGAAACTTTGTTCCCTACAGAAACCGAAACGCTACTTAAATTACTATACGCGGTAAAGAAATCTCCGTGACGGACCAATACCGTATAGGTATTTGTGGTTTGAGACACTTGCACGCCAGAAACTTCGCCAGCAAAAACAGCACGCGCCGAAGAACCAGAATCTGTAGTGATGTCGATTCCACTATTATGAATCACAATATTGCTATAATCTGGATGTGGCTGATCTCCGTATCCAGTGGAAATATATCCTTTTTCTGTTGGCCAAGGCAATTGCCCTTTATTGGCTTTAAAACTGTCTGACGATAATTTTCCCTCAGGCGTTAATTCAATTTTTGTAGAAGAAACCGGTGCTGTTTTCACAGGCGCTGTATTCCCAGAAGCCGTTGCTGCGGCTTTTTTCTTAGCCGCATTTTTCTTGTTTTCTGCAGCAATCGCATCGTTAATCATTTTCTTGATTTTTTTATCGATGGATTTTCTTTCTTTATCCATTTTAGCGATATCGGCTGCTATTTTTTTCTTGTCTTTTTGTATACGTTTTGCCGTTGCTACTTTTTCTTGTTTTAGTTTTTCGTGTTCGGCTTTGATTTTAGTTTTTTCTACAATAACTACTTCTTTTTCTTTTTTGTTGGTTTGCAGTTCGCCAACAGCTACTCCTAATCTGGCTTGTTTAACTTTAATTTCTTCTGCTTGACGTTTTCTGTAACCTGCATATTGTTTCATATATTGTACTCGCTTGTAAGCTTGTAAAAAACTAGTAGAAGACAATACAAACATAAATCGGCTTTGTTCCGATCGGCTTTTATATGATTTCACAATCATTTTAGCATAATCTTCTTTCATTATTTTTAAGTCTTTATTTAACTTATTTATTTCTAATTGTGTTAAATAAATATTGTCATCTAAAATTCGCGCTTGTTTAGCAATTGTAGAAATTATTTTTTCTGAAATTTTAATTTGGGCATCTTGTCCCGCAATTTCTTTCAAAACGGATTTTTCTTTTTTCTTTTCGTTCTGAAGTTTGGTTTTGGCTTCAGACAATTCTCTTTGTAATTGTTCTTTTCTTTGTTCTAATTTTTCTTTCTCATCAATTTGTGCTGTTGCTGAAAAGGAGAAAAATAGTACGAATAGGGCTAAAAGAAATTTGTTCATGCTTGAAATTTTTTTACAAAATTAATCTATTTTTATTTGAGAATAACCTTCTGGAATAGAATATGGAAACGATAAGGATTCATTAAACGTAATTTTTTTATATGCTACATTAATTTTTACTTGATTTTGTTGGTTGGCAATAATAGAAACGCCAGTTGGTAAAAATATATTGTCTTGATTTGTAAAAGAAGGATAAGTAACCAAAACGTTTCTGTTTTTTGAAATTTGATTGATAAATTGCTCTTTTAATAAATAATTAGCGGTTTCAAAACGAAATAATTTTTCAATATCTGCATGTTTTTTAGATTTTAATTGGAACAAATTAGCTACTATTTCTGCTATAAAAACTTCTTTGGTTAAATCATCAATTGGTCGTCCTAGTAACAAATTTTGTACTTTTTGAAAATCTAAATCGGTTCCAATCATTTTAGTTAATATAGAATAATTGCCATCAAAATAGGTGTTATTTGTTTTTTCATAATAACTTACTCGAGAAGGCGTAATTAATGCTTTTGCCATTGGAATACCGAAAAATTTTAGATTGATCCAAATCACTTCATCTTTCTTAATTCGGATATCTGCACCAATGGAAATAGTTTGTTTTTGATCTTCATAATCCGCAGCAGAACGAATAGAAACCGTTTGAAAATCTACTTTATTTTCATAATGTTTTTCAATAATATCTTTAGCCATATTATCTACAACTACTTCTTTAGCAACGGGTTGTTCTATGACTGTTTTTTTCGTTTTACACGAAACAAAAACAAGTGCTATTATCAGGAATGCGAAAAAATTTTTCATATTATTTTTTTGAAATTACATCTAATCTTTTTTGATAGGTTTGTTTCATTTTTGTATCCGATAATCCATCGGCACAAATTATAAATTGTTTGCAAAAGCCAGCTTCTAAATTTGGATCATCAATAACATAATCAATTCCCATTTCTAAAAAATCTTTTGCTTTATTGTAGTTTTTTAAGTTGTTGTTTCCTTTTCCGGCGTAATAATATAAATTGGCTTTAGTTGGAAATAAATCAATATATGCTTCTGATTTTTTTGCCATTTTTTCAAATTCCTTATTGAAATCGTAAATATTTAGAAGTAAATCAATAGCTTCAATGTCATTTTCTTTAGATTGTTCCATGTATTTTTGAGCCAAATCAAAATTATTTTTATTGTAAAAAAACTTTCCTAATTCTTTATGAACATCCATTCCAACTGTGTTGTCAAAGAACGTCAGTGTGTTATCAATTTCGGTTAGTAATTGCGGATTTTTTGTAGCAAAAATTAAATATTCGTTTAAAACGCGTTGTTTAATTTTTAAATCAATTTTACTGCTTTTTACCACTCTTTTATAGGATGCTGTAGCTTTAGGAATATCATTTACATTGATGTGAAATTTAACCAAACTCACATGAACTAAATCCGAATTAGGCAATTCTTTTTCTAACAACAAAGCCGTTTCAAATGCTTTATTTTCTTGGTTATTTGATGAATACAGATAAATTAAATCAATATAATTCTGTTCTACTTTAGGATTGTTTTTTATGGCTTCAACTAAATCGTTTACATTTAGTTTTGTGCCTTTTTGCATGCTTTGAATTTGCATTTGATAGGATTCCATAGCTTTGGTCAACGTTCCTTTGCTTTCGATTTCATTAATTACAATTCTGGCCTTTTCAAATTGTTGGGTATTCATGTATAACGACGCCAGGTCTTCTTTCATATTGGCATCAAAAGTGACTAATTTTTCAACAATGACTATTGCTTTTTCATACGCTTTTGTTTGATAATGTACATCATACAAACCATTCCAATACCAACGTTGTTTGGGTGCTAAATCTACCGCTTTTTGAAACTCATTTTCTGCTTCTATATACTTTTTTTGAGCTAAATAATTTACCCCTAACTGATAATGAATTTCTGGGTTTGAAGGTTCTTTTAGCAAACATTTTTGTAAGGCAATAATAGCTTTGTCATGATTTTCAATAGCTTTTTCTTTTAAAGCATCAAAAAAATTAGTTTCAAATTCATTTTCCGCAGTTGCAACTTCTTCTGGATTTATTTGTCCGAAAGAAATTTGAAAAAGAAAAAGAAATGCTATTATTTTTTTCATATGAAGTTGTAAAATAAAAGAATATCAAAAATTATTCCATTGTGGAATAATCGCCTAAACTAACGCTAGTGAAATCGCCATTATAATTTACATGATTTCCAAGCATGGCGTTATCTAATTTTGCGTTTTTAATATGCGTGTGTGTTTGAATTAAACTGTTTTTGATTTTACTATTTTGAATATGTGATCCTTTTCCAATTGAAACATTTGGTCCGATAACCGAATCAATAATTTGCACTCCTTCACCAATAAAACAGGGAGGAATGATTTGTGAATTATCTAAACGCACATCAGCAGCCACTAAATCTTCTCCATCTTGATGTAAAAAACCTAACATTCTATTATTGGTGTCCACGGTAACATCTTTATTTCCGCAATCCATCCATTCATCCACTTTTCCTGGTACGAATTTCATACCTTTTGCCATCATTTGTTTGATACCATCATTAATTTGGTATTCACCACCGTGAATAATGTTATTATCTAAAACCGCTTGCAATTCGTTCTTTAAAACCGCAACATCTTTGAAATAATAAATTCCGATAACGGCTAAATCAGATACAAATTCCTTAGGTTTTTCTACTAACTCCACAATTTCGTTAGCTTCATTTAAGTTAATTACACCAAATGCTTCTGGTTGATCCACTTGTTTTACCCAAATTACGCTATCGGCAGTGGCATCTAATTCAAAATCGGCACGAATTAACGTATCTGCATAAGCAATAACTGCTGGTCCGGATAAAGAATTCTTTGCACACATGATGGCGTGACCTGTTCCTAAAGCTTCATTTTGGTAATAAATGGTTCCTTTTGCTCCAATTTTTGTAGCAATTGCAAGTAGATCTTTTTCTACTGTTGCGCCAAAACTTTCGTGAATAATAAACGCTACTTCATTAATTGGTTGATTAATTACTTTTGCAATATCTTCTACTAAACGATGTACAATTGGTTTTCCTGCAATTGGAATTAATGGTTTAGGAATGGTTAATGTGTGTGGGCGAAGACGTGAACCACGACCAGCCATTGGTACTATTATTTTCATTTTATATATATTTTACCGCAAAGTCGCGAAGTTTTTTCGCAAAGTTCGCAATGTTTTGTTTACTTAATTAAGATGCAAAGTTTATTTTACTGAGCACTTATTTCACTCCTGTACTTCCAAAACCGCCTTCTCCGCGAGACGTTTCTGTTAATTCTATTGTTTCTTGCCATTCGGCGCGTTCGTGTTTGGCGATGATGAGTTGTGCGATGCGTTCTCCGTTTTCAATTATAAAATCTTCATTGGATAAATTTACTAAAATAACCCCAATTTCGCCCCGATAATCGGCATCCACTGTTCCAGGTGAATTTAAAACCGTAATCCCTTTTTTAAAAGCCAAACCACTTCTTGGTCGAACTTGCGCTTCATAACCAATTGGTAATTCTATAAAAAGACCCGTTTTAACTAACGTTCTTTCTAATGGTTTTAAGATTATTGATTCTGTTAAATTCGCACGTAAATCCATTCCTGCAGAAGCATTCGTTTCGTAGTTAGGTAATGGATGTTGTGATTTATTAATAATTTTTATTTGCATTGTTTTGTTTTTTTAAGTGCGCAAACTCTGTTTATTTTCGTTTTATCAATTTTAAAATTACTTCTTTTTCATTTTTGTAAATATAATAACTAAAGCCAATGATTGCAAGTATTCCGAAAACATAAGTTTCTCTTAGTTCTTGAACATAAAACGAAATACAAGCTAAAGTAATCGATGCAAAAAGATAGGTTAAAATCTTTTTCATTTCAAACGGAATTGGGTATTTTTCTTTTCCTAAATAATACGAAATCACCATCATACTTCCGTAGGCACAAATAGTGGCAGTTGCTGAACCCAAATAACTCAAGTTGAATTTTACTATTAAAATATAATTCATACTTAACGTAATTAGGGCACCAATAGCGGAAATGTAGGCACCAATTATGGTTTTATCAATTAACTTATACCATACCGACAAACTAGTGTAAATCCCTAAAAAGAAATTCGCGATTATGATTAATGGTACTATTGACATAGCTTCCCAATATTCCGGTTGTCTTACTAAAAAGAATTTAACAACATCTGCAAAAACTACAACCACTAACAAAATTAATGAACCTAAGATTACAAAATATTTAGTAATTGTAGCGTAGGTTTGAGGGGCATTGTCATTTCCAGCTTGACTGAAGAAAAACGGCTCAATTCCCAATGTATAAGCAGTACGAAACAAAACCATAAACAAGCCGATTTTATAACAAGCCGAATACGCGCCAACTGCCGCCTTTGCGGTTATAGGATCTAACCATTCTGATAATAGAATTTTATCTAAATGCTCATTGATTCCAAAAGCCAAACCTGCAAATAATATTGGCCAACCATATTGCAGCATTTTTTTCCATAGTTCCGTATTAAAAAACCAGTTGGGTTGAAAATAATGCGGCATAAATAATACAAAAGTGAATAAACTCGCCATTAAATTCGATAAGAAAACATACCCAATCTGATAGTCTTCCACATAAAATGAACTCCAAAAACCTTGCGGATTGGCTTGTGCTAATTTGGGTAATATTGCCAACAAAAACACGTTTAATAACAAATAAATTAGCACATTAGAAATTTTTAGCACAGAATACCTAATTGGCCTTTGCTCGGCGCGAAGCTTAGAAAACGGAATAATTACAAGTGCATCGAAAGCTAAAATCCAAATGGCATAGTTTACGTATTCTTTATCTATGTTTAATAGGCCTGCTAGTGTTTTTTGAAATAATAGTGCTACTGATAAAAATAAAATGGTGCTCCAAAAAATAGAAACCGTAGCGGTACTAAGTACTTCTTTTTTATTTTGCCTCGCCAGTTCGCTATTGCTCGTGTCTTCTTTATGATAAAACCTAAAAAAAGCGGTTTCCATTCCGTAAGACAAAATCACATTGAAAAATATCATATAGGCTAACAGAATAGTAATTTCTCCATAGGCTACTTTTGGCATTAAGTCCGTATGTAAACCTACCAATAAAAAACTCATTATTCGAGGCAATACGGTGGCAATACCGTAAATAAGGGTTTGTTTAAGAAGTTTTCTGTTTGAACTCAATTTATTTTCTTTTAAAGAACAAAAATAGTTAATTATTATTTGGTTTTGCAGATGGATAAGCTAACATTGGCAATTCTTTTACGTCGTCTACAATTACAACAGCTTCCTTGCCGCTTATTTTGAAAAAAATCTTAGCCTGATTGGGTTTTAAATTGGTAATAATTGTATCCGTTTGTACCGTTTCAGACTCATTATCAAAAGTTTTAATTGACGCTTGATATGATTGATCATTTAATTTTGTGATATTTCCTTCTCTATTTTGAAATTGAATTTTTATTAAATGTGTGTTTTCAGGTATACTTTTAAGTAATTTAATATTAATATTAGTACCCCCACCTGCTCCTTTTACTCCGCCAACCCAATTTTGATAGGTTACTTTTTCAATATATTGCTTGGTTTCTTGTGGTGCTTTATTAGAAGAACAAGAAACTAAATTCAAAAACGCTATTGCGAACAGTCCAAATATTTTCATTTATTATTCAATATTTTAACAAAATGGAATCCTTTTGGATGAAATCCGTGATTGATATAAAATTTCCCAGCAGTAAAATTGGTAGTAAAAGCATCCAAACAAATTTGATTGGCTCCTTCTTTTTCAGCAATTTTATGTACTTTTTCAATTAATATATCGCCAATTTTTTGACCTCTAAAATCTTCATCTACTACAAAACTATCGATTTCAATGTATTTACCAGACCATAATTTTGTTCCAATCCAAACACCAGTTAACGCCATAGTTTTATTGTTTTTTATTACAATTATTTGTTGGTAATTTGCTTTAAGCATCTCATCTAAAAGTGTGTCATATTCTTCAACGGTAAAATCAGGATATAATTGTTTTACAATATCCAATTGGGCTAACATTTCTGATTTTTGAGTTAAAATACGAATTTCCATTACTTTTTATCTAGTAAATTTTCATTAAATAAGTCTAAAATTCTTCGGTATTCATCTACCCAAGAATAGGTTTTTTGAAATCCGTGCGCTTCTACTGGAAAAACAGCTAAATCCCAGTCTTTTTTACCAAGTTCAATAAAACGCTGTGTCATTCTTACAATATCTTGAAATTGTACATTATCATCAACCATTCCGTGAAGCATTAACAACTTATCTTGTAAATTATCCGCAAAATAAATTGGCGAACTTTTTTTGAAAGCTTCTGGATCAGTTTCAGGAAAATTTAAAATATTTGCGGTGTATCCTTGGTTATAATGCGCCCAATCTGTAACCGAACGCAATGCTGCACCAGCTTTAAATTCACCAGGTTTGGTTAATAATCCCATTAGTGTTATAAATCCACCATAGGATCCGCCGTAAATTCCAACTTTATTAGCATCAATGCCTAAATTTTCCACTAAATATTTTTTCCCATCTAATTGATCCGATAAATCTTTTCCTCCCATATGACGGTAAATTCCAGTTCTGAAATCGCGTCCGTAGCCATCACTTGCACGGTAATCTATATCTAAAACCGTATAGCCTAAATCGGTTAACAAATTATGAAACATATATTCTCTATGGTACGTACTCCAATACTTGTGTGCATTTTGCAAATAGCCAGCTCCGTGAACAAATAGGATAGCAGCTTTATTTTTATTTTCTGATTTTGGCTGATACACTCTGGCGAAAACATCCGTTCCATCAGTTGCTTTAAACGAAATGACTTCAGGCTTTTTCCAATTGTATTTATTGAAAGCCGTAGAAGTTGAAACCGTAATTTGTTTTAATATTGGATTGGATTTGTTTACTGCAAGATATATTTCCCAAGGTTTGTTGCTAAATGAATATCGTATTGCCAATTGGGTTTCATCTGGTGATAACTCGACTTCATAAGCACCATCACCAGTAAGAATAGGTGTTTTTTTACCAGTCGAAATATCTAATTTATAAAACGAACGATTTCCAGGATGCGTTTCGGTAGTTGTAATATAAAAAGAATTAGATAATTTTGATAAAACTACATCGCGAACTTCCCATTTACCTTGTGTGACTTGTGTTTTCTTTTTTGTTTCCAAATTGTAGGTATACAAATGAGAAAAACCTGTTGCTTCAGATTGAAAATAAATGATTTTGTTGTCGGCTAAAAAACCTAACGTTCCATTGCTGAAATTGTACCCTGGAATTCCTGGTCCGCCAATCCAAGCCTCATCGTGTTGATAATCTAATTCAGAAACCGTTGCGTCATTTAAGTTTAATTGAAGAATCCAACGGTCTTTATTATCTAAACTTCTGGCTTCAAAAAAAGCTAAATTCCCCATTGCATTATATATTGGCGCTTGCATGGTAATTGCTTTTTCAACAGGTTCTAAAGATTTTAAATTATCGTATTCTTGATAATAGTTTGGAAAGGTTTTTATCCCTGTTAAATTTGAAAAAGAAATTTGCATCACGCTATCTTTCTCGATACTATAAACATACATTTTATGTTTGCTGTTATTGTTTATAGACACTTTTTCTCGTGCCGTTTTACTTTTTGTGTATCCATCAGAAGTTATAAAACTTTCAACTTTTGTGTCTTTAGCAGTTGGGTATTCCGATAGATTATAAGTTACAAACTTTCCGTTTGGACTAATTTTTATAGCTTCTAAAGTAGTTGCACCATAAAAAATATCAGAGGGAAACTTTAGTTTATTTTCTTCAGATTGGGTTTTATTCCATTCTGATTTGGCTTTTTCTTCGTTTACAAATTGAAACAATTCTTTTTGCTGTAAGTTTAGAAAATTTTCTTTATTAGAATCAGATGAAGCGGTTCCAGATTTAAAATTTGTAAGTTGAAGTAATTGAAAATTCTTTACATTTAATTGATAGAGATTTTTATTTTGTTGAAAATAAATTATATCCGGGTTACTACTTCTTTGAACCGAATTGATAGTTGAAGTTGTTTGAAAAACTAACTTGTTTTCTTTCGTTTTTTTATGATATGAAAATAGTGCTCCTTGATTGGTATAATATACTACATCAAATTTTTCTTGCCCTTGATATGAAATATTCGAAAAGTTTAAGGCTTCTTTTACTATTAATTTTGGTTGAGAAAAACCTTTCTGCCAATAATATGTTTTATCTCCAATTTCATTGTTTGGATTCCACTCAAAATAAATAGTTTTTCCATCTACCGACCAACGTTGATTAGAAGGTTGATGACCAATAAATTCGTTCCCTTTCATTATTTCTTCTAATTGAAGATTTTGTGAAATTATAAGAGAACTAAATAGTAAAAAAAGCGCAGTAATAATATTTTTCATATCAAATCGGTTTATACAAATATATAATTTTTTTCGCCACGGATTAAACCGATTAAAAGGATTTAAAATTTATTTGGCAATTCGTGCAAATAAAAAAAGTCCCAATACATTGGGACTTTTAGAAGTTAAAAACAGTAAATAAAATTAATTATTTAATGCTTCCGCACCACCCACAATTTCTAAGATTTCTCCTGTAATTGCAGCCTGACGTGCTTTGTTATATGTTAATTTCAATTGATTTCTTAAATCAGTTGCGTTATCTGTTGCTTTGTGCATTGCTGTCATACGCGCACCGTGTTCTGCCGCGAAAGAATCTCTAACTGCTTTATACAATTGCGTTTTTAACGATTTTGGTATTAATTCTAATACAATTTCTTCTTTTGATGGTTCAAAAATATAGTCAGATGAAATAGCAGCAGCGCCTTTAATTGGTGCTAATGGCAAAAATTGTTCGTTTACAACATTTTGTGTAGCTGCATTCACGAACTGATTGTAAACCAATTCTACTTTATCATACTCGCCATCTAAAAATAAATGCGTTAATGACTGAGCTATTTCTGCTGTATTATCGAAAGTTAAATCGTCAAAAATATCACTTCTGTTAGCGATTACATAGTTTGTTTTGTGTAAACCATCATTTGCTTTTTTACCAATGGCAAAAATACCAACATTATCGTGACCGTATTTTTCAGTTAAAACTTTAACTTGTTTTAATACATTTGAATTTAAAGCACCACATAATCCTCTGTTTGAAGTAATAGCAACAACTAATACTTTTTTCACTTCTCTTTGAGTCGTATAATTAGCCGCAACATCACCTTCTAAAGAAGCACTTAAACTTTGAATTAACTCGGTTAATTTTTCAGAATAAGGTCGCATTGCCGTAATAGCATCTTGTGCTTTTTTTAATTTAGCAGCCGAAACCATTTTCATAGCAGAAGTGATTTGCATCGTAGACGATACAGATACAATTCTATTACGTATTTCTTTTAAATTTGCCATTTTTATTGGGTATTGGGTTTTGGGTTTAAGGTGTTGGGTATTCGTTTAACCAAATACCCAATACCTTTTTCCTTATACCAAATTAATTAGTATTTTGCAGAAATTTCTTTTGCAGCAGCCTCAAGTACATTTGTGATGTTATCATCAAATTTACCAGCTTTTAATGCATCTAAAACGTCTTTATGTTTTAAAGTTAGGAATTGAATGTAATCTTTTTCAAATTCTTTTACTTTATTTACAGGAACATTTCTTAATAAGTTTTTTGTTCCCGCATAAATAATTGCTACTTGATTTTCAACAGCAAACGGATCATTTAAACCTTGTTTTAAGATTTCCACGTTACGTTTTCCTTTTTCAATTACATTTAAAGTAACCGCATCTAGGTCAGATCCAAATTTGGCGAAAGCTTCTAATTCACGGAATTGTGCTTGGTCTAATTTTAAAGTACCCGATACTTTTTTCATGGATTTAATTTGTGCATTACCTCCAACACGAGATACAGAAATTCCTACGTTAATGGCAGGACGAACTCCAGAGTTGAATAAATCACCATCTAAGAAAATTTGTCCATCCGTAATCGAAATTACGTTTGTTGGAATATATGCAGAAACGTCACCCGCTTGTGTTTCGATAATTGGTAACGCTGTTAATGAACCACCACCTTTTACAATTCCTTTTAAAGAATCTGGTAAATCATTCATGTTTTTAGCAATTTCGTCATCGTTAATTACTTTACAAGCTCTTTCTAATAAACGAGAGTGTAAGTAGAAAACGTCTCCTGGATACGCTTCACGTCCTGGAGGTCTTCTTAATAATAAAGATACTTCGCGGTAAGCAACAGCTTGCTTAGATAAATCATCATAGATAATTAAAGCAGGACGACCTGAATCACGGAAGTACTCACCAATTGCAGCACCTGCCATAGGAGCATATACTTGCATTGGTGCAGGGTCAGAAGCATTAGCAGCTACAATAACGGTGTAAGCCATTGCGCCTTTTTCTTCTAATGTTTTTGCGATTGATGCAACAGTAGACGCTTTTTGTCCGATTGCAACATATATACAGAATACTGGTTGACCAGCATCGTAAAATTCTTTTTGATTTAAGATGGTATCCAAACAAACTGAAGATTTACCAGTTTGACGGTCACCAATCACTAACTCACGTTGTCCACGTCCAACAGGAATCATGGCATCGATAGCTTTGATACCCGTTTGTAAAGGTTCTGTTACTGGTTGACGAAAAATAACTCCAGGTGCTTTACGCTCTAAAGGCATTTCGAATAACTCGCCACCTATTGGTCCTTTACCATCAATTGGGTTTCCTAATGTATCCACCACACGGCCAACCATTTGTTCACCAACTTTTAAAGACGCAATTCTGTTAGTTCTTTTTACGTTAGAACCTTCTTTAATTCCAGTTGATGGTCCTAATAAAACCACACCAACATTGTCTTCTTCTAAGTTCAATACGATTGCTTCTAATCCGTTGTCGAATTGAACTAACTCACCGTACTGAGCATTTGATAAACCATATACACGAGCAATACCATCACCAACTTGTAGTACAGTACCTACTTCTTCTAACGTAGCGCCAGATTGAAAATCTGATAATTGTTTCTTTAATATTGCTGAAATTTCAGCTGGTTTAATTTCTGCCATTTTATATATATTTAATGGTATTTATTTAATATGTAAATTCTCTTTTTAACTGTTGTAATTTATTTGCCACAGAGGCATTATATTGTTTGTCGCCAATTCTTAAAACAAAACCTCCAATAATGGAAGGATCTACTACGTTTGTAATAGAAATCGTGTTTGAAGAAAATTCTTTCAACTTGTTAGTTACTTGTACTTCTAATTCGGCAGTTAACGGAACAGCTGTAGTAACAACTGCTTGCTCAATACCGCTTGCCATATCAAATAATGTATTGAATTGAAAAGTAATTGCGGACAAAATTTCAAATCTTTTATTTGCTTCTAACAATTGAAACAAACCTTTAGTTTCTGCTTGTAAAGATGGAAATATTTCCGTTAATGCATTCATTTTTATCGTTCCATTTACAATAGGATTGGATAAAAAATCGTGTAACTCATTATTTTCTTTAATTGCGGCACCAATAGTTTTCATATCGTTATTTACAGCTAAAGCGGTATTGCTTTCTGTAGCGATCTCTATTATTGCTTTTGCGTATCTAATCGCAGCTCTTGACATAACTTTGGATTAGTTTAATTTAACATCAGCTAACATTTTCTCAACTAATTTAGTTTGAGATTCTTTGTTAGATAATTCTTCTTTTAATAATTTTTCAGCGATTTCTAAAGACAATGAAGATACTTGATTTTTGATTTCAGCAACTGCATTATTTTTTTCGCTTTCGATAGTAGCTTTCGCTTGCTCAATCATTTTTGCGCCTTGAGATTGTGCTTCAGATTTGGCATCAGCAATCATTTTTTCTTTGATAGCAGTTGCTTCTTTAATCATTGTATCTCTTTCAGCACGGGCTTCATCTAATAATTTTTGGTTATCCGATTTTAAAGCCATCATTTCTTTTTTTGCATTTTCTGCCGAAAGAATAGCTTCTTTAATACCTTCTTCACGTTCGTTTACTGCATCTAAAATAGGTTTCCAAGCAAACTTTTTTAGTAAAAGGATTAATCCTACGAATAAAACTGTTTGCAAGATAAATAAACCAAATGAAAATTGACCTAATAATTCTTCCATTATATATAGTGTTTAATTTTAATTTTCAATGTAAACAATTGTTGCAACCAACCGTTACAACAATTGTTTGTTTTAATTATTTTACTGCGAATAACGCAGCAAAACCAATTCCTTCAATTAACGCTGCTGCAATAAGCATAGCCGTTTGAATTTTTCCAGACGCTTCTGGTTGACGAGCAATAGCATCCATTGCTGATCCACCAATTCTACCGATACCTAAACCAGCACCGATAACGATTAATCCAGCTCCTACAAGGTTAAGAGTTCCTTCCATAATGTATATATATTTAATTAAACATTCAATTTATTAATGATGCGCTTCCTCATCATGGTGATGTTCTTCTTTTGCAGCTCCAAAATATAAAGCCGTTAACATCGTAAAAATATAAGCTTGTAATAAAGCTACTAAAATTTCTAATATGGATAATACAAAAGCCAATACAAATGATAAAGGACTTCCGATCGGACTACTAAAAGTATACATTAACGCAATGATACTCATTAAAACCACGTGCCCAGCTAACATATTCGCATATAAACGAATCATTAACGAAAATGGTTTGATAATTGTTCCTAAAAATTCAATAGGTGCTAAAATAATTTTCATTGGTACTGGCACGCCTGGCATCCAGAAAATGTGACCCCAATAATTTCCATTAGCAGTAAACGTTGTAATTAAATAAGTAATGATAGCTAAGGAAGCCGTAATTGCAATATTTCCTGTTACGTTAACTCCAAGTGGCGTTAAACCAAACATATTTAAAAACCAAATAAAGAAGAAAACTGTCAATAAATGACTCATATATTTTTTATAATGTTTCTCTCCAATATTAGGAATTGCGATTTCATCTCTGATGTAAAGAACTAAAGGCTCGAAAAATCTTCCTACTCCTGTAGCAATACCACCATTTTTACTGTATGATTTACCTAAATTTCTAAAAATCATAAACATTAATAAAGCCACGATTAAAATCATAACAATACTTTTTGTGATTGAAAAATCGATAGGCTTTGTATTTGTTGTATGGTGCTTTTCATCCACATTGAAAGTCCCTTTTGCGTCTGTATTATAAATCATTCCATCATGGTGATTTATCGCAAAATATTTTCCATTTGATTCGGCAACAGCTTCACCATGGTGAAATTCAGACGACATGAAAAAATGTAATCCGTCTTCCCATAAAATTACTGGCAAAGGAAAACCAATATGTGTTTCATGACCTGATGCTTTTCCGTAAGAAAATAAATGAAAATCATGAGAATCTAATAAGTGATGTTGAATGAATTCCGCTCTTTCTTCTTGCGCTTTCATTTCTTCCGAAACCACTTCTTTAGTTGTGGTACCTTCATAATTTACAACTTCAGAATGCGCTGGTTTTGCAACGTGATTTGCATCTGCATTAGCAAAAGTAACTACAGGCAAAACTGCAAAAATTGTGGCTATAAATAATTGAATTGTTTTTCTTGAAATCAACATAAAATATATATTCTAAAAAATAATGTCCTAAAAATTTTTGCAAAGGTATATTTTTTCTTTAAATTACAATACTAGAAAATTACTTTTTTTACCAAATTATTCAAAATTAAATTGGTTTATTGTTTTTTATTCAAAATACCTATTGTTATTATTGTTTCAATTATTAAAAAACTCATAAAAACAATCAGACAATTTGTTCTTTCAATTTGATTATTTGGTAGGTTTAATATTGGTTTGATGATAAAATAAACCATCCCAGTTTTCACAAAAGTCGCCATCATAAATACCATTCCTGTATTGTCAAAGCTCTTTTCTGAAACTTTTTTTACAATAAATAATATTAGGATTGAAAATACAAAAAACAATAAAAATAAAAAGGTAATTGTAAATTGAAATTTTTCTTCAGCTTGTTTCAAAGTAGGAAACAAAAAAACCAAACGATTGAGCGCATATAACGAAAGTGTAAAGAAGAAAATTCGTTTAAAAAACAAAATGTTATTTTTCATTTTTACTCATTTGGTTCACTTGGCGAATTACATTATACAAGGCTAAGAAAACGCCTACAACTGTAAAAATTTTTACATAGTTTTCGGATTGGTATTTTTCGTCTAAATATTGACCTAAATAGGCAAACAAAAAAATAACTACTCCCATTTGTGCCGGAATACTTATTAATTGCATCCATTTATTTAGCGGTTTTAACTTGGTATTTTGTGGCATTTTAGTCTGAATTTTAGACAAAACTTATTTTGATTTCATTTCACAACTGGCTTCAAAAATGGCACCAGGTTCTATGGCTAATTTACCCACGGTAACTTCACCAGAAATTTTTGCTGTTTTTTTGATTCCTAACATTTCTTCCACCACTAATTTACCATTGAACTTGCCTTCAATATCTATATTTTTACAAGTAATATTACCTTCTACTTTACTTTTAGGACCTAATACAATTTTTCCATTGCAAGTAATATCGCCAATTAATTCACCGTCTAATCGTAAATCGGCTGAAGAAACTATATTACCTGTAATAATAGTTTGTTCTACAATTCGATTTGTTTTACCTAATAAATCATAGTCTGATTTTGGCATACTTATTTGATTTTAGCTAGATATTCTTCTAAATTTTTATTCACCTGAACTACTTTATAATCTTCATTTGAAATTATAATTGGTGTGTCTTTTAGTTTATACTCTTTATGCTCTTTCAGATAATTAGCAACGGATTCTGCAGTTACTTTATTTAATATTCCATGTAAAACAATCATGTTTTTATTTACATTATAGATATCATTTGACACGCTGACTTTCCTATCGCCAGATACTTTAGCATATTGGTTTAATTTCTCAATTAAATTTTTATGTGAAATCTCATTAGGATAATTGGTCACAAAAACCAAATTATAAGTTTTAGCTGTAGCTCCAAATTGTAGAGCTTCAAGAGCTGGAATATCTGAACTTAATATTGACTCTATTTTTTTTGTTTCGTCAGCTTTTGGATAGTTTTTTACCATTTTTTGAAGCGCTTCTTTATAAGCCGAAAGCCCAAATAACCTCGCAGAAATTTTTGCTTTTAACATATCAAATTTTGCGTTTAATTCATCTCCGTCATATTTTTTTAGTAAAGCATCAATTTCTAAATTTGCTTCTCTAAACCATCCTTCTTCTACTTTCTTATATAGCAAATTAAATTCAGAATCTGCTGTAATATCTGCATTTATTGCTGTATTATTTATAGCTGATGCATATCTGCTTGCTGGATATTCTGATAAAATTTTTTGTTTGTAAAACAATGCTTTTTCATTGTTTAAATCGCCATACAATTGGAATAAATTATAGTAGGTTGGCAACACTAATTTGCTTTGAGGTGTATTTACTAATATATCTTCAAAAGAAGTTATGGCCAACTTATTTTCTTTGAGTTTTTCTTTAAAAATAGCACCCAGTTGAAAACGCGCATAATTTGCCTCAATATTTAAACTATCAAGTACTTTAGTATCTTTTGGAAGTTGATCTATATAAAAAGAGGGTTTATATTTTGATTCAAGACCTACTTCTTCTGTTTCTTCTTCCGTTTCTTCTTCTATTTCCTCTTCGGATCCGTTTTGTGTTTGGTTTTGATTGGATTCCGGTACCGATTTCCAATTGTCACCATATTTAATATCGCCCCATTTTTTCTTAAAATTTAATTTTCCTTGTGCTACTGTAACCGCGTTATAAAAATAAAAATTACTTTGTAAACCTCCTGAATTTACTGGTGGCTTAACCAAATCTTGTTCTAATACGGGATTTTTGGTTTTAGAAATTTCGCCAAGAGATTTTTTATCTTTATTGTCAGAGTTATCAATAAAACTGTCACCTGGAAACGCATCAGACTTTTGATTTTGTTCTGATAATGCTAAATTATCAGCTGATTTTAAAGCAGCTATAGAATCCGATATTTTTAACTTAGTAATGTGATTTTGAAAAAAATTGACTTTTTCAGAATTTGACATTTTGGAAATATTGAAAATACTATCCGAATAACTAATAATATCTTGATATTTTACAACATCTGTAATTATTTCCAATCTTTTTTTAGTTGCTTTAACTTCGTTATTTTTTTCTGGTAAACGCAACAAAGTGGAATCTAAATATTTCTTTACATAATGGAAATTTTGTTTACTGTAATAGATTTCCGAAATATTTCTGTAGTTCAAAGCTGCTAGATATTTATCCGATGAACTATTTTTTATAGATTTATTATAGTTTAAAATAGCTAAATTATCTTTCCCTTTTTTATCATAAAATATAGCTTTTTGATGATAGATTACATCTCTGAAGCTTTTGTTTTCAATGTTTTCTAGTAATTTGTCTAGATTTTTATGAAAAGCAACCGTATCACCTGCTTGAAAATCAAATTGTGAGGATTGTTTCAAATGAGAATAAATGGTATAACTACGAGGCGATTTTCGTTTCATATCAATCACTTCTTGAAATGCCACATAAGCACTATCTGAATAGTTTAATTTTTCATATAATTGTCCTAAAATAAAAGTATAACGTGCTTTTTCTTCTTTTAATTTGGTTTCTTTTTTTGCTATTTTCACAGAAACTATCGCGCTATCTAACACATTTTTTTTAATAAACGCTTGTGCTAAAACGGAATGAATATCGGCCAAATCCTGACCCGTAACTTTTTGTCCTTTTAGCGTTCTGTTTAAATTTTTTATGGCTAATTGTTCGTTTTCTAATTTTAAATTGACTTTTTCACGCCACACTTGTGCTTGGTAAACGTTATTACTTGTTGGATATTTATATAAAATATAATTAAAGGCTTCCATAGCAGGTAAATAGCGGTTTTCATAATACCTAGACTTACCCAACATCAAATACGATTCGTCAATTTGATTGTTTTTTTCGTATCCGCCAATATTCATAGAATGAATTTGAATGGCTTTTGTGGCCTTAGTTTCAGCACGTTCAAAATTTGTGTTCTTGGTTACTTCGCCTTCTTTTTGCTCTGTTGGCATCACTTGTATGCGTTCTAACGGAAGTAGGTCCCAAAAATCATCCGAATACGTTGCTTTTACATCTGCAATTCCTTTTTGCATCGCTAGATTTCCATTATACAAAACATTATATTTTGTATTTGTGGAATGCCACTTTCTATTTATATAATTATCTCTCTTGGTTGAGCATGCCAAAAGAATGGCTATACTACCCAATGTAAGTAAATGTTTTAGTTGTATGTTTTTCAATGTAATATGGTTTTATAAATAACTTTATTTTTTGTTATTTAGTATGCAAACGTGTAAAAATAAGTTTTTTTTTTGAAAAATGAACATTACTTTTTTAAGATTATATCATTTCAATTAATTCTAGTGCTTTGTTACTACTTTTTACGTTTTCAAAAGTAATTAAAAGTCGTAATCCGTTTTTGGTTTCTTTTTCTTTTATTTTACACAAATTTCCGTTTTGTTGTGCAAATTTCATCACATTCATAAAACGATTACTTTGGTAAAAATTAGATTGCTGATCGCCAATAAAATACCCTACCATTTTATTTTGTTTCAGAATTAATCGTTCTAAACCAATTTGTTTGGCTTTCCATTTGATTCGAACACTGTTTAATAGTGAACTCGCTTCTTTTGGCAAAGGTCCAAAACGATCGATTAACCTTTTTTCGTAAGCTTCTAATTCCAAACTGTTTTTCAAAGTCCCTAATTCATTATACAAACTGAGTCGTTCTGAAATAGTATTGATGTATTCGTCTGGAAACAGCAATTCAAAATCGGTATCAATTTGAAATTCTTTTACAAATTCTTTAGTTTCAATATCGTTTTCTTCTTCGTATAAATTAGCAAACTCATTTTCTTTTAATTCGTCAATGGCTTCATTCATAATTTTTTGATACGTATCAAAGCCAATTTCATTAATAAAACCACTTTGTTCGCCACCTAACAAATCACCCGCACCACGAATTTCTAAATCTTTCATCGCTATATTAAACCCGCTACCCAATTCTGAAAACTGCACTAAAGCGTTAATTCGTTTACGAGCATCATCAGTCATAACCGATTCGGGTGGCGTGATGAAATAACAAAATGCTTTTTTATTGCTACGCCCTACTCTACCTCGCATTTGATGCAAATCTGAAAGTCCAAAATTATTGGCATTATTAATAAAAATCGTATTTGCATTGGGTACATCTAAGCCGCTTTCAATAATTGTTGTAGCTACCAAAACATCAAATTCGCCTTCAATAAAGGCAAGCATTAATTCTTCCAGTTTTTTTCCATCCATTTGTCCGTGTCCGATTCCTACTTTTGCATTAGGAACCAATCGCTGAATCATTCCGGCAACTTCTTTAATGTTTTCGATACGATTATTGATAAAAAATACTTGTCCACCACGTTCCACTTCATACGAAATAGCATCACGAATGGTTTCTTCGGCAAAGCGAATAACGTTAGTTTCAATTGGATATCGATTTGGAGGTGGCGTAGTAATTACAGATAAATCGCGAGCAGCCATTAAAGAAAATTGAAGTGTTCTTGGAATAGGTGTGGCAGTTAAAGTAAGCGTGTCAATATTTGCTGCAATGGTTTTTAATTTATCTTTTACATTCACCCCAAATTTTTGTTCCTCATCTACAATTAGCAAACCTAAATCGCGGAATTTCACGTTTTTATTTACCAATTGATGCGTTCCGATTACGATATCAATTTTTCCATCTTCTAAGCCTTTTAAGGTTTCCGTTTTTTGTTTTGCGGTTCTAAAACGGTTCAAATAACTCACCGTTACAGGCATACCTTTTAATCTCTCCGTAAAAGTTCTAAAATGTTGATAGGCCAATATAGTTGTTGGTACTAAAATAGCGACTTGCTTACCGTTGTCAACCGCTTTAAAAGCTGCACGAATAGCGACTTCTGTTTTTCCAAATCCGACATCGCCACAAACCAATCTATCCATTGGACGGTCGTTTTCCATATCCATTTTTACGTCGTGTGTGGCTGTGATTTGGTCAGGAGTATCTTCGTAAATAAAAGAACTTTCTAATTCTTTTTGCAAATAGCTATCGGGTGCAAAAGCATAGCCTTTATCCAAACGACGTTTGGCATACAACTGAATTAAATTGAAAGCGATGTGCTTTACACGAGCTTTTGTTTTTTGTTTTAAGGCCTTCCATACACCACTTCCTAATTTATATATTTTTGGTGGGACGCCTTCTTTTCCTGTGTATTTTGAAATTTTATGAAGCGAATGAATACTTACATACACAATGTCATTATCGGCATACACTAATTTAATTGCTTCTTGGGTTTTCCCTTCTACTTGAATTTTTTGTAGTCCACCAAATTTTCCAATTCCATGGTCAATATGGGTAACATAATCACCAATTGACAAAGCAGTTAGCTCTTTTAGAGTCACCGTTTGTTTTTTCGACGCATTATTTTTAATAGAAAACTTATGATACCTTTCGAAAATTTGATGGTCAGTATAGCACGCAATTTGTAACTCGGTATCTAGGAAACCTGAAAACAAAGGGAATACAATGTTTTCATATTTGTCTTTCACATGTTTGGCCGCATCTTCATCAATATCTTTAAAAATCTCTTTGAATCGTTTGGCTTGATTTTCGTTCGATGAAAATAAATAATTTTTAATTCCGTTATGAAAATTATCGTTCAAATTATTCATTAACAAATCGAATTGTTTGTTGAATGATGGCTGCGGTTGCGTATAAAATTCGACAATTTTTTCCGATTCAAAAACCGGATTTTTATCTAATTCAATTATTGAAAAATCTAAGGCGCGTTTTAAAAACGTTTCCTGATTTACAAATAATTCTTCCGGTTTGGCGTGATGGATCGTTAGCGATAATTTCGAATAGGCTTCTTTTGCTTTTTCATATAATCGGTCTAATTTTCCACCTAACAAATCGGTATTTTGAAGCACAATAACGGTTTTTTCAGAAATATAATCTAAGAAATTTTCGCGTTTTTCTTGTAATATTTTATTTTCAACATTGGGAATAATGGCAATTTTTGTAACTTTTTCTTTAGACAATTGCGTTTCAATATCAAAGGTTCGAATGCTATCAATTTCATCGCCAAAAAACTCTATTCGGTAAGGCATATCATTTGAAAATGAAAATACATCAATAATTCCACCTCGAACAGAAAACTCTCCAGGTTCCGAAACAAAATCGACACGTTTAAAATGATATTCAAAAAGCGTTTCGTTAATAAAATCGATAGCTAATTTATCGTTTACACTAAGTTTTAAAGTGTTTTTGTCTAACTCTTTTCGCGTAACAACTTTTTCAAAAATAGCATCTGTATACGAAACAATAATGGCTGGTTTTTTTCGAGAATTAATTCTATTTAATACCTCTGCACGCAATAAAACATTGGCGTTGTCTGTTTCCTCAATTTGGTAAGGACGACGATAAGAACCGGGATAAAACAACACGTCTTGGTTGTTAATTAAAACTTCTAAATCATTCAAATAATACGCTGCTTCTTCCTTGTCATTAAACAATAATAAAAAAGGAAGTTCCGATTTTTTAAATAAAGCCTCAATCACAAATGAAAGTGAAGAGCCTACCAAACCAGTAGCATTTATTTTTTTTCTGGACGCAAAAAATTCAGCAATTTGACCAATTTTTGGATGTTGCTGATATTTTTGAATGATTACTGATTTGCTCAATTTATAGTATGTTTTTTATCAAATAATAGTAGTCCTTTTGGCCTTAGCCTGATACCTAAAATTACTTCTTTTTTTGAATTTCTTTTTGTTCTAAATCGTCAAAATTTATCGCTTTTGCATTTCGGGTGGTATCGCTAATACTAATAATTTTTGGCTCGCCTATTTCAGTTGGAATTCGGTTTTTTATAATAAATTCTTCGCACTGCATGTAAAACGCATGCAATTCCTTATTAATGGCTGCAATTAAATTTTGCACTTTTTCATTAGGTACCACATCTAAAGAAAAATAAGTGTCTAATGCTAAAATTTTAGTTTGTAACGCTACAATTCTACTTCGTACTTGCGGGATATTAAACCCTGGAGGAACATTTTCATGCAAAGAAGTAGATTTGGCTACCAAATTTAAAACCTTTTGCTTAAAAGCACTAATGGATGATTTAGGTTTTTGCTGAAGCTCTTCTTCAAAATTTTTCCAATCTTGCCATTGATTTAAAACGCCGCGCACTTCAGGACTAGTAACTGGAATATTCAACTGCCAAGCTTTATTGATTTGTTCAAAAGATTCTCGATTTTTTTTCTCCATTTTTTCCACAAGTAATACTTGCTCGTCATTTTGTTTACAAGAAAAAAACAAAAGACTGCTAAAAAAAGATAGTATAAGTAGTTTAAAAAAATTCATTTTTTTACAATTATGAGTCGCAAATTTACAAATGTTTACACGATTTTTTTAAAAATTAAGTTAAATAAATTATTAATAGTCTGAACAGGTGATTTTTACGAAATTCGAAAAAAACCAACAAAATTATGGGTTATTATTGCTAATATTTTATATTTGTAAGACAAAACAACTAACTATGCAAACCAAAATATTAATCATTGGCGCTTGTGGTCAAATAGGCACCGAACTTACTTCTAAATTACGTGCTACCTATGGTGTAGAAAACGTAATTGCTTCCGATATTAGAAAATTAGAAAATGACGTAGTTAATAACGGAATTTTTGAAGTAATAAACGCTTTAGATTACAATCAGATTGAGCAATTAGTTGAGAAATATCATATTACTGATGTGTATTTAATGGCCGCCTTATTATCCGCAACTTCTGAAAAAAACCCCGCTTTTGCATGGGATTTGAATATGAATTCGTTATTTCACGTGTTAAATTTAGCCAAAGCAGGAAAAATAAAAAAAATATTTTGGCCATCAAGTATTGCCGTTTTTGGACCTACAACTCCTAGAGAAAACACACCCCAATATACAATAATGGAACCTACTACAGTTTATGGAATTTCAAAACAAACTGGCGAACGCTGGGCAGAATATTATCATAAACAATATGGTGTGGATATTCGGAGTATCCGATATCCAGGTTTAATAAGCTGGAGTACAGAAGCCGGTGGCGGAACAACTGATTATGCTGTAGATATTTATCACAAAGCAATTACGGATGGAAAATTTACCAGTTTTTTATCTGAAAATTCTGCTTTGCCGATGATGTATATGGATGATGCGATAAAAGCTACGATTAGTATTATGCAAGCGGATGTAGAAGATATTAAAATTCGTTCTTCGTACAATTTATCTGGAATGAGCTTTACTCCTAAAGAGTTAGCCGCAGAAATTACGAAACATTATCCTAATTTTACTATTACTTACGAGCCAGATTTTCGTCAGAAAATTGCCGACAGTTGGCCTGCGAGTATTAACGATAGCGCTGCCAGACAAGATTGGGGTTGGAAAAACGATTTTGACATTGAAAATATGACGGTTGACATGTTTAAGAATTTGAAAGCAACGATTTATAAATAGAAAAAAGGCGAGTTATTCGTCTTTTTTTAGTTTTTCAATTGCCGCATCTTCAATTAAAGACTTTATTTTTACCACCTCATCTGTATGATCATTTGGAATGGTCATCGACAACACATATTGTTTTATTTTCCAATTTCCGTTTTTATCAACTACCAAAACACCACTTCCTCTGCAAATTTTCATTTGTGTGTTTAACAATTCATCAAACCAAGCTGTTTTCTTATCCGAAGAAAAATAAATATTTCTTTCTAATGAAGTAAAATTCCATGCTTTGCCTTTATCAAAATAGGGTTTCGCAAATTCTATAAATGCTGGTTTGTTCCAGTTTTCTGTAGCATCGGTTCCGATGAAAATGGCATCATCCGCCATCACTTCAAAATACGAATTAAAATTAGCTTCCGCCGCCGCTTTATGCCAAGTGTTCAAAATTAAATTAATTTCTGATTCTTGATTTATTTGATTTGTTACTTGCTTCGATTTACATCCGAATAAAACTAATCCTATTAATATGATTACAATTTTTTTCATTCTAATAATTTTTTAGTTACGGTACTACTGGCAATTTTAGAAGCAATAAATCCTAAAATTACAATGGTTAACAAAACAATTAATATATTTTTGGTTTCGAAAACAACTGGATAGGCTAACGATGGCGTAATCATGATCAATTCAAATTGTTGCTGAATTAAAACAATAAGAATTCCTAAAATCAAACCTAAAATTCCGCCAAAAACAGAAATAATATTCCCTTGAAATAAGAAAATATTTTTTAAGTATTTTATTTCTGTTCCCAAATTGTATAAGGTTTTGAGATTGTTTTTTTTCTCAATAATCATCATAATAATAGCACCAATTAAATTAAATAACGCAATGATAATTACCAAAGTAAAAATAAGATACACTACAATGTTTTCGGTATTTAACATTTTATACAAAGCATCATTTAATTGCGCTCTGTTTTTTACTTTTACTTGATTTGGAAATATTTTAGTAATGGTTTCTATAGCATCTGTTTCCGATACATTTGGCGCCAGTTTAAAATCAATGTAAGTTAACTGATTGGGCTTGTAATTCAATAACCCTTGTATTAAAGGTATAGAACAAAAAATATATTTTTCATCAACATCTTCGCTAACCTGAAAAATTCCTGAAGCTAGTAATGGCGATTTATTAAAGGCATCCTCTGGATTTTCAATCATTCCAGAACCTGGTTTAGGAATGTAGACTTCTAAAACGTTATTGAAATCAAAAAGTCCTAAAGCTAATTTTCTTGAAATTCCAGAACCCACTACAACCTGATTGGTGTTCGGTTCCAACCAATCGCCAGCATATAAAAATGTGTCAAATGCATTAACTTGGCTAAAATTGGCATCAACTCCTTTTAAATAAGCCACGTGCTCTTTGTTTTTATAGTAAAACAAGGCGCGTTCTTCAACAATTTTAGTGTATTTAGTAAATTCTTTTGAAGAGGTTAACTGAGCTTCCTGCGTTTTAGAGATGAAGAAAGATTTCTCTGCAAGGGTTTCGATTCGTAGATCGGGATCGGTTGCATTAGTAAAGCTTAAACTAAAATCGCGCAAACCACTAAAAACAGAAAGTACTACAAAAAGTGCCATAGCGCCTACAATAATTCCAAAAGATGCAATACACGTAATGACATTTATGGCGGTAGTTTTAGACAAACTAAACGCGTATCTTTTGGCTATGTAGAACGGAAAATTCAAATTATGATTTTTTTCGTTTTTCTAATAAATCTGGGTTTTCAATTGGGTTATCTTTTCTAGATAGTGCATTGTCTATTTTTTCAATATAATCTAAACTATCGTCTAGGAAGAAAATTAAGTTGGGCACACGTCTTAATTGTAATTTTACGCGTTGCGACAAATCGTGTTTTATTAAAGGTGCATTACTTTTAATAGCGGCTAATAATTCTGGTCCTTTTTCGGAAGGAAAAACACTTAAATACACCTTTGCTATAGATAAATCTGAAGTTACATTTACTTTAGAAACAGAAATCATTAAATTAGAAATGGAATTTTTTCTAATCTCACCTTGTAAAATATCTACTAAGTCTGTTTGCAATAATGCCCCAATTTTTTTTTGTCTATTTGTTTCCATGAGGCAAAAATACAATTTTTACTCACAAAATAAGCAGAAATACATTTATGAATGTTTATTTTTGCATATTAATTCCTGTAGAAATGAGAAAAATAGAACATATTGGTATCGCCGTTCATGATTTAGAAAATTCAAATGAATTGTTTTCAAAACTTTTTGGTCAAGCTGCTTATAAAACAGAAGAAGTGGCCAGTGAAGGTGTAAAAACCTCCTTTTTTATGTGTGGTCCAAATAAAATTGAATTGTTAGAAGCCACGGATGCAAACAGCCCGATTTCTAAATTTTTAGAGAAAAAAGGTGAAGGAATTCATCATATCGCTTTTGATGTGGAAGACATTTATGTAGAAATAGAACGACTAAAGTTGGAAGGTTTTACCGTTTTAAATGAAACACCAAAAAAAGGCGCCGACAATAAATTAGTAGTTTTTTTACATCCAAAAACCACAAATGGGGTGTTAATAGAACTTTGTCAAGAAATAAAATAGATTGATTTTACGTACATTATACCTATTTTTTACTTCGAATAAAAAAAGATTTGCTTGCAAATAAAAATAGTAGTAATATTGTAGACTTCTAACCGGTCCTATAGCTCAGTTGGTTAGAGCACCTGACTCATAATCAGGTGGTCCCTGGTTCGAGCCCAGGTGGGACCACAACAAAACCCTTGTAAATATAAGTATTTACAAGGGTTTCTTATTAAAAAGTTGAGCAAAAAGTTGAGCAAAACCGAATGCTCAACTTTTTTTGTTAGGGGTTTTAAAGAATATTTTATTGTCAAATTGGTTATTGAAAATTGGTTATTGAATAATATATAATTAGCTTTGTTAAATTATTCTTTGAGATTTTATTAAATTTAATACATTATGAAAAAAATACTATTAATATTTACAATGGGTTTGTTACTCATTTCTTGTAGTTCATCTGATGATAATAATACAGATACTAACACAGATAACAATGTTTATTTTAATTTCACATTTGACGGCAAAAATTATAGTAGCAATTTAGATGGAGGCCTTCTTTGCATGATTGCTCAACCAAATCAAAGCGGTTCTGAAGTTAATTTATTAATGAATTTTAAAGACCCTTCAGATAATGCAACTTATTGTGGGGTTACCTTACTTGGCGTAAACAATAATATTGGAACTACAAATAATTGTACATTTGGTTTTCAACCTGGGAACGATTATATTACTTGTAATAATTTAAGAGTAGTCTTAACAGAAGTTGGAGATTATTACGTCGGGACATTTAGCGGTAATATTAATGTATTTTCTATAAGTCCTCCAAGAAATGAAACAATGGCTGGTTCAGGTAGTTTTAGAGTTAGAAAATCAATTTAATTATTTATTCTTCACCAGAAAAAATATTAAATAAAAAGTTGAGCAAAAGGTTGAGCAAAACCGCTTGTTCAACTTTACAAATACCCTTTTTTCACACATAACTAATTGATTATCAATACTAAATTTTTTTAATTTAGTGAAAACAATACCAGGTGGGACCACAATAATCAAGCCTTCACAGAAATGTGAGGGCTTTTTGTTTTTAAACCTACATGTAATGACTAAAAATCCATAATTTACTGGTGTTTACAACTAAATCTAACAACTTTATTTTACATAAATCATTCATCTTTAATGTTAAATTTTCGCCAAAACTAAAAACTTAACATTGGATTATTAATATTTTATTTACCTTTGCTTAACATTTATTTAACATTGGAACAACAAACAATACATAAAAATGGAAGAAAACAAACAAATTGAGGAAACAATTCAAACAGAAAAAGCAGAAACTAGTAGTGTAACTCCACAGAAAACAACTACTCCTGTTAGAAGAACTACTACAAGAAAACCTGTTGTAAAAAAAGAAGTTGAAACTAGTACAGCTACTAATACACCTCAGAGAAGAGCACCAAGAGTGAAAAAACCAATTGAAGTAAAACCAATTGAAGTGAAACCAATTGAAGAAACTACTGCTACTGTTGAAAATAGTGCAGATGTAATGGCAGATGAAAGTGGTAATGAAATTGTAGAAGTAGTTGCTCCTGCAAATCATGAAACAAAAAAATTAGAAAAAAATAACATTAAAAAATTGAAAAAGATGAGTAAAAAAATCACAGAAAAAGAAAAGAAAGAAAAAGCAAAGCAAAAAGAAAAACAAGCGGTAGCTAAAGCAAAACAAAAAGAAAAGGAAAAGAAAGCTAAGAAAAAGAAAAAAGAAAAAGCTAAGAAAGAAAAAGCAAAAATGAAATTAAAAGCGAAAGCAGCGAAGAAAAAAGCAGCTTCGAAAAAGAAAAAAGCAAAAGCAAAATCTAAGAAAAAATAATAATTTGGTTTTAATCCAAAAAAAAATCGGAACAGTTGTTCCGATTTTTTTTATGTACTAATTTCTTAATTCATACATCCTAGCAATATATTTTCCTACCACATCAAATTCTAAATTTACTTTTGTGCCGATTTCAAAAGTATGAAAAATAGTATGTTCATACGTATATGGAATAATTGCCACACTAAAGCGGTTGCGCTCCGAATTTACAACCGTTAAGCTGGTGCCATTTACCGTAATAGAACCTTTTTGTATAGTAATATTGTTTAAAGCTGAATCGTATTCAAAAGTAAATTCCCAACTCCCACTTTTTTCTTGAATAGATGAACAAACTGCGGTTTGGTCTACATGGCCTTGTACCATATGTCCGTCTAGTCTATCGCCTAATTTCATGGCTCTTTCAATGTTTACTTTGTCGCCAATTTTCCACAAACCTAAAGTGGTTTTATTAATTGTTTCTTGAATAGCTGTAACGACATGTTTGTTGTCAAATATTTCCACAACGGTCAAACAAACACCATTATGTGCCACACTTTGGTCAATTTTTAACTCATTTGTAATATTTGTTTGAATTGTTAAGTGTACATTTCCCTGATCTTTTTTGATATCTGAAATTATTCCGATAGTTTCTATGATTCCTGTAAACATATGACGGTTTATTTTTATAAATTTGCATCAAAATTAAGAAATAAAAATGGTAAAACATTCGGAAAATATAATTGTTGGTGTTTCTATTGGAGACATGAACGGCATTGGACCAGAAGTAATATTGAAAACATTCGAAGATACACGAATGTTAGACATCTGTACACCGGTTATTTTTGCTAATGCTAAAATTGTTTCGTTTTTAAAAAGAACCTACAATTTAAATGCATTCATACAAGGAATTGACAAACTAGACCAGATTGTTTTAGGAAAAATAAATGTTTTAAATGTCTGGCGTGAAGGTGTTAATTTAGAAAATGGTAAATTGGATGAAGAAATTGGTAAATACGCCATAAAATCGTTTCAAGCAGCAACTACAGCGTTAAAAAACAATCAAATTGATGTGTTGGTAACGGCACCTATAAACAAATACAACATTCAGGCGGAGGATTATAAATTTGCAGGACATACGGATTATTTAAATGAACAACTAGAAGGGGAAGCCTTAATGTTTATGATTCATGAAGATGTAAAAGTAGGCTTAATTACAGACCATGTGCCCATTGCAGACTTATCAAAACATATTAATTCAAAATTAATTGAGAAAAAAATCAATATTATACATCAAAGTTTAATTGCCGATTTCAAAATAAACAAACCAAAAATCGCGGTGTTAGGACTAAATCCACATAGCGGCGACAATGGTGTAATTGGCAAAGAAGATGATGAAATTGTGAAACCAAGTTTAGAGAAAATTTTTAAAAGTGGTATTCAAGTCTTCGGACCGTTTTCAGCAGATAGTTTTTTTGGTTCCAACCAATATAAAAACTACGATGCAGTAGTTGCGATGTATCACGACCAAGGATTAATTCCTTTCAAAACCCTATCCTTTGGTGAAGGAGTAAATTTTACAGCAGGATTAAACAAAGTAAGAACCTCGCCAGATCACGGAACAGGTTTTGATATTGCAGGAAAAAATATAGCCAATGAAAGTTCTTTTAGAGAAGCCGTTTACAGTGCTATTGACATATATAAAAACCGAATGGAATATGTTGAATTAACCAACAACCCTTTGAAAAAAGGAACAGGAAAAGTTTAATTTAAAAAAAAGCAAAGAAAATTATTGTAATTCCAATATTTTTGTATCTTTGCACACCCTTATAAAAAGGGAAAAACTGATGTTATGGATATATTAAAAGAATTTTTAATCCCATTTTCAGGATTAAAACTGGGGAAACACCAGTTTAAATTTCAAGTAAATAATACGTTCTTTACTCATTTTGGTTATGATGAATTTAACAATTCTAACATCAAAATGAAAGTAGTTTTAGAGAAAAAAAGCAACATGCTTGAACTCAGTTTTTCGCACAAAGGAATTGTAAATGTTCCTTGCGATTTAACTAACGAGGATTTTGATTTACCAATTAAAGGTAAAATGAAACTCATAGTTAGATTTGGCGAAGAATTTAATGATGACAATGATGAATTTATCATTTTGCCTCATGATGAATTTCAAGTAAACGTAGCGCAATATTGTTATGAAATGATGGTTTTGTCTGTTCCAACAAAAAGAATACACACCGGAATAAAAGATGGTACTTTACAATCAGAAGCATTACAAAATTTAGAAAAATTTTCTCCAAAAGAAACAAAAGCAGAAGAGATTAAAGAAATAGACCCAAGATGGGAAGGTTTAAAAAAACTATTAACGGATAAAAAATAGAATAAAATGGCACATCCTAAACGTAGACAGTCCTCAACTAGAAGAGACAAAAGAAGAACACACTACAAAGCATCTGCACAACAAATTGCAACTTGCGTAGTAACTGGTGAGGCTCACTTATATCACAGAGCTTACTGGCATGAAGGTAAAATGTATTACAGAGGTCAAGTTGTTATCGACAAGACTGAAGCTATGATATAATTTCACTAAAATTATTGAGAAACTCTCACCTACGTGAGGGTTTTTTTATTTTAATGAAAATTATCTAATTGTATTTTTAGAAAATTCCGAAATAATTCGTAATTTTCCCCTCTTTACGCACACAAAGTTGCTAAGAAAATTATTTATTTATGAAATTGCTATAAACACTGCGTGCTTCGAAAGAAAAACCCAAAAAAATAGCGATACATATGTTACCAAAAAAAATAACATTAAAACATATGAATAAAATTACTGCCGCAATTACTGCAATTGGCTCGTATGTACCAGAATATGTATTATCAAATCAGGTTCTAGAAACTTTGGTTGATACCAATGATGAATGGATTACATCAAGAACTGGAATAAAAGAGAGAAGGCTTTTAAAAGAAGCTGGCGAAGGAACTTCTTACCTTGCTATAAAAGCGGCTCAAAATCTTATTGAAAAATCAAAAATAGACCCGAAAGAAATTGACTTGGTAATTATGGCAACTACCACGCCAGATTTACCTGTAGCAGCAACTGGAGTGTATGTAGCTACGCAAATTGGCGCTACTAATGCTTTTGCATATGATTTGCAAGCTGCCTGTTCTAGCTTTCTTTTTGGTATGTCAACGGCTTCAGCATATATTCAATCCGGAAAATACAAAAAAGTATTACTTATTGGTGCCGATAAAATGTCTTCTATAATTGATTATACGGACCGTACCACTTGTATTATTTTTGGTGATGGCGCCGGTGCTGCTTTATTTGAACCTAATTTTGAGGGCTTAGGAGTACAAGACGAGATACTAAAATCGGATGGAATTGGAAGAGAATTTTTAAAAATTGAAGCAGGTGGTTCTATTTTACCACCAACTGAAGATACAATTAAAAACAAACAACATTTTGTATTCCAAGACGGGAAAACTGTTTTCAAACATGCGGTTTCAGGAATGGCTGATGTAAGTGAAAAAATCATGCAACGCAATAACTTATCGCATGATGATGTGAATTGGTTAATTGCGCATCAAGCAAATAAAAGAATTATTGACGCCACTGCAAACAGAATGAATGTGGATGAATCTAAAGTGTTAGTCAATATTCACCGTTATGGAAACACTACTTCTGCCACATTGCCTTTGCTTTTAGCAGATTTTGAAGATAAATTTAAAAAAGGAGATAATTTAATTTTTGCAGCATTTGGAGGTGGATTCACATGGGGATCTATTTATTTAAAATGGGCATATTAATAAAAACAAACTATAACTAAAATAACTTAATTATGGATTTAAAAGAAATTCAAAACCTAATCAAATTTGTATCTAATTCTGGAGTTGCAGAAGTAAAATTAGAAACGGGCGATGTAAAAATTACTATTAGAACTACTTTAGAAGGAAATTCTCAAGATATTACCTATGTGCAACAAGCACCAATGCAACAAGCAATTCAGCAAGCAGCACCAGTTGCTCCTGCAGCAATCGCTCCTGCAGCTGCGGCACCAGTTGAGACTGCTGTAGAAGACAATTCTAAATACATTACAATTAAATCGCCAATGATTGGTACATTGTACAGAAAACCTGCTCCAGATAAGCCAATGTTTGTTGAAGTAGGAAGTACTATTAGCAAAGGGGATGTAGTATGTGTAGTGGAAGCCATGAAATTATTCAACGAAATTGAATCTGAAATTTCAGGTAAAATCGTAAAAGTATTAGTTGATGATTCTTCACCAGTAGAATTTGACCAACCATTATTTTTAGTTGATCCATCATAATTTGAAAAAATGTAATCATTTGAATTCATTTTCAAATTTTCAAATTGTTTAATTTTCAAATTAAAATCTATGTTTAAAAAAATATTAATTGCCAATAGAGGTGAAATTGCTTTACGTGTCATTCGTACTTGTAGAGAAATGGGAATTAAAACTGTAGCCGTTTATTCTACTGCTGATGCCGAAAGTTTGCACGTTAAATTTGCAGACGAAGCCGTTTGTATTGGGCCTCCACCAAGTAATTTATCTTACTTGAAAATGTCTAACATTATCGCAGCTGCAGAAATTACTAATGCGGATGCCATTCATCCTGGATATGGTTTCCTTTCTGAAAATGCTAAGTTTTCAAAAATTTGCCAAGAACATAACATCAAGTTTATTGGTGCTTCACCAGAAATGATTGACAGAATGGGCGATAAAGCTTCTGCTAAAGCCACAATGATTGAAGCGGGTGTACCATGTGTACCTGGTTCAGTAGGTATCTTAGAATCTTACGAACAAGCCGAAAAATTAGCAGCCGAATTTGGCTACCCAGTGATGTTAAAAGCAACTGCAGGTGGTGGTGGAAAAGGAATGCGTGCTGTTTGGAAACAAGAAGAATTATTAAAAGCTTGGGAAGGTGCAAGACAAGAATCTGCCGCTGCTTTTGGAAATGATGGCATGTACCTTGAAAAATTAATTGAAGAACCAAGACATATTGAAATACAAGTTGTAGGTGATGCTTTCGGTAAAGCGTGTCACTTATCTGAAAGAGATTGTTCTGTACAACGTCGTCATCAAAAACTAACAGAAGAAACTCCTTCTCCATTTATGACGGATGAATTACGAGATGCTATGGGAGCTGCAGCCGTAAAAGCGGCTGAATATATAAAATACGAAGGCGCTGGAACGGTAGAATTCTTAGTGGACAAACACAGAAATTTCTACTTTATGGAAATGAATACTCGTATTCAAGTAGAACACCCAATTACAGAACAAGTTGTAGATTACGATTTAATTCGTGAACAAATTATGGTGGCGGCAGGAATTCCAATTTCTGGTAAAAACTATTTTCCACAATTACATGCTATCGAATGTAGAATTAATGCTGAAGATCCGTATAACGACTTCCGTCCTTCACCGGGAAAAATTACAGTATTACATTCGCCAGGCGGACACGGTGTTCGTTTAGACACACATGTTTATGCTGGTTATACCATTCCACCAAATTATGACTCGATGATTGCAAAGTTAATTACAACGGCGCAAACCCGTCAAGAAGCAATAAACAAAATGAAACGCGCTTTAGACGAATTTCATATTGAAGGAATAAAAACCACTATTCCATTCCACAGACAATTGATGGATCACCCAGATTATGTAGCTGGGAATTACACCACGGCCTTTATGGACACTTGGGTAATGGATGCTAAAAAAGAAGAATAAAAATAGGCTAGTCAACGACTAGCCTATTTTTTTTAATCATTTATTACACTTACAGCTAAATTCATTTGATTTTCATTTACAACAATAGTAAATTCATTTGAAATTAATTTACTTCATCAAGAATGTTGCTTACTAAGTTTGGAATTTAAAAACATACTGCTAGACCAGATACATTTTCATTAGGCAATTGTTTTTATATAATCCAAATTTATTTTCAAAAAAACAAAATGTTAAACCCTAACTAATTATCAAAATAATAGAAGGCCGCCTCCAAGTGTTCTAAGTCAAAATTTGCACCATTTGCATGAATGGCAATAATATCAAATCGAACTTCTACATCTAAATCATTGGAAATGACGAATTCATTAATAGCTTTTACTACTAGTTTTATTTTTTTTGGTTTTACAAAATCTTGAGGTGAGCCGTAATCAATACTACTCCTGGTCTTTACCTCTACCACTGCTAAAACTTGGTCTTTTAAAGCAATAATATCCACTTCAGCTTTCTGAAACGTCCAATTCGTTTCTAAAATTTCATAGCCGTTTTTTTCTAAGAAAGCTACTGCTAGTTCTTCTCCAATTTTTCCTAAATCATTGTGTTCTGCCATTTTTTAATGTGTCGATTTCAATGTGTCGATTTGCCTATTCTAAATAAATTGAAGTTTTACTTCTTTTTCATTTACTTCAAAATGTACTTGTTTACCTAAAATCAAAGTGCGATTATCAGATTGATGTCCGGCAGGAAATTGAAAAGCAATTGGAATGGAAAAATCTTTAGCTATATCAGTAATAATTTGTACTTCATTTTGCCCAAACGGAATTTCATTATCGTGCATATCGGTCATACTTCCCACTATAATACCTTTAACTTGTTCAAAATAACCATTACGTTTTAAATTATACATCATTCGGTCAATATGATACAAATATTCGTCTAAATCTTCAATAAATAGGATTTTATCTTTTGTATTAATTGCTGATTTTGAACCTAATAAACTGTACAAAATAGAAATATTTCCACCAACCAATTCGCCCGAAGCGGTTCCTTTTACATCATAACTTTTTGAAGGAATTGTATAAGAAATCGTTTCTCCAAAAAGTGCTTTTCGTAAGGTTTCTTTCACTTCATCTGGTGCAGTAGGAACAGTAAACGGCATAATTGAATGTAAAGATGCCACTCGTTCCACATTCAATTGACTATGTAAAACGGTCACATCTGAAAACCCCATAATCCATTTAGGATGCTTTTTTAATTTCGTAAAATCTAACGAATCAATAATTCTAACCGTTCCATATCCACCTCTAGCACACCAAATCGCTTTTACGCTTATGTCATCTAATTGAGCTTGAAAATCAGCAGCTCGTTCGCTATCTGTGCCTCCTAATTGAAAATTGTCTAATCCAATTGTGGCTCCTAATTTAACGTTAAATCCCCAAGATTCTAATAAATCAATAGCAGGTTTGGCGTCTTCGGGGGAAAATTTACGTGCGGTACAAACAAGAGCAACGGTATCTCCCGCCTTTAAAAATGGTGGTATAATCATATAAAATTCAATAAGAATTCAAAAATAAGGAATTTGAACAGAAAAATTCGTCTATTCCTCTTAAATGAATTATTTTTGTATCAAATTTAATGACAATATGTTAAAAAATCCAACCCGAGGCAACGCCGAACTGAGCGAAGCTAAAAGATATACCATTACAGCGGCGCTTCCTTACACTAATGGACCCATTCATATTGGGCATTTAGCAGGAGTTTATGTGCCTTCTGATATATATGCAAGATATTTACGATTACAAGGAAAAGATGTAGCTTTCATTTGCGGAAGCGATGAACATGGTGTGGCAATTTCTATGAAAGCTAAGAAAGAAGGCATTACGCCACAACAAGTAATTGATAAATATGACAGAATTATTCGTCAATCTTTTTTAGATTTTGGAATTTCTTTTGATAATTATTCCAGAACATCTTCAGAAATACATCATAAAACAGCATCCGAATTTTTTAAAAAATTATATGATAATGGCGATTTTATTGAGGAAACTACCGAACAATTATATGATGCCAAAGCCGATCAATTTTTGGCCGACCGTTTCGTAACAGGAACTTGTCCAAAGTGCGACAACCCTGAAGCGTATGGCGACCAATGTGAAAAATGTGGTTCGACTTTAAACGCAACGGATTTAATCCATCCAAAATCAACTATAACAGGAGAAAATCCGATTTTAAAATCTACTAAACACTGGTTTTTACCTTTAAATCGTTACGAATCGTTCTTAAGAGAATGGATTTTGGAAGGTCATAAAAACGACTGGAAACCCAATGTGTATGGACAAGTAAAATCGTGGGTTGATGGTGGTTTAGAACCTAGAGCCGTAACCCGTGATTTAGACTGGGGAATTGATGTGCCGGTTGCAGGTGCCGAAGGAAAAAAGTTATACGTTTGGTTTGATGCGCCAATTGGTTACATTTCGGCAACCAAAGAATGGGCCGCCCGCGATGGAAAAGATTGGGAACCCTATTGGAAAGATGCCGATACAAAATTGGTTCACTTCATTGGGAAAGACAATATTGTATTTCATTGTATTATTTTTCCAGCGATGTTAAAAGCAGAAGGAAGTTATATTTTACCAGATAATGTTCCTGCAAACGAATTTTTGAATTTAGAAGGTAATAAATTGTCTACTTCAAAAAATTGGGCCGTTTGGTTACACGAATATTTACAAGACTTTCCTGAAAAACAAGATGCCTTGCGATATGCTTTGACAGCTAATGCTCCGGAAACAAAAGACAACGATTTCACTTGGAAAGATTTTCAAGCCAGAAATAATAATGAATTAGCTGCGATTTTTGGAAATTTCATCAATCGTGTGGTGGTGTTGACTAATAAATATTACGACGGAATTGTTCCAACTCCAAATGAATTTTCTGAAGTTGACGAGCAAACTTTAGCCGAGTTAAAAGCGTATCCAGCGGTGATTTCAAGTTCGATTGAGCGTTACCGTTTTAGAGAAGCGTTAAGTGAATTAATGAATGTAGCCCGTTTAGGAAATAAATATTTAGCGGACGAAGAACCTTGGAAAATGATTAAAGAAAATCCGGCAAGAGTACAAACTCAAATGTATATTGCACTACAAATTGCATCTGCTTTAACCATACTTTCAGAACCATTTTTACCATTTACTTCTTCTAAATTGTGTAACATATTAGATATTAAAATCAATAATTGGAATTTAGAATTTGAAAATTGGAATTTAACAAAACCCGGACATCAAATTGGTCAAGCCGAAATTTTGTTTGCTCAAATTGAAGATGTCGAAATCCAAAAACAATTAGATAAATTAGAAGCAACTAAAACCGCCAATCAAGTGGAAAACGCAAAAGCTGAACCGCAAAAAGAAATCATCACCTTTGAAGATTTTGCCAAAGTAGATTTACGAATTGGAACCATCATCGAAGCAGAAAAAATGCCAAAAGCAAACAAATTGTTAGTTTTAAAAGTAGATACAGGAATTGATGTAAGAACCATCGTTTCTGGAATTGCTGAGCATTTTACTCTTGAAGAAGTACTTGGAAAACGCGTAACCGTTTTAGTAAACCTAGCACCAAGAGCATTACGTGGTGTGGAAAGCGAAGGTATGTTATTATTAACCAATACCGCGGAAGGGAAATTGGTTTTCGTAAATCCGGATACCGAAGGTGTGATTAATGGCGCGATGATATCTTAGTATGAACCCAAAAACAATCGCATTCGATGCAGACGACACCCTTTGGCACAACGAACCTTATTTTGATGAGGCGCAAGAACGCTTTTGTGTGTTTTTTCAAGATTATGCGTCGCATCAAGAAATCTTGGGGTTAATTTTAAATCATCAAGTAAATAATTTACCATTGTATGGTTTTGGCATTAAAGCGTTTACGCTATCCATGATTGAAACCGCATTAGAGTTAACCCATCATCAAATTTCGGGTAAAGGCATAGAACAAATTTTAGCAATTGGCAAAGATTTACTTCAAAAACCAGTGGAATTACTACCAAACATTACTGAAGTATTAGAACAACTAAAAGGAAAATATAAACTGGTTGTGGCTACAAAAGGTGACTTAAAAGACCAACATCGCAAATTACACGATTCAGGAATTGGTATGTTTTTTCATCATATTGAAGTGATGAGTGATAAAACCGAGTTGGATTATGAAAAAATGTTAGGCCGTTTAGATTGCCAAGCCGAAGATTTTTTAATGATTGGAAATTCCTTAAAATCAGATGTTTTGCCCGTTTTGAATTTGGGCGGACACGCCATTCATATTCCGTATCACACGACCTGGGAATATGAAAAAATAGATTTTGAAATTCAGCATCAGCACTTTAAATCGGTTAGCAAAATTACAGATATATTATCATTAGTGTAATGAAGCAAAAGAGTGACCTTAAAACTTGGAACCGAAAAGGGCACTAAATAGCGCCCTTTTTTTCTCAAAATTTAAACAATACTCAAAATGGCTAAAATATCTTCGCCAAATTTGGCTGCTTTTTGTTTTCCAAAACCTTTAAGTTGTTGTAATTCGTCTAAATTACTTGGTTTATTTAGTGCTAATTCTATTAATTGCGAATTGTGGCAAATCATAAATTTCTTCAGATTTAGTTGCTCCGATTTTTCAATTCTCCATTGATTTAAGTTCTCGTAAACTTGTTTGTCTTTCGGAAGTAAATCTTTATAAGACTTTCTTTCTTTTCTTTCAAATTTATTTTGAACTTCGTTTTCGTAATGAACAATAACCGACCAATACGCTGCTTCACTTTCCAAAAATTGTGTGTTAGATTTTTTAAATCTAACCGTTTCTAAAAAAGCGTTTAATTTTTGTTGATCCAACTCCAAATAGTCAGGATCTAATCGAATAGAAAATACACGAACTTGCATCTCAAAATTATTTGCTTAGTAATAGAATTTCATTAGCAACTACTTCTGTTATAAAACGTTTTTCACCGTTTTTATCCTCGTAACTTCTGTGAATTAGTTTTCCTTCAATGGCGATTTCTTTCCCTTTGGTTACAAATCTTTCAATAATTTCTGCTGTTTTGCCCCAAGCGGTTACCCGATGCCATTGCGTTTGTTCTACTTTGTCGCCGTTTTCACGATAATATACTTCGTTTGTAGCAACTGAAATATTTGCTAGTTTTTTTCCTTCTTCAAGGTTTTTGATTTCTGGTTCTTGGCCTACGTGTCCGATTAATTGTACTCTGTTTTTCATAGCTATAAAATTTAAATGTTTATGTTAATTAAAATTTATTCTTTTCAAAACACCGATTTAAGAAATTGGATAATTTAAAAAAACTAATGTTTTTGAATATTTAAATTGAACTCGTTGTTTCAATTCTGCAGCGCAAAGTTGTAGTAAGAAAAAAATAATATTCGGTTATTATTCATTTAAAATCGGTTATAAATGTTTGTTGTCGTTTGTAATTGAAAAAAATAGAATAAAAAAAACCGATACTACTAATTTTTTATTACTTTTATTCGTCCTCAAATAAAAATATTATGAATAAAAATTGCCTAGAATGTCAAGATAAAATTGTAGGAAGAGAAGATAAAAAATTTTGCAGCGATGGCTGCCGTAACGCCTACAACAATAAAATGAATAAAGATCAAACCAATTTGATGCGTAACACAAATAATAAACTACGCAAAAATTATAGAATTTTAACCGAATTAAACCCAGAAGAAAAAACCAAAACCACTAAAACCAAATTAATGAGTAAAGGTTTTGATTTTGATTTAATAACATCCATCTACACCACAAAAACAGGAAATGTTTATTATTTTGTATACGACCAGGGATATATGGCAGTGGAAAACGAAGGTTATGTATTAGTAAAAAAATAAAATGAAAGTATCGATATTAGGTTGTGGTTGGTTAGGATTTCCTTTAGCTAAAAAATTAATTGAAATTGGTTTTGAAGTAAAAGGATCTACCACCTCTGAAAAAAAATTAGCCCTTTTGAAATCTAATAACATTGACCCTTTTTTATTGGAACTTTCTGAAACTAAAATTAGTGATTCTGTAACTGAATTTTTATACAATTCAGAAATTCTAATTATAAATATTCCACCAGGATTAAGAAAAATTAAGGAAACTACTGCTGAAAAAACATTTGTAGCTAAAATCGAGAATTTGATTCCGTTTATTGAAAAATCTACATTAAAAAAAGTAATTTTTATAAGTTCTACTTCAGTATATGCTGATACTACTGCTATTTCAATTGTAACTGAAGAAAGTGTTTTACAACCCGATACAGAAAGCGGAAAACAACTAGTTAAAGTCGAAAATTTGTTGCGAAATAATTTTAATTTTCAAACCACTATTATTCGATTTGGAGGTTTAATTGGCGAAGATCGAAATCCTATACATATGTTGGCTGGTAAAACGAATATTCCCAACCCAGATGCACCAATAAATTTAATTCATCAACAAGATTGTATTGGGATTATTTATGAAATACTGAAACAAAACTGTTGGAATGAAGCTTTTAATGCGGTAGCACCCAACCATCCCACACGAAAAAATTATTATTCCGAAAAAGCTAAGCAATTTCATTTGACTGCTCCATTATTTAATGAAAATGAAACTAATTTTGGAAAAATGGTTTCAAGTGAAAAATTAGAATCCATTTTAAGTTATAAATTTATGAAATTAGACTTTTAATTAAGCTAATTTTTCAATAATACAATCCACTTCCAGTCGGCAGGATTTCCTACACCAACGCTTGGTGTATAAAGATATAAATGTACTACTCCCGTTGGATTTGAAATTAAATATTGTCTAACTTTTACCAAATTTTGCACAGCCATCCAGACCTGATCGTAGTTATTTGATAAATTGGGTTCTGGTAAAATATGATTAAAATTTGTAGTTGGAAAAATAATATCGTCTGTTAGTACGATTTCAAATTGATTGGCCGCAAGCATATTTTGTGGATAATGAATTTGTCCTAAACCCATCCAAATAATATCACCATCAAAAAGAATTTGATTGATTTCATTATATTTCAACTTAATATTTCCAAAATCAACGGCTGGAACAGATTGATGTGAAATAGTAAATGAATTTGAATTTTCAGTATACGTAGTTTCTTTTCCGCCCTGAAACGTATTGGTTAAATAATCTACTTTAAGCAGTAAAACTTTATTTGGTTCATTTGTAGTTTCATCAACTGTTGCGTTTTCTTCTGTGCAAGATGAAAACAAGGAAAGGAAAACAAATAAAATAAAAAGTATCTTTTTCATAAAACTATTTTTTTATATATGCTTATTAATGAATTACTTATGTAAAAGTATTGATTTTTTTATTAAATAAATTAATTAAACTAAAATCATTTCATCATACGACAAAATAGTATCATACCCTTTCGAAGTAAAATAGTTTGTTGGATTTTCTTTAGAAAGTACCATAACGAAATCGCCGCCCCAAGCACCTAAACTTTTAATGGTACCTTTAAAATCAGAAAACAAACGTTCTTTTACAGTTTCTAATTCTAAAATATCGCTTAATATAACTTCATGATGTTCCAATAAATCAATAGTTGATTCTAAATTTGGTGAAAGGAGCATTCTATTTGTAATTTCAGAAATAGTTGCCGTTTTTTTGGTTAAAAACTGTTGCTTATTCATGTAATTCTGAATCGCATGACGACTATTTTGCTTTTTATTTAAATATACAAAATAGATGTTCTCCTTATATTTCGGATAAAAAGCAACTACCTCAACAATGGGTGTTTCGTTTTCATCTAATTGATACTTAATTGGAAAATTGTTTCTAGCACAAGCAATATCATAACCGCTTCCTCCAAAGCTTTTTCTAAGTAATTCAAACGCATCAATTTGTAACCATTGTGCAATATTATTTATTAAAGTAGAGGACGTTCCTAAACCCCAATTTCTAGGAAAAGTTAATTTGGTTTCAATTTTATAACCGGTTTCCGAAACTAAAAAATCAGGGTTTTGTAGATTTGCTTGATGCAAAATTTTGACTAAAATATTTTTTATTGGATTGGCGTCTTCAAAGTTTTTAGCTGTAATAATATCGTTAAAAGCGAGTTCGGTTTCAAACCAAATGCTTTTATCTGCATCATAACTCGTCCAAATTATTATTTTGTTCGGAATTGAACTAACTTGTAACGATTGACCAAATTTTGTAGGCAAGGCTAATGCTTTGGCGCCATTTAAGACCAAATATTCTCCCGTAATTAGAAGTTTTCCGTTTGAATAGAATGTTTTATTCATGTTTTTTAACCGCAAAGTTCACGAAGATTTTCGCAAGGTTCGCAAGGGTTTTAATTAGTTCTTAAACGCTCTAAAAAATCTACTACTAAATTATGTGAAACCGTTTGGTTTTCAAAATGTGCTACTACTAATAGTTTCTCTTCTTTTGTAGCTTGATGTTGATTTAAAATATTATTCAAATGCATTTTCATATGCCCTTGTTGAATCCCAGAAGTAGTTAACGAGCGTAAAGCTGCGAAATTTTGAGCCAATCCAGCAACCGCAACAATTTCCATTAATTCCGTTGCAGAAGGATTACCTAACATTTCTAAAGAAAATTTGACTAATGGATGTAAATTAGTTAAACCACCAACGGTTCCTAAAGCCAATGGTACTTCCAACCAAAAAGTAAAAATTCCGTTTTCTATTTTGGCGTGAGACAAGCTCGTGTAGCTTCCATTTTTACTTGCAAATGCGTGAACACCAGCTTCTACAGCACGAAAATCGTTACCTGTAGCCAATACTACAGCGTCAATTCCGTTCATAATGCCTTTGTTGTGTGTTACGGCTCTGTACGGTTCCACTTCAGCAATTTTTACAGCGGTTAGAAACTTTTCTGCAAATTCACTTGATGTATTATTTTTGTCTTCGTTAAGTTCTGAAACCGGGCACGAAACCTCAGCACGAACTACACAATTTGGAACAAAATTGCTCAAAATACTCATCACAATTTGAATAGATGGCATTCCAAATGCTTCGGATTTGTTTTTAAATGTTTTGGCAAATTGTTCTAAACATGAATTAATAAAATTAGCACCCATACTATCCTTTGTCTGAAAATTAGCATGTAATTGGTAATAATTTTCTAACGCAGCCGTTTTATCAATTAATTGGATATCCGAAATTCCACCGCCGCGCTTTTGCATGTTTTTAGTTATGCTATCAACTTCTGAAAACAAAAACGGCTTTACAAAATTGAAATATTCAATAAGCTTTTGTGTATCACCTTCATACAAAAAATGAACTTGACCAATTTTTTCTGTACCTAAAATAATCGTTTTAAAACCTCCGCGAGCACTCCAAAATTTAGCGGCTTTGCTGGCAGCAGCCACTACGGAACTTTCCTCAATAGCCATCGGGATAGTATAGTTTTTACCGTTAATTTCAAAATTTGGAGCAACCCCTAATGGTAAATAGAAATTTGTTAAGGTGTTTTCTATAAATTCATCATGCAATTTTTGAAGAGACGCATCAAAATTTTGATAACGTTGTAAAAGGTTAACCGCTTCTTTCGGATTAGAAAAATGTTTTTCTGCTATCCAATTTATTTTTTCTTCTTTACTTAGTTTTGAAAAACCTGTCTTATTTTGCACCATTAATTTCGGATTGAATGACAAAGATAATAAAAGTTATTTTTAAAAAAATAAAACTTAGAAAGTAAAAAATTCAATATTTATTAGGAATATATCATAAATTTTCACTAAAATTGGAAGTTTTTTACAATCAAAAATATGAGAAATTTTATATACTTAGTAATCATTTTTCTAACCACTTCAGTATCAGTTGTTGGACAACAAAAATTAACTTTAGAAGAAATTTGGGGCGGCGCATTTAGAACAAAAGGCATGGACGAATTAAATGCCATGAAAAATACCAATCAATATACGGTACTAAATTTCGACAGAAATTCTAAAACTATGCAAATTGATTTGTTTGATTATGCAACACTAAATAAAGTTGCAACGCTAATTGATACCAAAGATTTTGCAGCATTAACTTCAATTGATAGTTACACTTTTGATCAAGCGGAGAAAAAAATATTAATTGCCACAAATACCGAATCCATATTTAGACGTTCATTTACAGCTAACTATTTTGTGTACGATATTGCCTCTAAAAAATTATCGAAATTTACCGATAAAGCTATACAAGAGCCAACATTTTCTTCCGATGGAACTAAAGTGGCTTATGCTTTCGAAAACAACTTATATATTTTTGATTTACTTTTAAATAAAGAAACACAAATTACTTCAGACGGTAAGAAAAATAGCATCATTAACGGAATTACAGATTGGGTTTACGAAGAAGAATTTGCTTTTGTTCGTGCTTTCGATTGGAATGCTGACGGAACTAAAATAGCCTTTATTCGTTTTGATGAAACCAACGTTCCAGAATTTTCAATGGATATGTATAATCAAGGTTTGTATCCCACACAAGCTGTTTTTAAATACCCAAAAGCAGGAGAAAAAAACGCAGAAGTTTCGTTACACATCTATGATGTAGCTGCGGCAAAAACTCAAAAAATTGATTTAAGTACTTATTCCGATTTTTATATTGCACGATTAAAATGGACAAACGATTCTAGTGTTTTAAGTGCCCAAATAATCAATCGCCATCAAGATAATTTAGATCTAGTATTTGTTGATGGAAATTCAGGTAGTAAAAAAGTAATGTTAAATGAAAAAGATAAAGCATACGTGGATGTTACAGACAACTTAACCTTTTTGAAAGACAATAGTTTTATTTGGACGTCGGAAAAAGATGGATTTAATCATATTTATTATTATGACAAAACCGGGAAGTTAAAAAATCAGGTTACAAAAGGAAATTGGGATGTAACCGCTTATTATGGATTTGATGAGAAAAACAAAACAATTTATTATCAATCTGTAGAAAACGGTTCCATAAATAGAGATGTATATGCTATTTCAATTGACGGAAAAGCTAAAAAAAGACTATCTTTGAAAACAGGAACTAATAGCGCTACTTTTAGTCCAAACTTTCAATATTTTATAAACACTTATTCTAGTGCTACTGCAGCGCCTTATTATTCTTTAAACGATTCTAAAACTTCAAAAGAAGTAAAGAAAATTCAATCGAATGAGGCTGTGGAAGAAAAATTAGCAAAATACAACGTGGCGCCTAAAGAGTTTTCAACCATTACAACAGAAAAAGGACATGTTTTAAACACTTGGATGATTAAACCAAAAGATTTTGATCCGAATAAAAAATATCCTGTTTTTATGTTTCAATATTCTGGTCCAGGTTCACAACAAGTAGATAATACTTGGAACGGAACAGACGATTATTGGTTTATGATGTTGGCGCAAAAAGGCTATATTGTAGCTTGTGTGGACGGTAGAGGAACAGGATTTAAAGGGGCAGAATTTAAAAAATGTACGCAAAAAGAATTAGGAAAATACGAAGTAGAAGACCAAATTGATGCGGCCAAAGTTTTTGGAAAATACACTTTTGTTGACAAATCAAGAATTGGAATTTTCGGATGGTCGTATGGTGGTTTTATGGCAGCTAATTGTATTTTTCAAGGCGCAGATGTTTTCAAAACAGCTATTGCAGTTGCACCCGTAACGTCTTGGAGATATTATGATAGTATTTACACCGAAAGATACATGCAAACTCCCCAAGAAAACGCAAGTGGTTATGATAACAATTCGCCAATTTCACACGTAAGTAAATTGAAAGGGAACTTTTTATTAATTCACGGAACGGCTGATGATAATGTACATGTTCAAAACACCATGAAAATGGTAGAAGCATTAGTGCAAGCAAACAAACAATTTGACTGGGCCATTTACCCAGATAAAAATCACGGAATTTATGGTGGGAAAACCCGCTTGCAATTGTATACAAAAATGACCAACTTTATTTTAGAAAAACTATAATTATGGCAATATACGAACCAAAATCAGTCGAAGAAATTCAAAATTTTGAGGGCAAATACCCAAAACAGCTTTGGTATTTATTTTTTAGTGAAATGTGGGAACGTTTTTGTTTCTATGGAATGAGAGGAATGTTAACTTTCTTTATGGTTGATCAACTTTTAATGAAAGAAGATGTTGCTAATTTACAATATGGAGCAACACAAGCATTTGTGTATGCTTTTACATTTATTGGTGGTTTATTTGCAGATAAATTATTAGGATATAGAAAATCACTTTTTTGGGGTGGAATTATGATGATTATTGGTAGTGCAATTTTAGCTTTTGATCCACACCAATTTTTCTTTTTAGGAATATCTTTCACAGTAATTGGAACTGGTTTTTTTAAACCAAACATTTCTACCATGGTTGGTGCGTTGTATAAAAACAATGACACTAGAAGAGATGCAGGTTTCTCATTATTCTATTCTGGAATAAATGTTGGAGCATTATTAGGCGGTTATGCCTGCGTTTACATAGGAAAAAGTTACTCCTGGAATCTAGCTTTTGGTCTTGCAGGGATAGTAATGATAATTAGCTTAGTAACTTTTGTTTTTACACAAAAAAGTTTGTCAACAATTGGTGTTTCTCCTTTGTTGGGAATAGAAAAATCTAAGAGAAAGTTATACGAATATTTAACCTATGTAGGAACAATTGTTGCAATTCCATTAATTATGATAATGGTTTCAAATCCACAATATACAGATATATTTATGTATACTATTGGTCCTCTAACATTGTTATATTTGTTTTATGAAATGCGAAATTTTACAATACAAGAAAATAAAAAATTAATTGCAGCTTTGGTTTTCATTCTATTTTCAATTCTATTTTGGGCATTTTTTGAGCAAAGTGGAGGTTCATTAAGTTTATTTGCCGCAAATAATTTAGATGATAAAATTCTAGGAGTAAAATTTGATCCAAACGGAATTAACAACGCATCAAATTCATTATTTGTAATTATTTTTGCACCAATAATTGGATTATTATGGTTGTGGTTAAGTAAGAGAAAATTTGAGCCAAATACAGTTGTAAAATTTGGATTAGGATTTTTATTTTTAGCTATTGCATTTTATGTTTTTTATGCTACGCGCTTTTTTGCAAATGCTGAAGGAATGACATCATTGGAAGTATTTACAATTGCCTATTTAATTATTACTTTTGGAGAATTATGCCTCTCACCGATTGGATTGTCTATTATGACAAAGTTGTCTCCAATAAAATTGCAAGGTGTAATGATGGGAATGTGGTTTTTAGCTAGTGCTTACGGTCAATATGTAGCTGGAATTTTAGGCGCTGGAATGGCTAAAGCAAATGAAAATGCAACAAAAGTTGAAAAATTAATGGCCTATACAGATGGGTATCAACAATTAGCAATTTATGCAGTTGTTGCAGGAGTTGTACTTATTGCAATCTCTCCAATTGTTAGAAAATTAATGCAGGAAGTTAAATAAACAAAAAAAACAATTTATGATTAAAGAAAACTCAACCGATCAATTTTTTAAAAGTACCGTTTTAGGTCACCCAAGCGGTTTATTTGTCCTGTTTTTCACCGAAATGTGGGAACGTTTTTCATTTTATGGAATGCGTTCTTTATTAGTTTTATTTTTTATGGCTTCAATTGCCGAAGGTGGCTGGGGCTGGGACCAAGGAACTGCGTCATCACTTTTTGGCTCTTATGTAGGTTTAGTATATTTATCCACAATGCTTGGAGGTTATTTTGCCGATAAAATAATTGGTTATAGATGGGCTGTTGTAATTGGAGCTTTATTAATGACTTTAGGTCACTTTTCAATGGCTTTTGAAACACAGTTTACAATATATTTAGGACTGGTGCTTTTAGTTTTTGGAAACGGATTTTTCAAGCCAAATATGACTTCAATTGTTTCTGAAATGTACAAAGACAGACCAGAGAAAAAAGATGGAGCTTACACCATTTTTTATATGGGCGTAAATGCTGGAGCATTTTTTGGTATTTTACTTTGTGGTTATTTAGGTGAAAAAGTAGGTTGGGGTTATGGATTTGGTTTAGCTGGAATTTTCATGTTTCTAGGTTTAGTACAATTTTGGTTATCTCAAAATATTTTTGGCGATATCGGTTTAAAACCAGTTAAAAAAGATGTTGAAGAACTTGCAAAAAATGATACAGACAAAAGAGTTCCGTTTACTTCATGGCAACTTGGCGTAATCGCAGTTTCTGTAATTTTAGGATTACTTTGGATAATTAACGCCCCTGCTTCAAAAATATCTAAATTATCAGGTGGTTCATTTGATGTCTTTGGATTTCTTGGTGAGAAAGGAAATTCAATAGCTATTTTAACCGCTTTAGTTTTATTTATCGTTTTATTGGTTTACAGAATTATGCAATATTCAAAAACCACTCGTGAAAAATTAATTGCTGTTACTTTCTTTGCTTTCATAACCATATTCTTTTGGGCAATTTTTGAACAATCTCCTAACAGTTTAACCGTTTTTGCAGAAAAATATACTAATAGAATTTTAACTGGAAATTCAAGTGCAATCTTTTTAGTTGTAAATTCGTTGATGACACTTATCCCTTTAATTATTATAAATTGGGTTATGTTCATGTTGTTTAGAAAAACATTTGCAAAATATTCTATAGCTAATATTGTATTAAGTTTTAGTTTTGTTATCATTTGGATTATTGCGCTTTGGATGCTTGCAAAAGATTATTATATGGCAGGATACTTAGACTTATCTGATTCAACTCTTAAATTCTTAAAAATAGAAAAATCAACAGAAGCTTTAACAGAAGTGCCTTCAACATGGTTTTCTACATTAAATTCATTGTTTATTATAACGTTAGCGCCTTTGTTTTCAAAAGTATGGGAAAGTAAATTTAATCCAAATGCCAATGTAAAATATGGAATTGGAATGATATTTTTAGGTCTTGGAATGGTAGCTGTTGCTTTTGGCGCAAACGGAATTGCCCCTGGAGCACAAAGCGCAAGTGTGAGTATGATTTGGTTAATCTTAGTTTTCTTATTTCACACCATGGGAGAATTATGTATTTCACCTGTTGGACTTTCTTATGTTAGCAAATTAGTTCCTGCTAGAATGATTGCATTTATGTTTGGTGTATGGTACTTAGCAGTTGCAATAGGAATGAAAGGTGCAGGAATGTTTGGCGAAGAAGTCGAAGCTATAGCTAATGAAAAAGGAATAAGTTATTTCTTTTGGATGTTAGCTATTATTTCTTTTGTTTTAGCTGCTTTTTCAATTTTAATGAGCCCTATCATCAAAAAATTAATGCACGGTGTTAGATAACCAACTAAACTTAGAGCAAAATTTACTTATTTTTGTTTTATAAAATGAAGAATATGAAAAAAACACTTTTAATATTCACTTTTTTATTTAGTGGATTCATCGCCCAAAGTCAGGAATTAAAGTGGCACACAGACCTGTCTGTAGCTACTGATTTAGCTATAAATGAAAACAAATCTATGTTCTTGTTTTTTACAGGATCTGATTGGTGTGGTTGGTGTATTCGATTACAAAATGAAGTTTTTAAAACACCAGAATTTATAAAATGGGCTTCAAATAATGTAATTTTGGTAGAATTAGATTTTCCTAGAAAAAACGAACAAACAGATGCGGTGAAAATGCAAAATGCACAACTACAACAACAATTACAAGTTAGAGGATATCCAACAGTTTGGTTTGTTAGTGCCACCAAAACAGCCGATGCCAAAGTAAATTTAAATGCCCTAGGAAGTTCTGGGTATTTAGCTGGTGGCCCGCAAGTTTGGCTAGAAAACGCCAATCAAATTATCAAAAAAAAGTAATTTATTTCAATCTATAAAATCCCTTTTCGGTTGTGGCATGAAAAGGGATTTTTTCTTGCTCACAAGTGGCCTTCCAAAGTTTTATATAACTTTTATAATTAGAACCATCTGCAATTATTTGCTCTGGTTTAATGGTTGAAATTAACCGATTCAAATTAATTTTTGACGATTGAGTAAGAACCACAATTTCTGGCTTTTGTTTGGTATTATACACGCCTAAACTATCTATACAAAGAATTTTTTTGTTAAAACTATATACATTTTTAATAGGTTCTATTCGATACTTTTTAACAAATTTTCCTCTTGTATATGTTTCTATTGAAGATTTAGAATTAGCAAAATCATCTGTATAAAAAATAGATTCATTATTTATGGTTTCAACAAACAGCGAATTTTTCATACTATTAAAAACGCCAAATTCATTGTTACTTTTTTCATTAGAATTCAGAAAAAAATAACCCAATTGAAATATAATTATAGAAACTAATATGGGCTTAAAATTTTTACTTTTCGGAAAGTATACAAAATATACTAATGCAGCAATAATTAAATATAACAACAATACTAACACTTCATGAAATGCAATTTTTTTAATAATAAAAACATCGAATTTTACAATCCAAGCAGTAAAATTGTTCATTGTTTCAATTAAAAAATTGACTAAAATACTCAAATAAACTGCTGCTTTCGGAAACAAAAAATTAAAAGGAATTAATGCTAACCCTAAAATTAAAATAAGACTCGAAAGTGGAATAGCAATTAAATTAGCCAATAAAAACAATAATGGAAATTGTCCAAAATAATACAAAATTAAAGGTAACACACCCATTTGAGCCACTAAAGAAATAAGCAATAATTCTTTAATTTTTAAGATAGCTCTATGTTTAGAATAACTGTATTTTCTAACGAAGGGCTGAAAAATTACAATACTTAAAACAGCAGCAAAACTCAATTGAAATCCAACATCAAAAAGATAATTTGGATTATATAAAAGTAAAATCAAAGCGGAAACAGCTAAAGAATTGTAAATATTAGCTTGTCGATTGACAATTTTTGCTAATGCAACTACTGAAAACATAACCGCGGCACGAACAATTGAAGCAGAAAATCCGACTAAAATAGTATAAAACCACAAGACACTTAATGAGAATAAAAAAATATATAATCTACCTTTTTTGAATCGAAGTAATGGTTTAGTTAGCCAAAGTATAATTCCATAAATTAAGGCGATGTGCAACCCAGAAATAGCCAAAATATGAATAATGCCTGCTTGAGTATATGAATTGCTAATTTCTTTGGACAATTCCGTTTTTTCACCAAAAACCAATGCCATTAAAAGATTGTAATTGTCTTTTTTAAAGCTTTTTACATCATAACTTTTTAATAATTTCGATTTAATGAAATGGATATAAAAATAAAAATTTGTGTCTTTTGAAACATAAATTGTATTTGTCTTTTTGATTTTTATTTCATGATAAACATTCTGATTTTTTAAATATTTAGAATAATCAAATTGGTTTGGATTTATTGCGTTTTGAAGTAATTTTGGTGACTCAAATAACTTTATTTTGTTGCCAACCTCTATTTGTATTTTCTGTTTTTTTGGCACGTAAAGTAGTATTTTGCCTATGCAATTTTGCTCATTAATATGTTCTGCTTTTAAAATAAATTTTTCATAATAGGTAGTTGATTTTAATTTTTCAGATACTATACCTTGAACAATATTTTTTTCGGAAATAAAAGTAGAAATATGCGTTTTCAAATTTATTTGAACATTGAAATAACTTGAAAGAACTCCTAAATTTAAACACAAAAGAACTACAAAACTTTCATAAAATAAGGAATTTGATTTCTTTTTAATATTAATGAAATATCCAATGCCAAAACAAATTACATTTAAAACTAATCCAATTAAAATATAAACCAAAGTAATTGGTACATAATATTGAATTAATATTCCAATACTAAAACCGCCAAGTATCGGAACAATTGGAAATTTAATAAATTTCATTATTAGTAGGTTAGTTAAACTAGAAAAACAATTGGGGGTAGTTTTTTTAGTAAAAAAAATTTGAAATTAAGTGGCTAACGTTTACTCTAGAATCCTATTTACACCAACAAAAGTTCTAGCATAATAACTTTCAGAAGTAGAGGAATACACTACCCCTCTACTTGTAGAAGAATGAATGAATTTAATAACGCCATCTTTGTTTTCAGTTACTATTCCAACATGACTTATGTAGCTACCATTGGTTTTAAAAAAGATTAAATCGCCAGCTTTGGCGTCTTTTTTTAATATACGTTTTCCAATTTGTGCCATTTCTGCCGAATTTCTTGGCAATGAAATATCAAATTGATTTAGCGTATAAGTTACAAAACCAGAACAATCAAAACCAGCTGGAGTGGTGCCACCTCCTCTGTAAGGCGACCCTAAACTTTCTGCCGCAACATTAAGAATTTGTTGCTTTATGTAATCTGAAACTTCAAATGTGGGCGTAAAATCTTGTGGCGTTTCTTCTTCAACAACTACTTTTATTTTGGATTGTTCAACACTATCTTGTGCCGCTTTTTGTTTTGCTTTTTCAATAGCTTTTAATTCCTTTTTTGTTGGTTTTAAAGGTTTTTCTAATCCTGTTTTTTCTATAAAAGTATAACTTCCTGTTTTTTGTGCTACTTGTTTTGAAGTAACAATAGTAGGCTTCTGCAAGGATTTACAACTGTATAAGAAAACAGCTAGAAAAAAAATATAAATTGATTTTTTCATGATTTGGGGAGTTTATGAAGTTTAAATTTACAAATTATTTTTAATTGAAGAAATTATTTCATTAGCTGTTTTTTCACTTGCGCCTTTGCCTCCTAGTTTTTGTTCCAAAATGTTATACTCATTTTGAATGGTTTCCCTAGATTTTCCTGAAATAATTTTATGTAATTCAGATGCTAAATTTTTAGAATTTAACTCATTTTGAATTAGTTCTTTTACCACTTCTTTTTCCATAATTAAATTCACTAAAGAAATAAATTTTAATGAAATAATTCGTTTTGCAATTTCATAAGAAATTTTGTTCGCTTTGTAACACACAATTTGTGGTACATTAAACAATGCTGTTTCTAAAGTGGCTGTTCCCGAAGTTACTAAAGCCGCGTGAGAGACACTTAGTAAATCATACGTTTTATTACTTACAAATTTTACATTTTCCGTGGTTAAAAATGTTTTGTAAAACGAATATTCTTGACTTGGTGCACCAGCAATTACAAATTGAAATTCAGGAAATTTTACTACAACCGAAAGCATTAGGGAAAGCATTTTTTCAATTTCTTGTTTTCTGCTTCCTGGCAATAAAGCAATTATAGGCTGATTGGTTAAATTATTTTCTTTAATAAATTGTTCAAAATTGGTTTGCTTTCTATTGGAAATAGCATCAATTAATGGATGCCCTACAAATTCAACTGGAAAATTATGTTTTTTCTCGTAAAAATCTTTTTCAAAAGGCAAAATCACATACATTTTATCTATATCACGTTTGATGTCTTTAATGCGATTTTCTTTCCAAGCCCAAATTTGAGGGGAAATATAATATTGGTTTTGCATTCCCAATTTCTTAGCCCATTTCGCAATTCGCATATTAAATCCAGGATAGTCTATGTAAATTATTGTGTCGGGCTGAAACTGCAAAATATCTTTTTTACAAAAAGAAATATTCCCTAAAATGGTTCGTAAATTCATAATCACTTCAGCAAAACCCATAAAGGCTAAATCGCGATAATGTTTTACTAAAGTGCCCCCCACATGTTGCATTAAATCGCCACCCCAAAAACGAATTTCGGCAGATGGCTCTTTTGCTAAAATGGCTTTCATTAAGTTGGAACCGTGTAAATCGCCTGAGGCTTCACCAGCTATTATGTAATATTTCATTTTAAGTCAATTAATTGGCTAAGATAAATTTTTTCTATTCTTTAGTAAAATAAAATTTTTGGCCACCTTGTTTTAAAACAAAAGTAGTAGCAGATGTAAACTCAATTTCTATTCCTGCTTGAACAAAAACAAAAACATCCTCTTTTGAAAAAGTTAATGGAAAACTCGGTTGTCCTGTGGCTTGGGCCAATAAATTACCTTCTTTCTCGAAAACCTTAATTTTTAAAGGAATTTCTTTAGATGCAAAGGTTCCAGAATATTTTTGAATTAAGTCTTTATCTAATTTTTTAAAACTTGGAAACGGATACGGTAACTTGTAATAAATACTTAAAATTCCAATCATTATGTCGTTTTGACTATAATTTTCACCGTTTACAAGTAAAGAAATTGACAAATCGTCTTTTTCATAATACCCCATTGACGATTCAAAACCTTCAATTTTTCCGTTATGCCCATAAAACTTTCTTTCTCCAAAAGGAAAACGAATTAAAGCCATTCCGTAGGTGTCTTTAAGTGTTTTCATAAGTTCTAATGAAGCTGGAGTAACTAAATTCCCCTTAAAAAGGGCATGGATAAATTTAGTTAAATCTTCAGGTGTTGAAATTATTCCTCCTGAAGAAAAAGCAATGTCATTATTCCATTCGTCAATTTTATCCCAATATTCGCCATTAAATGTATAGGAATAACTTTCTCTTTTAGTGACGTCTGTTTTTTCGTTGGTGTAATACGTGTTTTTTAACTCTAATTTATCCGAAATTCTTGTTTTTAAATTGTCTGCAAATGATTTTTTAGTAATTTTTTCGATAATTAATCCTAAAATAAAGTAATTAGAATTGCTGTATTCGTGTTTAGAATCAGGTTCAAAAATAGAAGAATAATTCTCTATTTTTTTAAGTACCAAATCTTTAATATTTGGCTTTCCCAATACATCTGTTAAAGTAGAATCTGCGTTAGCGTAATCTTTAATACCTGTTCGTTGATACAATAATTGTTCTATGGTAATGTTATCAGATTGGTCAATTTTTGGGAAAAACCGATTTAATTTAGTCGTCAACAATATCTTTTTCTCTTCTACCAATTGCATAATCATAGTAGCAGTAAACGTTTTAGATATAGAACCAATTTTATATTTCGTAGCTCCATTTGCTCTAACGCCTTTAGTGGCTTCAGAATAGCCATACGCTTGTTTAAAAACTACTTCGTCGCCTTGTCGGATACAAAGCGAGCCCATAAATTTATCGTTTTCATATAAATAGTGTAACAAACTATCAATTCGGGCAAAACGAATTTCTTGAGCAAATGCGCCTAAAGAAAGAAATAAAAATAAAATAAAAAGGTTTTTTTTCATTGTAATATAAGTTTTAGTAGGTTGTTATTTGTTGTCAAAACTAGTACAAAATTAAGCAAATAGAATGGCATACAAAAATCGAAATTTTCTCGTTTATACAAATATCAGTACTTTTACCGTATGTATAAACAAATTAGTTGTCTTTTATTTTTTTGTGTCGTTTCTGTTGGCTTTGGTCAAGAGAAAAACAACGCATTCAAAACAAAAAAATTGGCTTATACAAACAAAGAAATTCTGATTGATACTATATCGTTACATCCAAATTCTTTGAAAATATTTTCATCAAACGAACAAGAAATTGACACTTCTTTTTATTCTTTCAATTACCAAACTAAAAAATTAATTTTCAAAAAAACATTTCCAGATTCGGTACGTGTTCAATATTATCACTTACCAAATTTTTTAACGAAAACCTACACTATATATGACGAAAAAAAAATTGTGCCAAATGAAAACGGGCGATTACTTTCGTTTTCAGAAAACACAAAAAAACAAATTCCTATTTTTAATGGCTTACAAACCAATGGAAGTATTTCTCGAGGAATTACCGTGGGAAACAACCAAAACACAGTTTTAAATTCTAATTTAGATTTACAAATTTCTGGTAAATTATCTGATGATATTACCTTAAAAGCATCTATTCAAGACAGCAATATTCCTTTACAAGAAGGCGGTTATTCGCAAAAGATTGACGAATTTGATCAAATATTTATTGAACTTTCATCGAAAAACTGGAATATAAGATCAGGTGATTTATTTTTAGAAAATAGAAAAACAAGCTTTTTAAATTTTAACAAAAAAGTACAAGGACTATCCTCGCATTTTAATTGGGGTAATACTAATAAAAACGATTTATTTTTTGCTGCTTCATTAGTTCGAGGGCAATATGCAAAAAGCAATTTCACGGGACAAGAAGGCAATCAGGGTCCCTACAAATTACGAGGCAATAGTGGCGAATTATATGTGTTAATTATTTCGGGTTCAGAACGTGTATATGTAAACGGAATATTAAAAGAACGCGGCGAAAACAAAGATTATATTATAGATTATAACGCAGGAGAAATTATTTTTAACGCCACTTTTCCTATAACTTCCGAAATGCGAATTGTAATGGAATATCAATATTCGGATAGAAATTATACACGTTTTTTAAGCTACGGCGGATTTCAGCACGAAAGTGATAAGTTTAGTATTGGCGCCTATGTGTACAATGAAAATGATGTAAAAAACCAACCATTACAACAAAGTTTATCTGAAAATCAAGTACAAACTTTACAGCTCGCTGGGGACAATCCTGACTTAATGAATGCATCTTCTGCTTATGTAGATTCCTATTCGGAAAACAAGATACTCTATAAAAAATCTACAATAGGTAGCGTTGAAATATTTGAATTTTCTACCGACCCAACACAAACGTTGTACCAAGTAAAATTTACTTTTATAGGAAATAATTTAGGGAATTATATTTTGGCAAGTAGCAACACCATAGGTAAAATTTACGAATATGTAGCACCAATTTCCGGAGTACCTCAAGGTAATTATGAACCAATTGTAAAACTAATTGCTCCAACAAAAATTCAAATCGCAACTATCGTAAGTTCGTTTTTGCCCACAGAAAAAACAGAAATTGATACAGAAATTGCCATTTCCAACCACGATAAAAATTTATTTTCAAATTTAGATGATGCCAATAACCAAGGAATTGCCACCAAATTAAACCTGAAACAACAATTGTTTTCTAAAGGTATCCAAATGCAATCTTTTGCTTCCATTAATTATATTCAAGAAAATTTTAAACCTATTGAGCGGTTATACAATATTGAGTTTAATAGAGATTGGAACCTAACCAATCCATTAGGGAATCAGCTGTTATTGTTGGGTGGTGTACAATTTAATTCGGTTCAAAAAGATTCGGTGAAATGGAAAACATTTGGAAAATACCAATTTGAAAAATTAGCGTATTCTAGCAATTTTTCTGGAAACAAACACGCGTTTCAAGCCTTTACAAAAAACAAAAATTTGACAGTTCAAACACAAATTAGTTTGATGAATAGTAAAAATAATTTAAGCACATCTAATTTTTTAAGAAGTCAAAATGTAGCTAAATATCACTTTAAGAAAAACTATTTAGGTGCTAATTTTAGATTTGAAAACAACAAAGAAATAGGAAATGAGACAAAAATTCTAAGCAATTTTAGTCAACGATTTACAGAATTTGGAAACTTTATTGGTCGTGGAGATTCTACAAAAGTATTTGCCGAAATTGGGTATTTAACGAGACAAAATGATAGTGTTAAAAATAATCTTTTACAACGAGTAAACACCTCGTTTTCGACTTATTTAAAATCGCAAATCATTAAAAATGAAAGAAGAAATTTAGGCGTTTTTTTTAATTATAGAACGTTAAAATTTGCAGATCATAGTGCTACAGAGCCTTCAATAAATTCGAGAGTAAACTATACAGATTCCTATTTTAATCAACTAATTCAAACTACTACTTTTTATGAAAATAATTCGGGAAGTATTGCCCAACAAGAATTTACTTTTTTAGAAGTAGATGCAGGACGAGGTTTATATATGTGGAACGATTACAATAATAATTCTATTCAAGAGTTGCAGGAATTTGAAATTGCTACCTTTTCTGATTTAGCAAAATACATAAAAATATTTCTGCCCAATCAGATATTTATAAGAACGTATCAAAACAAACTAAGCCAAACCGTTACTTTCAATGGAAATACTTGGCAAAATGAAATGGGATTAAAGAAGTTTTTATCTAAATTTTACAATCAAACTTCCTTGATTATAGACAAAAAAATAACTCGAAATTCAACTGTTTTTGAATGGAATCCTTTTGCAAAAAAGGATTCGAATTTAATAGGATTAAATACTAATTTTAGAAATAGTTTGTTTTTTAATAAAGGAAAACAAAAAAATTCTATTATATATACCTATTCTTCTAGCTCCTTAAAAAATGTATTAAATTTTGGAAGTCAAGAAAATTACATTAAAAGTCATCAACTACAATATGTGCATTTAGTACAAAAATTTTGGCTGTTTCAAGTACAAACTAGTACGTCAAATTTAAAAAGCATTTCTGATAATTATGCAACTCGAAATTTTACTATTTCGGGATTAGAAATCAGCCCAAAAATTTCCTATATTTTTTCTAAAAACGCAAGTTGGGATCTTTTTTATGAAAACAATAGTAAAGAAAATACAATTGGAAATTTAGAAAAATTAAAACAACAACAATTAGGTACGTCATTTAATTGGAATACAGAAAAAGGATTTTCATTAAATGGAATATTTACTTTTATAAACAATGATTTTATTGGAAGTGCTTCTTCTCCTGTTGGCTTTCAGCTGTTAGAAGGGTTACAAAACGGAAAAAATTCTACTTGGCAACTTTTGTTTCAGAAAAATATTACGCAATTTTTAGATGTCTCTATAAATTATAACGGAAGAAAATCAGAAACAAGTAAAACCGTGCATACAGGAACCATTCAGTTGCGTGCGTTTTTCTAAAAAACACCAATTAAAATTAATTGGGTTTTTATTATTAAAATGAGGTTGTAATTTGCAATCCTAAACCAGTACTTGGCGGAACAAATCGGCAAACACCACCTGCACAAACAAGACCACCACGTTGACGGCCATAATTTAAAGCCACACGTGTACTTCCTTTTTTATATGCGGCTCCAAAATTATAGAAATGGATATCAAATAAATCCGTTTCGCTTATGGTAAGTGTTTTATGATCAAAACCATAATTATACATATCCATAGCAAATAGCGACCAATGTTCGTTGTGATTGTATTCTACAGTTCCAGCCGCCCAATTTTTTCTGTCGTTATCTGCCCACATGTGCTCTAAACCAAAAGTAATCGATTTTGTATCAGATAATTGATACGTTGATTCTGAAAATACGGTATGAGAATTAATAATGTAGGCATTAAATAGACCTTGAATTTGTTTGTTGTTGTAATACTGATTGATATACGTAAATGCCGTTTTAAAATTTTTGGAAACTTTTTTTGTAATTTCAATATTATAATCTGAAAAATATTTCTCATTAGCATTAAATAATTCTGCCTGATAATTTTGGATGTTTTCTCCAGCATTATTTGTGTATCTGTATTTTGCTTTCAAATTAAACCAAGAAGATACATTAATATTGATTTTCGTTCCATATTTCCCTCCCAAAGCAGAACCTTTTTTGAAGTCGTAGAAAAAATCAAATTGACCTCCAATTTCTCCAAATTTGTTTATCTGTGTAGATTCATCCATCACGACTTGAAATTGTGACTGATACACATAAATATTAGCTAAGTTAGAATGATGTTGTTTGGTTAAACTAGGAACAAAATTTAAAATTTTGTCGTTATAATTTAAACTTGTACTGGAAAGTGTTGGATAATTATCTAAATTTCTTTGTGCTAATAATTGCATGTTTTCCACGCGTCTTAAATTGGCGTCAAAACCAATCCCTTTTTTAGAATATCCAAAATTCACTAATAAAGCGCTTCCTTCTTTAGCAAAATCTGTGTCCAAAATATTTTGTACAATAATGGCATCACGGCTTTTAAATACATATTCTGTATTTACATAATAATTTTTATAACCCAATTCAAATCGGTTTGAAAACAAATTAGTAAAAGCACTGAAATTTTGAACATAAACCGGTAATTTTTCATATCTACTAACACCACTAAAACCATATTTAAAATCGAACGCATCTATGTTTAAAAGTTGACTAACATTAACATCCGTATTAAATCCGAAAACATCCCCATTAGCTACATCAAAGCCAGTTCTTGCCTTTCCGTACAACGCTGTAAAAGAAATTTCTTCAATTGGCGAATACACCACTTTTGCACCACGTAAGGCATTATTTATCCCTAAAGACCTGTCTTCCCAAGTTCTTAGTGCTAAGCCACTTCCAAACTGTACGTAATAATGACCTAAAGTTATATCTAATTTTTTGGATTTATAATTCACATAATAAGTGGCAAAATTTGTACCCTTATATTTGGGATTAAAATTTAATAATGCCTCATTCATATACGATTCTACTTGCGTTCCAAAAGTAATTTTTTTGTAATTGAAATTTACATTGAAATAATTGTTGGCACGTAATGGCACACTATCCTGATTAATTTCCCTGTTTTTATCATTAGTATACCATTGCCCATTTCTTTCAAAACTTCCGTATACTTTTAATTTCGTTTTAGTTGAATCGGCATTCTGAGCAAAAGAAAAAAGTGCAGATAACAAAAACGTGAAGCTAATTAACTTTTTCATTATTTAAGCGCTTTAATTTGTTCCAATAACTGATTTTCACTTCCTGGCGTATGACCATTTTGTGTGAAAACAATATCTCCATTTTTAACTACTGCAGTAAAAGGTGGATTTGAAATACCTAAACTTCTTTTAAAATCTTGATTGGTATCCATAAGTATAGTATACTCCCAACCCTTTCCATTTACTAGGGGTTTTACTCTTTTGTTTGTTCTGGCGTCATCAATTGAAACGGCGATAACTTCCACATTGGCTTGTGACTTCCAATCTTCATACACCTCATTTATTGCATCTAATTCTTGAATGCAAGGCGCGCACCAAGTAGCCCAAAAACAATATACATATACTTTATCTTTTTCTATAAAATTTTGAGTCGTAGAAACGGTTATACCTTCTAGATTTTTAAGTGTTACACTTGGTAATTTTTTCTGCGAAAACCCTAATGCACAAATAAAAAGCATTACATTTAAAACAAGTTTTTTCATCATTTGATAGTTATTTATTAGCAAATAAAAGATATTTCCAGCATTATAAAAAATTTTTTTAAATTTGCATAAGAAGTTTCACGCCAAACTACTAAAAAACAAAAAACTTTATGAGAAAAATTCTGTTTGCAACAATTACTTTTTTAGGGTTAATTAATGTATCATGCATATCAAATGACTGGGAAGATAATTCAGTAAGTTCTGAGGTTATTGAACAACCAATATCTGGAAAATTTTTAAAAAACGTATTAATTGAAGATTATACTGGTACTTGGTGCCAATATTGCCCTAGGGTTTTACATGGTATTGAACAAGTGCAAAATCAACAACTTCGTGCTTATCCTGTTTCAATTCATAGAAGTTCTGGTTCTTTTACAGATCCTTATAACTTTAATGCTTTGGCACTTGAGCAAATGCTTGACATTTCTGGCTATCCTGCAGCAAAATTAAACAGAAAAATACAATGGAGTAATTCTAGTTCTCCAACAGAAGTAAAAAATCAAATTAAACCAAACGCTGACTTAGGAATTGCTTTACAATCAACAGTTTCTGGTGGTAATATTAATTTGGATGTTAATATTAAATTTGTTTCAAATTTTTCTGATTTAAAACTGGTAGTTTATGTTTTAGAAGATGGTTTAATTTACAATCAGGTAAATGCAACCTCCTATTTTGGGGGACAAAATCCAATTGTTAATTTTGAACACAACCATGTTTTAAGAGCTTGTTTAACTGATTTAGTTTACGGAGACACCTTAACTGGGACAAATGTTGGAGCAACAGTTACTAAAAATTTTACAGTTGCCATTCCTGCAAATGTTGCTAATATAGCTAAAATATATTTCGTAGCATTCGTTTTAGATGCCTCCGGAAAAGCTATAAATGTTAGAGGATCGGCACCAAATACTACCCAAACATTTCAAATAAATCCTTAATTTTTATACTATAAGTTAAAAAAAGTTGCTTAAATGTGCCTTTTTCTTTTATTATAAATGAAATTAATTAAAAATAGAATAAATTTGTTTATTCTACTCATTCAAATAATGAAAAATATATATATTTTACTTACTATTTTTGGTTTTTTTACTACTTATGCTCAGTTGAGTAACAAGCATTGGTTACCGCCACTACACTCAAGAGATAACACTTCAATTGAAAATCATTATTTATATCTCTCTACTCCTGAAACTGTTCCTTTTCAAGTAACTGTAACAGCTGGAAATGGAACGCCTATTGCTGGTTCGCCATTTACAATTTCACAATCTACACCAGTTGTAGTTACTGTAGGCTCAGGACAACCTACTCAAATGTTTTTAGATATTAGTGATGTTAATATTGTTAAAAATGACAAAGGACTAATATTAGAAGGAACTAAAGACTTTTATGTTAGTTTTAGAATGCGAGCAGCAAATCATGCAGAAACATTAATTTCCAAAGGGAGACCTGGAATTGGAACATCCTTTAGATTAGGAAGTACGCCACAAGGCGGAGAAGTTTTTATTAGAAATTTTGTATCCAGTGTTATGGCAACAGAAAACAATACCGTAATTAATTTATCCGATTATAATTCTAATGTGGTTTTTGTTTCTGGGACTGGAAATATCACTTCCGACTCTCAAACTTTTACATTAAACGAAGGGGAATCCATTGTTTTTTCTGGATATACAGATGTTACAGCTAACTGGACTGGATTTATAGGCGCTCTTCTAACCGCAACAAAACCAGTAGCTGTTAGTACGGGAAACGCTACTGGAGGTGTTTCTAATAATGGACAAGATTTTACCTTAGACCAAATTGTATCGTCTTCACAAATTGGAACCGAATATATTTTTATTCAAGGAAACGGTTTACCTGAAATGGAATTACCATTAATTATTGCTGATGAAGACAATACTCAAATTTTTGTTAATGGAAATACCACAGCAGCAACGACTTTAAATGCTGGTGATTATTTCTTAGTGCCCAATTCAGAATATCAAGGAACTACTAATAAAAACATATACGTAAAATCATCCAAGCCGGTTTTTGCCTATCAATTGATTGGTGGCGCTGCATCTTTTCCTACTTCTGGATTGAATTTTATTCCACCGCTTAGTTGCTTTTTTCAAGAATCTGTTTATTTACCAGCTATTGATGAAATTGGGGCATCGAATTATAATGCCGACTTAATGATATTAACTTATTCAAATGCCACAATAACTATCAACGGAAATCCAATTAACACCTCTCAATCACAAGCTGTTCTTGGCAATACTGATTGGGTTACTTATAGAATTTCTGGTTATTCGGGTAATGTAAATGTGGTCTCCACAGGGCCATTAGCAGTAGGTGTTTTTGGAGCAAGTGGTGCAGCAGGATATGCAGGATATTACTCAGGATTTGGTAGTGCTCCCCAAGATACTCCAGTTTCTGTTTGCTCGTCTACAACAACAAATTTATTTGACGCTATTAATGGAAATCCCGGTGCCGGTGGTACCTGGACAATTCCTGCAGGAGGTGCTGCTCTGGCTGGAGATGTTTTCAATCCCAATGTGAATATAGCAGGTGAATATATTTATTCATTCACAAAAACATGTAATACGGCATTAACTTTTTTAAGTGTTAAAGTGAATGTTACCATAGAACAAGCAAATAACGCAGGTACAAATACGACAAAAAACACCTGTAAAAATCAATCGCCATTTGATTTATTTCTTTTATTAGGATCAGGCGTTACGTCTGGTGGACTATGGTCTTTAAATGGTGTAAATAGACCAAATAGTACTTTTAATCCAGCAGTTGATTTAAGCGGAACGTATACCTATACGATTCCTGCTAGCGGCGTTTGTCCTGCATTATCTTCAAGTGTTGTGGTTACTAATTATGATTTACCTAGTTTGGTAACTATCACTGATTTGAAAGCATGTGATAATGATTTAGATGGAAGTGACACAAATGGTCAAATTACATTTAATTTAACTCAAAAAACGGCAGAAATATTAAATAGTCAAACTAACGTTTCTGTTTCGTATCATTTATTACCCAGCGAAGCGGTTTCTGGTGCAAACGCCATTACATCGTATACGGGAGCAACTACTATTATTTATGTTAGACTATTCAACACGCTTACAAATTGTTTCAATACCACTAGTTTTAATGTTGTTGTAATGCCAAAGCCCATTGTAAATTCAATTATTACTTTAAAACAATGCGATAACGACACCGATGCAATTACCGATTTCAATTTAACGGAAGCGAACGTAATTTTATCTTCTCAAAATAATTTGACTTTTAAATATTTCCTAACACAAACAGACGCTCAAAACAATACAAGTCAAATAACAAATGACTCGGCTTATAACTCGCCTAATAACGGAATCGTATGGGCAAGAATTGAAAATGCTAATGGATGTTTTAGGACAGCACAGATAAATTTACTAGTTTCGGCAACACAAATTCCAGCTACTTTTCAAAAGATAATTTTGGAAGAATGTGATGATTACATAGATTTAAACGACCCTGATACTGATGGCATTGATTATTTTAGTTTTTCAGCAACAACTAATAGTTTTGCCTCTGCAACCAATACCATTTTGGCTTTATTTGCAAATAGTTCCAACTTAACAGTAACATATTATACCACCGAGGCGCAAGCTTTAGCAGAAGCAAACCCAATAGACACTACTGACCCAGATGGATTTAGAAATACTGTTCCAAACCTCCAAAATATATGGGTAAGAATTGATAGTAACGTAAATAATGATTGTGTTGGTTTGGGTCAATATTTAGATTTAAAAGTAAATCCATTACCCAATTTTGACATTATTGAGTACAAACTATTATGCGTACAACCAGGCTCTGGCGCTGGAAATTTTGCTATTAATGCGACTCCGATAGTACCGGGAAATTATACTTATTCTTGGACACCAACAAATCCAAATACAATTGGCGGACAAGAAAGTGCTATATTTAATGCTTCTACATCTGGAATTTATAAAGTAGTTGTTACCAATACAACCACATTATGTTCAAAAGAAGACCAAACAGAATTGTTTATTTCTTCAGCGCCTAATTCTGTAAATTTAGAATTGGTTTCTGAAATTTTCGCAAGTGGATTAGCTACCATTCAGGCAGAAGTAATTGGCGGATTTGGCACCTACGAATTTAGTTTAAATCAAGTAGATTGGCAAACTAGTCCAGTTTTTACAAACTTGCCAAATGGCTTTTATACGGTTTATGCTCGTGATATAAACGGGTGTTTACCTATCAAACAATCCAACACCGTAACTACCATTTCGTATCCAAATTATTTTACGCCAAATGGCGATACGTATAACGATACCTGGAACATATCTGGTTTAACACCTGATTTTAAAGCCAAAATTTATATTTTTGACCGATACGGAAAATTAATAAAGGAAATAAATCCTTATGCAAATGGTTGGGATGGAAAACTAAATGGCGAAGATATGCCTTCCACAGATTATTGGTTTAAAATTGAATATACAGAAGAAGGCGTTCAGAAAGAGTTTAAATCACACTTTAGTTTAAAAAGATAATATGACAGCTTTCGTAAAACAAGAAATAAAAAATAATATTGGTTACATCACCTTTTTTCATCCAGCAGGAAATTCGTTTCCAAGCGCGCAATTGAAAGAATTAGTAAAAACAATTCAGGATTTAGACGCAAATGAAAACGCTACTATTATTGTTTTACAAAGTGAAGGAACTACCTTTTGTGCGGGTGCTTCTTTTGAAGAATTAATGCAAATTGATAATTTATCAGACGGCAAACACTTTTTCTCTGGTTTTGCGAATGTAATAAACGCGATGCGAAACTGTTCGAAATTAATTGTTGGAAAAGTGCAAGGAAAAGCCGTTGGTGGTGGCGTAGGAATTATTGCCGCTTGCGATTATGCCATTGCCACAACAAAAGCCGATATCAAACTTTCAGAATTAACTATAGGAATTGGCCCTTTTGTAATAGAACCTGCCGTAAGCCGAAAAATTGGACACACTGCCATGGGCGAACTAACTTTAGACGGAAACGAATGGAAATCGGCAACTTGGGCTTTTGAAAAAGGGTTGTTTGCCAAATTAGTGCAACCTGAAGATTTGGATTCAGCATTAGAAAAATTCGCTTCACAATTAGCCACTTACAACCCAGACGCTTTAGCTGAAATGAAACAAGTATTGTGGCAAAACACGTCGCATTGGAGCACGTTATTATACGAACGTGCCGAAATTTCAGGAAAATTAGTGTTGAGTAATTTTACGAAAAAGGCGTTGGAGGGGTTTTAGAAGTAATTTTTTTAAAATTATTAACGCTGCGCAAAGTCTCCCGACTTTGAGCTAACTTTCAAAAATATATAAATTTAATTTGTAACTCAAAGTCAGGAGACTTTGCGTAGCATAAAAAATAAAACCCTAACTCGTTTTCAACCAACCCGTAATACTAAATCTTTTTCTATGAACGGGTTTGACTTCGTGTTCTAAAATTTGACTTTCAAAAATAACAACTCTGCCTTTTAGTGGGTAAATTTTAATTTCTTCTTCTGGTTTGTAAATGACTAATTCGCCACCAAATTCGGGTTGCCAATTTTCATCGTTTAAATAACAAACTATAGATAATTTTCGTCGCGTATCGTTTTTAAACACATCTAAATGACGTTTGTAAAAAGTGCCTTCAGGATACATCGCATAATGAAATTCTTTTGTGGTAATCCCTAAATAACAAGTCGCATTGATGTAAGAAACAAAATCGTTGATGGTATTGAAAAACGTTTCTGAAGCTTTGTTTTTATCTTCTTCATTCAACCAAAAAATATAGTCGCCACGAATTTCTTCTTTTACCACTTCATCGGATTTATTTCCAATTGCTGATTTTTTAAACTCAGTTGTTTCCAATTTTTGTTCCAATTCGGCACGCATAATCTGTACCGCTTCTTCTGAAAAAAAAGCATCACAAACGGCATATTGGTTTTCTAATAAATCGGTAATTATGGTTTCGTAAAGTGGATTCAATTCCATTAGTTGCACATTTGAAGCAAAGATATGTGAATAATTTCGTAAATTTGCTGTTCAATTATCACATCATGAGTAAAATTAGAATTACCAAGCAATTTAATTTCGAAACGGGTCATGCCCTTTATGGCTATGATGGAAAATGTAAAAACGTACACGGACATAGTTATAAACTTTCGGTTACGGTTATTGGTGAGCCGATTACAGATTCCAATCACGTAAAATTTGGAATGGTAATTGATTTTACCGATTTGAAAAAAATTGTACGAGAGGAAATTGTGGATGTGTTTGATCACGCTACAGTTTTCAACCAAAATACCCCACATGTAGAATTGGCAAAAGAATTACAAAATCGCGGACATCATGTGATTTTAGTAGATTATCAACCTACAAGTGAAAACATGGTAGTGGATTTTGCAAATAAAATTAGGGCGCGTTTGCCTCAAGACATTCAGTTGCATTCTTTACGTTTACAAGAAACAGAATCGTCATTTGCAGAATGGTTTGCTTCAGATAATATTTAGATGAACGTTACTTTATTGTCTTCTCCATTACAAGGTTTTACGGATTTTAGATTTCGAAATGCGTTTCATAAACATTTTGGTGGTATAGATACGTTCTATTCGCCCTACATCCGTTTAAACGGAAAATTAGAAATTAAAGCGTCATACGAACGGGATATTCTTCCAGAAAATAATACGACTTTAGAAGTGATTCCGCAAATAATTACTAACGATGCGGATGAGTTTTTATTTGTAACAAAATACGTACAATCACTTGGTTATAAAGAACTCAATTGGAATTTAGGCTGTCCGTATCCCATGGTGGCAAAATGCGGCATGGGCTCTGGTTTAATTAGCAATACCGAACGAATTCATTCTATTTTAGATAAAGTGCATAGCGAAACGAATATTGTGGTTTCGATGAAAATGCGAATGGGTTATGAAAATGCAGCAGAAATTTTAGAGGTGTTCCCAATTTTAGAAAAATACCCTATAAAAAATATCGCCATTCATGCCAGAATTGGTAAGCAAGTTTATAAAGGCGATGTGGATTTAGATTCGTTTCAACGTTGTTTGGATGTTTCTAAACACAAATTATATTATAATGGAGATATTACTTCCGTTGAAAAATTTAGAGACATGCAAGCTCGCTTCCCAAGTATTGACCATTTTATGATTGGTAGAGGCTTACTTGCCGATCCGTTTTTACCCAGTATGATTAAAAATAATACTACCGAATATCCAGAAGATAGGTTTAAGATTTTTAACGCGTTTCACGATGAAATTTATCAGGAATACGATGCGTTTTTGCAAGGCCCAACGCCAATTAGAATGAAAATGTTAGGCTTTTGGGAATACTTTTCACAATCCTTTCCGGATACCCAAAAAACATTTAAGAAAATAAAAAAAGCCCAAAGTAAAAGAAATTACGAACTAGCTGTTAAAGAAATATTTTCTTCTAAATTCTAATCATAAAAAAACTACAACTTTATGTTATTGTAGTTTTTGTTTTCACTTTGTGGGCATTGATTACAAATCCGTACTATCCGTTAGTAATTATAATTGTAATATTGGAGTAAAATATTGAGGCTTTTCGATGTTTTTTTTGGGATTGTGCCGTTTTGTCGCTTTAAGAAATTGGGGGTTTCCAAGCCTAAAACTTCCATAAAACATCGAAAACCTCAATTTAATAGAAACCGTTGTAGGTAAAAGTTTCTATTTGGAAATCTTTGATAACTTAAACTTTTTTAAATTATTTTTCTTCTTCCCTAATAGTTTTTATAATCGCATATAATAATGTGTTTATTTACTAAGTATCACATTTCTAAAAAACATAATACACTTACTTAGAAGAGATAAGCTGAATAATTATTGATAAAATTAAGGGCTTTCTTAAACAATTAGTTTACGAAAATTAACATGTTCTATCGAAAATTAATATTATTTTCATTTTTAGGGATAATCCTATATATAGCTAGGCATATTTGCTGAAATTTCGGCAGGAACAACTTTCTAGTATTAGTTACAGAAAAAATCTACAAAAATTGTAGAAAAGCAATTAGACTCTTCCTAAATAAAAAAAATCGTCTCCATATGGAGACGATTTTTTTTATTAAATAAGTTGTATTCTTTAATTACTTTTTGATAATTAAGAATTCACTTCTTCTGTTTTGAGCGTGCTCTTCTTCTGTACAAGCTGTGCATGGGACTTTTGGTTGGGTTTCACCCATTCCATGACCTGTGATTCTTTCTTTAGAAATCCCTTTTGAAACAATGTATTGCATTGTTGCTTTAGCTCTTCTATCTGAAAGTTTTAAGTTGAAACTATCTGATCCTCTGCTATCGGTGTGCGATTTTGCATCGATTACCATAGTTGGATACTGATTCATTACTTTAACCAATTTATCTAACTCTTCTGCTCCTAGTGCTGTGATGTTTGATTGATTATAATCGAAATAGATAGGTTGTAAAATAACTTCTGTTTCTGTAATTATTGGTTTTATTGGAGTTAAGTTAATCACGATATTTTGTGGCCCGTTTTTAGATTTTGCCATGGTAGCTGTTCCGTTTTGGTAACCGGCTCTGGTAGCGTTAAAATTAGCAATTTCATTACATGCTACACCAAACTTAGCTTCTCCCATTTCGTTTGACACTTGGTTGCCCTTGTCTTTCCCTTTTTGGTCTACAAACGTAACACTTGCTCCTGCTAATAATTTACCTGTTTCTGCATCTTTAACAACTACTGTAGCATCCACGCCACATACAGCAACAGCTTGATAAATATCATCATTACCATCTCGGTTACTTGAAAAATAACCTACATTTTTTTCTAGATTATACGAAAATGAAAAATCATCTTTTTGTGTATTCACTGGTTCTCCAAGGTTAGTAGCTGCTTGATCTTTTGAGTTGGTGTTTTGTTTAAATACATCGTAACCTCCGAATCCTTGTTTCCCATTTGAAGAAAAGAATAAAATACCATCCTCTTGAATTGATGGAAAACTCTCATGTCCTTCCGTATTAATATTGGCACCTAAGTTCTCTGGCGTACCAAAAGTATCTCCATCTACATTTACTTTCCAAATGTCTTGTCCTCCAAAACCGCCTGGCATATCTGATGAAAAATATAAGGTTTTTCCATCTTTACTAATGCTTGGATTACTTACTGAATAGTTTTTGCTATTAATTGGTAAGGCTTTTGAATTTCCCCAAGTACCCGCTTGTGTTTTAGTGGCTTTGAACAAATATATTTGTCCTAATTTCAAGTGTTTTTCTTTATTTTTTTGGAATTCCCCTTCGTTGAAACTCTGACTACCATAATACATTGTAGAACCATCAGAAGTAATCGTTGCTGGGCCATCGTGCCATTTAGTATTTAATTCCACTACTTCTGTGGCTTGACTTAGCGAACCATCGGTGTTTCTAATAGCTTTATATAAGTCTAAATACGGTTGGTCGTCCATACCGCTTTTCTTTCTTGTAGTATTTCTTGCGCTGGTAAAGAATACTTCGTTATTTTGAGTTAGAACCGCTCCAAAATCTGTATTGTCGCTACTTATATCCGATTTTAAAATATCGTATTGTTTCGCTTGGTTTTTTAATTGCGAGGTATAGTCTGGATAGTTTTTAAAAGCTTTGGCTCTAGCGTCATTAGGCTGCATTTTTGCAAATGTTTCCATTTGTTGTGTTGCCAATTTATTATTCCCTTCCGCTTTTAGCATTTGAGCATATCTAAAATACGTTTCTGCATCTTGCGTACTCGCTATGGCTTTAGCATACCATATTACAGCTTGCTTGCTATTAAATACATTATAGTAACTGTCCGCTAATTGCTTATAAACATAACCATCGGCTTTGTTTTTTTCAACTAGTTTAGTATAGGCCTTAGCGGCATCTACATACTCTAATCTATCGTATAAATAGTCTGCTTCTTTTGTGTCTTTATTTTGTGCTTGTAATCCCCCTATTGAAAGAAGTAAAACACCTGCTAGTATATATATATTTTTCATGTGTAGTCTGTTTTTTTGGATAGATTAAAAATAACGTGGTGAACGTGATACCTTTTTGTTAAAGTTAACATTGTACAACAAAATAATCTCATGAGAGGATGGTGTAGTTACTTTTAAATCGGATACGATATGATCATAAGCGTAACCAATTTTTAAACTTGGTGTAACAGCGTAATTTACCATAGCTCCAAAACTATCGTCAATTCTATATGTAGCGCCTAACTCAAACTTGTCCTTGATCATAAAGTTTGAAGAAACATCTAAGGATGCTGGCGCTTCAAATGAAGACTTTGCCATGAAAAACGGCTTGAATTTTACATTTTCTGATACATCAAAGACATAACCTCCTGTTAAAAAATAATGACTCGACTCATTTCCATAACTTCTACCATCAAAATCTAAATGCGTTGCTTTTAACATATTTGGAACTGATAAACCTAAATAATACTTTTCAGTATAATAAAAAGCACCTGTACCAAAATTAAAATAACTGTTACTTATATCTTGTCCAAAAGAACCATCACCAGGATCTGGTAATGTACTTGCTATTCTACTATTTAATGCCACATTATGCAACGTTAATCCCGCTTTCAAACCTAAGGCTAATTTGTGATCTCCTCCTAACTTTAACGTGTAAGAAAAATCTCCATAAATATTATTCTCCTCTACCGGTCCTAACTTATCTGAAATAACAGATAATCCCAAACCTACATTCTTTCCAACTGGACTGTGTCCGAAAAAAGTACTTGTAACAGGAGCATCCTCTAGCTCTATCCACTGCTCTCGATGCAATAAACCTAGCGATAAATTGTCTTTACTTCCAGCGTAGGCTGGATTCATAACACTCATGTTATACATGTATTGCGTGTAATGTGGATCTTGTTGGGCAGATACTTCTGAAAGCATCCCAAAGGTCAACAATAAACCTAAATATATTTTTCTCATATCACTGTTTTTTTTATAAAAACTACTCTCCTATTTTTTTAATAAAAGAGTAGTAATATAATTTATTTTTGTTCTCTATTTATATAAATCCATCCTGTTTTCTTGGCTCCAGATACTAACTCAATTACGAAATAATACGTACCGTCTGGCATCTCTCCACCTCCCTTGAATTGACCATGCCAATCATTATTGTAATTTTCTTTAGAATACACCTCTTTACCATATCGGTTAAATATCTCAACCTTCTTAGCAACTAACTCTAAAAAGTCATTCAATCCATCACCATTAGGCGAAATACCTTTCTGGATTTGACATTGTTCAACTAAAATATTCATAGTAACTACAGAAGCACATTCTGAAGTGTCAGGAGTAAAGGTATATACTGAATTACTTTCAACTGATGTGTCTACAACTGCCGGTGACCATATTCCACTAACAGCATTTAATGAAGTTACTGGAAGAGTTACAGAAGCATCGCCAACACATAATGGTTGTATTTGATCAAAAGCAGGTGTTAATCTTGGTTCAATTGTTATTGATTTTGTTACTGCTTGTGAACATTGACCTGAGTTTGGAGTAAATACATAATTTGAAGTTCCTACATTTGAAGTATTGATCACTGATGGGTTCCATGTTCCTGAAATTGGAATTGTATTATTTGACAATGTTGGTAAGGCAGGAGCTGCCTCGTTCTGACAAATGCTAGCAATGGCATTAAATGTTGGTATTACTATTGAATTAATTGTAATATTCATAGTAGTTACTACAGCACATTGTCCAGAATTTGGTGTAAATGTATAAGTAGTAGTACCAGGAGTACTAGTATTAATTGCCGCATTCCAAGTACCAGTTACCGGAGGAGTATTATTTGATACTGTAGGTAAAACTGGCGCTGTAGTATTCTGACAAATATTAGGTATCTGTGTGAAAACAGGTGTAATATTTGGTGCAGTTACTGTAATATCCATTGTAGTCACTACAGCACATTGTCCTGAATTTGGTGTAAATGTATAAGTAGTAGTACCAGGAGTACTAGTATTAATTGCCGCATTCCAAGTACCAGTTACCGGAGGAGTATTATTTGATACTGTAGGTAAAACTGGCGCTGTAGTATTCTGACAAATATTAGGTATCTGTGTGAAAACAGGAGTAATATTTGGTGCAGTTACTGTAATATCCATAGTAGTTGAAACACCACACTGACCTGGATCAGGTGTAAATGTATAAGTTGTTGTTCCAATTGAAGAGGTACTTATAGGTGCATTCCAAGTTCCAGTTATCGAAGGTGTATTACTTGACGACAATGGCAACGTTGGTGCTGTTGTGTTTTGACATACACTTGGTATTTGTGTAAATGTAGGAGTAATTGATCCAGTAATTGTAATTGTAAAGCTACTTGAACCAGCATTAATACAGCTCAATAAGTTAATAGGATATGTATAAGTAATAACATATGTTCCTGCTGTACTGGAAGCTAAATTAATGGTTCCATCTGTACTATTAAAATCTAAACCAGTACCAACATAACTAAATGTACCTCCAGTAGTAAATCCACTTGCAAGTGTTGGAGTAGGATTAGTAGTAGATGTGATACATACTGGTGTGGTATAAGAAAATTCAGTTACAGGATTAGTGTATGTTACAGGATCAACTGTAAAACTTGATGGTGACGAATAACAATCATTCACTATATCATGAACAATTAAGGTATGTGAACCTGGTGTTAATCCTGTAAAAGTAGTAGAAGCTTGAAATGTTCCACCGTCTACTGCATATTCATAGTTTGAGACAAATAAAGAATATTGACCAATATTAGAATAATTTTCTGGATCAAAGCTTGTCCATTGGGTAGGTGTCCAAGTTGTTGTAGGAAGAGGAGTAGACGTAGCTAATCTTCTATACGTATATCCTGGCTGGTTATTTGGTGTAAATACCGTACCAGTGGTTGGTCCCCACATATCTAACTCAACATTTGCTAAAGTTGTTAATCTAATGTTGTCATTCGTATCAATACCTTGATTTGCTATTAATAAATTATGTACAATTCCAGGAATACCAGGATCATTACTAATTTTAATAATAAATGTACTATTGTTTGCAATTGTTCCAGATAACGTTTGTTGCCAAGTTGCAGTTACATTACCATTATTATGCATTTTTAATCTATAGTTTGCTAAATTTTTTGCACTACCAGTTCCATTGAATAATTCAACATAAGAAAGCGCTCCAGTATTAGCATCTGTAACTTCAGAAATAAATAAATCCGTAGGAGCAGAAGCAGATAATGATAAAGGTGAAGTAACTTGCATCGTTCCGGACGGAGTTGTACAAGAAGGCTGTGAAGTTATCGAAGGAGTCGGAGTTGGTATAGTAATAATATTTACTTTAAATGAAACTTGACTTGCACAATCTGTATTAGTTGCATATACATAAATTACTTGGGTAGTGGTAATTACATCTCCAGCATTCAGTTGAGTCCCAGTTGCATTAGAACCTGTATAGTATGTTCCCATTGTCAACGCAGGTAAAGTATAGCTATTACATCCATTTACATCTACTTTAATAGGAAGTTGTGGAGCTGCTTTTATTTCAACTGTAGTTGTATTAGTATATGCCAAACATCCACCTTGAGCAGGAACTGATATAGTTACTGTATAAACTCCAGGTGCCGCTAATGCAGGCGTGATTGTCCCGGAAATAGGATCAAGTGCATATTGTAACCCAGAAGGTGTGGATGAATATGTAGTATTAGGTCCAGCAATTCCTGAAATAACTACTGGATAAGAAGCCGAATCAGAATTACAATAAGATGGACTTGAATAAGCAATCGTTGCATTTGGATTTGGCGTTACAATTACCGTTCTAGTACAAATAATTGGAGCATTTGTTGCTGGTGGACTTAATGTAGGAATCAAAGTACTTGAAACAGTATAGGTACCTGGTGCACTAGTTGCAAAATTAATTTCTCCCGTTACTGAATTAATTGTCAATCCAGCTGGTGTAGCAGAATAGATTCCTGGTACTGCTCCTGCAATTAATACCGGAGTTTGATTCGCACTATTGCTACAATAAGTAACCGCAGAATAATTAAAGGTATTATATGGATAACAAAAAGATTGTGCCGTATTAGTTGGGTTTGGCGTCATAGTTACCGAACCTGCTTGATTAGCATAATTGGTTACCATTAATATATATATCTGTCCAGCGGTAACCGTAATGGTAAAGTTTTCTGTAGCTGCTGCAGAAAAACTACAACTAATAGGGCTTCCGTTAGGAATCAAAATACAACCTGCATCTCTACTAGCAAATGGCCCCCAAAGCGCATAATCCACATCAATTGGATTACCTGCAGTATTGACTTGATTAATTGTGTAACTTAAAGAACCACTTTGAGCAGCTTCTAAAAAGAAAAAACTTGCATTCGGTGAAGTTCCTAAACATCCATACGTTCCTAAGTTAATAACTTGTGTTGCATTTGGATAAGTAATAGGTGCATTACATAATGAAACCGCTTCTGGGCACGGAACAGCACCAATACATAAACTAAATGAAACGGCTGTATTTGTAGATGCTGTAGTATAGACTCTTACATAATAAGTTTGTCCAATTACTAAACTGTTTGCTACATAGGTTGTTGCGCCACATTGTAATTGATTAAATCCGTTACAAGTCCCTGAATATAAAGCAAAATTAATTGTTGTACCTGCAGGTGAAATGTTTGATAAACTAAATGTATGTGTCGGTTTTGTTGCAACAAATGAATACCAAACATCATTTGCTGTTGCCGCACAAGTTAAAGCTGGAGTTACTGTAGGTGAAGCTCCTGTTAAAACTCCATTATTCAAAATAGTACAATTTAAATCGTCATTAAGGAGAGCAACTGTAGCATTAGTACATAAATCATTTAGTGGCGTTGTAGTGAAATTTACACCATCTGACCAAAAACTAAAATTTGTAGAAGAACAGATTGCTTTTACATAAAAAGTATAGGTTGACGAAGGATTTAAACCTGTCAATAAAAACGGACTTGTAGCATTTACACCTGTAAAAGTTAAAGCAGGTACATTTGAACCAACTGGTAAAGCTATTATTTGCCATTGCGTTGCACTACCAGATTCTGTCCAAGAAACAGAAGCTGTAGTACCTGTAACATTTGATACTGTTACTGCTGTGGGTTTAAAACAAGTGATTGGTTGCGTACAAAAAATTGTAGCATCCCAACCGGCAGCAGTTCCCGTTGTATTTGAAGTAAATGAAATATATAAACAACCCGTTGGTGATGTTGAAGTAAAACTTGGAGGCAATGTAGTGCCAGAATAGGTACCAACAATTGGAGAAGTTGGTAAATTCCCATTTCTAATAATTAAATTATCACCTGCAGCTAAATCAAACGAGTTAAAAACTACAGTTACAACATCTCCAACGTTAGCTGGACAAATTGTTACAAATGTATTTTCATTATTTTGATAACCGCCGGTTGTTCCTCCTGTATCTATATAGTGATCACCAGCACAGAAATTTGGAGTAGTACAGAAAGTTACCGGAACAGACCAAAAACTAAAGTCAGTTGAAGAACATCTTGATCTAACATATACATCATAACAAGTAACTGAAGTTAATCCGGTAATTGAAAATGGATTACCACTTGTAACGACTCCAACAGAAGCCGCGTTTGGTGCAGGAGCACCTGTTGGTAAAACTAAAACTTCCCATTGCGTTTCTGTGGCACCATTTGTCCAGTTTACTTGTGCCGCGTTATAAAAAATATTTGAAATAGTTAAATTTCCTGGTTTAGGACAAGTAACTAAATTTAATTTTATATTATCAATTGCAGCTGGAGGTTGATTTCCAAGTGTATTGTTATTTCTCCATTCAAAAACCACACGCATAGTTCCACCTGCATAAGGTGTAGCATTTAACGTGTAATTTTGAGTAGTAAAGTTTGATGAAGAATTAAAATCAGCACCTATTTTTATTCTACTATTTGCAACAGCTGTAATTTGTGATCCAGCTGCCGGAGTATAAGTAGCAGGTACTGTCCAAACTCTCAAATAATCTTGTAGTGCCTCTCCAGTGGATCGCCAATCAAATGTAAAATCCAATTGAGTAGCTCCTGCAGGAATTACAAAATCTTTATAAGCTTGTACTATAGAGGTAGCCGTATTGTTGTAAGTATTTGTAGTACCATTAGTATCTGTTATATATAAAGCATGAGTTCCTCCGTTGTTTACTCCGGTCCCTACTGCCCATTTATTAGGTTGTGAACCATTATTTAAAGTCCAACCTGTTAATGTTTCTAAACCATCAATAAAATTTAATGGTGTGGCCACTTGAGGCATTGTAAATGAAAAAGGCCCAGACCAAATACTACTATTACCACTATTACAATCCGCTCTTACATAATATTGATAAACTATACCAGGAATTCCTGTAAAAACATTTGTAGTATTTGATGTTGTTGAGGTAAAAGTTGGACCTGTAGGTAACCCATAAGGTGCCGCCCCAACTGAATATTGCCATGAAGTAACTCCTGTTTCAGATGTCCATGATAAATTAGCTGTTGTAGGCGATGTAATTGCCGCTGCTAAAGCCGTTGGTTGATTACAAAAAACTTGTTGTATCGTTAAAGTATATCCAACAGTTTGTTGTGCCGCACTTGAAGATATAATAATATAATATGTAGTACCCGCAACTACTGGAAATGGATTAATATCTCTAATCCCAGAAGAAGGATTTGCCACTCCAGCTAAACAAGTTGCTCCTGCTGTACCTGGACAAGCACTATAAACATGTATACTTGAACTTACATTTGTAGGAGACATAGAAATAGCTATGTTACCTGTAAATGTAGCGGTGTAGGAATAAAACACATCATTACCTGCCATATAATTTGCAGCAGAACCACTACAGGTTAATGGTTGAGTAGTATCAAAAAGGTCTAAATAATTTGCCGTATCGTCAACTGTTTGATAGGGTAGCGTGCCAACCACAATAGGACCAGCACATGTATCTCCTAAAGAAGCCGTTTGAAAACTTCTTGGTCCAAACCAATCACTCACAAAACCATTAGCACATACAGAACGAACTTGAAATTTATATAGCGTATTTGCCAATAAACCTGTTGCAGTAAATGGATTTGTAGTTACATTCGTATAGGTAGGTACACCTGTAAAGGCACTTGCAAAAGGCACCACTTCTATTTCCCAAGCAGTAATCCCACCTGGATTACCCCAACTTAATTGAGCAGTGGTTGTGCTTTCATTAGCAGTACCTAACGGTCCAATTGGCGCATTACATTTTTGTGCTACGTTAACATTATCAATTAACCACCTGTCTCCATTATCATTTGTCATTACAAATGCAATGTAAATTGTAGAGCCTACAGGATATGTTGCAGGTATATCAATTACTTTTTCTTCATAAACATTGGCTACAGCAGTTAAGGAAGCCTCATCATAGGAAACAAGGTTGGTAAAAGTTGCCGGATTGGTTTGCGAAGTAGCTGAAATTTTAATATCAAACAAACTTCCTTGTACTCCTGTTTGAATGGTTTTGGTATAGAAACGCAACTGAGCATTTGCAGGGACAGTAACTGCAGAAGTAACCATCCAGTCAATAGCCTGGCCTGAAGCTACATTTTCTTGTCTAATTATTGCTGATTTACCAACTCCTCCATAGGTAAAAGCACCTAAGTTAGTTTCAGCCCAGCTATAAGTAGCTCCTGTTCCTGTTTCAAAAGTTGTCCATCCTGTTGGGGGAAATGTTGCACCTTCAAAGTTTTCGGATAACTGTCCGAAAACACTAAAACCAGCAAACATAAATAATAATAAAAGTAGTTTTTTCATTATGTATAGTGATTAATTAATATATTTAACTTTACAAAAATATAAACTTTTAGTAAACATCTAAAATATATCGACAAAAAACATCTTTTTATCGATATAAAGCTATTTTTTGTATATTTATTTTTGCTAATTTTGTAAAAAATAATTAATTTGAATTCAAAAAAAATATATTTTGCTTCCGATCAGCATTTTGGAGCGCCAACTTCTGAAATTAGTTTTCCTAGAGAACAAAAATTTGTGGCTTGGCTAGACGAGGCAAAAAAAGACGCTAGCGCCATTTTTTTATTAGGCGATTTATTTGATTTTTGGTTCGAATACAAAACGGTTGTCCCTAAAGGTTTTATTAGGGTTTTAGGAAAGTTAGCTGAAATTAAAGACGCTGGTATTCCTATTTATTTCTTCGTTGGAAATCACGATTTATGGATGGGTGACTATTTTGAAAAAGAACTCAATATTCCTGTTTATCACGACAATAAAGAATTTATCTTTAACGGAAAAACATTTTTAATCGGACATGGTGACGGAAAAGGTCCTGGCGATATAGGTTACAAACGCATGAAAAAAGTGTTTACGAATCCGTTTTCAAAATGGTTGTTTCGTTGGTTACATCCTGATATTGGCGTGAAACTAGCACAATACTTATCAGTTAAAAACAAGCTTATTTCTGGTGCTGAAGACGTGAAATTTTTAGGCGAAGACAACGAATGGTTGGTGCAATATTGCAAACGTAAATTAGAAACTAAGCAGTATGACTTTTTTGTTTTTGGACACCGCCACTTGCCAATGGAAATTACTTTGAACGAACAGTCAAAATACATCAACTTAGGCGATTGGATTGGCTATTTTACATACGGCGTTTTTGATGGCGAAACATTTGAATTGAAAAAATACGAATAAGAAAAAGTACTTTTAATCTTTCTCGATCTCTAAATTTCTGAATTTTGGCGAAGCAACTGCGGTGGTTCCAACTACGAGTAACGTCATGATGCCTCCAAAAACTACTGCATTTACTACTCCGAATAATTTAGAGGTTAGTCCGCTTTCAAAGGCTCCTAATTCGTTGGAAGAACCAACAAAAATAGAATTTACAGATGAAACTCTTCCGCGCATGTCATCGGGCGTGTAAATTTGAAGAATTGTAGAACGAATAACTACTGAGAACCCATCTGCCACACCACTTAAAAATAATGCTACAACCGAAATCCAAAAGTTTTGTGATAAGCCGAAAACGATAATACAAATTCCAAAACCGAAAACGGCTAGCAATAATTTTTTACCTGTATTTTTTTTGATTGAAAACAAGGTAGAAGCTAGCATGGTTAATAAACCACCAATGGCTGGTGCCGCTCGTAAAATTCCGAAACCTTCTGAACCTACTTGTAAAATATCTTGTGAAAAAATGGGCAATAAGGCTACTGCTCCACCAAATAAAACAGCAATCATGTCTAACGAAAGCGCGTTTAAAATAATTTTATTCTGAAAGACAAATCTGATCCCTGCTTTTAAGCTTTCTGAAATGGGTTCGCCAATTTTTTTATTTAATATAGGTTTTTTACTGATTTGTAACAACATAAAAATTCCTAAAATAATAGAAATTGTCACGAAAATCATAGAATTAAATACGCCGATTCCGCCAATAAAAAAACCAGCTAATGCAGGTCCAATTATGGCAGAAACTTGCCAAGATGAACTGCTCCAAGTAGCTGCATTGGTAAATTGTGATTTTGGCACAATTAATCCTAACAAACTAAATACGGATGGAATGATAAACGCACGAATGATTCCGCCAAAAAAAACTAAAGCATAAATAGCAAATAAAAAAGTCTGTTTCCCAATAATTTTTGTCGTTTCAGGGTAAACCAAATAACATAATAATATACTAATTGTTGCCGTTCCTACAAAACATTTGAGCAGCATACCTCTTTTTTCGGATTGGTCTACAATATGTCCGGCAAACAAAGCCATGACTATTGCTGGAATCACTTCCATAAGACCAATTAATCCTAATGACCATGGGTTTTTTGTGATTCGGTAGACTTCCCATTCAATCAAGACAAATTGCATGGACCAAGCCAATACAAAAGCTAATCGCATCAAAACAAACCAACGAAATTCTGGAATTCGTAAAGCTGAAAATGGGTCTTTCTTTGTCATTCTATGAGTACACAGATTAAACGGATTATCTTAATTGAAAAATTTTTTTTCTTTTTCTTAACCGCAAAGTTTTTCACAACGCAGACAATGAAATCATGAATTGTAAATGATGAATGACTTTTCACTTTTAACTTTGTTACTATGAAACTTTGCTACTTTTTACTTCTGCTTAGCTCTTACATCACGCAATTGCAATTGCAAACTCACTGTTCCGTTCCATTCATTTTCTTCTAAAACATAAACGGCCTCAAAAGGATTTCTGTTTTTTACAACATCTATTTTAGCTCCAAGTCCAAAACCAATCGCATTAAAATTTGGGGAATTATTTTGTTTTACAAAAGCTTTTAAATGTTCGGCATCGTTACCCAAAGTTTTAGCATAACCTGAATCTATAATATTTTTCGACAAAAAAACTGGTGTCATATTTTCTGGACCGAAAGGTTCGAATTGTTTTAGAATGCGCATAAATTTTTCATCAAAATCTGAGAAATTCATTTCTAAATCTACTGAAATTTCAGGAATTAATAAATCGGGAGGAATGGTTTTTTTAACTTCATTTTCAAAAGCCGCTTTGAAATTTTCGTAATTTTCCTCTTTCAACGTCATTCCGGCAGCATACATATGTCCTCCAAATTGTTCCAAATGTTCGGCACACGCTTCTAACGCATTGTATACATCAAAATCTTTTACCGAGCGTGCCGAAGCAGCTAATTTATCGCCGCTTTTAGTAAAAACAATTGTCGGTCTATAATACTTTTCAACTAATCGAGATGCCACAATTCCGATGACACCTTTGTGCCAATTTTCTTGATACACAACCGTTGAAAATCGGTTTTGTTCCTTATTTTCTTCGATTTGAAGCAAGGCTTCTTTGGTAATTTGTTTGTCCAATTCTTTCCTGTCCGAATTGTGTTGCTCAATTTCGGATGCAAATTGTTCGGCTTGTTCTAAATTGTATTCGGTTAAAAGTGCCACCGCTTCGTTACCATGTTTCACTCTTCCTGCGGCATTAATTCTTGGTGCTACGATAAAAACCACATCGGTAATTGTTAAAACTTTTTTCTTTACACTTTGAACTAAGGCTTTAATTCCTGGTCGCGGATTCGAATTAATCACTTCTAATCCAAATTTGGCTAAGACACGATTTTCGCCTGTAATTGGAACAATGTCAGCGGCAATTGCTGTTGCAACCAAATCTAAATAAGGAAGTAAATCTTCCATGGTTTGGTTGCTGTTTTCAGCTAATGCTTGAATCAATTTAAAACCTACTCCACAACCACATAATTCGTCATACGGATAGGAACAATCTTCTCGTTTTGGGTCTAAAACCGCAATGGCATCGGGTAAAATATCGCCTGGTCTGTGATGGTCGCAAATGATAAAATCGATGTTTTTTGCTTTGGCATAATTCACGTGGTCGATTGATTTTATCCCACAATCGAGTGCGATGATTAAGGAAATAGCGTTGTCTTCGGCATAATCAATCCCTAGATAGGAAATGCCATAACCTTCGTTATATCGGTCTGGAATGTACGTTGCTACATTTGGATAAAAACTTCGTAAATAACTTGAAACTAAGGAAACAGCGGTGGTTCCATCGACATCATAATCGCCAAAAACTAAAATATTTTCATTGTTTGCAATGGCTTTTTCGATTCGAGAAACGGCTTTGTCCATATCTTTCATTAGATACGGATTGTGCAAATCTTGTAAAGTGGGACGAAAAAATGTTTTAGCTTGTTCGTAAGTTTCTATTCCTCTTTGAACTAATAAAGTAGCGATGATTTCATCTACTTGAAGGGCATTTTGTAAGGCTTGTACTTTTTCTTTTTCTGGCTTTGATTTTAGATTCCAACGCATAATGATTTTGGATTTACGATTTGTGATTTACGATTTTTGGCTTATAGTATGTATAACAAAGATATAAATATTTTTAATTTTAGCCACTGATTTCTCAGATTATAAGGATTAAATCTGTGCAAATCATATAATCCTTGGCAAAAAAATAGTTTAATTCGCAATGTTTGCTTTTTACTTGACTTGTAACGCTTCGCCTTCAAAGTGAATACCATCCCATCCGAAAATCATAAAATTTCTAATATTTTGATGGTCGGAAGCGTCTGGTGCGTTTAAGACATCTTGATAAAAATCTCCGAATAATGATAACGTTTCTTCTTTGGTAAATTGTTGCAATTGAGCAAATGCAAAAATTTTACACGAACCATTATTCTCACCAGCATGGTTTATTTGATTTCCATTTTTGAAAGTCGTTGGTGTGAACGTATAGTTTTCATCAATGTAAGTGATGGTTTCTGGGAACGATTTTTTATTTAGTGGGTTTTTCATTTTTTTTCTTACTGATTATAAATACTGAACACTATTTCTTCCCTCCTACAACCACAACAATTTCGCCTTTTACCGGTTTTGCTTCAAAGTGTTTTAAAACTTCTTCAGCTGTTCCTCGGATGGTTTCTTCGTGTAATTTTGAAATTTCTCTCGAAACAGAAACGGGTCTGTCTGCACCGAAATATTGAATAAATTCGGCTAACGTTTTTAGTAATTTATGTGGAGAAACGTATAAAATCATGGTGCGTGTTTCTTCAGCTAAAGCCAAATAACGTGTTTGTCTTCCTTTTTTATCGGGCAAGAAACCTTCAAAAATAAATTTATCATTCGGCAAACCACTATTCACCAAAGCGGGCACAAAAGCGGTTGCTCCTGGCAAACAATCTACTTCAATTCCGTTTTCTACACAAGCGCGTGTTAATAAAAATCCAGGATCAGAAATGGCTGGCGTTCCGGCATCGGAAATTAATGCAATCGTTTCACCACCTTTTATTCGAGCAATTACATTTTCTACGGTTTTGTGTTCGTTGTGCATGTGGTGACTGTGCATGTGAGTAGCAATCTCGAAATGTTTTAGTAATTTTCCGCTGGTTCGTGTGTCTTCGGCTAAAATTAAATCGGCTTCTTTAAGCACACGAATGGCACGAAACGTCATGTCGTCTAAATTGCCAATTGGCGTAGGAACTATATATAATTTACTCATTTAAAACAATTTAAAACACGAATTTCAAAAATTTTCACAAATTATTTTCTGTGTTCATTTATTTAAATTTATTTTCTACAATTTCTAAAAATCGCACTTCAAATTCTTCTTTATTTTCCCAATTATTATAATCCGGTTTTACAAAATCTAACACAAAAGATTTTGCTTCGTCCCAATTTGTAAAGGTGTTTAATTGAGATAATACCCTGTTTAAATCGTCTCCGTTTCCTGCAAATAAATTTTTCTCAAAAGCAATTTTATCATTCAATCCTAAAACTATAGCTTTTCCATTTACAACTGGAGTTTCTTCTATGCTTTCTTCCGCTATTTCAACTTCGGGCGTTGCTTCTGAAACTGACGCTACTTCATTACTTATTTCTTCCCCTTTCTCTTGAATAATTTCGGCTTCTACTGTTGTTTCAAAAACATCAGAAGTTGCCTCATTTGTAGTTTCTTTTTTCTCAAAAAATGTATCTTGATAATCGTGAACTAAAATATCTTCCATAGAAATTTGTTTAGTCACTTTTGTGCCAATAATTTCAGGATTTGATGTTAATTCTTTCTTTTTTATTTTTGTTTCAATTACTTCGTCAATTTGAGTTTCTTCAACTGGTGCTTCTTCAATACTTTCGGATTTTATTTCTTCTTTTACATTTTCTGCAATGTCGCTTGAAGGGAAAAGTTCGTGAGAAATTTCATTTTTTTCAAAAAGCTCTTCTTCAATTTGTGCTATTTGTTCTTTGGAAGCCATTTCTACAAAAACTTCCTCTTCATCAACAACTTCAATAGTACCTACTATAATTTTCGCAACTTTTTCTTCAAACAATTCTTCTGAAAATTCTTCATTTACTAAAGCCGTATTCGCTTCATAAAATTTTAAAAGTGTTAATTGCTCATACAATTTTTTAACTTCTTCAAGTAATTGAATGGTTTCTGTATGATTTTTAAGCTTTAATAAACGGTGCGCTATGCTAATTAATTCGCCTTCAATTTTTTTCTTCATAACTTTTTGTTTGTGTTGAACTTTTATAGCGTTGATTTTTATATTTTTGTTATTATTACAAAGGTAAAAGAAATTATGTGTATAAATTCTTGTAGAAAGTATTTTTACAATTTTTTTTTCAACATAAATGTACACATATTTTTATACCTTTATCTTGAAGTTAATTAATTTAGATTAAAAAATGTTTTTAGAAAATACGGTAAATCAGGAAGAACAATTTGGTTGGATAGAAGTTATTTGTGGCTCTATGTTTTCAGGTAAAACAGAAGAATTAATTAGACGATTAAAACGCGCACAATTTGCCAAACAAAAAGTGGAGATTTTTAAACCTACTGTGGATACCCGATATGATGATGAAATGGTGGTGTCGCACAACAAAAATGAAATTCGTTCTACTCCAGTTCCGGCAGCAGAAAACATTAGAATTTTAGCACAAGGTTGTGATGTTGTAGGTATTGATGAAGCCCAGTTTTTTGACGATGAAATAATTACAATTTGTAATGATTTAGCCAACAGTGGCATTAGAGTAATTGTAGCCGGATTAGATATGGATTTCAAAGGCAATCCTTTTGGGCCCATGCCGGCACTTATGGCAACTGCCGAATACGTTACCAAAGTGCATGCCGTGTGCACCAGAACTGGAAATTTAGCCAATTATAGTTTTAGAAAATCGGAAGATAAAAAATTAGTAATGCTTGGTGAAACGGAAGAATACGAACCTTTAAGTAGAGCCGCTTATTATAAAGCAATGCGTGAAGAAAAACAAAAGTAAATTCAACACGAATTTCAGCAATTTGCACTAACAAATTCATAATAATGGTAGTAAAATCTAACATATTACACGAAGCCAATATAAACTTCTCTACTTCTAAGATAGAATTTGAGCATGTTTCTATTGACAGTCGTAGTTTACAAAACGGAAATACCTCTTTATTTTTTTGTTTGAAAGGCCAAAATAATGATGCACATATTTTTATTGAAAGTTTAATTGAAAAAGGTGTCCAACATTTTGTAGTGGAATATATTCCCGAAAATGTGAAAGGAAAAGCTCATTTTTGTATAGTAGAAAACACTACCGCCGCTTTACAAAATTTAGCAAAAGCATATAAAAATCAATTTCAAATAGAAACTATCGGAATTACAGGAAGTAATGGAAAAACCATTGTAAAAGAATGGTTGAATTTTCTTTTAAGTCCAGATTTTTCTGTTGTTAGAAGTCCAAAAAGCTATAATTCGCAAGTTGGTGTTCCACTATCTGTTTTTGGAATTAATGAGAATCATACGCTAGGTATTTTTGAGGCTGGAATTTCTTTAAAAGGCGAAATGCAACATTTAGCCGAAATCATTCAGCCGAATATTGGAATTTTTACCCATTTAGGTCCCGCACATCAAGAAGGGTTTACTACAGTTGAAGAAAAAATAATCGAAAAATGCCAGTTATTTTCAAAAGCTGAAGTACTAATTTTAGAGAAAAATGATTGGATTGAAAAGCACCTAACAATACCAACATTTACTTGGAGTTTTGAAGACAACAAAGCCACTGTTTTTATACTTTCTTCCGTTAAAAACAACCTAAAAACTACTTTAGAAATTCAATATAAAAACGAAGTTTTTAAAATTTCACTTCCGTTTACAGATGCTATTTCTATAGAAAATGCTATTACTTGCATTTGTACTTTATTATATTTAAAAGTATCTATTTCAACCATTTCAGAAAGAATTTCAAAATTATATAATATTGAAATTCGACTTCAAGCCAAAACAGGAATTAATAATTGTTTGTTAATTGATGATAGTTTTTCAAGCGATTATCAGTCGTTAAAAATGGCGTTAGACTTTTTAGAGCAACAAAAACTGCATCAGAAAAAAACCATTATTTTATCTGATATTTTTCAAAGTGGTTTGAATTTAAATGAACTTTATAGTAATGTAATCAAATTATTACAACAAAATAATATTGCACAAATTATTACCATCGGAGAAACCATTGGAAAGTATTTTCAAGATGTGCAAAATGTGATTTCTTTTGCAAACACACAGGCGTTTTTACAGCAATTTAATACCGATTCGTTTAAAAACGAAACCATATTAATTAAAGGTGCCAGAAGTTTTAATTTTGATGAAATTGTAGTTTTATTAGAAGAAAAAAATCACGAAACGGTTTTAGAAATAAACCTAGATGCGTTAACTCTAAACTATAATTTCTACAAACAAAAACTACAAAACACGACCAAAATTATGGTTATGGTGAAAGCTTTTGGTTATGGAAATGGCGGCTATGAAATTGCTAAACAACTGGAACATTTAAAAGTTGGCTATTTGGGCGTGGCTTTCGCCGATGAAGGAATCGCATTGCGAAAAGCAGGAATTACCACACCAATTATGGTATTAAATCCTGAAATTAGTAGCTATAAAGCTATGATAGCTTATAATTTAGAGCCTGAAATGTACTCTGTTTCTGGTTTAACTTCCTTTATTGAATTGGCAAAAGAAAAAAACCTCAACGGATATCCTATTCATTTAAAAATGGATACCGGAATGCATCGCTTAGGTTTTGAAAAATCGGAAGTTGCTGCATTAATTGCGTTACTTAAACACAATAATTTTGTGAAAGTAACCAGTATTTTTTCGCATTTAGCCGCTTCAGACAATTTTGATTTTAAAGCGTTTACATTACAACAAATTCAACTATTTGAGTCTTTAGTTTCTGAACTTTCTGCAGCTTTGAACATTCAACCTATTCGACATATTTTAAACACTTCTGGAATTTTTAATTTCCCAGAATATCAATTTGAAATGGTACGATTGGGCATTGGGATTTATGGCGTAGGCAATTCGGAAGAAGAGCAAATTTCGTTAGAAAATGTTAGTGTTTTAAAAAGTATTATTTCGCAAATAAGTACTGTCAATGAAAATGAAAGTATTGGTTACAGTAGAAAATTTGTAGTGCAAAAACAAATGAAAATTGCAACCATTCCTATCGGTTATGCAGACGGAATTAGACGTGCTTGGGGAAATGAAAAAGGGTATGTGATGATTCATAACCAAAAAGCTACCATTTTAGGCAATATTTGTATGGACATGTTGATGGTGGATGTAACTTCTATTCCTTGTGAAGAACGAGATGAAGTAATAATTTTTGGCGAAAACCCACATGTACAAGAAATAGCAAGCGTTTGCGATACCATACCGTATGAAATTTTAACCAGTATTTCGCAACGAGTAAAAAGAATTTTCTATAAAAATTAAACCTACTCTTTTAGTTTTTTTATAACTTCGTGTAACCAAATTTAACGCATATGAAAATTATTTCCGAATTTAAAGATTTTATTGCGAAAGGCAATGTAATGGATTTAGCTGTTGGAGTTATCATTGGAGGTGCTTTCGGTGGAATTGTAAAATCACTTGTTGATGATGTCATTACACCTGCTATACTAAACCCTGCCTTAAAAGCAGCAAACGTAGCCGATTTAGCACTTTTAAAAACGGATGGCGGTATTTTATACGGTAAGTTTTTAGCAGCTGTTATTGGATTTTTAGTGATTTCTTTTGTGATTTTTTTATTAGTAAAATCACTTAATAAAATTAAAAAAGCCGAAGAAGAAATTCCAACACCTTCTGGACCTACACAAGAAGAACTTCTAACGCAAATTAGAGATTTATTAAAAAAATAAACTTAACATAACATAAAAAAAGCTGTTTCTCTCGAAACAGCTTTTTTTTATTGCAAACTAAAAATTAATTAATAATAGCAGTTGTTTTTCTATCTCGCAACCAATATTTCACTCGTTTTACCAAGTAGAACATCACGGGAACCATAACAAGTGTTAACACAGTAGCATAGGTTAATCCGAAGATAATGGTCCATGCTAAAGGTCCCCAGAAAATTACGTTATCACCACCCATATATAAGTGCGGATTAAATTCTGTAATTAAAGCAAAGAAATCAAAATTCAATCCAATAGCTAACGGAATTAATCCTAAAATGGCGGTTAATGCCGTTAATAATACAGGTCTTAAACGGTTTTTACCCGATTCGATGATGATGTCTTTTATTTCTTCTAATGATAGATCGTCATGACTTTTTAGGTTGTTATCGGCCACTTTCTTATCTAATAATAAGACGAAAAAGTCCATTAATACAATTCCGTTTTTCACTACAATTCCGGCTAACGAAATAATTCCCATCATCGTCATTAAGATAACGAAATCCATATTAGCAATTACATATCCGTAGAAAACACCACTAAAACTCAATAAAACCGTAAATAAAATTACCATAGTTTTAGAAACCGAATTAAACTGTAATACAATAATAATCGTAATTCCGGCTAACGCTAAAAATAGGGCGTACATTAAGAAACTTTGGTTTTTCCCTTGTTCTTCTTGAACTCCAGAAAACGAATAACTCACCGTTTTTGGAAATTTATATGATTTTAATTCCGATTCAATTTGTTTCGTAATTTCATCACCATTATAACCTGTCAACACATTTGAATACACCGTCATAATACGTTTCTGGTTTTTTCTTTTGATTTGATTGTATGTGGTGGTTTTATTGGTTTCCGAAACGGCAGAAATTGGCACTTGCATCATTTGTCCGTTATTCTGATTTCGGAACGTTAAAGATTGATTAAACAATACATTTTCATTTTTACGTTGGTCTTCTTGCATACGCATTGTTATGTTGTAGTCGTCATCCCCTTCTTTATAAGTTGAGATTTCTTGACCATAAACTGAACGACGCAAATTAAATCCTAATTGTCCTGTCGATACTCCTAAGCTTCCTGCGCTAACACGGTCAACTTTTACTTCTAATTCTGGACTTTCTTTGTTTACATCCACACTCAAACGCTCAATACCTGGAATGTTTTTCGAATTGATAAAAGCAATCATTTTATCCGCTTCTACTAACATTTCTTGATAATCGGTACCGGTTAATTGCACACTAATGGGATATCCAGCTGGAGGTCCATTGGCATCTTTTTCAACCGTAACGGTAGCGCCTGCAACACCTTTTACTTTCGCACGAATTTCATCTAAAACTTCAGTAGTGTTTACTCCTTGTCGAAATTTATATTCCGAGAAATTAACCGTTACTTTTCCTTTATATGGCGTTTCTGAAGCGGAACCCGCATCCACATTTGGATTTCCAGCACCTACACCCACTTGCGAAACAATGCTTTCTGCTAAGAAGTTTTTATTGGTTTTTGGATCTACATATTTATTTAAGATTTCAATTACTTGTTTTTCCACAAACAAAGTCGCCTTATTGGTTTTTGCAATATCTGTTCCTTGCGGATATTCAATATATGTAATGACTTGATTTGGAATATTATCTGGAAAAAACAATACTTTTCTTGGGAAAATTCCTAATAACATAAAAGAGAAAAATAACATCCCAATAATCGATGCTAATGCATACCAAGCTCTTTTTCCGTTTAAAATTTTAGCTAAGAAATTTTTGTACTTATTTTCCATTTTTGGAAAAAAGTTGTATTGAAAATCCTGAGTCCATTGGTATAATTTAATTTTATACAACCACATTAATCCCAAGGAAATAATAGCTAAATGCCCAATCGCTTTTGCAAACGTAGAATCGGTTAAGTGGCCTAAAAATACAAATACAATTCCAACTACACTAAAGATAATCGTATATAATTTTGCTGATTTATTAGAAACATTTCTGTCTTCTGTATCCATTGAACCACCTGTCATAGCTGCATTTACAACCATCGCTACAAATAACGAAGCCGTAAGCGTAACCGTTAAAGTGATTGGAAAATATTTCATAAATTTTCCCATCGTTCCAGGCCATAAAGCAAATGGTAAAAATGCCATTAAAGTTGTAGCTGTAGAAGAAATTACTGGCCAAGCGATTTCGCCAATTCCAATTTTTGAAGCGGATACTCTATCCATTCCTTTTTGCATGTTGGCAAATACGTTATCGACCACTACAATTCCGTCATCCACCAGCATTCCTAATCCCATTACCAATCCGAAAAGTACCATCGTATTTAAAGTTAATCCGAAAGCCGATAAAATGGTAAACGCCATCAACATCGAAAGCGGAATAGCTGCGCCAACAAAAAGAGAGTTTCGTAATCCCATCGTGAACATTAAGACAATCATTACCAATACAATTCCGAAAATAATATGGTTGGATAATTCGTCCACTTGATGTTCTACTCGAGAAGATTGATCATTTGAAAGTTCAATAGTTAAATTAGAAGGTAAATACGATTCTTTGGCTTTTTCTAATTTTTCTTTTACTTGCTCAATCGCAGAAATCATGTTTTGATTGGAACGTTTTTTTACGTTTAGCATCACCACTTCTTGCCCTTTTTCTCGAGCAAACGTTGTTTTTTCTTTTTCTTTAAAGTTTACAACTGCGATGTCTTTTAAATATACCGTTCCTCCGAAAGATTTTACAATAACGTTTTCTAATTCTTTAGGGTCTTTAATTTCACCTACAATTCGGATATTATTACGAGAACCTTGCGAAATTAAATTTCCGCCCGAAAGTGTCATGTTTTCGTATTTCACTGCATTTTGGATTTCGTCAAAAGAAACCTTAGCGGCAGTCATTTTAAAAATATCAACGGCAATTTCTACTTCTTTATCATCAACTCCTAATATATCAACTTTTTTTACTTCCGGGATTTCTTCAATATCATCTTGAAGAAATTCTCCGTATTTTTTTAGTTGTTGTGTCGTGTAATTTCCTTTTAAATTGATATTCAAAATAGGCACTTCTTCCGAAATATTTAATTCGAAAACACTTGGTTCTACTTTACTTCCATTGTCTAAATTTGGCCAATCGGTATCTGCTTTTATAACATCTACTTTGTCTTTAATTTTAGTTTTTGCCTCTTCAATGGTTACTTTATCCGCAAATTCTACAATGATCATTCCGTAATCTTGAAAGGAATTAGAGGTAATTTTCTCAACACCTGAAATGTTTTTAAACTCTTTTTCAAGGGGTTTAATAATAAGTTTTTCAACATCTTCTGCTGAGTTTCCAGGAAAAACAGATGAAATATACACCTTGTTTTCAATAATTTCTGGGAAATCTTCACGAGGCATTGTTACATAGGCAATAACACCTGTAATAACAATTAACAACGTTAAAATATATACTGTAACTCGATTGTCTACAGCCCAACTCGATATTCCGAATTCTTTGTTTTTATGTGACATTTTTGTTTGTTGTTTTTGGTTTATTGTTTATTGTTGTAATCATAATTAGGAATTACAAAAAATATACAATTAACTTTTTAAAAATTAAGCTTCATTCCGTCGGCGATGGTATTAGCACCTTCTGTAACGATAACATCATTTGCCGTTAAACCGCTCAAAATTTCGGTTACATTATCAGATGATTTTCCTACTTTTACTAGTACTTTTTTAGCTACCCCTTTTTTACCCGAGATATTAGTGGCAATAAATACAAATTTGTTATGTTCGCCGTCTTCTTGTACCACATTTGTAGGAACTATAATCGCATTTGTTAACGTGTAATCTATTATTTTAAGTTTGGCTACCTGATTTGGACGTAATAAATTGTCTGGATTAGGTACGCTTACTTCTATACCGAAACTTCTGTTACTTGGATTGATAAAATTAGCTACTTGACGTACTTTTCCTTTATACGTTTTTCCTAAAGACGTTAAGAAAACATCTACAACTGTACCCACTTTTAATTTACCAATATACGTTTCCGGAACAGTTGTAGAAACATACATGTTTGATAAATTAACAATTCGCATTAATCCTTGTGGGCTTGGAGCGACTACTTGTCCGCGTTCAACAAAAACCTCATCAATTGTTCCAGAAAATGGTGCACGAATTACGGTTTTTGCTACTTGAGCTCGCATTTGTGCAACTGATTTTTGTGCCGAAATCATTTGAGTTTGTGCTTGTAAAAACTGAATTTCCGAACCAATTTTTTTGTCCCATAGATTTTTTTGTCTTTCAAAAGTAGTTTTAGCTAAGCCATATTGATTTTCAATACTAGCTAATTGCTGACTCATTCCGGCGTCATCAACTTTACCAAGTATTTGACCTTTTGAAACACGTTGGCCGGCTTTTACATTTAAAGCCGTTAATGTTCCGCCGAATTCAGGTTGTACTAAAATATTTTCTTTTGTATCAACATTTCCTTGTATCTCTAAATAATGATTAAAAACAGTATCTTTAATCGTTAACACAGAAACCAACGCTTCTGATTCTGGTGCTTTATTACCATTAAGTAATGCGGCATCTATTTTTTCTAATTCCAACTGAATAGCCGCTTTTCTGTTTTTTAATTCGGTGATGTTTTTATCTTTAATTAAATCATCCGTTGATTTTTCTCCACAAGCTATAAGTAATAAACTGGTGGCAATAAGTACTACTTTTTTCATATCTAAGTTCATTTATTTTAGTTAACTAATTTTTCTAAAGTTGCTTTTTTATTTATAATTTCAAGCATTGCTTGTAATGTTTCTTGTTGAGCCGTATACAATTGTTTTTGCGCTTCAGCAAAGTCAAAACTAGAAGACAAACCTTCTTTAAATTTGACTTGTTGTTTGGCTTCGATACGTTCTGCTAATTTTAAATTGGCTTGTGCGTTGTTATATTGATTAATACTATATTCATAATCGCTTTTTGCTTTTTGATATTGTAATTTTAATTTTTGTTCTGTTTCTGTAAGTTGCGTTCTTGATTTTTCTAAATCAATTTTGGCTTGTTGTACGCGCGAATTTCTTCCACCACTACTAAAAATTGGCACATTTAATCCCACGCCAACATTTGAAAAATTACTCCATTTTTGAGTCGCGTTCATAAATGAAAATTCATTTGAAAAGGCATTGTATCCAAAATTTACTTGGGCTCCTAACGATGGTAAACCTTTACTTTTTTCTAATTTAACTAAAAGTTGTTTACTTTCTTCTACATTTTTTCCAATTTTATAATCGATATTTTCGTTTACATTAAATTCAGAAATTAATAATTGTAAATCAATGTTATTTTGAGTTAAATCATTTAGTTTTTCTGTTAATACGATGGCATCATCTAGATTAATACCTAACAATAGTTTTACCATATTTAAGGCAATAACTCTTTGTTTAGTTACATTTTCCAAAGCGTTGTTCACAGAATTTAAAGTAATTTGAAGTTGTTCAATAGTTTCTTCTTCAATTAATCCGTTTTTATAAATTTCTTTGGTGTCGGATAGAATTTTTTCTAAAACGGTTTTGTTTTTATTGATAATTAAAATACTTTCATCTGCTAAAAGAACATTTCCATAAGAATTAATTACAATTTCTTTAATTTCTTGATTCGTTTTTTCTTTGGCGTTTTCAGAAATTTTTAAATAGGTTTTAGCCGATTGTAAACCTACTAAATACGAACCATCAAAGATAAGTTGACTTAATGTTAGATTTCCGATAGCTACGTGTTTCGTACCAAAGGCCAATAACATAATTTCATTGGGATTAGCCATAGGATTAAAAGCATTTGCTGCGGCTCCTTGCTTGGTAAACTCAAATGTATTTTGGTAATTTACAGCACCATTTAATTGTGGTAATCCCATGGTAGTGGTTTCCCATTTTTTTTGCTTCGCAAGTTCTAAATCACGGTTTGCGTTTATTACACTGTAATTGTTCTTTTGGGCTTGTTCAATTGCCTGTTTTAGAGTAAAACTAGCTACTTCCGTTTGCGAAAAAACTTGAATAGCACTCAAAAGAAACAGAAATACTGTTATTTTAATCTTCATTGTGTTAAATTTAATTATTAATAATCTGTAATTGTTTTTCTAATTCTATTATTCCGTCTTGAGTGGCCATAGCACGAGTGTGATACTCTAAGGCTTTGTGCTCTAAATTATTAGCTTCTTTCTCTAAGGCGGTATTCTCGCTAATGCTAAATATTAAGATGTAATAAAACTTTACATAATTTTCTACATCAATATTTTCTCGGTATAAGCCCTCTGAAATTCCTTTTAATATATTGGCTCGAAAACAACCTTCGCATATTTCAATTTGATAGCCCACTACTTTTTGATACACTTCTGGATAGTGTCTTTTTAATTGGTATACTGGAGACGTTTCGCTATATTTAAACATTTCTTTAAACATTCTACGAATTTGAAAATTTTCTTCAATAGCGTTAAAGTTTTTTGCCACAATTTTGTCAATTGTCTCTCTAACTTCTTTATGAACCAATTGCGTGCTTTCCTCAATTAACAATTCTTTATTTGAAAAATATTTATAAATTGTTTTTTTTGAAATACACATTTCGCAAGCAATATCATCCATGGTAATACTTTTGAAACCTAATTTCAAAAACATATCTTTGGCGACATTGACAATTTTTTCTTTCATTTTAAATGTAATTTCTTGATATTAATTATAGTATCTAATTAATATCAATTGCAAAACTACAACGGAAACTTTTAAAACTAAAATAGTTTCCATAATCTTCACATAAATTTAACATTAAATTTGTGGCGCAAGTCTGCAATTATTAGCTTAAATTAGCCAAAAATTACTAGTATGCTTTCATTATCAGAATATCAAAATGTTATTTCGGAAGAGTTTTCTAATCTACATATTCATAAACAACCGAAAAACCTATATGAACCAATAGATTATATTTTATCGCTTGGCGGAAAAAGAATTCGTCCTGTTTTAACATTAATGGCAACTGATATTTTTGATGGCGATCATAAAAAAGCTATCCCAGCAGCTAAAGCAGTTGAAGTTTTTCATAATTTTTCTTTAGTTCATGATGATATAATGGACGATGCGCCTTTGCGAAGAGGAAATGAAACCGTTCATGAAAAATGGAACATTAATACTGGAATTTTATCTGGTGATGCGATGCTAATATTGGCCTATCAGTATTTTGAGGTATACGAACCCATAATATTTCAGAAATTAGCAAAATTATTTAGCAAAACTGCTTTAGAAGTTTGCGAAGGACAACAATATGATGTGGATTTTGAAACCCGTGATGATGTAACCATTTCGGAATATTTAAAAATGATTGAATTCAAAACTGCTGTGTTACTTGGAGCGGCTATGAAAATGGGCGCAATTGTTGCAGAAACTTCAGAGGAAAATGCCGATTTAATTTATAATTTTGGGTTAAATTTAGGGATTGCTTTTCAATTACAAGATGATTATTTAGATGCATTTGGAAATCCAGAAACCTTTGGAAAACAAGTAGGAGGCGATATTATTGAAAACAAAAAAACCTATTTATATTTAAAAGCAATGGCATTTTCGTCGGATGAAAATAAACAACAATTATTGCATTTATTTTCTATTCAACCCAATGATAATTCTGATAAAATTGATTCGGTTAAATCAATTTTTACAGCTTCTGGCGCAAGCAAAGCTACACAAGACGCCATTGCTAAGTATACAGAAATTGCCTTTGAAACATTAGAAAAAATGAAAATTTCTGAAGACAAAAAAATGGTTTTAAGATTGTTTGGTGAAAAATTAATGAATAGAAAAGTATAACAATAACAATTTCAATAACAAAAATCAATTATAAGTTTTAAATTTGATTTTTAACATTGTAATTGACATTGAAAATTGTAATTGACATTGAATATGTATTTACCACCAACATCTTTCGATTCATTAATTGAAGAAGCTGAAAAACAAGATTTATATTACAAATTAATTGAGCAAACCAATAAAGATTTTGGGTTAGCAAATGAAAATATTGATATTCCGTTGGATATTTTCCCATTTGAATTAAAACTATTAATTCAGGATAAAATAATAAAATTAATCAATAATAAATTTGCAGAATACTTAAATTTACTATACATTATTGATGTTTCCGAAGATCAAATTAAAAAATTGGACGGTTCAGATGTTTTTAAATTATCCGAAGACGTGACGTTTTTAATTTTAAAACGCGAATGGCAAAAAGTGTGGTTTAGAAGCAAATATTAATTTATTCTAAGTCTTTCTTTAAAATTACTTTATTCCACAATTCTTTTCCTTCTTTATCAAATAATGTTAATTTCATTTGTCGGGTATCTTTTTCACCAGAAAATGATAAAGTCCCAAAAACGTGTTGTGCAAATAGACTTCCTTCTACTCTGTTTTTATTTTCTTCCTTGGCAATTTTTTCAATATTTCCGTAACCAGAAGTTAATGGCGAAACCGTCCAATCATATAAAGAATAAGCATTTGTTCGCTGTAACATTGATAATTCTGTAAAATGTCTGTCGCCAGAAATAAAAGTTACACCTTTAATTTTATTTGCTGTTATTTCATTTAACAACGCTTCTTTTTCTGTTTTATAATTTTCATAATTTTCATAAACTGCTGCCGAAGATAAAACTTGGCCTCCTATTACTATAATTTTAAAACTGGCTTTTGAAGTTACCAACGCGTCAATTAGCCATTGTATTTGAGAAGCTCCTAAAAGTACTTTTTCACCGGTTAATCTATCATTTGGGGATCTAAAAAAACGATTGTCTAACAAGAAAACTTCCGCATCGCCCCAATTAAAACAGGAATAAATACCTTCGTTTTGATTGGGATTCATTCCATATGATTTATTTGCCCAAAAATCTTTAAACGCTTGTTGGGTTAAATTTTTGTTATAAAAACCTCTATCACCATCGTTTGGTCCAAAATCATGATCGTCCCAAATGGCAAAATTCTGAGTTTTAGCTAAAAGCGGTTGCATTTCTTTTATTTTTCTTGAATAGGTGTAACGATGTTGAATTCCAGTTTTACTATCCCAATCTGCTTCTCGAAGGTAAATATTATCGCCTCCCCAAATCATAATATCTGGATTTTTCTTAGCAATACTTTCAAAAATGGAATAATTAGAACCATATGGTTTTCCGGGCCTGTCTAAAGCCTCTTCACTTATATAAGAGCAACTTCCTAAAGCAATAGTAAAATCAGGTGCTTTTTCTCTAAATTGCCATAATTTTTTTGAAGAAAAAGATGTTTCGTGAGGCAAGTTTACCTTTTTGTTATTCAAATAAATATCATAATTGTATTTTTTTCCTGGCTGCAACTTATCTAAAACCACATGACAAGTAAATGCATTGTCGTTAGTAGTGTTATACTTTTCACTTTTGAAAACTTCTGTAACGTTATCTAAGGCATAATAGGAAATATAAACAGTCGATGGCTTTTCCGTTTGAAGCCAAATCATTGCTTCTTTCATTTCGCAATAACCAACCATAGGTCCGGATTGTAAACTATTTTGTGAAAATAAGGTGGCTGAAAACAATAAAAAGGAGAGAATGTATCGCATAATTTTTTTTTGTAAAACTAAGAAATTCTATTAGATGTAGTGTTAAGATATAATTACATTTAAAACATTACTCGAACAAAAGGGAGCCAATCTTGCGCAAATACATTGTTTTGATTTGCATATAATAAATTGTACTTTACACCAAAAGTTACATTTTGAGAGCGATAACCAACACCAATAAAAACAGCTGTATTCCAAAAAGAATCGTTGCTAGTATTCACTCCATTAAATTTTCTATTTACACGTAATTGTTCAATTTCTGTAGAAAGTTGAATGTCTTCAATTGGATGAAACAAACCAATAATACTTCCTCCAAAAACAGTTGATTTATAACCCAATGCATTGTAATTTGATGGGTTTGATTCTTGAGCGACATAACTTCCTGAAATTCCTACACCAACGCTCACTGTTTTATTTAAATGATAATAACCAGTTGGCGATAAAGAAAAATTTGAATAACCATTACCAAAAGCCAAACCTAAACCGCCGCCAAATTGGACTTTTTGCCAAAAAATAGATTTTGTTTTAGGAATACTGTCTTGCTGAGAAAACAAGTCTGAAGAATTGAGAAAAATTAGAGTATAAAAAAATGTATTTAGTAACTTTCTCTTTATTTTCATTCTATTTATTACTTATTTGTTAATTTGAATATAAAAGTATAAATTTCTTTGAACATTTAGCATAAAAGTTTATACTTTTGCATAAAATTTTTTAACCAAATCGTCATTTAGACAGAATTATGGATAGGTTTTCCTTTTTAAACGCAGCACATACTGCATTTTTTGCAGATTTATACGACCAATATTTACAAAATCCAGATAGTGTAGAACCAAGTTGGAGAAGTTTTTTCCAAGGTTTCGATTTTGCTAATGAATTTTCTAATCCAGGTGAGCAAATTGCACATACTGCAAACGAAGTTGTTTCTGGTGGTAATTCTGAACAACTTCAAAAAGAATTTAATGTTTTAAAACTAATTGACGGATACCGAACTAGAGGACATTTATTTACCAAAACAAATCCAGTTAGAGAAAGAAGGGTGTTTTCACCAACTTTGGCTATAGAAAATTTTGGATTGTCTCAAGCGGATTTAGCAACCGTTTTTGATGCTGCCAAAATTGTTAACATGAAACCTAGCACGTTAGCTGATATTATTAAGCATTTAGAAAGTGTTTATTGTTCGTCTATTGGTGTAGAATTTATGTACATTAGAGAGCCTAAAGTACAGGATTGGATAAAAAACAGATTAGATATCAACGACAATCAACCTAATTTTTCAGGTGATGTTAAGAAAAATATATTAAAAAAGTTAAATGAAGCCGTTTCGTTTGAAACCTTCTTACACACAAAATACGTAGGTCAAAAACGATTTTCATTAGAAGGTTGTGAAGCGGCTATTCCTGCATTAGACGCGCTTATTGAAGCCGCTGCAGAAAAAGGTGTAGAACAATTTGTAATGGGAATGGCACACCGTGGTCGTTTAAATGTTTTGGCAAATATTTTTGGTAAAAACACACAAAATATTTTCTCAGAATTTGACGGAAAAGATTATGATGATGATATGTATTTTGATGGGGATGTAAAATACCACTTAGGATTAACATCAAACCGAGTTACAGATTCAGGAAAAAAAATAAACTTAAATTTAGCGCCAAATCCATCTCACTTAGAAACCGTTGGTGCGGTTATAGAAGGAATTACAAGAGCCAAACAAGACCGTTATTTTTCAGATGATTTTTCAAAAGTTTTACCTATTGCCGTTCACGGTGATGCTGCTGTAGCCGGGCAAGGTATTGTGTATGAAATTATACAAATGGCAAAATTAGACGGATATAAAACAGGTGGAACAATTCACTTAGTGATTAATAACCAAGTTGGTTTTACTACAAATTATTTAGATGCTCGTTCCTCCACGTATTGTACAGATATTGCAAAAGTAACCTTATCACCAGTATTACACGTTAATGCAGATGACGCAGAAGCTGTGGTTCATGCCATGTTGTTTGCTTTAGATTATAGAATGGAATTTGGAAGCGATGTATTTATCGATTTATTAGGATATAGAAAATACGGCCATAACGAAGGTGACGAACCTCGATTTACACAACCGAAATTATACAAAGCCATTGCAAAACATAAAAATCCTCGTGATATTTATGCGGAAAAACTTATAACTGAAGGTGTTATTGATAGCTCGTATGTTAAAACGTTAGAAGAAACATACAAAGCAAATCTTGATGAAAATTTAGAAGAATCCCGTAAGAAAAGTTTAACTGTAATTACCCCATTTATGCAAAATGAATGGAACGGTTTTGAACAAGTTTCAGATGATGTGATGCTTTCAAAATTTGATACAAAATTTGATAAAAAGCAGTTAACTGCTATTGCTTCTACTATTACAGAACTGCCAAAAGATAAAAAATTCATTAGCAAAATCACGAAATTAGTTGGCGACAGAAAAGCCATGTTCTTCGAAAAAGACCAATTAGATTGGGCAATGGGAGAATTATTGGCCTATGGTTCTTTAATAACTGAAGGATACGATGTTCGTATTTCTGGGCAAGATGTGGAAAGAGGAACCTTCTCGCACCGTCATGCCGTAATTAAAGTAGAAGAATCGGAAGAAGAAGTGGTTTTATTAAACGACATCAACAATAAAAAAGGAAACTTTTACATCTACAATTCGCACCTTTCAGAATATGGTGTAGTTGGTTTTGAATATGGTTATGCATTAGCCTCTCCAAACACCTTAACCATCTGGGAAGCACAATTTGGAGATTTCTCTAACGGAGCGCAAATTATGATTGACCAATACATTTCTGCAGGTGAAGACAAGTGGAACAACCAAAACGGATTGGTTTTCTTATTGCCTCATGGGTATGAAAATCAAGGTGCGGAACACTCTTCCGCTCGTATGGAACGTTATTTACAAATGTGTGCCAAACACAATATGTACGTTGCAGACGTCACCACACCAGCCAATTTCTTCCACTTGATGAGAAGGCAAATGAAAACGAAATTTCGTAAACCGTTAATTGTATTTTCTCCGAAAAGTTTATTGCGTCATCCATTAGCTGTTTCTTCAGCAGAAGAATTATCAAACGGACAATTTCAAGAAATACTAGACGACCCAAATGTATTAGATAAAAAGGCAATCAAGTCTTTAGTATTCTGTACAGGAAAAGTATATTACGATATTATTGCCAAACGAGAAGAATTAGGAAGAAAGGATGTAGCCGTAATTCGTTTTGAACAACTATTCCCATTAGCAACAGACCAAATTAAAGCGATTATCGATTCGTATCCAAATGTAGATGATTATGTTTGGGCACAAGAAGAACCAAAAAATATGGGTGCTTACGGATATTTATTAATGAATTTCGATTTAGTAAAATTACGTTTAGCCTCGCCAAAAGCATATAGTGCACCAGCAGCAGGAAGTTACGAACGTTCTAAAAAACGTCAAGCAAACGCTATTGCTATGGTTTTTGATAAAAATTTATTTCAATAACAGATACAACACATTAATATAATTTTAGGAAGCATTTTAACCTAAAACTTAAAACGAAAGAATATGATTTTAGAAATGAAAGTCCCATCACCGGGAGAATCTATTACCGAAGTTGAAATTGCAACTTGGTTAGTAAAAGACGGAGATTACGTTGAAAAAGATCAAGCTATTGCTGAAGTAGATTCAGACAAAGCTACATTAGAATTACCTGCAGAAGCTAGCGGAATTATTACGCTTAAAGCCGAAGAAGGTGACGCTGTAGCTGTAGGGCAAGTAGTTTGCCATATTGATACAGCTGCTGCTAAACCAGACGGAGCAACACCTGCGCCTGCTGTTGAAAAAGCACCAGAAGTAAAAAAAGAAGAAGTAAAAGCTGCACCAGTTGCAGAAAAAACATATGCTACAGGAGCACCATCTCCAGCAGCTAAAAAAATATTAGACGAAAAAAACATCAGTCCTTCTGACATCGTTGGAACAGGAAAAGGCGGAAGAATTACTACTGAAGACGCCGCCAACGCAGTTCCAGCAATGGGAACACCAACCGGAGGTTCTCGTGGAACGGAAAGAGTAAAACTTTCTATGCTTCGAAGAAAAGTAGCAGAACGTTTAGTAGCCGCTAAAAACGAAACAGCGATGTTAACTACTTTTAACGAAGTAAACATGACGCCAATTAATACCATCAGAAACCAATATAAAGACGAATTTAAGGCGAAACACAATGGTCTTGGATTAGGTTATATGTCGTTCTTTACTAAAGCGGTTACAAGAGCCTTGCAATTGTACCCAGATGTAAATTCGATGATGGATGGTGACCATAAAGTAGCTTTTGATTTTGCAGATATTTCAATTGCAGTTTCTGGACCAAAAGGATTAATGGTTCCTGTAGTTAGAAACGCAGAATTATTAACGTTCCGTGGTGTAGAAGCAGAAATCAAGCGTTTGGCTTTACGTGCAAGAGACGGACAAATTACAGTTGATGATATGACAGGTGGTACCTTCACTATTACAAATGGTGGTGTTTTCGGAAGTATGTTGTCTACGCCAATTATCAATCCACCTCAATCTGGAATTTTAGGCATGCACAACATTATTGAGCGTCCAATTGCCGTAAACGGTAAAGTGGAAATTCATCCAATGATGTATGTAGCCTTATCTTATGACCACAGAATTATTGACGGTAGAGAATCTGTTGGTTTCTTAGTAGCCGTAAAAGAAGCATTAGAAAACCCAATGGAATTTTTAATGGATAACAATCCTAAAAAAGCGTTGGAGTTATAAAATTAACTATATGTTTAAACCTGTCAGGTTTTTGAAACCTGACAGGATTGCCAAAATACTAAATCCCAAATTCAAAAGAGTTTGGGATTTTTTTTGTTTCTTTGTTTTTATGAAGAAAACAGAGAAAAAAGCAGCTATAGGTTTTATTTTTTTAACCTTAGTAATTGATATTACGGGTTGGGGAATTATTATTCCAGTCATCCCAAAATTGATTCAAGAATTAATTCACGGCGATTTAAGTGAGGCATCTAAAATTGGAGGTTGGTTGCTATTTGCATATGCATTTACTCAGTTTTTATTGTCGCCACTAATAGGAAATTTAAGTGACAAATACGGGCGACGTCCCATTATTTTATTTTCACTTTTAGGATTTTCATTGGATTATTTATTTTTAGCCTTTGCTCCTACCATAACTTTTTTATTTATTGGAAGAATTATTGCCGGAATAACTGGTGCAAGTATTACTACAGCTACAGCCTATATTGCCGATATAAGCACCCCTGAAAACCGAGCCAAAAACTTCGGAATGATTGGTGCTGCCTTCGGAATTGGGTTTATAATCGGGCCAGTAATTGGTGGTTTATTGGGGCAATTTGGCGCAAGAGTTCCTTTTTATGCTGCAGCGGCTTTGTGTTTCATTAACTTTTTATATGGTTATTTCGTATTACCAGAATCGTTGCCAAAAGAAAACCGTAGAGATTTAGATTGGAGCAAAACCAACCCCGTTCGTGCTATTATAAATTTAAAAAAATACCCTAAAATTTTTGGCTTATTTATATCAATAGTACTAGTTTATATTGGTTCGCACGCGGTGCATAGCAATTGGAGTTACTTTACCATGTATCAATTCAAATGGGACGAAAAAATGGTTGGCATTTCACTAGGAATTATTGGTTTACTTGTCGGAATTGTGCAAGGTGGTTTAATCCGATGGATCAATCCGAAAATCGGAAATGAAAAAAGTATTATTTACGGCTTAATGTTATATACTTTAGGGATGTTTTTATTCGCTATCGCTACAGAAAGCTGGATGATGTTTGCCTTCTTAATTCCGTATTGTTTAGGCGGAATTTCAGGTCCTGCTTTGCAATCTGTAATTACAGAAAATGTTCCTGCTAATGAACAAGGCGAAATTCAAGGTACTTTAACCAGTTTAATGAGTGTGACTTCTATTATTGGTCCGCCTTTAATGAGTAATGTGTTTTATAATTTTACTAATAAAAACGCAACGGTTCATTTTCCTGGCGCGCCCTTTGTTTTGGGCGGAATTTTAATGTTATTTAGCGCGATTATTGCTTTTTATTCGTTTAAAAAACAACGATTAATTGCTATTGCAAATACAAATACTGATTTGGATAATCAATAATAGCGTTTCCTTTAAGTAACACATCAGCACCAATAATGCCGTCGATAGGTTTTATTTTTTGTTGGGATAAGGCTTCGTTTACATGGGATAAATCGAAAAGTATAAAAACAGAAGACAATTGCCTCCAAGAACCAACTTGGAGGCAATTGTCTTTTGCAATTTTGGTAGGTATTGTTGTTGAACTGGCACTTGCAGCAGCTTTGGTATGATGCACCGCGTTTAAATTATATTTTTCAATACATTCAAAACCTATACAAGTATTCGATGCGCCTGTGTCTAAAATGAAATTTCCAGCTACTCCATTTACTTTTACTTTAATTAGTAAATGTTGTGTTTTTAAAAACTTAAATTTTATTTTTTTATATTTTTTTGCTTTTAAAAACGCTGGCAATGCATTCATTTAATAAATAAATTTAATGGTTTTAAATTGATTTTTATTTGTGATTTTAGCAAAATAAATTCCTTTAGTCAATAAGTTTAAGTTTTTAGTAGTTTGTGCCTCTAAGTTAAATTTTTCAATTTGTTTTCCATCAATTCCAAAAATTTCAACTTGTAATGATTCCAAATATTCCGATTGAATTTTTCCGTTTGAAATGATCACTTCATTTGAAGATAAAAATGAATCGGTTTGTAAAATTCCCGGAACAAAGCCAAAATTAGCTCCAAATAAATCAACAGATTGTCTAGTTCCATCTAAATTTCTAATAATAAAAAACCAGTTATTTGCGGTAGTTGCACTAGGAAGTGAAGTAATCGATGATGTAGCTTCGCTAAAATAATTTCTGGTTCCAATATTAAGTGTTGCCACATATGCGTTAGCAGCACTATTCCATGTTAAAGGAGTTAACGTAGTTATATTAGTCCAAACGTCATGATAATCCCAAGTTGCTGTAACACCATCTGTTTCTAAACCTGTGTAAATATACAAATTTGGATCACTAATTGGGTCAAAAAGCGAATAATTGCCAGCAGAACCGTAGGTTATTGTTATTGTCCCCGAATTTATACTAAAAGGGTTTGGCGTAATAATAATTTGAGACCAACTTACTTGAATGAAATAAAGTGTAATTAGATATAAAAAATTTTTCATGATGTTTTAATTTAGGGTTAATTTGTTAAAATTAAATATTGCCAAGCTTTTAGTCCAATTGGTGCATCTGATCTAAATTGTATTTTGTTGCCAGACATATAATCGGTAAAATCGCCTTGTAGTTGAATTTTTGTTTCAATAGTTTCATTCGATAAGTTTGCGATATAAATGACTTTTTTACCATCTTTTTCACGTTCAAACGCTAATATTTTAGTGTCGTCTTTTGTAGAAATCCGATTATATGAGGCAGGATTTTTTCCACCGTGTAAAGCGATGTTTTCATTTTTTAATTCTCCTAATTTTACTCTTAATTCCCAATCTTTACCTTTTGTTTTTGGAATTAAATCTTTCTCAAAAAACTTTAAGCTGTGTTTCAATCCATATTCATTTCCACTATATATTAAAGGCATTCCTGGCATTACATACGTTAAAGCAGTCATGGCTTCTTCAGCAGCGCCTAATCGAGATTGAATGGTTCCGTTCCATGAGTTTTCGTCATGATTGTCAACAAAATTCATTAAAATGTCATTTACTTCGTATTTATTATTTCTCTCTATCATGTATTTATCCCATGCCGCTACATTTTCTTTTCCTTGTGCAATTTTATTACTGGTATGATGTCCGTCCCAAGCGTACGCCATATCAAACAAATTATCTTTTAATAATTCGGGTTCCCACGCCTCTGCTAACATAAAGATGTTTTTCTCTTTACGCAACTCTGGAATCGCTTGTTGCCAAAAATCTAATGGAACATTTCCGGCTACATCGCATCTAAAACCATCAACCCCTTCTTTTTGAAGCCAGTATTTCATATCGCCAGTCATTTCTTTTCTCAGATTTTGATTGTCGTAATTTAAATCTGCAACGTCTGTCCAACCCCAAGTTTTTCCAGTTTCAGGATTAATTGGATCGATAATCTCCCCTTTTTCATTTTGTGTATAATATTCTGGATGTTGCTTAATCCAAACATGATCCCAACCTGTGTGATTGGGTACCCAATCTAAAATAACATACATGCCATTTTCATGCGCGGTTTTTACTAAATTTCTAAACTCTTCAAGCGTTCCAAATTCTGGATTTACTTTCTTAAAATCAGAAACCGCATAATAACTTCCTAAATATTTGTGTTGTTCCTTTGCTGGCATTTCTGATGCAAATTTACTATTATCGCCACCAGTTGCTTTTCTTTTCGTTTGCGAAATGGGGAAAATCGGCATCATCCAAATGACTTTTACGCCTAATTGTTTTAACTTCGGAATGTCTTTAGTAAAGGCTTTAAACGATCCTTCTGGTGAATATTGACGAATATTCACTTCATATATGACAGCATTTTCCAAACTACTCGAATCTAAAGTGTATTCTACAGGCGATACATTAAAATTTTGAGCTTGTAATAAAGTGCTATTTGTAAAACTTAAGGCAAATACTGCCAATACTACTAATTTTTTCATAACTAATTAAATAAGAATTGTAAAGGTATTTCTAAACGTTTGTTCCAAGAATTCTCGGTATGATCTGCGTTTTCAAATTTTAAATTTTTTGAATTGGAAGAGCCAAATCCTTTAGCTTTTAATATTTCATTGACGTCTTTTTCATACCTAACATATTCTGCATCTAAAGTTGCTGTTCCGAAATCAAAATAAATTTTATGTGTTTTTGGATTGGGTAATTTAGCCATTAAATACTTGAAAAAAGCAGTTGGAATAGGGTTATTTTCAACGTTTTTTAAACCAATCCAATGTGTGGATAAACAAGCGGCTTTCCCAAAAATAGTTGGATATTCGCAAAGCGCATACATAGAAATTAATCCACCCATACTGGAACCCATAATTGCGGTGTTTTCTTTATCGGTAAAAACTGAAAAATGAGCATCTATAAATGGTTTTACTTCGGTAACTAAAAATTTTAAATAGTTATCTGATGTTATTTGTGTCAAATCTAAATTGATTTTTTTAGCTTCATCAATTACGAACTTTTTTTCTGTATCACTTAAAAATTCAATGGCTTTCTGTGGAAAATAATTTAAACGTCTTATTTCAGGAATGTTCCAAACGGCAACCACAATGACTTCTTTCATAGCTTTTTTTTGGGTTAATGAGTCTATTTTTTCATCTACTCCCCATTCTTGTTTGTTCCAAGTGGTTTTCCCATCAAAAAGCATTTGCCCATCGTGCATATACAACACTTGGTACTTTTTAGTTTCTGAATAATTTATTGGCAACCAAATATCAACTGTTCTAGTGGCTACATTTTGAGAAGGAAAGTTTTCAATACGTTTTATTTGTCCTACAAAATCGTTATTATTTTGCACATCAATAATTTTTATATTTTCTTGAGAAAAACACATACAACTAAACGCTATTAAAAACCAAAATTTCATATGTAACTTATTTTTTTAATTCTAAAATTAAACTCGATTTTCCTTCTATAGTAAGTTCTGATTTTAAATCGAAATTCGCATCCGAAATAATGTCTTTTCCACTTGAATATAAAGCCAAACTTTCTTTGAATCTTTCTAATTTTACTGTTTGTTTGTCTTTACTGTTATTTACCACAACCATTACACTTTCGGTGTCGTTATAACGAAAATAAACATACACATTATTATCTGGAAGATAATGCATTAATTTCCCGTTATGAATTATTGATTTCGATTTTCTCCAATTGAAAACTTTAGCCGTGAAATCAAAATAGTTGGCTTGTTCAGCTGTTCTTCCTGAAGCTTTAAAAGCATTGTTTTTATCTGACGCCCAACCACCAGGAAAATCCTGACGAATATCCGCATCGCCTTTGCCTTTATCGCCCGCCATACCAATTTCTGAACCATAATACAATTGAGGAATGCCTCGCATTGTAGCTAAAATAGTCATGGCCATTTTATATTTATTAAAATCGTTTTTATAAATATAATTGAAACGGTTGGTATCGTGATTTTCTGCAAAAATTAATAAATTATTTGGGTTGTCGTATAGAAAATCATTCACGAAGTTTTCATAAAATTTATACATTCCATCGTTCCAATTTGTGTGGTCTTCGTTAAAAACATTTCCAAAAACATCATGCATCGTAAAATCCATTACACTTGGCAAATAAGAATTATAGCTTTGAATTTTAGCAATTGGACTGTCTTTTTGCCAATACGATATTTGTGCTTGATCGTGCATCCATACTTCGCCAACGATATTAAAATAGGGATATTCGTCGGTAATGGCTTTGGTCCATTTTGAAATACCTTCTTTGTCATTATATGAATACGTATCCACTCGGAAACCATCTAAATCGGCGTATTCAATCCACCAAATCGCATTTTGAGTCAAATAATTTAATACCAAAGGATTCGATTGATTTAAATCGGGCATACTTGGCACAAACCAACCATCCATACAAAGTTTTGCATCTATTGCAGAAGCGTTTGTGTCATATTGTGTGGTCATTCGGTAGTTACTTTGTTTGTAACCAGGAAATTGATGAAACCAATCGTACGTTGGCATATCTTTAAACATCCAATGTTCTGCCCCCCAATGATTCGTTACATAGTCTTTCACTAACTTCATGTTTCTCTTTTTCATTTCTGAAGAAAGACGAACATAATCTTCATTTGTTCCGTATCGCGCATCTATTTTGTACACATCTGATTGCCCGTAGGTATGATACGAATAGCCTTTGTCGTTATCTTCACACAACGGTGTGCTCCAAAGTGCTGTTACACCAAGTGATTGCAGATAATCTAAATTATTTATTATTCCTTGAATGTCTCCACCATGACGCCCACCAGGATTATTTCTGTTTGCTTTTTCTTGTAAATTTGAATCCGAATCATTTTTTTCGTTTCCATTTGCAAATCGATCTGGCATAATTAAGTACATCATATCGGAAGCATCAAAACTTTTTCTATATCTAGAATTTTCTTTTCTTTTTTTGATTGCATACGATTGATTGAATGATTTCTTACCGTTTTTAAATGTAAAAATCAACTCTTGCGCCGACACATTTTTCAAATCGATAGATACGAAAACGTAATTTGGGTTTTCCGTTTTTTGAACCTGAGTAATTACTACACCATTAGAAACTGTTACCGTATTTTGAGCAATGTTTTTACCATAAAACATAATTTGAACCTGATTGTTTGTCATGTTCTCGTACCAAAATGGTGGTTCTACTTTATCAATTTGAGCAAAAGAAAAATTGAAAAGTAAAATAGGCAATAAGAAAATTATTTTTTTCATATGTAAATGTTTATTTTTTATAAATTTATTTTACTTCAACAATACTAATTCCGTAACCACCACCCGGAGCAGCTATCATTTTTAGTTTTGATTTATTAGTCACTTTTTGTTTTGTTATTTTATACGCTTGCGGATTCGTTTTGTAATGTGCATCGCTTGCATCGGCATAAATTGTAGCCTCATATTTTTTTCCTTTTTCTAAAAAGTCTAAAGAAATAGTTGCTGTTCTTGCTTGTAATCCGTTCACATTTCCAACAAACCAGTTGTTCGAATTTTTATCTTTACGTGCCGTTGTGATATAATAACCTGGTTCTGCTTCAACATATTTTGAAGTTTCCCATTCCACTGGAACATTTTTAATAAATTGAAATGCATCTAAAAATCGGTTATAATTTTCTGGTAAGTCGGCCGCCATTTGCAGTGGGCTATACATTACTACATACAATCCCAATTGATTGGCAATAGTAGTATTACAATGTGAATTATTTCCAGGATTTAATTTTGCAATATCCATTTCAAAAATTCCTGGTGTGTAATCCATTGGTCCGCCCATTAATCTTGTAAATGGTAAAACCGTAGTATGATTTGCTTTTGAACCTCCAAAGGCTTGAAATTCTGTTCCGCGAGCGGCTTCATTTCCAATTAAGTTTGGATAGGTTCTGCAAATTCCTGTTGGACGAACGGCTTCATGTGCGTTGACCATAATTTCATAATCTACCGCTTTTTCAATACAATATTGGTAATGATTTAAAATCGATTGGCTATAATGGTGCTCGCCTAAAGGTAAGATATTTCCAACATAACCACTTTTTACCGCGTTATATCCATTGTCTTTCATAAACTGGTAGGCTGCATCTAAATGACGTTCGTAATTTCTTGTAGCACCAGACGTTTCGTGATGCATAATCATTTTAATACCTTTTGACTTCGCATATTCGTGAATTCCTTTTACATCAAAATCTGGATAAGCGGAAATAAAATCGAAAACATAATCTTTTTCATGACCAAACCAGTCTTCCCAACCTTCGTTCCAACCTTCTACCAAAACAGCATCAAAACCGTGTAATGCTGCAAAATCAATATACTCTTTTACGTGCTTGGTATTTGCCGCGTGCTTGGCACTTTGCTTTGCTTTTGAATAATCTGTTACGCCAAGTTGAACAGAAGGCAAATCAACTGTATACGCCCAAGAACTTTTTCCGGTAATCATTTCCCACCAAACGCCAACATATTTTACGGGTTTAATCCAAGAGGTGTTTTCAATTTTACAAGGTTCGTTTAAATTTAAGGTCATTCTGGATGCTAACACTTCTCTGGCATCATTACTAACGATAATGGTACGCCATGGCGAAACACTTGGTGCTTGAATGTGTCCTTTATTTCCTTTTGCATCTGGCGTTAAGTGCGACTGAAATACGAAATTCTTATCGTCTAAATTCAAATGCATACACGAATAATTAATCAAAGCCGCTTCGTGGATATTGATATATAAGCCGTCAGTTGTTTTCATCATTAATGACGTTTGTACCCCTGTATCTGAAAATTGTTTTTGAGAGGCATTTTCCGAAACTGCGCTTTTAAATAAACTTCTAATTTCAGATAATTTACTCTCCGTGTAATCGTATTCTTGTGTGTCGTAATCCCCTGGAATCCAAAATGCGGTATGATTTCCAGTCATAGCAAATTCGGTCCTTTCTTCTCTTATTACAAAATAAATTAAGTTTTTTTGCTGAGGAAATTCGTATCGGAAACCTAAACCTTCATTGAACAACCGAAAACGGATGATGATTTCTCTTTCGGTTTCATTTTGTTTTAATTTTACAGCTAATTCGTTGTAATGATTTTGAATTTGCGTTTCTTCACCCCAAACTGTTTTCCAAGTTTCATTAAACGTGCTTTCTTTGGTATCCATTACTTTAAAATCGTTTACTAACGACTTTTTATCCTTTTGTAATTCTAAACCTAATTTGCTTTTTTTAATTACTTCTTTGTTTTTAAAAAAAAGCTGATACATAGGTGTGCCGTCATTTCCAAGTGAAAACGACATTTTAAAATTACCATTTGGTGATTGAAATTCTTGGGCAGAAGCCCCAAAAATAACTGTTAAAACAAGGATAACCGATACAATTTTTTTCATTTTATTAATTTTTTACTACTTGCGATGCGCCGTTTATGATTACTTCTACTTCTTGATTTCCTTCCACAGAAACTTTGGTTTCTTGATGCGTGACTTCAACTTTTACGATTGCATTTCTGAAATTTACTTTAAACGAATAGCCATTCCATTGCTCTGGAATTCTTGGTTCAAAATGCAATTGATTGTTTTTCACTCGCATACCTCCAAAACCTTCTACGATACTCATCCAAGTTCCTGCCATGGAGGTAATGTGTAATCCTTCATGCACTTCTTTATTATAATCATCTAAATCTAAACGAGAGGTTCTTAAATAGAAGGTATATGCCTGCTCCATTCTTCCTAAGGCAGCAGCTTGAATAGAATGAACACAAGGTGAAAGTGAACTTTCATGAACGGTAAATGGTTCGTAAAAATCAAAATGTTTTTCTAATTGTTCTTTGGTAAAATCGTCCTCAAAGAAATAAAACCCCTGAAGAGTGTCTGCTTGTTTAATATATGGTGAACGTAAAATTCTGTCCCAACTCCATTTTTGGTTAATTGGTCGTTGTGATTTATCTAAATCGGAAACTTTTACTAGTTCTTTATCTAAGAAGCCATCTTGTTGTAAAAACACACCATGTTCTTCCGAAAATGGAAAATACATATTATCTGCGGTATTTTTCCAAGATTGTAATTCGGTATCATTTAAGTTTACTTTGCTCATAATTCTTTCGTAATCAGATGAATATTCCGATTCTACTTTTTCAATTTGAGCATACGTATAATTGATACACCATTTTGCTATATAATTGGTATACCAATTATTATTCACGTTATTTTCGTATTCATTTGGACCTGTTACGCCTAAAATCACAAATTGATTTTTGTGTGTTGAAAAAGTAGCTCTTTGGTGCCAAAAACGAGCAATACCTATTAAAACTTCTAATCCTTTTTCTGGAATGTAACTGTAATCCCCGGTGAAACGGTAATAATTATAAATAGCAAAGGCAATGGCACCATTTCGGTGAATTTCTTCAAAAGTAATTTCCCATTCGTTATGACATTCTTCACCATTCATTGTTACCATCGGATAAAGTGCCGCCCCATTTTTGAAACCTAAATTATTTTGAGCATTTTCGATGGCTTTGTCTAACTGATTGTAACGGTATTCTAATAAACTACGCGCCACATTCTGATCTTTTGTAGCCATATAAAACGGAATGCAATACGCTTCGGTATCCCAATAGGTTGACCCTCCGTATTTTTCACCCGTAAAGCCTTTTGGTCCAATATTCAAGCGAGAATCTTTTCCTAAATAGGTTTGATTTAACTGAAAAATATTGAAACGAATACCTTGTTGCGCTTTGGTATCCCCTTCAATAGTGATGTCACTCATTTCCCAAATTTTAGCCCATGCTTGCTTTTGATTTTCTAATAAGGTAATAAATCCTAGAGTTGTAGCTTGAACCAATACTTGTTTTGCTACAGAAATAAGATATTCTTCTTTATGATTTGTGGAAATCGTGTAGCCACCAAATTTTTGAATACTAACTGTTTGCCCTAGTGTAGCGGCAACTTCATATGAAAATGAAATTTTTGACGCTTCTTTTGTTACTTCAACAGGTTTTACCTCGGCAATTTCATTATTTACAATAATTTGATTTTGCATGTAAGTAGCCACTGTAAACTTTGTTTTTAAAGTTCGAGCTACTATAAATGCACTATTTTCTTCGTTTTTAACTTCTAACGTTTCCCAAAATTTTTCTTCCCAATTGGTGTCTTCATTTTCGATTCCAGCATCTAAATAAGGTTTAAAAACTACTTTTGCATCGGAATTTATTGGCGTAACATTATATTTTATGGCACCTAACTCGTCTATATCTAAGGATAAAAATCGAGTAACGTGTACTTGAATTTCCACATCATTTTGCAAAATAGCTTGAAAAGATCGTTGGTACCAACCTTCCTGCATGTTCAATTCTCGACGGAAGTTTGAAACCAATTTACAAGTTGCTAAATCTAATTTTTCCCCATTAACTTCTAAATTAATTCCAATCCAATTCGGTGCATTGAGTACTTTAGCAAAATATTCTGGATAGCCGTTTTTCCACCAGCCTACTTTAGTTTTATCTGGATAATACACCCCAGCAATGTAACTACCTTGAAACGTATCACCTGAGTAATGCTCTTCAAAATTGGCACGTTGCCCCATGGCGCCATTTCCAATACTAAATAAACTTTCGGAAGATTTAACTCTTTCTGCTTCAAATCCTTCTTCTATGATTGACCAATTATTTGGTACGATATAATCCTGATTCATTTTCTTTCTAATCTGTCAATTCTCAATTAGTTAATTTGACAATTTCTATTTATTAATTAATTGCATTATAAAATCGTTACTCATTTCTGTAAAATCTCTAAAACAAAAATCCGATTCGTGTAAAACTTCTTTCTCACCAATACCAACGCTGGTCATTCCAGCTACATTTGCCGCTTGAATACCGGCTACTGAATCTTCAAAAACAATAGCATTCTTGTAATCAACCTGAACTTGGTTTGCTCCTTGCAGAAAAACTTCTGGATCGGGTTTGGCATTGGTTACATCATTTCCGTCAACAAGTGCATCAAAATAATGCAAAATGTTGACTTTTTCTAATATTGGTCGGGCATTTTTACTTGCCGAACCCAATACTACATATTGATTATTGGCTTTTAGAAACTGAAGTACTTCTTCTACACGAGGTAGCATTTCAGATTTGTCCATTTGATGTACAAATGCTAAATAATCTTCATTTTTTTGTGCCAACCATTTGTTTTTATCTTCTTGAGATGCTGGCACATTTCCTTGAGATAAAATAATTTCTAACGAACGTACTCGACTTACACCTTTTAGTTGTTCGTTGATTTCGTGTGTAAAATTGATATTCAAACTATCCGCTAATTTTTTCCATGCCAAAAAATGAAATTTGGCCGTGTCTACAATTACGCCGTCTAAATCGAATATGAATGCTTTTTTGTTCATTTTGTTTGTTTAACCTGAAATTGCATTTTTGTCTGTAATAAAGAAATTACATAATCCTGCAATAATTAATAATAATCCAGCTAAAAGCATAGCATTAATATGTGCTTCACCAATTAATTTATATAAATAATTAATTCCGCCCAGCGCAGCAATAATTTGAGGAATTACAATAAACATATTGAATAATCCCATCATCATTCCCATTTTATTAGGATTAACTGAGCTAGACAACATGGCATAAGGCATCGATAAGATACTTCCCCAAGAAAAACCGATTAATATAAAGGAATACAGTAAGGTTGCTGGTGTGGCATAAAACATGTAAATAAATCCAAATCCACCAAGTATCAAAGATACCATATGAATATATTTTCTATTTATTTTGTTTTTCAGGGTATAAAAGGTAAGTAACAAGGCAAAAACCATGGAAGACAATCCATAAACACCCGTTGCAGAACCTACTAAATCGGCTGCATTATTATATACTTTGTCTTTTGCTTGATATTCCTGTTCTTTTGATGCGTTAAGAAAAATAACTTCTTCTTTGTTGTTTTTTAAAACGACTCCTTTATCATCCAATTTTGCAAATTCTTTTACATCTGGTTTTGGAGAATGAAATACATGTTCTGTTAGTGCTGGTGTGGATAAACTCCACATGGTAAAAAATGCAAACCAACTAAAAAATTGAATTAATCCCAATTTTTTCATGGTTGATGGCATTTCTTTCAAGCTAATTACTAAATCTGGAATAAAGCGAGATTCTTTTTTTTCGGTAAGGAATTGATTTAAATTCTCTGGCGGATTTTCTTTTGTAGTAAATATAGTATATAAAATACTTGCAAAAAATACAAAGGCTCCAATAGAAAAAGCTACAATAACCGATTGTGGAATGACACCTGCTGCTGCTTCATTAGTTACTCCTAATTTATTTACCAACCAAGGCAAGTTACTAGCAATCCAAGTTCCAATTCCAATGATTAATGTTTGAATCACAAATCCGTTTGAACGTTGAGATTCTGGAAGTTTATCAGCAACTAAAGCACGGAAAGGTTCCATACTAATATTAATGGAAGAATCTAAAACCCATAGTAACCCTGCTGCAATCCATAATACAGGAGAATGTGGCATGAAAAACAGCGTAATAGAAGCCAAAATAGCTCCAATAAGAAAAAATGGTTTTCTTCTACCAAATTTAGGACTCCAAGTATTGTCAGATAGATATCCAACGATAGGTTGCACCAACAAACCAGTTAAAGGTGCGGCAACCCATAGACCAGGAATGTCGTCTACTTCGGCACCAAGTGTTTGAAAAATTCTAGACATGAAGCCTCCTTGTAAGGCAAAACCAAACTGAATTCCTAAGAAACCGAAACTCATGTTCCAAATTTCCCAGAAATGTAACTTACGCTTTTCCATTTATCGTAATTAGTTGTTAATACTACGATAAGCGTTTGAATGTGCTTATCAAAATTATACTTAATTTTTGAAGTGAAATATAAACTTTGATAGTCACAAATTAAAGTAAATTATTTTAAATAATCTAAAATTTATGTGTCAAAAAAAATAGAAAAGAGTAAAAAACACAATTTAAATACCTGATATAAAAGGCGTTACTAATACTATTACGTTGTCGTAGATTCTCTAAAAATTAATTCGGTTTCTATAATTTCTGTAGTATACTGTTCGTCATCTTCTTCTTTTTCAAGACGCTCAATTAGCATTTTTGCGGCTTTTTGACCCATTTTGATTCCGTTTTGACTAACAGTTGTAATTGTTGGTGTTGAAAATTGAGAGATAATCCCGTCTGTAAACCCTATCACCGCAATATCATCTGGCACTTTTTTGCCAATTTTATTAATCGCTTTAATGGCGGTTACGGCAAATAATTCGTTCACAGCAAAAACTGCGTCAATAGCGTTATTTGTAATTAAATCAATAATTTGATCTTGACAATGGTCTATATCTTCTACTTTTATAATTAACTTTTCATTAAGTTTAATATTGTAATCCGCTAACGCCTTTAAATAGCCTTCTGTACGAAGTTTTCCTACACTTACATAATCAACAGTAGTGATTAGTGCAATGTTTTTATAATTATTAGTAATAAAAAATTCTGTTGCATTATAAGCCGCTAACTGATCATCAATAATGACTTTATCGCAAAAAACATCATTTGTAACTCGGTCAAAAAGTACCACTGGCATCCCTTGGTTGATGACTTCTTCCAAATGGTGAAAATCTTTTTTTAGTTGCGTTTCTTTGGAAAGCGACATAATAAAACCATCCGTACTGCCGCTTGCCAACATTTCAAGATTAATGACTTCTTTATCAAAAGATTCGTCTGAAAGCGTCACAATAACATTATAGCCAAATTCATTCGCTACATGTTCTATTCCACTAATAACAGTCGCAAAGAAATGATGCACAATTTCTGGAATAATAATTCCAATTGTTTTTGTTTTCTTGTTTTTTAAACTTAAAGCAATATTATTCGGCTTATAATTATATAATTTGGCAAACGCTTTCACTTTCAGTCTTGTTTCTTCACTAATTTCATGACTGTCTCTTAACGACTTTGAAACGGTTGAAATGGAAATATCTAGCTCTTTTGCAATTTGCTTTAAAGTTACTTTTCTTCTCATGATAATTTAGAAATAAATACGATTTTAGGGTACAAGATACATTTTTTATTTTTGGTAGAAAAAAAGCTGTTTTTTTTTGAAATTATGAAAGTGAAATTTTTAGGCAAAAAAAATATTAAATCCATTTATTTACAATAAAAAAGTTACAATACTAATAAAGTTTTCAACACGAAAACGTTTTCGTGGCCTAATATATATGTATAGATTTTGATTAATGAAATTTTTACATAAATTTAACCTTTGAAGTGAATATATAAGCAAAAAACTGACTATTAATTTAAACAAAATGTATGAAAACAATGCTAAAAAAATTACTGTTTTTTATGCTCGTTTTACCCTTAAGTGTTTTGGCTCAAAACACCTTATCAGGTAAAGTAACAGACGCAACTAGCAAAGAAGCTATGTCTGGCGTTTCAGTAACAATTACTGGAACAACAAATGGAACATTTACAAATTCTGATGGAACATTTACTTTAAAAAATGTGAAATCGGGAGACAATGTTTCTTTCTCATTCTTGGGATTTAAAACAGAAACTATTGCTTACACTAATCAACAAAACATTTCTATTTCTCTAGAACAAGAAGGACAAGGGATTGAAGAAGTTGTAGTTGTAGGTTATGGTAAAGTTAAGAGAAAAGACGCTACAGGCGCAGTAACTCAAATTTCAGCGAAAGATTTTAACAAAGGTGCTACACCAACTGTTGAAAATTTATTAAATGGTAGAGTTGCTGGAGTTCAAATTTCTACTGGCGGTGGACCTGGTTCTGGTTCTGCGATCAGAATTAGAGGTGGAGCTTCTTTAACAGCTAATAACGAACCTTTAATTGTTATTGATGGATTGCCTTTACAAAATTCATCTGCAGGAACACCATCAGGATCAAGAAACTTTTTGGCAACTATTGATCCAACTACAATTGAGTCTATGACTGTATTGAAAGATGCGGCCTCAACTGCAATTTATGGAGCAAGAGCTTCTAATGGTGTAATATTAATTACAACAAAAAAAGGTTCTAAAAAATTAAGTGTTGAATACAATTTTCAATACGGTTCAGGACAAAACAAAAGAAAAGTTGACGTTTTGAACGCAACGGATTTTGTTAGAGCTATAGAAACTAATTTTCCTAGTTTAACAAATCAATTAGGTATAGATGATCCAAAATCAACGTTAACTGATAATTTAGCAACTCCAGGTGTAATTGAAGGAAGAATCCTTTCAAATACCGATTGGCAAGATGAAATTTACAGAAAAACAGATTACGTTGTAAATACTATTAATTTAGGCGGAAGTTTATTTAACATGATTCCTACTAGAGTAACTGCAAGTAATACGTATCAAGAAGGATTGGTTTTAACTGACAAATTTAACAGAACTAACTTCGGTTTAGCGTTAAGTCCAAGTTTTTTAAACAATCACTTAAAAGTAAATGTTAATGCAAATTACTCAAACGAGAAAAACAAATTTGCAGCAACTCCAATTGGTGCGGCTTTAAGAATGGATCCAACAAAACCTGTATTGAGCGGTAATGCTGCTTGGGGTGGATACACTGAGTTTTTAGCACCTGGCACTACAACAAATCAATTGGCATCAGGAGGAACAAGAAATCCAGTAGGTAACATACTTTTAAATAATAGCTTATCAAATGTGAATAGATTTTTTGGAAATGTTCAATTAGACTACAAATTTCACTTCTTACCAGAATTAAGAGCGGTTATGAATGTGGGTATAGATCAATCAGAAGGAAAAGGTACAAATATTACTTTGCCAAACTCTGCTGTAGCATTTAGTATATTAGATGGAACCGTTCAATCAAATAAATTAGGAACAAACGAGTCTTACTCATCTAATTTAACAAACAAACTATTTGATGGATATTTAAACTATGCAAAAAAATTCGGTAAATTGGATTTAGATGCTACGGCAGGTTATTCGTATCAAAAATTTGAACAAACTAGATATAATTCTGGAAATAGTTTCAACCCTAACAGAAACGAAGATACTTACAAGGCACCAGATTTAGTTTTATTAGGTTTCTTTGGAAGAACTAACTTTACTTGGAGTGATAAATATATTATTTCGTTATCTTACAGAAAAGATGGCTCATCAAGATTTCCAAAGTCTGAAAAATATGGTAATTTCCCAGGAGCTTCTTTTGCATGGAAACTAAACAAAGATTTCTTCAAAGAAAGTAACTTAATTTCTGATTTGAAATTACGTGCAGGATGGGGTGTTACTGGTCAACAAGATTTATTTGTAAATGATTTCTTTATTCCAAGATATCAAACTAGTAATTCTGATTCTCAGTATACTTTTGGAAACACACCTATTATAGTAGGTTCTCCTTTAGCTTTTAACGACCAATTAAAATGGGAGCAGACTACAAATTACAACGCAGGTATTGATTATGGTTTCTGGGACAACAGAATTTCTGGAAGTGTAGATGTGTTTTACAAACTTTCTGAAGACTTACTTTTTGATGCTCCATTTGCTGATGGTTCTAACTTCTCTAATAAAGGACCACAAAACCTTGGAAGTTTTACAACTAAAGGGATTGAGTTTAACGTAAATGCAGATATTTTTAGAGATACTAATTTCAAATGGAATGTTAACTTTAATGCTTCTACATTTGAAAGAAGAATTAAAAGTTTACCAGCTGGAAACAATGTTGCTGTTGGTGGTATTGGTGGTGGTACTGGTGGTAATATCCAAATTTTTAGCGAAGGATGGACACCAAATTCATTTTATGTATATAACCAACTATATAATCTAGATGGAACTCCTATTGAAGGAGCTTTTGCAGATATTAATGGGGATAATATTGTAAATGAAAATGATAGATATATTTTTAATAATCCAGATCCTGCTGCTTTATTAGGTTTCCAATCAAGCATGAGCTACAAAAATGTTGATTTATCTTTCAATATGAGAGCAAGTTTAGGAAATAAAAATTATAACAATGTAAATTCAGCAAACGCTTATACTAATTTATTAAGTGATGTTGGAGGAACAATTGCTAATGTACCAAGTTCTACATTTGATAGTAACTTTACTAGTTCAGGAAACAATGTAATTTTTTCTGATTACTATATAGAAGATGCTTCATTCTTAAGAGTAGATAATATTACATTAGGATACACATTCCCACAAACAGCTACTAGAAAATCTACTATTAGATTTACGGCTGGGTTACAAAATCCTAACTTTTTACTTTTCACAAAATATTCTGGTTTAGATCCTGAAGTATTTGGAGGAATTGATAATACTATTTATCCAAGACAAGAACAATTTTTGTTAGGTGTAAATGTTAAATTTTAAAATAATTACTATGAAAAATTTTAAAACAAATTTAATAGCATTCTTTGGAATCACTATGCTATTTTCTTCTTGTACAGATGACTTAAATGTAATTCCAGAAGATGATGATATCTTCTTAACGGAAGCATTTTTTAGTACACCTGAATCATATAGACAAGGAATTGCAGGTGTATATTCTAATTTATCGTTAACTGGATTGACAGGAGCTGGTTCTTCTAATATTTCCGGATTAGATGCAGGAACAAGCCAATACGGTCGTTGTTTATGGTACTTACAAAATCTAAGTACGGATGAAGTAATTTGGAGTTATGAAAATGACCCTGGTGTTGCTGAAATTCAAAGAAATACTTGGACATCAAACAATGTTATAGTTTTAGGTATGTTTGCACGATCAATGGCACAAGTTGCTTTTTGTAATGAATATTTAAGACAGACAACTGCTGAAAAATTAAGCAGTCGTGGCGTTACTAATGCTCAACTTTTAGCAGATATTTCTGATTACAGAAATGAAGCAAGAGCGGTAAGAGCTTTAGCATACTACCACTTAATGGATATGTTTGGTAAAGCCGCTTTTAATACTGAAAATGATGTTGTAGGACAAGCTGGTCCAGAATATAACAGAGAACAATTATTTACATTTATTGAAAGTGAATTAAATGCAATTGTACCAAACTTAAAAGCACCAAGAACAAATGAATACGGAAGAGTAGATAAAGCATTCGCATGGATGATTTTAGCTAAAATGTATTTAAACGCTGAAGTGTATATTGGACAAAACAAATATGACCAATGTGTTACCATGTGTAATAATGTTATCGGTGGTGGTTATGCTTTAGAAGCAAACTACTTACATAACTTTACTGCAGATAATCATACTTCTACTGAAATGATTTATTCATTACAGTCTGATGGTAACGTAACTCAAAACTATGGCCCAACAACAGTAATGATTAATGGTCAAGTAGGTTCAATTGAACAAAATGGCTCAGCAATGGGTGTTGGCTCTGGAGGCTGGGGTGGTGCTTTACGTTTAAGAAAACAATTTGTTCAAAAATTTAACGGATCATCATTCAATTCAGACGAAAGAAAAACAATCATTTCTGGTGCTAGACCAATTGATATTACGACTATCGCAGATAGAGATCAAGGGTTTGTATTAGCAAAATATTCGAACAAAACTTCAACCGGAGCTGCAGGAGTAAATCAAGGTTTTGTAGATACTGATTTTCCTTTATTCCGTTTAGCTGATGTGTATTTAATGTATGCTGAATGTGCAAAAAGAGGCGCAACAAATGCTTCAACAACACAAGCTGTTACTTATGTAAACAACTTAAGAGAAAGAGCAAACAACGGTACATCAGCAAATATATCTACTGCAGATTTAACTTTAGATTTCATCTTAGATGAACGCGCAAGAGAATTACACTGGGAAGGACATAGAAGACAAGATTTAATTCGTTTCAATAAATATGTTGGAGGAAGCTACAACTGGGCATGGAAAGGTAATGGTTCTAATGGAATTGCTTTACCGACTCACTTAAAAGTATTCCCAATCCCTTCATTAAGTTTATCAGCAAATCCTAATTTAACACAAAACACAGGTTATTAATAAATAAAATTTTAGAATTATGAAAAATATATTTAAATCAATTTTAACAATATTTGTTGCTTTAGCAATGACTTCATGTGAAGACGAAAGCAACTTAGCGTATGTAAATGAAGCAGGTGATTTTAGAATAACTTCACCAACTTCAGGTAGTAGTGTGGTTTTAGATCCAGATTATGCAACTAATCCAGCTTTAGGATTAACTTGGGAAGCGGCAAATTTTGGAACGCCAACAGCAATAGATTATACGGTACAAGTTTCGTTAGCTGGTTCTAGTTTTGCTGATGTTACAGACATTACATCAACTAACAATACTTTTGCTTCAGTAACTGTAGAAGAATTAAATGGTGCTGTTGTAGATGCAGGTTTAACTCCATACACACAAGGAGGAGTTGATATTCGTATCAAAGCATCTATTGGAACAAATGCTGAAATGACTAAATATTCAAGTGTAATCACTTATTTAGTTACACCTTATACAACTGAATTACCAAAATTAGCAGTACCTGGAAATCACCAAGGATGGAATCCAGGATCAGCTCCTAAAATTGCTGCTTCAGGTTTTGGGTTAACAGATTACGAAGGATATGTATATTTAAATGGTGGACATAAATTTGTTGGACCTGATTCAGCTGGAAATTACAACTGGGGAAACACAGATTGGGGTGATAATGGTTCATTCTCTGGAGTTTTAGCAGTAACTGGAGAATCTGACTGTACAGCTACAGCAGGATACTACAGAATTCAAGCTAATACAACTTCATTAACCTATAGCGAAACATTAACAAATTGGGGTATTGTTGGTGCAGCAACTCCAGGTGGATGGGGAGCAAGTACAGCTTTAACTTACAACTCAACTACAAAAAAATGGGAAGGTACCGTAACTTTAACAGCAGGTGAATTTAAATTCAGAGCTAATAATGCATGGACAATTAATTTAGGTGGTGATAGCGACCAAGATGGTTCTATGAATTATGACGGACCAAACTTATCAGTTGCAGCTGCCGGAACTTACTTTGTAAGCTTAGACTTAAGCAACCCAAGAGCATACACATATTCAATACAGTAATAAAAAAACAAAATTAATTAAGGGCTGTTTACAGCCCTTTTTTTTCCTAATTTTATGAGAAAAATCTATTCTTTTTTACTGCTGCTTATTAGTTGTAGTTCTTTTTCACAAGTTTCTTGGCAAGGAGGTGTGACTCCAGAAGCCAATCAGGCAGGTACAATTCTTTTCGATAAAACGGGTACGGGTTTAGCTTCTTATACGGGCACAATTTATGCGCATACTGGAGTAACTTTAAACGGAAACGCCTGGCAAAATGTAATTGGAACCTGGGGGAACAATGCCGTACAACCCGCTTTAACATTAGTTTCTGGAAATATTTATAAATTAAATTTAAATCCTACGTTACAAAATTTTTACTCAGTAACTACTGGCGCTATATCTAAAGTCAATATTGTTTTTAGAAGCGATACTGGAGCACAACAAACAGTAGATTTGCAATTAAATGTAGGCGCTTATCAAGCCAACTTAACCGCACCCAACGAAAACAGCACTACATTATTAAATTCTGGGCAAAACTTACTAATTACTGCCAATAACACAAATGGAAATGCCACTTATAATTTATTTGCAAACGGAACTAATATAAATACTTCAATAGGGGCAACTTATTCCTATACGGATGTAAATATTACTTCTAATAAAAATTATGAATTACAAATAACACAAAACGGCACAACTTATAATAAAAGATTTAGTGCTATTATTAATCCTGGAATACTTTCTCAAGCCTTACCAAATGGTTTAGAAATAGGAATAAATTATAATTCTACGGACGCTACAAAAGCCACTTTAGTTTTAGAAGCACCAGGAAAAGATTATGTATATGTAGCTGGCTCCTTTAATAACTGGCAACCTACATCAAGTTATGCCATGAAAAAAGATCCAAATAATGGGAAATTTTGGTTAGAATTAAATAACTTAACTTCAGGAACAGAATATTTATATCAATATTGGGTAGTCGATACAACACCACTTGCAAATTCACCTAGTATGGTAAAAACAGCAGACCCATGTTCCACTTTGGTCCTATCTTCATATGATGATCCATATATTCCATCTGGAAGTTATCCTAATATTCCTGCTTATCCAATTGGTCAAGATAGAGAAATTACTGTTTTGCAGACAGGACAAAGTCCATATATTTGGCAAAATACTAGTTTTACAAAACCAAATAAAGACAAATTAGTTATCTATGAAGTTCTTGTAAGAGATTTTGATTCGGATAGAAATTATCAAGACTTAATTGATAAAATCGATTATTTCAAAAACTTAGGAGTTAACGCCATCGAATTAATGCCTGTTATGGAATTTGAAGGAAACGAAAGTTGGGGTTATAACACCGCCTATCACATGGCATTAGATAAATTTTATGGGACAAAAAATAAATTTAAAGAATTTGTAGATTTATGTCATCAAAACGGTATAGCTGTAATATTAGATATTGCCTTTAACCATGCCTTCGGAAGAAACCCAATGGTAAGAATGTGGATGAATGATCCTGATGGAGACGGTTGGGGAAGTCCAACATCAGAAAATCCCTACTTTAATACCGTAGCAAAACATAGTTATAGTGTAGGTGAAGATTTTAATCATGCTTCAAATTACACAAAAGAATATGTTAAAAAAACCATTAAACATTGGATAACCGAATTTAAAATAGATGGTTTTCGTTGGGATTTAACCAAAGGATTTACACAAAATTGTACAGCTAGTGATCAAAATTGTACTAATAACTATCAAGCGGATAGAGTAGCAATACTTAAAGATTACGCAGATTACACTTGGAATTTAGATGGGAATTTTTATAATATTTTTGAACATTTAGGTTCTGATTCTGAAGAACAACAATGGGCTAATTACAGGTTATCTGAAGGCAAAGGAATTATGATGTGGGGCGAATTATACGAGCCTTATAAACAACTTGCTTTAGGATATTCTACAAATGGTGACATTACAAGAATGGGACACGTAAGTAGAGGATTTACTGGAAAACGTTTAATTGGGTATTCAGAAAGTCATGATAAAGACCGATTAATGTACCAAGCATTTACTTATGGAAATAGTGCAGGAACAGCACCTGTTGGTGGAAATTTAAACAATACCTTAAACAGAATGGCAACTATAGGCGCCACTAGCTTATTAATTCCTGGCCCAAAAATGATTTGGCATTTTCAAGAATTAGGAATGGACGATTCTATTTTTGCTTGTACAAATGGTACTGTAAATAGTGATTCTGATTCAACACCAGGCGATTGCAAATTAGCAACAAAACAACAGCCACAATGGGTGGAAAACTGGCTTACCACTTCACCAAGAAGCTCCATTTATTCCGATTATGCAAAATTCATAAAAATGAAAAAAAATGATCCTGTTTTTAACGGTGATTATGCTATTAGTATAAATGGGAGCAACATCAAACAAAGAATTTATATCTATGACAATGCCTTACCTGCTTCGCAATTAAAAAACGTAGTTATTTTAGCTAACTATTCCGTAGCAGCACAAAGTATTACTGCAGATTTTCCATATACTGGAACATGGTATAATTTAATGGATAACACAACTACAAATGTAACTGCAACAAATATGCAAATTACATTAGGTCCAGGAGAATACCGAATTTTTGGAAATCAAGTTTCTGCAGCATTAGCTAATGATAGTTTTGAAGCAATTTCTAAAGTAGAACTATATCCAAATCCTACCATGAATGCTTTTCAAATTTCAGTAGATGCTAAAAAAGTAGAAATTTATTCACTAACAGGCCAACTAATTCAAACTGAAAATAATTGTATGGCAAACAAAGAAATAAATATTTCTAACCTAGCTAAAGGAATTTATATTGTAAAAATTACAAATTCTGATTCAATTTCTGTAAGTAAGAAATTGATTAAGGAATAAGAAATAAAATTACAAATAAAAAAGGTGTCTAAATAGACACCTTTTTTTATTCTATATGAATTATACTAATTCTGGAACAACTAAATGTTCAATAGCATTCCACAATCCTATTCTTTTTTCTAATGCTTCTAGGGCAACTTGTTCTACATCTTGCCATTTTTTAATATCATCACCACACAAGTAATCTATCATTTTCATAGCCATGGGACCGTGTTCGTCTGCGTCTAATTCAATGTGTCTTTCAAAGTAATAAATTAATTTAGATAAATTAGTTTCTGGTAAATTTTCCTGAAAACGTTTCACGATCTCGGTAAACATATTCGGAATTAAATCTTCACGACCAAATGTAAAGGCAGACGCTATTTTATGAGGTTGCCCTGTTTCAATTACAGTAAATGAAAAATGTAAAAAGTCTTTAACTTCTTCTGGTAACTTAGCATTTTTTATAGCCACAAAAACATTTTTTGTAGTTGCTACTTGTTCTAAAAAATCTAAAACGGGTTGTGTAGTAGCGCCGCATTCTTTCATAGCATCTAAATACATTTCAAAATGACTTTGACGTGTTCCATCTAAAGTCAAATCTGATTCCTCTGCTACCACAATTTCATTAATTAAGTAACGTAATTCAGGATTTGGAGAAGCGGTCCAAGGTATAGAAACAGAAGTTAAATGAATTTGCAAACCTTTTAACAACGACATAAAATCCCAAACGGCATAAACATGGTGCGTTAGAAAGACATGTAAATCTTCAATTGTTTGAATTTTTGAGTACAAAGAATGATGTAATAATTCTTGTCTTAATGGTTCAATTTTGGTACTTATAATATTCGTGTTCATCCCGGATGTTTTTTATATTTATAATAGTAGCACAAAAGTAAAAATGCTTCTCCAAATAGAGAAGCATTTTATATCAATTTTATTTATTGTTTAATCAATAATTATTTGAAAGCAGGAAAACCAGTTACATCCATTCCTGTTATCAACAAATGAATGTCATGCGTTCCTTCGTAAGTAACAACCGATTCTAAATTCATCATATGACGCATAATTGAATATTCACCAGTAATTCCCATTCCGCCTAACATTTGACGGGCATCACGAGCAATAGTTAAAGCCATGTCTACATTATTTCTTTTCGCCATAGAAATTTGAGCAGTTGTAGCTAGACCTTCATTTTTCAGAACGCCTAGTCTCCAAGTTAATAATTGCGCTTTTGTGATTTCTGTAATCATTTCTGCCAATTTTTTTTGTTGTAATTGTGTTGCACCAATTGGTTTGTCAAATTGAATTCTTTCTTTAGAATAACGCAAAGCTGTATCATAACAATCCATAGCAGCGCCAATGGCACCCCAAGCAATTCCATAACGCGCTGAATCTAAACATCCTAGCGGTGCTCCAAGTCCAGATTTATTTGGTAATAAATTTTCTTTTGGTACTTTAACATTGTCAAAAATAAGTTCCCCAGTTGCAGAAGCCCGTAACGACCATTTATTATGTGTTTCTGGAGTGGTAAACCCTTCCATACCTCTTTCTACAATTAATCCGTGAATTCTTCCTTCTTCATTTTTAGCCCAAACTACTGCAATATCAGCAAAAGGTGCATTTGAAATCCACATTTTAGCCCCATTTAAAAGATAATGGTCGCCCATATCTTTAAAATTAGATGTCATCCCACCCGGATTTGAACCGTGATCAGGTTCTGTTAAACCAAAACAACCAATAAACTCACCGGTTGCTAATTTTGGTAAATATTTCATTCGTTGTGCTTCGTTACCGTATTTCCAAATAGGATACATTACTAATGAAGATTGTACAGAAGAAGTAGAACGTACACCAGAATCGCCTCTTTCAATTTCTTGCATAATTAAACCATAAGAAATTTGGTCTAATCCTGCACCTCCATATTCCACTGGAATGTAAGGCCCAAAACCACCAATTTCTCCTAGTCCTTTTACAATTTGTTTTGGAAATTCAGCACGTTGCGCATAGTCTTCAATAATTGGAGAAACCTCTTTTTTTACCCAAGCTCTTGCTGCATCACGAACTAATTTGTGCTCTTCTGATAATAAATCGTCTAACAAATAATAATCAGGTGATTGAAATAAATCTGGTTTCATATATGAATATTTTTTAAAATCATTTTGAGTTACAAAAGTAATTATTTTTTAACAAAAGTAAATTGAATTGTTAAATTTATTAGAAAACAAAAGTTAAAACTTACATTTTCAAATAAAAATCTTTGGTAAGTTCAATGTATTCTGGAGTGTATTGATGACGCGCCGTTTCTATAACTAATTCATCAATAGCTGGAATTTGTTCTATGCGAGTAAATGCCAATAAACTTCTTTTAATTTCTGAGGTTGGCGTACCTTTGACTCGAGTAATTTTTAAAGGAAATAATAACGATTGTTTTGCTAAAGCGATAAAATTTTCTTCTACCGAATAAGGAATAATCACAGAAAATATTCCGTTTTCTGACAATAACAAATAGGCTGCTTCTATTAATTCATCAAAAGGTAATGCATCTGTAAAACGAGCTAAATCTCGTGATGTATTGTCTGTTTTATAATCTTCAGAATAAAATGGCGGATTGGAAACAATGATGTCATATTCTTCTTCAATTTCATCTAATTCAGCAACAAATTCATCTAAACCTGCATGATAGCAAAATAATCGGTCTGCCCAAGGCGAATTTTCAAAATTAGCTACACATTCTTCGTAGGCATTTTCTTCAATTTCAATTGCATCAATCTGTTCGGCATAACTTCTTTGTGCTAACATAAGCGAAATTATTCCTGTACCCGCGCCAATATCAAGTAGGTTGTAGGGATGGTTAATTAGTGGTGTCCAAGCTCCCAACAAAACAGCATCTGTTCCCACTTTCATGGCAGATTTTTCTTGTTGAATAGAGAATTGTTTGAATGAAAAAATCATAAATTAATTATGAATATTGAGTAACGAATGTTGAATGTTGAAGTTTTTTGCTACTCCAAATACAAATCCACTAAGCCGATTGGTGTGTTTAAAACCAATTCTTTTTCTTTTCTATTGACTTCAATAATAAAAGAATCAATCATAGGCACTAAAACTTGTTTTTGTCCTTTGAAAATTTCAAAGATGGGTTGTGCGGCATTATCCAAAATGGCATGAACAGTTCCAATATCGCCTAAACGTTGATCTGTAACTTTAAAACCTATAATTTCGTGAAAATAAAACTTGTTGCCTTCTAGTTTTGGTAACATCGTTAGAGGTAAATACACTTCTAAATTTTTCATGTTATCGGCTTCTAGCTCCGTATCAACATCTTCAAATTTAACGCGTAAAAATTTATCTCTATGAATGGATGATTTATCAATAAAAAATGGAACCAGATTTTTATTGTATTCAATAAAAACTGATTCCAAATTTTGATAAAGTTCAGGCTCGTCTGTATCTAAAAAGATAAGTACTTCCCCTTTGAAACTAAATTTTTTAGCGATTTTGCCTAAATAGAAACATTCATCTTTACGCATTATCGCAGTATATATTAAGCTTCTTTTTCTTCGTTGTTTTCTTCAGCAGCAGGCGCTTCTGTAGTTTCTTCTGCAACAGCTTCAACTACTTCTTCAACAGCAACTTCTTCAGTCACCTCAGCAACAGTTTCAACTACTTCTTCAACAGCAACTTCTTCAGTCACCTCAGCAACAGCTTCAACTACTTCTTCAACAGCAACTTCTTCAGTCACCTCAACAACAGCTTCAACTACTTCTTCAACAGCAACTTCTTCAGTTACTTCAGCAGCAGCTTCAACTACTTCTTCTACTTTTGCAGCATCAGCAATAGCGGCGATACGTTTTTCGTTTGCAGCTTGTTCTGCTTTAAAAGCTTTAGCTTTAGCATCTGCTTGCGCTTTGCTTAACCCATCTTTTTTAGCATCAACTTTTCCAGCTTTTGCATCTAACCAAGTTGCTAATTTAGCATCTGCTTGTTCTTGTGTTAAAGCACCTTTTCTAACGCCACCATCTAAATGATGTTTCAATAAAGCACCTTTATAAGATAAAATTGCTTTAGCCGTGTCAGTTGGTTGCGCACCATTGTGTAACCATTGAACAGCACTATCAATATTTAAATCAATAGTTGCAGGGTTTGTGTTTGGATTGTACGTCCCTATTTTTTCTAGGTATTTACCATCTCTTTTTGAGCGGGCATCTGCCGCTACGATCCAGAAAAAAGGTTTCCCTTTTTTACCATGTCTTTGTAATCTAATTCTTACTGGCATAATCTTGTGATTAAATTTGAGGTACTCGACCTCGGTTAATTAAGGGTGCAAAGATAATAATAATTATTAAATTTCAATGTTTTATGTTTAATTATTTTTAAATCAGTGTTTTAATGGATTTTTTAGAACACAGATTAGATAAATTTTAGAAATCTTAAAAATTTCTTCAATCTGTGTTCTAAACTATTTTGAAATTAATATTAACATTGAATTTTGAAATTGTTTTTACCATTGAATTTTGACATTGATATTGAATTCGTATATTTGAACTTTATAAAAAACAATCATGGAAAACATAAAACAATACGTTCAGGAGAATAAAGAACGATTTATTAAAGAATTAATAGAATTATTAAAAATGCCTTCTGTTAGTGCAGATAGCGCCTATGCTCAAGATGTAATTAATACTGCCGAATCTGTAAAATCTAGTTTGGAAAAAGCAGGTTGTGATGTAGTTGAAATGTGCGAAACACCAGGCTATCCAATCGTTTACGGACATAAAATAATCGATCCAAATCTTCCTACTGTTTTAGTTTATGGACATTATGATGTACAACCCGCAGACCCAATTGAATTGTGGACGTCTCCTCCATTTGAACCTGTAATTAAAGTTACAGAAATTCATCCGGAAGGCGCCATTTTTGCTCGAGGCGCTTGTGACGACAAAGGTCAAATGTACATGCACGTGAAAGCTTTTGAATACATGATTGCAAATAACAACTTGCCTTGCAATGTAAAGTTTATGATTGAAGGCGAAGAAGAAGTGGGTTCTAAAAGTTTAAGTTGGTTTGTGGAACACAACCAAGAAAAATTATCTTGTGATGTGATTTTAATTTCAGACACTGGAATGATTTCAAACACGCAGCCTTCAATTACAACTGGATTACGTGGCTTAAGTTATGTGGAAGTAGAAGTAACGGGTCCAAATAGAGATTTGCATTCTGGTTTATATGGTGGTGCAGTTGCCAACCCTATAAACATATTAACCAAAATGATCGCTTCGTTACACGATGAAAATAATCATATTACGATTCCCGGTTTTTATGATGGTGTGGAAGAATTATCGTTAGAAGAAAGAGCCGAAATGGCAAAAAGACCGTATTCTGAAGAGGATTACAAAAAAGCATTAAATATTGCAGATACCTATGGTGAATCTGGCTATACAACTAACGAGAGAAATTCTATTCGTCCAACTTTAGATGTAAACGGGATTTGGGGTGGTTATACTGGTGAAGGAGCAAAAACCGTAATTGCAAGTAAAGCATTTGCGAAAATTTCTATGCGATTGGTTCCAAATCAAGATTGGGAAAACATAACAGAATTATTTAAAAAACACTTTGAAAGTATTGCGCCAAGTGCCGTAACAGTTAAGGTAACACCTCATCATGGCGGACAAGGTTACGTAACTCCAATTGACAGTATTGGTTATCAAGCAGCAAACAAAGCTTATACTGAATCGTTTGGTGTTTCGGCTATTCCTGTTCGTTCTGGTGGAAGTATTCCAATAGTTGCTTTGTTTGAAAAAGAATTAAAAAGCAAAACGATTTTAATGGGATTTGGTTTGGATAGCGATGCCATTCACTCACCAAATGAACACTATGGAATTTTCAACTACATGAAAGGAATTGAAACTATTCCGTTATTTTATAAATATTTTACAGAAATGTATAAAAAATAAAAAGAAGAAATTAATTTGCTAAAAGAAAACTTAGTTTATATATTTGCACTCCAATTATCGCGGGTATGGTGAAATTGGTAGACACGCCAGACTTAGGATCTGGTGCCGCAAGGTGTGAAGGTTCGAGTCCTTTTACCCGCACAAAAAAGCTCAAAACCATGTTTTGAGCTTTTTTATTTAACACTTAACATGTACGCTTCTAAAGCTTGCACTTCTTCATTCGTCATGGTTTTTGTGATTTCGAGGTTGGCTTTCATAATTTCATATTGCGAAGGATCAACTATAGGATCTGTTTCACCTTGTAAGAATAAGGAAATACTTGCTTTTTTCTCTGTATATATTTTAGAAATGTCTTTAATGCTTGGTCCTGAAGTTGCTACATCTGCTTTATGACAAGTAGCACACATTCCTTTTCCTTCAAATATTTCTTTACCTAACGCTTTAGGTGTTTGGTTTGCTGAAGTTTCTGTTTGTTCAATAGGATTCCCTATAGCATCCGTTTCTGCTTTTTTACCACAACGAATGAGATTTAAAACAAAAGATCCAATCAGAAGAAATTTGAAATACACTTTCATAACTAGTCTATTTTTTTTTTAATAAAATTGCGGCTTCTTTCGCAAAATAAGTCGAAATTAAACTGGCTCCGGCGCGTTTGATGCACATTAATTGTTCCATCATAATTTTGTCGTGGTCAAGCCAACCTCTTTCCGCTGCGGCCTTAATCATGGCGTATTCTCCCGACACGTGAAAAACCGTTACAGGCACATTCACCGCATTTTTTACTTCGCGAACAATATCCAAATAGGCAATTCCTGGTTTTACCATGACCATATCGGCACCTTCTTCTACATCCCAAAGGGCTTCTTTGATGGCTTCGATACGATTGGCATAATCCATTTGGTACGTTTTTTTATCCTTCGGAACGGCAACATCGGCTACTCTTGGCGCGCTATCCAACGCATCTCGAAACGGCCCATAAAAGGCCGAAGCATACTTCGCCGAATAACTCATAATGCCTACATTTTCAAATCCTGCAGCATCCAAACCTTGGCGCAAACGCAAAACCCGTCCGTCCATCATGTCGCTTGGCGCTACAAAATCGGCTCCCGCTTGCGCATGCGAAACGGCCATTTTTACTAAGGCTTCGTTGGTTGCATCATTTGCCACATCGCCTTTTTCAATAATTCCGTCGTGACCATATATTGAATACGGATCCAAAGCCACATCAGGCATCACAATCATCTCAGGACAAGCTGCTTTGATGGCACGAATGGCTTGTTGCATCAACCCGTTGGGATTCCAAGCTTCTTTCCCAGTATTGTCTTTTAATGATTCGTCTACTTTTACGTAAATGTTTACGGCGCGAATTCCCAACTCGTAGATTTCTTTTACTTCTTTCACCGTTAAATCAATCGAACGACGGTAAATTCCGGGCATCGATGGAATTTCGACTTGCACATTTTCTCCCGCTGCAATAAACATAGGGAACATAAAATCAGCCGGACTTAATGTGGTTTCTCTAACTAATGAACGAATGCTTTCGTTTACTCGTAATCTTCTACCTCTTTGTAATGGAAACATATCTTTTAGCTTTATAGCAATCAGCTGTTAGCTGTTAGCTTTATTTAACTTTGTTATTAATGCGTTTAACATTTTTTTTATTTCTTCAACTTGAAAAAGAAGTTTTTGACCATTTTCAAGGGCAATAAATTTTAAATCAATACTCAATAATATTTGATATTCTAATTCATTAGCTGAACCAAATGCAATATAAAGAAATCTACAAAAATCTTTATCCGAATTTCTTCCACATCCTTCTGCAATGTTCGTCGGAATAGAACTTGAAGATCTTTTTATCTGACTAATTAATCCGAACTGTTCTTCTTTTGGGAATGAAATTGTATTTCGATAAATATCCAGCGTTAACTGATGTGATTTTTCCCAAACTAAATATTTTTTATAATCTCTCATTTTTTTTGAGCTTATCTTGTTCTATTAATTTAGCTAACTGCTAAGTGCTGACAGCTTACAGCCAATCAACTGGTTTTTCTAATACTTTTATTATTTTTTCTTCTTCACTTCCCGACACGGGATGATGGTCATAACGCCATTGTACATGTGGTGGTAAACTCATCAAAATACTTTCTATTCGGCCATTGGTTTTTAAGCCAAATAAAGTGCCTTTGTCGTGAACCAAATTGAATTCAACATAACGACCACGGCGAATTTCTTGCCACGTTCTTTGTTCTGGTGTAAAAGGCAAGTCTTTTCTTTTTTCGACAATTGGAACATAGGCTTCCAGAAAACTATTTCCCACTTCGGATACAAAACGGAACAAATCTTCCATCGATTGTTCTTCGGTTGCTTTACAATAATCAAAAAATAATCCGCCAATTCCTCGGGCTTCGTTGCGGTGTGCGTTCCAAAAATAGTCGTCACATTGTTTTTTATATTTCGGATAAAAGGCGGAATCATATTTGTCGCAAGCCGTTTTACAGGTTTGATGAAAATGAATCGCATCTTCCTCAAAAAGATAATAAGGCGTTAAATCTTGGCCTCCACCAAACCAACTATTGATTACATTACCCTTCTCATCGTACATCTCAAAATAGCGCCAATTCGCGTGAACCGTTGGCACCATTGGATTTTTTGGATGCAAAACCAAACTCAATCCGCAAGCAAAAAAATCAGCTTCGCCTACGTTAAACATTTTTTGCATGGCTTCCGGTAATTTTCCATGAACCGCAGAAATATTAACGCCGCCTTTTTCAAAAACTTGCCCGTTTTCAATTACGCGTGTTCTTCCACCACCGCCTTCTGGTCGTTCCCAAATGTCTTCTCGGAATTGGGCAACACCATCAATGTCCTCTAATCCTTTACAGATTTGTTCTTGAAGGTTTTGTATGTAGATGTAGAATTTGTTTTTCATTTAAAAAGCGATTCGCTGTTAGCTCAGCCTAATTGTTGTATTCTTTAACTGCTTCCACAAATGCTTTCGCATGATCTACAGGAATGTTGGGTAAAATCCCGTGACCTAAATTAACGATGTAATTGTCCTTTCCAAATTCGTCTATCATTTCGTGAACCATTTTTTTGATGACAGGAATTGGCGAAAGCAATCGTGACGGATCAAAATTTCCTTGTAAGGTAATTTTTCCACCAGATAAATATCTTGCATTTCTTGGTGAACAGGTCCAATCTACTCCTAAAGCCGATGCTTTTGATTTGGCCATATCGTTCAAAGCAAACCAACATCCTTTTCCGAAAACAATCACTTTAGTGTCTTCCGCAAGTGCCTCAACGATTTGGTTGATGTACTGCCAAGAAAATTCTTGATAATCTACTGGAGACAACATGCCTCCCCAAGAATCAAAAATCTGAATGGCATTACAACCTGCTTTTACTTTTTCTTTCAAATATAAAATAGTAGTATCTGTAATTTTTTGTAACAAAACGTGTGCTGCAACAGGGTTTGAAAAACAAAATCCTTTGGCGGTATCAAAACTTTTAGAACCTTTTCCTTCTACAGCATAACAAAAAATGGTCCAAGGCGAACCAGCAAAACCAATTAATGGCACTTCGTCGTTTAGCATTTGTTTGGTCAATTTGATGGCGTCAAAAACATAACCCAACGTTTCGTTTACATCGGGAACAAATACTTTTTCTACATCTTGTGAAGTACGAATAGGATTTAGAATTATTGGCCCTAAATTGTCTTTCAATTCCACGTGAATTCCCATCGCTCTTGGCACAACCAAAATATCAGAAAACAAAATCGCCGCATCTGGTTTTACAATACGAATTGGTTGCACGGTGATTTCAGCTGCTAATTCTGGCGTTTCGCAACGGGTAAAGAAATCGTATTTGTCGCGCAAAGCTCTAAATTCTGTTAAATATCTTCCGGCTTGACGCATCATCCAAACGGGTGGACGTTCTACTTTTTCGTTATTTAAGGCTCTTAAAAAAAGGTCGTTCTTAATCATTTTCTGTTTGCTTTATGCTTTAAGCACTAGGCTTTAAGCGTTTGTTTTTATGCCTAATGCTTACTGCATATGGCTTATTGCTAATTCTATTACGTTTTCAATACTTGGTTGATATGCTGTTTTTATATTTTTAATTTTAGTTTCAGACAATACCGCTCTTAAAGCATCTGCTGTTGTATTGCCAATACAAAACAATTTTTCGTTGCCAAGTGTATTTTTTTTCAAATAACTAGTTACTGCAGATGGACTGAAAAACAAAACTCCATCTAGTTTATCTGAAATTTTATGAGGTGTTAACGTTGTATCGTACACTTTAATTTCATTGAAAATAATTTCATTTTCGCTTAACATTTCTGGTAAGGTATCTTTACGAAGATTGCCACTAAAAAAAGTAAAACTTTCATCGGAATAAACTATGGTAATAATTTCTGCTAAATCTTCTGCAAAACCGGTGTACGCCTCAACTGTAAAACCATTTTCGTTCAATAATTCTTTGGTTTTTAATCCTACACAGAAAACGGTTTTCTGTTTTAATTGCTCAATTGTTGGATGTTGCAAAATGCTTAAAACTGCGTTTTGACTAGTAAAAATTAAGTTTTTGTTCAGATTTTTTATTTCGAAAGCAGCGTTTTCTGTTTTAATAAAATCGGCTTCAATAACTTGAATATTCGCTTTTACTAATTCTTGTTTTTGAATTGGTGAAAGTGTTTTGGTAGAAAGTATTGTGGTTTGATTTGTCATGATTATTTTAAATTTTCTTTAATTTCTGACATCAATTGAATACCACCTTTACTCAAAATTTCTTGTGCGAGATGAAATCCTAATTTTTTCCATTCCGAAACGGCTACGGTTTTAGTAACTTCTAATTTTTGTTTTCCGTCTATCGATAATAAAACACCTGTAAAATCAATTACATCTTCTTTATCGTTATAAGTGGCAATGGCTCCAATTGGTGCTGTACAACCTCCTTCTAACGTTCTTAGAAATTGACGTTCTATGTACGTACAAATTTCGGTTTCTATATGATTTAATTGCGAAACGGCATCTAAAGAAAAGAAATCATCTGCATTACACACCACAACCATAGCCCCTTGAGCGGGTGCTGGAATCATCCAATCTAAAATAATTGCCTTTTCTGGTTTTAAGTGGATGCGCTCCAAACCGGCTTCCGCAAAAATAGCACCGCCCCAATTTGAATCCGCTACTTTTTGCAGGCGCGTATTTACATTACCCCTGATATCTACTATTTTATGACTTGGATATTTGTGTAACCAACTTGCTTTTCTTCGCAAGCTACTACTCGCAATTGTAGCGTTTTCTTCGTTTAAGAAATCTAAATTTTCATTATAAACCAAAATATCAAATGCTGAAGCTCTTTCCAAAACGGCACCTTGTACAATACCATTAGGCAAAAGTGTTGGCACGTCTTTCATGGAATGAACTGCAATGTCAATTTTACCTTGAATCATTGCTACATCTAGCGTTTTTGTAAAAATTCCGGTAATTCCTAATTCGTATAATGGTTTGTCTAAAACGATATCTCCATCGGATTTTACTGCGATAATTTCTGTTTTGTAGCCCAAATCGTTCAACTGTTTTTCAACTGATTTGGCTTGCCAAAGTGCTAATTCGCTATCGCGTGTTCCTATTCGTATGGTTTTACTCACTATTATATATTTTAAAACATCAACAAAATTAACGTTTTTGGTTTTCTATTTGAAAAACTTTATTAATCCACTCTACACTTTCGTCCACAACGGTGTTGTCATCTTTTAAATGATTGGCAAAATGACTGGTTATTTTTTGAATTAATTTCGCGGTAACAATTTCGGTATATTCTTCATTGAAATCGGCATTTTTCTTTTTTAAATGATTGATTTCAGATTCTTTGATGGCGTTTAATTTGGCCTTTAGAGCATGAATGGTGGGCGCATATTTTCTGCCTTTTGACCAAGTTAAAAATTCACTTAAAACTTCACTAATAATTACTTCGGCAGCCGGTATAAATAGTTTTCTGTTTTCTAAAGTTTCATCGGTAATTTCCGACAAATAATCCATGTGAACTAACGTAACTAAGGGATTTTGTTTTACATTTTCGTTGACATTTTTAGGTATAGATAAATCTAAAATCAACAAAGGTTTTTTTAGATTTAAAATGTCTAAATCCACTGTAGGATTTTGAGCGCCAGTAGCCACAACCACTACATCTGCCTTTTGTAATTCTATTTGTAAATCGGAATAATCTTTAACAACAAGATTGAGTTTTTTGGCTAATTTTTCGGCCTTGTCTTTTGTTCTATTGATCAGCGTAATTTGATCGTGTTTAGAATGTTTAACCAAATTCTCGCAAGTATTTCTTCCGATTTTTCCAGTTCCGAAAAGTAAAATATTCTTATTGGAAATTTCTTCAACATTTTTAAAAATATATTGAACTGCCGCAAAAGAAACGGAAGTAGCACCACTTGAAATTTCGGTTTCATTTTTAACTTTTTTACTTGCTTGAATCACCGAATTTACCAATCGCTCTAAATACGCATTGGCTAAATTGTGTTTTTTACTTTCTACAAAAGCATTTTTAAGCTGGGAAATAATTTCAAAATCTCCTAAAATTTGACTATCCAAGCCCGTTCCAACTCTAAACATGTGGTTTAAAGCTTCCTTTTGTTTGTATACGTAGGCGTATTTTTGAAATTCTTCAACCGTTCCTAAACTGTTTTCGCACAATAAATGAATCAATTGAAAAGGATGCTGTGCAAAACCGTAAATTTCAGTTCTGTTGCAAGTGGAAGTAACAATTAAACTTTCAATCCCGTTTGTTTTCGCCTGTTCCAATAGGGTTGCTTTGGAAGTATCGTCTAAACTAAATTTACCTCTAATTTTGGCATCCGCTTTTTTGTAGCTAAGTCCGATGGCATAGAAAGTAGTTTGTTTTGCAGGTGAATGATTGTCCATAAATTGCTTTATCTCTTAAAGATGCACAAAATTATTGTTTCCTGATACACAAAAACAACGCTAAAAGTACTTTTTATATCGGAATTCGATTTTTTTAAATAAATTGCACTTATTTTGATATAAACTACTAACTTTGCAACAAATTCAGCACCAAACAACCGATTTGTTTAGATTAATTATAAATAACAAGCTGTTTTTTGGTTAAACAATTCATAAAAAAATAACGCTATGAGTTCATTTGAAGAAATTAAAATTGACACCGATTTTACTTTATTACGATTTCAAAACGATTCTGATAGCACAGAAACGTTAGAAAAACAAGTAGGTTTTGGTTTAATTCAATTCCATTTTAATGTAAAAGGAAAAGGGAAATTTATTTTTAACAATAATTCGTATATTTTAGATTTAAATGAAGAAAAAGCACTTTTGCTATACAATCCGCAAAAAGAATTGCCGCTTCATTTAGAAATTGCTCCGAAAAGTTGGATCATTTCCATTCTTATTTCAATTAAAAAATTCCATACTTTATTTTCATCTGATTCGGAAATGATTCCTTTTTTGAGTAAAGATAATTTAGAAAAAAAATATTATACTGAAGAAAGTATTAGTCCGTCAATGGCTATTGTTTTGAATCAGATTTTTCATTACAACCAAAATTCTTCAATTAAAACCTTGTATTTAAAAGGAAAAAGTTACGAATTATTGAGTCTGTTTTTTAACACCAATGAAGATCCAAATGCAGAACATTGTCCGTTTTTATCCGACGAAGAAAATGTTTTAAAAATTAAAAAAGCTAAGGAAATCATTATAAAAAACATGGCAGAACCGCCTGGTTTACAAGAATTAGCTGATGAAGTGGGTATTTCATTAAAAAAATTAAAAGCAGGTTTTAAAGAAATTTATGGAGACACCGTTTTTAATTTTTTATTTGATTATAAAATGGAATTCGCAAGAAAACTACTAGATACCGGATCCTATAATGTAAACGAAGTAGGTTTGAAAATTGGCTACAGCACTTCTAGCCATTTTATTGCTGCTTTTAAAAAGAAATTTGGTACCACGCCAAAAAAATACCTATTAAACTTAAACGTTAATTTATAACATAACAACACAATGAAAGGAGTATTATTAGTAAATCTTGGTTCGCCAGAAAGCCCTACTGCTAAAGATGTAAAACCCTATTTAGATGAGTTTTTAATGGATAAATACGTAATAGACGTTCCGTTTTTATTACGTGCTTTATTGGTTAGAGGCATAATTTTACAAACAAGACCAAAAAAATCTGCGGAAGCGTATGCTCGTATTTGGACTGAAGAAGGGTCGCCATTAATTGTAATTTCAAAAAAAATGCATGAAAAAGTGAAAGGTTTGGTTGACATTCCGGTCGCTTTAGCCATGCGTTATGGAACCATTACTATTTTAAAAGGGTTGCAAGAATTACACGACAAAGGCGTAACGGAAGTGATGCTTTTTCCATTATATCCGCAACACGCTATGGCTTCAACCACAACTATTTTAGTGTTGGCAGAGGAACTTCGCGCCAAGCATTTTCCGAATATGAAATTTACTACGGTTCCTGCGTTTTATAACAAACCTGGTTATATTGAAGCCTTATCCAATTCGATAAAAAAGCATTTAGAAGGTTTTGAATACGATCATTTATTGTTTTCATATCATGGTATTCCAAAGCGTCATATTCGTAAAACAGACATTACAAAATCGCATTGTAAAATGGATAGAACTTGTTGCAATACGCCTTCGCCAGCGCATGAATTTTGTTATAGCCATCAATGTTATGAAACGACCAAACAAGTAGTAAAAGCATTAGGTATTCCGGAAGGAAAATACAGCCAAACCTTTCAATCTCGTTTAGCAGGTGACAAATGGTTAACGCCTTACACTGATGTAGAAGTAAATAAAATGCCTAAAAAAGGTATTAAGAAATTGGCTGTTGTAACGCCTGCTTTTGTGGCCGATTGTTTAGAAACTTTAGAGGAAATTGCAATGGAAGCCAATGAAGAATTTAAACATCACGGCGGGGAAGAATTTATGGCCATACCGTGTATGAATGACGAAGATGAATGGTGTGGTGTAGTAGCCAAATGGATTGAGGAATTTAAGAGTAGTAATTAGTAAAAAGTGATTAGTAAATAGTTTATTTTATGTATGAATACCTAAAATCTTTACATTTAATCTTTGTAATTACTTGGTTTGCTGGGTTGTTTTACATTGTACGTTTATTTGTTTATCAAATAGAAGCGAATGACAAACCTTCACCTGAAAAAGAAATTTTACAAAAGCAATACAAGATAATGACGTATCGTTTGTGGTACATAATTACATGGCCAAGTGCCATTTTAGCTACTATTTTTGCGCTTTCCTTATTACATATAAATCCCGCTTTTTTGGAAATGCCTTGGATGCAAGTCAAGTTAGGTTTTGTGGTTTTGTTGTTTATGTATCATTTTAAATGTCAGAAAATATATACCGAATTACAAAACAATCAGGTAAACTACAGTTCTAATTTTATGCGATTATGGAATGAAGGTGCTACTATCATTTTGTTTGCCGTAGTTTTTTTAGTAATTTTAAAAAATGCTATCAATTGGATTTATGGTGTTATTGGAATTATTTTATTTTCCGTAATTATTATGCTAGGTTTTAAATTCTATAAAAGAATAAGAGATAAAAAAAGTGATTAAATTTTTAAAAATACATACACTTTCCTTACGAAAAAGAATATTTTTGTCGATGTTGTTTCTAATAACATTTTCAACGATATTGATTACAGTTGTTTCGTTAATTCACTTCAGATATGAAGCTAAAGAATACCATAAAGAACGTTTGTCTCGAAAAGAAAATGCCATAAAAGAACATATAGAATACATTTTACAAACTACAAAATACCCTCTTACAAGCGAAAACGTAAGAAATATATTTAGATCTAGAATTCATGAATTATCAGATATTCATAGTTTAGAAATAAACTTTTTTGATTTAAATGGAAAACTAATACTTTCTTCAAATACTAATTTAAATAAGAACAAACCGAAAATTCAAGCAGAAATTTTAAAAAATTTAAAAAATTCTTCTGAAAAACGAATTGTTATTACAAAAGCCAAAGAAAACGAAACATACATAAAATCATCATATAGTTATATTAAAGATACCGATTTTAAAAATCTTGCCATAATAAATATTCCCTATGAAGAAAATAGCGATTTTTATAATCAAGAAGCGGAAAATTTCTTGACAAGATATATACAAGTTTTTGGAATAATGTTTATTATTTCTATATTAATTTCTTATTTATTATCCAGTACAATTACCAAATCGATTTCTCAAATATCAGAAAAATTAGGGATTACACAATTAAATGAGCGCAACCAAAAACTAAAACTTCAGCCAGGAAATCAAGAAATTAATGGGCTAATTTTAGCCTATAACAATATGGTGGACACCTTAGAGGAAAGTGCGCAAAAACTAGCCCAAAGTGAACGAGAACATGCCTGGCGAGAAATGGCAAAACAAGTAGCGCATGAAATTAAAAACCCACTGACACCAATGCGTCTAACTATTCAAAGTTTTCAAAGAAAATTTGATATAAACGATCCAAAAATAAGTCAGAAAATTCATGATTTTTCAGAAACACTTATACAACAAATCGATACCATGAGCACTGTGGCTAGTGCCTTTTCGAATTTTGCAAATATGCCAACACAACAAAATGAACAGTTAAACCTTGTTCAGGTTTGTAAAACGGCCATAGAAATTTTTAATGAAGATTACATTATTTTTAAGACTTCAGAAAATGAAATTTACACATTTTTTGACAGAACACAATTGACAAGAATAGTTACAAATTTGGTGAAAAATGCCATTCAATCCATACCTGAAAACCAAGAAATTAAATCGGTTGTGGTTGAAATTTTAAAAGAAGATACCAATTTTGTTTTAAAGATTTCAGATAATGGAATTGGAATTTCAACTGAAAACGCAGCTTATATTTTCGAACCAAAATTTACCACTAAAAATTCAGGAATGGGATTGGGATTGGCTATTATTAAAAAAATTATAGAAAATTATAACGGAAGCATTACTTTTGAATCCGAAGAAAAAAAAGGAACGCAATTTACAGTAAAATTACCTATAAAAATATAAAAATGGAAACTATATTAATTGAAAAACAAGACAATTTCGCGATTGTTACTATTAACAGACCTACAAAATTAAATGCTTTAAACAAAGCTACAATTGAAGAATTGCATACCGCATTTAGTAATTTAAATAACGATAGTAGTACCAAAGTTATTATTTTAACTGGAAGTGGTGAAAAAGCGTTTGTAGCTGGAGCAGATATTTCTGAATTTGCTCATTTTTCTGCTTCCGAAGGAGAACAATTGGCCGCAAAAGGACAAGAGTTATTATTTGATTTTGTACAAAATTTACAAACTCCAGTTATAGCTGCAGTAAACGGTTTTGCTCTTGGTGGTGGATTAGAATTGGCCATGAGCTGTCATTTCAGAATTGCCTCAACTAATGCGAAAATGGGATTGCCAGAAGTCACTTTAGGTGTCATTCCAGGATATGGAGGCACACAACGATTGACGCAATTAATTGGAAAAGGTAGAGCCATGGAATTGATTATGACAGCCAATATGATTGATGCTGAAACGGCAAAATCATATGGGTTAGTAAATCATGTGGTGTCGCAAGAGGAGTTATTAGATTTGGCGAAAGCCTTGGCTACAAAAATTAGTCAAAATTCTAGTGTAGCTATTGCAAAAGCTATAGAAGCTATAAATGCCAACTTTGAAGACGGAGTAAATGGATTTCATGTTGAAATAAAAAACTTCGGGGCTAGTTTTGCTACTGAAGATTTTAAAGAAGGCACCACTGCATTTTTAGAAAAAAGAAAAGCAATTTTTGTTGGGAAATAAAACAATTCTAAATTTATTTTAATAAAAAAATCCCGAGCAATGCTCGGGATTTTTACTTGTATAGAAAATTGAATTATTTTTTCTTTTTTCCACCTTTTTCTGCTTTTGCAGCTTCTTGAGCCGCTTTCATAGCAGCACGAGAAATTCTTACTTGACAAACAACCGTATTGTCTGGGTGTAAAATTTTGTAATTTTCAGCAGCTAATTTAGTAACGTATAATTTGTTACCCATTTCTAATTCAGAAATGTTTGCTTCTACGAAATCTGGTAAGTTTGCAGGTAAAGCTCTTACTTTAAGTTTACGTTGATTTAAACGTAAAACCCCTCCTAATAAAACCCCTGGAGATGTTCCAGTAATTTTAACAGGCACTTCCATAGTAATTTCTTTTGCTGCATCTAGATTATAGAAATCTACGTGTAAAATTTTGTCAGAAACTGGGTGAAATTGAATATCTTGTAAGATACCATCAAATTTCTTTCCACCTTCTAATTCAATTACTACAGTGTGCGCTTCTGGAGTGTAAACTAAACCTTTAAATGCTCTTTCTTCAGCACTAAAATGTACTGGATTTTCCCCTCCGTAAATAACGCAAGGAACCATTCCAGCATTACGTAAGGCTTTAGTAGCTACTTTGCCCACGCTTTCTCTTTGTGATCCTTTGATCGTAATTGATTTCATTTGAAATAAATTAAAATTAATAAAAAAAATTGGTTAGTAGTTTAAAGGAATGAACATCTTCAAACCCACTAACTTTACATTAAAAACTTCCCACTTATGGAAGTGTTATTCTGAACCATGCGCATTACTTCTGCAAATAATGGCGCACAACTCACTACTTTTATTTTCTTAGATTCTTTCTTTAACGGAATTGAATCTGTAACGATTAACTCTTCTAATTTTGAGTTTTCAATTTTTTCGTACGCCCCACCAGATAAAATGGCGTGTGTACAAATGGCTCTTACACTCAAAGCACCTTTTTCAATCATTACATCAGCTGCTTTAGCTAATGTTCCACCTGTATCAATCATGTCATCTACTAAAATAACATGTCTTCCTTTTACTTCACCAATCAATTCCATCGTATCAATTACATTGGCTACTTTTCTTTGTTTATAACAAATTACCACATCTGATTCTAAAAATTTAGAATACGCATACGCTCTTTTAGAACCGCCCATATCTGGAGATGCTATTGTTAAATTTTCTAAACCTAAGCTTCTTACATAAGGTAAAAAGATAGTGGAAGCAAACAGGTGATCTACTGGTTTTTCAAAGAAACCTTGAATTTGATCGGCATGTAAATCCATGGTCATAATTCGAGTAGCTCCTGCTGTTTCTAATAATTTTGCCACCAATTTTGCCCCTATCGGCACTCTTGGTTTGTCTTTTCTGTCTTGTCTTGCCCATCCAAAATAAGGAATTACAGCGGTTATATGTCTGGCAGATGCTCGTTTAGCAGCGTCAATCATTAATAACAATTCCATTAAATTATCTGCACTCGGAAATGTAGAACACACTAAAAATACACGAAGACCTCTAATAGATTCTTCAAAAGAGGGTTGAAATTCACCATCACTATATTTTGAGAATGTTACTTTACCTAGCGGCACACCATATTTACTGGCGATTTCTTCTGCTAGATACACACTTTGAGAACACGCAAATATTTTTGCTTCAGGCTCTTTGTATGACATTTTAATTTGTTGTTTAGTAGTTAGTTAGTTGTTGTCTTGTGCATTTTGGGTGCAAAGTTAGTAATTTAATTGAACTCTGAAAGTAAAATTTTAAGTATTTTTACAATGAAATTAGAAACTTTGGTTATATTTGCACTCACTTTAAAAAGCCGTAAAATAAAATATTACATTATTTATTGCTTTTAAATGCCCGGATGGCGGAATTGGTAGACGCGCACGACTCAAACTCGTGTTCCTTGGAGTGTGGGTTCGATTCCCACTCCGGGTACATAAACGGAAAGGCTGTCATTTTTGACAGCTTTTCCTTTTTTAGCACCTTCCAAACCCTTACTATTTCTGGTTAAAATCCTAATCCCCTAGTTTACTTCAGGGGTTAGACATATCTCATTCCAGAAAAGTAATTTTTCAATAAATAATTTTTCCCTAAATTATCACTTTTATAAAACATTTAGTCGACGTTTTCAAGAAGCATTATACCTGTTTCGATGTTCTCAGTAACCCAACATTTATTGTTGGAATTTAAATATAAAATGGTGAAGATTAATTAAAATGGTTTTGAATTATGAATATCAAAAATATTTTAGATAATATTTTTAGTATTCATAATTAAATCTACTAAAAAATGCATTTTTTACTTTATCTCTTTTATTAATTTTTAAAAAAATAAACTTTAATTTACCTTAACATTACCTTAACAACACATACAATGTTAAAAACGAAGATGTTATGTTTATTAGCAATAATCTACTTTATATAATGGTTTTGAAAAGTTTTTTTAAAATTTAAAACTGTATAGTTTTTATGTACGCAAACGTTTTCGGTTGTGTTGCTAATTATTTTAAATTTACATTTCAACTTTAAAATTATATTCAATGAAAAAATTTTTATTATTATTTTTCCTGATGACTATTTCATTAGGATATTCGCAGACCTTTCCTTTAGATTTTACAGATGGTACAGATGTGCTTACTGGATACGACGGGAACGCTTTTAGTATCATAACGGATGAAGGCAACGAGGTTGGTCAATTAGTTAGTGTAAACCAACCTTATGACACTTATCAGTTAACCTTAGCACAAACCTTAAATCTTTCTGATAATGGTAATAATACTATTACCTTTAGAATAAAGCCTATTGGAGATGCGGGTTTAACAACTAGAAACCATTTATTAAAGTTTGAACAAGGTACCGGAGGTGCAGCACAAACTCAGCTTGGATTTACTACAACGGGAAATGACTGGCAAACCATTACTTTAGATTTTGGTACAGGTTTAGGCAGTTATGCTAAATTTGTTTTATTTACAGATTTCAATAATAACCTAACGGGAACCTATTTAGTTGATGATTTTGCCGGAGGAACAAACAATATCCCAACTTGTAACGATGGTGTACAAAACGGAACAGAAACCGGTGTTGATTGTGGTGGGTCTTGTGGTCCATGTGCTGTTACAGCACCTCCTACTGCTGCTACTACACCTACAAAAGCCGCTGAAGATGTAATATCTGTATTTAGTGATGCTTATACCAATGTTGCTGGAACTAATTTCTATCCAAACTGGGGTCAATCTACTCAATATACTCAGTATAGTGCAGCAGGAAATCCAACAATAAAATATTCAAATTTAAATTACCAAGGAAATCAATTTGCCTCTGCAATTAATGCATCAAGTATGGAGTACTTGCATATTGATATTTGGACAACTAATTGTGCCTCTTTCCAAGTATTTTTAATTAGCCCAGGTCCTGTTGAACAAGCTGTAACTTTAACACCAACTTTTCTTGGATGGAATAGTTTTGATATTCCTTTAACATCTTATACTACACCTAACAAATCAAATATTATACAATTCAAGTATGTTGGTACAACTGGAAGTACAGTTTATTTAGACAATATTTATTTCTGGAAAGCTCCTGCTGGTACATTTACCTATTATGCAGATACAGATAATGATGGTTATGGTGCAGGGGCAGCAGTTTTATTGACAGCAGAAACAGCTCCAACAGGATATTCTGTAAACAATACAGATTGTAACGATTCTAGCGCAGCTATGAATCCTGGTGCTACAGAAATTGCTGATGGTTTAGACAATGACTGTGATGGTGCAATAGATGAAGGATTTCCTCCTAGTACAGCTGCACCAACTCCTCCTGCAAGAAATGCATGGGATGTAGTATCTCTATTTAGTGGTGCTTATGATAATGTAACATTAAATGAACTTCCTACATCATGGTCACAATTGGCAGTAGCGCCGTTTACGGTTGAAACTATTGCAGGAAATGCTACATGGAAATTTGGAGGTGAATTCTTGGGTATGGTTACTAATTATGGTAGTGGTATCAATTTATCTCAAATGACCACTATGCATATTGATTATTGGACTCCAGATAATAAAATTATGATAGCCAAGCTTGTGAACACCATTGATGGTGGAGAGGGACTTACTATTGTACAAGATCCAGTTGTAACGGGTACATGGAGAAGCGTAGATATTCCAATGTCTCAATTTGGGACATCATTAAATAAGTCTAAAATCACACAAATTTTATTAGACCCACAATTAGGTGGATCTACTGTATATGTTGATAACTTTTATTTTTACAGACCAGAATCATCTCAACCAGCTCCAACAATAACAAATTTTAGTATACCGTCAAAAAACATTGACGATGCTGCTTTTACTATTACACCTCCAACTAGTAATAGTCCTGGAAGTTTTACTTACACGTCTAGTAATACGGCTGTAGCTTCAATTAGCGGAGATGAAATTACAATTGAAGGAGGCGGAACAACCATAATCACAGCTACTCAAGCCGCTGCTGGCGGTTTTGGTCCTGGAACTATTACAGCTTCTTTTGTTGTTTCATTCCTTCCACCAGCAACTGCTGCGCCAACGCCAACAGTTCCTGCGGATAGAGTATTGTCTATTTTTAGTAATGCTTACACCAATGAAGGTGGTGCTTCTTACCCATATTGGGGACAACCTACAGGATATATAGCACCTGCTGTGGTTCAAATAGAAACAAACAATACGTTGAAACTTGATAATTTGACCTACCAAGGAGTTCAATTAGCAAGTACTATAGATGTTTCATCAATGACTACGTTACACGTTGACATTTGGACACCAAATTGTACTTCATTTGATTTCTTTTTAATTGACTCTGCTCCTGTTGGCGTTCCACCGGCAGAGCAAAAGGTTACCGTATCACTTACACAAAGTGGTTGGAATAGTATTGATATTCCAATGTCATCATATGACACACTTGCTTTAACTGCAGTTCAACAATTTAAGCTAGTTGGTACGCCAGCGGGTAGTATTGTTTATCTTGATAATATTTACTTTACTAAACCAACTCCTACTTCAGTAGCACCAACTACAACAGCTGTAGTTAACTATTGTAAAGGTGTAGTTGCATCGCCGTTAACGGCAAGTGGTTTTTCAGGAAATACTTTAAAATGGTACACAGGTACTACTAATGCAACTACAGGAATTACTACTTACGGTGCTTCTTCTTCTACAGCGCCAACACCTTCCACATCAACAACTGGGACAAAAAAATATCAAGTGTCTCAAGTGTTGTCAAATGGAAGTGAAAGCCCAAGAGCAACTATTACAGTTAATGTACTAGCATTGCCAACAGAAGTTTTAGGAACAATAACAAGTAATACTGAATCTACAGTAACTCCGGGAACTTACCTTGCTGCTACAACAGCAGTTGGAAAGTTTGTTGGAACGTCAAACACAGTAACTTATAGAGTTCCAGCATTTGTTGGTGCTGGTTTAACTTACTATTGGACAGTACCAACAGGAGTAAACATCGTTAGTCAAACAGAAAATACTGTAACGGTTAATTTCCTTAATGTTCCTTCGGGAATTGGAGCTGTTGGAGCTATAACTGTTCAAGCACAAAATGCTAATGGTTGTAGAACCGCTGCAAAATCTGTAGCTCTTACTAAAGTTTTACCTACAGCACCTAGTTCAATAAAAATGTATGATGATACATTACCAGTAAATGCTACTACTTTATTACCTGTAGCAGTTACTTCTTTTGGTAGATACATGGGAACTGATAGAGTATTAAGACTAGTTGCGACACCATCGCTTACAGCTACTTCTTATGTTTGGGAATTGCCAGAAGGCGTAAATCAATTATCTGGAGGTACTACAAATGAAATTACTGTTAATTTCTCAGGTGTTAATAGTGATAATACTCACACTTTAACTACCGCAACAGCTTTAACTAAAGTGTTAAGAATTGGAGTTAAATCAAGTAATGGTGTTGGTCAATCGACTACAAATAATGGATCAGCAATTGAACCTACAACAACTTCTACAGCTAGATTATTAACATTAAAAGCTACACTACCAAGTGCCGTTTCAGCTGTATCAGGTCAAATTTCAGGAATTTGTGGTGGTAGCACTTATAATTATACTATAACTCCTAATGCACTTGCAAGTTCATACATTATTACTGCTCCAACAGGATCAGTTGTTACTTCAGCTAGTAATTCATCAAATACATTAAATGTATTAGCAACAAGTGATTTAACGTTCTCTGTTACTTATCCTAATGGATTTGTTGGAAACACTACCCTGTCTCCTAAAACAGTTACAATAACTTCAGTAAATGGTGTTGGAAATAGTCTTACAAACAGAACACTTGTTATTGCATCAGCAATGTCTTCAGTAGGAACTGTTACAGGTTCTGCTGGTATTACATCATTTACAAGATGTGCTACTCAAACATTCACAATTCCTGCAGTTGTTGGAGCAACAAATTATGTTTGGACACCTGCGAACGGGGCTGTTATTGTTAGTGGTCAAGGAACTACAAGCGTTACAGTTGATTTTTCAGCAGTTTCAGGAACAGTGACTTCAACAAAATTGACGGTTGCTGCCAGAAATGTATGTAATGTTAGCAGCGCTATAAAATCAATTACGTTGTTAAGTACTGCTTGCCCCCCTGTAGCTGTTAAAATGGCCGCTCCTACAAGTTCAGTAGTTTCGATGTATCCAAATCCAGCTAGAGATAATTTTACATTAGAATTAACATCATCTCAAGTAGGTGAAATGTCAATGACAATATACAACATCAATGGTGTGGTAATTAGAACTAAAAATGTACAGTTAACAGAAGGTACTAATATTATTAATGAGGATGTTTCTTCATTAAGTAGTGGTATCTACTTTGTACAAATTTACAACACATCAAATAATGAAACTTTTGTTAAAAAATTAGTTAAAGAATAACTATATTGTTTTGTTAATTAAATGAAAGAGGTCTTTATGACCTCTTTCTTTTTTTTACTCCCTTTTTATTTTACACACTTTTTTTTCAAACGTCAAAATGACCCAAATAATCAACTCAATATCTTTGGTGATTTTAGAGTTGGAAATCATCGTTTTCGGGGAATATATATACCGTCTTTTTATAGCTATGTGATTTTCGGTGAAATCGTAATCAATGCAACAGAACGATATTTATAACCTGCTAGCTCCATTACAATATTTGATTAGGATGCAAAAGTAAGTTCTGATATTGTCTCACAATATTAATGGTTCAATAGCAACTTTGGCTTTGAATACTAAACAAACTTTCTTCTACTTTTTTCATAATTTTCAATTAATCAAGTCGTCCTGATTTTAGAGGAAATATACTCTTTAGTTTCAATAATTTCTTTTTTGAATCTTTTTAGGATTTAAAAAAATTTGAATAAATCCTTTATTTTATAGTTTATTTTGTTTTTATCATTACTTTTGTTCCTGATAATCAATTTACATTGTTATGAAAATAAAATTATTTTTGTTTTTTGTAATAGTATCATCAACTTGTTGCTTTGCCCAATTAAAAGTTAGCGCAGGTGGTCAAATTTATATTCAAATGCAGAAAATCTTTATTCTGCAAGTGATATTATAAATGAAGGTACTATTACTTTAGGTACTGGTAAGTTATTTGTTGCTGGAAATATTGACAATAATGGGACCTTAACTTTAAATGATGGTACCCTAAATGTAACAGGAAATAGCGCTACTCAAACATTTGATCTTGGCACTTCAGTTATAGTGAAAAGATTAGAACTTGATAAGACTGAAGGTACGGCAACCGTTAACTCAGGTTACTTAATTATTTCGGATGGTTTACTTGCTAATCAAGGAACTATTGATGGTGGTGGAAAATTAATTATGAGAAGTACCGCAAACAAGACTGCCATAGTGGAGCAATCGACTGGAGGAACTGTCAATAATATAGTTGTTGAACGATACATTCCATCAAAGCGTGCTTTTAGATTTTTGAGTTCGCCAGTAACAACTTCAACTTCAATTAAATACAATTGGCAAGAAAACCAAAATAATACAACAACTCCGTATGCTAATAATTTAAATACGTCCCCTGGATATGGTACTCATATTACGGGTTCAGTAACTGGCGCTAATGGTTTTGATGCGCAACAATCTGGTGCACCGTCAATGTTTAATTATAATAATAACACTCAAGCTTGGTCATCTATTACAAACACTGATGTTAATACACTTGTAGCTGGTGATCCATACAGAATTATGATTAGGGGAAGTCGTGCTGTAGATTTAAATAATAATGCGGCAACTCCTTCAGTAACAACTTTAAGAACTACAGGAACTTTAAAAATTGGTTCGTACACTAATTCTACATTAAGCCAAGTAACTGGTGGTTATAATTTTATAGGTAATCCATATCAATCTCCGGTGGATATGCGTGACGTATTAACAAATAGTACAAATTTAAATAGCAATTTTTATTATGTTTGGGATCCAAAAGTAGGAGGAGCAAACGGAAGAGGAGCTTATGTAACCTATACTTTTTTAAACGATGAAAATAATGTTGATGGTTCATATGTGAATCAATATTTACAACCTATGCAAGCTTGTTTTGTAACAACCGATTTAAACGGAGCGGCAAGTATATCATTTAATGAAAATAATAAATATACTGATGGAACCAACGAAAATGTATATAGAACTAATCATTCCCAATCTAACGCAAATTTAGGTTCTTTACGTCTTACTTTGTATGAAGGATCTAGTTTTAACCAACAGCCAACTTCTTTAGATGGTGCTCTTTTGTATTTTGGAACTACCAATTCAAATTCAGTTGATTCAAATGATGCAAAAAAATTAACTAATCTTGACGAAAATATTTCTGTGTTTGTTGATAATACAAAATTGAGTATAGCAAGTTTTCCATCACCACAAATTACTACAATTTACCCTTTAAACTTTACCTCATATCGTTATTCAAATTACACTTTAGTTGCAAAACTGAACAATTATAATGGGATAACACCCTATATACACGATAAATTCACTCAAACATTTACTGAAGTAAACCCAATTGTTAATTACAATTTTTCTGTTGATCTTGCTAATTCCGCTTCTACTGCCTACAATCGATTTGAAATTGTGTATAATACAGAAGTATTATACACTGATGATTTTAATGTTGATTCCGTTAATTTATTTCCTAATCCAACATCAAGTAATTATTTTAATTTACAATTGCCATTAGATGCTTCAAACTATACTATAAAAATGTACAATTCATTAGGGCAGTTACTCGATTTGGAACTAATTGCAACTGACACTAATGTAATAAATTGTAAAGTACCTTCAAGTTTAGCAACAGGGATTTACCAAATAGTAATTAGTAAGGACTCCAAAAATATCGTAAAAAAATGGATAAAAAATTAATTCTTAGAAAACATAAATTAATATGTTTTTTGTTTTTGTTCTTGTTCAATACAATAAATTTGTTCGGACAACCAGGTTTTGATGATGATGTAGAAGATGTGCCAATTAATAACTACATACCAATTATTATTATTTTTACAATTGTAATTGTTTATTTATTTTCAAAAAGAAAAAAAGTTAAAATAAACAGTTAAAATTTAATCATAAAATTAAGAATTAAACGGCTAAAATAAATTAGCCGTTTTTTATTGGCATATACTTTCAAATGTATTATTAATTTATTGTGAATGTTGCAATTTTACGATTTTTAATTTCCTTTCAAGCTTTAAAATCTTATCATTAAAACCATATCGATATAGAAATTCGTATTAAAAATAGTATTTTTGCATAAAATTAATACTCATGAGTTTCGAAAAAGAAATTGCCCGAAGAAGAACTTTTGGAATCATCTCGCATCCAGATGCTGGTAAAACTACCTTAACAGAAAAGTTACTTCTTTTTGGGGGTGCCATTCAAGAAGCGGGAGCCGTAAAAAGTAATAAAATAAAAAAAGGCGCTACATCTGATTTCATGGAAATTGAACGTCAGCGTGGAATTTCGGTTTCTACTTCCGTATTAGCATTCAATTACAAAGAAAAAAAAATAAATATTTTAGATACCCCTGGTCACAAGGATTTTGCGGAAGACACATTTAGAACGCTAACTGCTGTGGATAGCGTTATTGTTGTTGTTGACGTTGCAAAAGGCGTTGAAGAGCAAACAGAAAAATTGGTGGAAGTATGTAGAATGAGAAGCATTCCTATGATTGTTTTCATTAACAAACTGGATCGTGAAGGTAAAGACGCTTTTGACTTAATGGACGAAGTAGAACAAAAACTAGGTTTGCATGTAACGCCATTGAGTTTTCCAATTGGAATGGGTTACGATTTTCAAGGAATTTACAATATTTGGGAGAAAAATATTAATTTATTCGAAGGTGATAGTCGAAAAAATATTGAAGAAACCATTGCTTTTTCAGACATCCAAAGCCCTGAATTAGAAAAAATTATTGGTGAAAAACCAGCAAATAAGCTACGAGAAGAATTAGAACTTATTACAGAGGTATATCCTGCTTTTAATAGAGAAGAGTATTTATCAGGAAAATTACAACCTGTATTTTTTGGCTCAGCATTAAATAATTTCGGAGTTCGTGAATTACTAGATTGTTTTATTGCTATTGCTCCTACACCACGACCAAAAGAGTCTGACACCAGATTAGTGAAACCGGATGAAAAAAAATTAAGCGGTTTTGTATTTAAAATTCATGCCAATATGGATCCTAAACATCGCGATAGATTGGCATTTATAAAAATTGTGTCGGGAACTTTCGAAAGAAACAAACCTTACCTTCATGTTCGACAAGGAAAAAACATGAAATTTAGTAGTCCAAATGCATTTTTTGCCGAGAAAAAAGAAATTGTTGACATCTCCTATCCAGGTGATATTGTAGGTTTACACGATACTGGAAATTTTAAAATTGGCGACACCCTTACTGAAGGTGAAACCATGAATTTTAAAGGAATTCCCAGTTTTTCTCCAGAACACTTTAGATATATAAATAATGCCGACCCTTTAAAAGCGAAACAATTAGAAAAAGGTGTCGATCAATTAATGGATGAAGGTGTGGCGCAATTATTTACGATTGAAATGAATGGTAGAAAAGTAATTGGTACCGTAGGCGCGTTACAATATGAGGTAATTCAATACCGTTTAGAACACGAATACGGAGCAAAATGTACTTACGAAAACTTTCCTGCATACAAAGCGTGTTGGGTACTTCCAGACGATCCGAAAAACGAAGAATTTAAAGAATTTAAACGTGTGAAACAGAAGTTTTTAGGACACGATAAACATGGACAATTGGTTTTTCTGGCAGATAGTGAATTTTCAATTCAAATGACCCATCAAAAATACCCAAGTGTGAAATTATATTATACTTCAGATTATCATAAAAACGAAAATTAATATTTCTGTTGGTAACAATATGAATATTAATACCTATTTTTGTAAATATGCTAGAAGTTGAAAAACATATCTTTGAAAGGACCGCTATTGTTGGGCTTATCACTCAAAATCAAAGTGAAGAAAAATTAAATGAATACTTAGACGAGTTAGAATTTTTAACCTTTACAGCTGGCGGTGAAGTAGTAAAACGATTTTGGCAAAAAACAGATAAACCCCATCCAAAAACGTTTGTAGGGACTGGAAAACTTGAAGAAATTAAAACCTACATCAAAGAATATGATATCAATTCAGTAATTTTTGACGATGAATTAACGCCCTCACAACAAAAAAACATCACTAGAGAGTTAGATTGTAAAGTGTTAGATCGCACCAATTTAATTTTAGACATTTTTGCACAACGTGCCGAAACCTCTTATGCGAGAACACAAGTAGAATTAGCACAATGCCAATACTTATTACCTAGATTAACAGGAATGTGGACACATTTAGAACGTCAACGCGGTGGTATTGGTATGCGTGGTCCTGGGGAAACAGAAATTGAAACCGATAGGCGAATTGTAAGGGATAGAATTTCCTTGCTAAAAGAAAAAATAAAAATCATAGACAAACAAATGTCTACCCAAAGAGGGAATCGTGGCGCGATGGTACGCGTGGCTTTAGTGGGCTATACCAATGTTGGGAAATCTACATTAATGAATGCTGTTGGTAAAAGCGAAGTATTTGTAGAAAATAAACTTTTTGCTACACTAGACACCACCGTTAGAAAAACGGTTATTAAAAATTTACCCTTCTTACTTTCTGATACCGTTGGTTTTATTAGAAAACTACCTACTCAATTGGTTGATTCTTTTAAAAGTACATTAGATGAAGTACGAGAAGCCGATTTGCTTTTACATGTGGTAGACATTTCTCATCCTGAATTTGAAGATCATATTGCAGCTGTAAATAAAATTTTATTAGACATTAAAAGTGCCGATAAACCAACAATTATGGTTTTTAATAAAATTGACGCCTACAAATATGTAAAAATTGATGAAAGCGATGAAACTATTGAAAAAACGTCTAAAAATTTCTCGCTTCAAGATTGGGAACAAACATGGATGAGTAATTTAGGAGAAAACAACACCCTTTTTATTTCAGCAACCGAAAAAGAAAACTTTGAAGCTTTTAGAGAAAAAGTATATGAAGCGGTGCGAAGCATTCATATCAGTCGTTTTCCTTACAATAAATTTTTATATCCAGATTACAAAGATGTAATTGAAGAAGAAGAAAATTAGATTAAATTCATTTCTTTTTGTACAAAGGTACCGCAGAACACGCTTCCCCAAACATAATGCTTTTTGCTACTTTCATTAATTTTTGAATAGCCAAAGTGTACACTTCATTAGGGACTTCTTTTTTAGAACACCCTTTTAAAATAATCGGTTTTTCAAGATAATCTGTGTAGTCCAATTTGTTTAAAATATCTTGATACCAATCGATAATTGCCAATTCTTTAGTGCCTTGAATTACTTTTAAAGCAAATGGCGCCAAGTGAACAGCAACTAATGTGTACGTCCAAGCCGGTAATATTGCGTCTTCTGAACAATATAATGCCACGTATTTATTTTCGTAAACTGACCAATCAGTTGCTTTTAATTGCGCTCTAAATTCGGTTTCCTTCAAAATAGCACCACCAAACAACCATTGCGATACATCAACTGCTATCACATGATTATCCGGATAATAATCTTCTAAATCGAAAACCATTAAGGCGCTATTGGCCACTTTATTTACTATTTCACTCATTTTAGTCAAAAAGTCGAATGTCAAAAGACGTAATGTTAAAAGTTATATATGTACTTTAAGACATTCAAACCTTTGACTTTCAGACTATTTATTAAAGCATTCCTAATTCTAATTTAGCTTCTTCGCTCATCAAATCTTTACTCCATGGTGGATCAAAAGTAATTTCTACTTCACAAGATTTAATTGTATCAATTTTTTCAACTTTTTCTTCCACTTCTTTTGGTAGCGACTCAGCAACTGGACAATTTGGAGAGGTTAACGTCATTAATATTTTAACTTCATTGTCTTCGTTAATCATGACGTCATAAATTAAACCTAATTCATAAATGTCCACAGGAATTTCTGGATCATAGATTCCTTTTAATGCAGTAACTACACTTTCGCCTAAGTTTATTTCGTCTTTAAATTCTTCCATTTTTTGGGATTTTATTATAACAAATAAGTCATATAAGTATTATTCAAATGATTCACTTGTGTGTTCAATTTTTAATTTCTTGCTTCAAATGCTAAAGCATACATTTTTATTTTTTTTATCATCGAAACCAAGCCGTTGGCTCGAGTGGCTGAAAGATGCTCTTTTAATCCAATTTCATCTACAAAATCAGTATTTGCTTCTAAAATTGCAGCCGGAGTTTGGTTGGAAAAAGCTCTAATTAGGATAGCAATTATTCCTTTAGTTAAAATGGCATCGCTATCAGCTGAAAAAAAGACTTTTCCGTTATTTTCTTCTGCATGAACCCAAACTTTAGATTGACAACCTTTAATGATATTGTCTTCTGTTTTGAAATGCTCTTCAATAATTGGCAATCCTTTTCCTAATTCGATAATGTATTCGTAACGTTCCATCCAATCATCGAACATAGAGAATTCGGAAACAATTTCATTTTGTATTTCTTTAATATTCATTATTATTTTTCTGCTAGTTTTGTAATTTTATTTACCAATTTTTCTATTTCTGTAGGTGGAAAACCATGGTCGAAACCATTGGCTGGATATTTAATGCCTTTTGCTTCGAAAATAATATTAGCGTGTGCCGCACCATCATAATATCGCTTTTCTGTTGGCCAATTCAAGTCTTTTACTTTTGCTAAATCGACCGCTTTGGCTAATGTTGAAATTTCTGCCCATTCTTCCTCTGAAAGCACCAATTTATTTGAATATTCTTTAAAACCTCTCTCATTAGAAGTATAAAGTACTTGATTTTCAACTTTTATTGCAAGAAAAAAACCCCTAGTGCTTGCCTCATAATAAATTGTAGGTACGTTTTCTACAACGACACTTTTAGTTTCGCTACACGCATAATGAAATAGCATCGCGGTAAAAAGGATTAACAATCTTTTCATAAGTTGAGATTTTAGTTACGATAACATCATTTTAGCTCTTTTCAAAGCCGTTACAAATATATCAATTTCTTCTTTGGTATTGTAAAAGGCAAAACTGGCTCTTATTGTGCCTGGAATTTTATAAAAGTCCATAATTGGTTGTGCACAATGATGGCCAGTTCGAACCGCTATACCTAATTTATCTATAATCGTGCCAATGTCATACGGATGAATGTTTTCAATATTGAAAGAAATTACAGATGCTTTTTTAAATAAATCTGTCGGTCCGTAAATGGTTAATCCTTCAATTTCTTGAAGTTTTTTAGTGCCATAAACTAGTAATTCGTGTTCATGTTTGGCAATATTATCAAATCCAATTTCGTTCATATAATCAATCGCAGCACCAAAAGCAATTCCACCGCAAACATTTGGCGTTCCGGCTTCAAATTTATGTGGCAAATCGGCATAGGTTGTTTTTTCGAAAGTCACGGTAGCAATCATTTCTCCGCCGCCTTTATAAGGAGGTAATTTGCGCAACCATTCTTCTTTACCAAATAACATTCCAACGCCTGTTGGCCCACACATTTTATGAGCAGAAGTTACATAGAAATCAACATCCAACGCTTGCACATCGGGTTTAATATGTGGACAAGATTGTGCGCCATCAATTAAGACTGCTGCCCCAACGTCATGTGCTTTTTTTATAATTTCTTCAATTGGATTTAGCGTTCCTAAAGCATTTGAAATGTGATTGCAACAAACTAATTTGGTTTTTTTTGAGAGTAGCTTCTCATATTCGGATAAAATTAATTCGCCATGAACATTTATTGGAATGACTTTTAAAATCGCCCCCGTATGTTCGCATAACATTTGCCAAGGCACAATATTACTATGATGTTCTAATGCAGAAATCATAATTTCATCTCCTTTTTCCAATAAAGAGGCAAAACCATTGGCTACTAAATTAATACTTTCGGTTGTACCTGATGTAAAAATGATTTCGTACGGCTGTTTCGCATTAAAATGCTTTTGAATTTTATTTCGAGCTTGTTCATAGGCATCGGTAGCTAATTGACTCAACGTATGAACCCCTCTATGAATATTTGCATTGTAATTGGAATAATAATCTACAATACTGTCAATTACTACTTGAGGTTTTTGCGAAGTCGCTCCATTATCAAAATACACTAAGGGTTTTCCATTAACCGTTTGTGACAATATTGGAAACTGCGTTCTTATTTTCTGAATATCGAACATATCAAAACTATTTTAGACAAATTTACGATATGATTATTTAAAATAGGAATAAATAAAGATTAAAATAACAGAAAATTATGTTTTGTTTTTAGTTAAAACACCTTTTGTTGAATACAATTAAAATTCCAAATCCTGTAGAAATGGCTACATCGGCTACATTGAAAATGGCGTTGAAAAATGTAAATGGTCTTCCGCCAATAACTGGTATCCAGTCTGGCATTGGTAAATCTTTAATTATAGGAAAATAAAACATGTCTACTACCTCACCATGAAACCATGTTCCGTAAGGGTTGTCAGAAAACATTGTAGCTACTTGACTATAACTATCATTAAAAACTACCCCATAAAAAACAGAATCGATGATGTTTCCAATAGCCCCAGCTAAAATTAAAGTGATGGCAAAAGTCAAATAACTAGATAATCCTTTCTTAATTGAATCATTTAACCACCAAGAGATACCTCCGACCGCAATAATTCTGAAAAGGGTTAGAAATAATTTGCCATAATTACCTGGAATTTCAGCGCCCCATGCCATTCCTTCATTTTCCACAAAATATATTCTAAACCAATCAAACACTTTTACTTGTTCGTTAATATAAAAATTTGTTTTGATGTAAATTTTACTTGCTTGATCAACAAGTAAAATAAGAAATACAAATAAAGCGGCTTTTCTTAGGTTCATTTTTTTAATGTTTGTGCAAAAGTAGTAATTTTAACGAATAAAAAACGCCCCAAAAGGAGCGTTTCTATTTTTATTAACGTTTTTTAACGTTGTAAATTTTTAGCTTCAATGCTCATAGTAGCGTGAGGCACTATTTTTAAACGTTCTTTATTGATTAATTTTCCGGTTACTTTACACATCCCGTAGGTTTTGTTTTCAATTCGGATTAAAGCGTTTTTTAAGTCGCGAATGAATTTTTCCTGACGAATCGCCAGTTGCGAATTCGCTTCTTTACTCATGGTTTCGCTTCCTTCTTCAAATGCTTTGAATGTTGGAGAAGTATCTTCCGTTCCGTTGTTAGAATCGTTTAAATAGGCGCTCTTAATTAATTCTAAGTCGTTTCTAGCTTTATCTAACTTTAGATTAATTAATTCTTTGAATTCTTGTAATTCTGCATCTGAGAATCTTATTTGTTGATCTATCATAATTGACCTGTTTTTAAAATTTATAATTTCAATCCAATAACACCAAATGGTTTTATTATTTTGAAATTAGTATTATTGTTTTTAACTCATCAAACTCAACTTCCGTACCATTTGATATTTCTGATACAAAAATTAATTCATTGGTTAGTGTTTCTGATTTAATGTACGATTCATTTGCTATTACTGCTTGTTCAATACTATCATTTTTTAGTATTTGAACTTTAATTTTATCTGTAACTTCAAAACCAGAATCTTTACGAATATTTTGAATTCTATTGACTAACTCTCTCGCTATCCCTTCCTTACGTAATTCTTCAGAAATTGTGATGTCTAAAGCTACTGTAATTCCGTTTGAATTGGCCACTAACCAACCCGGAATATCCTGAGAAGAAATCTCTACATCTTCGACTGTTAAAGTAATACTTTTTTCAGAACTCGTAATAGTTAGTTCACCTGTTTTATCTAATTCATTAATTTGATCTTGCGAAAAAGACTGTATCTCTTTGGCAATCAAGCCCATATCTTTTCCAAAACGAGGTCCCAATGCTTTAAAATTAGGTTTAATTTGCTTTACTAATACCCCAGAAGCGTCTTCTAATAATTCTATTTCTTTTACGTTAACTTCCGCCTTGATCAAGTCTTCAATAGCTAAAATTTCAGCTTTAAAAGTAGCGTCAAGTACAGGAATCATTACTCTTTGTAAAGGTTGACGTACTTTTATCATTTCTTTTTTACGTAGTGATAAAACTAACGATGAAATAGTTTGTGCTTTCTGCATTCTACTTTCTAGTGATTTATCAACAAAGTTTTCAACCGAAATAGGAAAATTAGCTAAGTGAATACTTTCAAATTTTTCCTTATTAGTATTGGCATTCAGGTCTTTATAAAGTCTATCCATAAAGAAAGGCGCTACCGGCGCAGCTAATTTTGCAACCGTTTCTAAGCAGGTATAAAGCGTCTGATAGGCGGCAATTTTGTCTTGAGCATAGTCGCCTTTCCAAAATCTTCGACGACATAAACGCACGTACCAATTGCTCAAATTCTCCTGAACAAAATCAGAAATTGCTCTTGTAGCACGAGTAGGTTCGTAATCTGCGTAAGCGACATCAACTACTTGAATAAGCGTATGTAATTCGGACAAAATCCAACGGTCAATTTCTGGTCTTTCTGCTAAAGGAACTTCAGCTTCACTGTAGTTAAAACCATCAATATTGGCATATAAAACAAAGAAAGAATAGGTGTTATAAAGCGTTCCAAAGAATTTTCTTCGTACCTCAGCAATACCTTCTAAATCGAATTTTAAATTATCCCACGGATTGGCATTTGAAATCATATACCAACGTGTAGCATCAGGGCCATATTCGGCTAAGGTATCAAAAGGGTCAGCAGCATTACCTAAACGTTTTGACATTTTTTGTCCGTTTTTGTCTAATACTAAACCATTTGACACTACATTTTTATAAGCAATTTTATCAAAAACTAAAGTAGAAATAGCGTGTAAAGTATAAAACCAACCACGAGTTTGGTCTACTCCTTCTGCAATAAAATCGGCAGGAAAGTCTTTGTTTTCGTCAATTTTATCCTTGTTTTCGAAAGGATAATGCCATTGAGCATAAGGCATCGCCCCCGAATCGAACCAAACGTCAATTAAATCACTTTCTCGTTTCATTGGTTTTCCAGATGTCGAAACCAATACGATTTCGTCTACTACATTTTTGTGTAAATCGACTAAATCGTAATTTTCTTCAGACATATTTCCGATTTCAAATCCTTTGAATGGATTTTCGGTCATAAAGCCCGCAGCAATTGCTTTTTCAATTTCTTGAACTAATTCTGGTACAGAACCTACTAAAATTTCTTCTGTTCCTTCTTCATTTCTCCAAATTGGCAAAGGAATTCCCCAATATCTTGAACGCGATAAATTCCAATCATTAGCGTTTTTTAACCAATTCCCAAAACGCCCTTCTCCAGTAGCTTTCGGCTTCCAGTTGATGGTTTCGTTTAAATCGAACATTCGATCTTTAATTTCGGTTACTTTGATGAACCAAGAATCTAACGGATAATATAAAATGGGTTTGTCTGTTCGCCAACAATGTGGGTAACTGTGCACGTATTTTTCTACCTTAAAGGCTTTGTTTTCTTCTTTTAATTGAATTGCAATTTCTACGTCGGCAGAGCGTTCTGGCGCTTCGCTTTCATTGTAGTATTCGTTTTTAACGTATTTCCCAGAATATTCACCTAAATTAGAAATGAATTTACCTTGCAAATCTACCAAAGGAACTGCGTTTCCATTTTCATCTAAAACCAACATTGGTGGTACTTCTGGAGTGGCTTCTTTGGCTACTTTAGCATCATCTGCTCCAAAAGTAGGTGCGGTGTGTACAATCCCTGTTCCATCTTCGGTAGTTACAAAATCTCCTGCAATTACTCGAAACGCATTTTCTGGGTTTTGATAGGGTAAAGCTAACTTCATCAATTGTTCGTAACGAATTCCAACTAAATCAGAACCTTTACATTCAGCCAAAATTTTGAATGGAATGTTTTTATCACCAGCTTTAAAATTTTCAAAATCAGTTGCTTCTGTGCTTGCAATAAATCCTTTTCCAAACTGTTTTCCTACTAAATTCTTAGCTAAAATAACATTTACAGGCTCAAAAGTATATTGATTAAATGTTTGTACTAAAACATAGTCAATTTTTGGTCCCACCGTTAAAGCGGTATTACTTGGTAACGTCCAAGGCGTAGTGGTCCAAGCTAAAATATGAATGGTTCCAAAACCTTGTAAAAAGTTTGGTAATGTGTCTTCTTTAGTTTTAAATTGCGCTACAACTGTCGTATCTGTTACATCACGATATGAACCTGGTTGATTTACTTCGTGCGAAGATAATCCTGTACCCGCTTTTGGCGAATACGGTTGAATGGTGTAGCCTTTGTATAGTAAATCTTTATTGTAAATTTGTTTTAGTAGCCACCAAACCGATTCCATATATTTGGATTTGTAGGTCACATAGGGATCTTCCATATCTACCCAATAGCCCATTTTTTCGGTTAAATCGTTCCACACGTCGGTGTAACGCATTACTGTTTTCTTACATGCTTCGTTGTAATCTGAAACAGAAATGGTTTTTCCAATATCTTCTTTTGTGATTCCTAAAGCGGCTTCAGTACCTAACTCTACTGGTAATCCGTGCGTATCCCAACCCGCTTTTCGTTTTACTTGAAATCCTTTTTGAGTTTTATATCGACAAAAAATATCTTTAATAGCACGCGCCATCACATGGTGAATTCCAGGTAATCCGTTTGCAGAAGGTGGCCCTTCAAAAAATACAAATGGTTGGTTTCCTTCCCGTGTAGCTACACTTTTTTCAAAGATGTTATTTTCCTTCCAAAAATCAAGAACTTCTGAAGCTACTGTTGGTAAGTCAAGTCCTTTATATTCTGTAAATTTTGTACTCATTTTTGTCGCTATCTTAAATCAATTTGCGAAAGTAATGATTTAATGAGAAAAGGCAAAAGGTATAAGGCAAAAGTTGTAGGTTAAGAAAAAACTTCTTTT
>NZ_JBBALR010000002.1:0-423569 GCF_040402895.1 Flavobacterium sp.
CAATGCTATTAGGCTTTTTTTCATAAATACCTGAATAAACTTCATTAATTTGACTGGGAACTAAATTAATTACACTACCTCCTACCGATGTGGCGCTTGTCCTTCCTACATCATTAGTTATAACAAATAATTGATTAGTAGTTGAAACTGCGTTAGTCATTATCTTTCTAGCTTCAGCACTTCCAACTTGGATTTGATTACCACTAGAGTCAGTTGTAGTACTTACAACTGGGTTTCCTTCTGAATCTAGGGCATAAACAAGCTGATTGGTTTTATTTACACTAAATGTAAAACCTGTTTGACTATTTAAATCATTAATTAACGTTTTAAGATAACTTGTTTTTTTTGATTCATCATATTTTTTCATCAAATTTACATTTATACTATCACCATTAATTTCTCGAAAATAAACTGGGTTATTTGAAGTAAAAGAATAAGGAGAAGTTCTACAATATTTTTCACTAAATCTATCTAACCGATTAAATCTTCCAATTGCAGGGTCGTAATCTCTCCATTGATAAGAATAAACATTTCTTCCGAGTTCCTCTTGAAGCTCTTGTCCGTTGTATTTATAATTGTAACTCGCATTCGCTACAGCTGGCATAGGTACTAACTCAACACCTGTATCGGGATAGCGTTTGAAATCTACTCTTGTAACGTTGTAGTTTTCGTGCTTCATCCCAAAAGCATAATAATGGTTTTCTTCTAATATTTTAAGAACGTTGCCTTGTTGTGGGTCTTTAGCAAAACTTACTCGCACATTACCTAAATGGTCGGTGTAATTAAAAACATAATTAAACGAACCCAGTTGACCATTATTCAAAGGTCGTGTATAATGCATATACCCCTCTGCATGTGGAAAAAATTGTAAAGTAGTGTTTAGATACTGAAAACCACTTAAATAATCGGTAGTGGTGTTGGTATTGCTAACAACATCTTTTACAAACTTTTGCAATTTTTGCCCTATTGCATTGTAAAGATAAGCAATTTCTCCTTTGGCTCCAAAATTTATTTTTATAGGTAAATTTAAATGGTTGTAAATAATACCGCCTATGCCTTTGTTGTTATCTGCTGTCATGTTGCCGTTGTTGTCATAACTAAAGTCATTTGCAGCAGAAGCATAGTTGTCTTTAAACCCTTGTGGGCTGTTGCTTAAATCATTTACTTTAAGTAGCCTGTTTTGGCTGGCGGTGTCGTATACAAATTTTAAATCATCTATTACATTTTCTACAGTACCTGCTACGGGGTCCATAAATCCTGTGCGGACAATATCGGTAATATTACCATTGGGATCGTAATTTAACCATTCTTTGTAGTTGTTTAGGTTGGTACTTGCATCTGGTTTGCTGTAATTGGCTTGTAAAAGTCGGTTTAAATTGTCATAACTGTAGTTGTATTTTCGTTTTATGTTGTCTGCACTTGTGCGCCATAAAGTTTCGGTTATGTTACCGTTAAACAGTCCTGCCGTGCCATTTTCCTTTTGGTTATAGTTAATTTTAAAGGCAAATAAATCTGTGCCAAGGGTATTGACATCATTAATCGCTTTTAACCACCCTCTAATGTTATAGCTATAATCTACCGCTTGTAACGCTTGTGCGCCTGTAACATCTGTACCGCCAACTTTTTTACTTGTTAGTTGTCCTAACTCGTCATAGGTATTTAAAGTAAGTAATTGCTCTGGTAATAGCGTTGGGCTGGTTAGTTGTTGCACGTGCTTGGTGAGTCTATCTTGTGGTGAGTACTCAAAGCGGTCTTTTACAGTAAAAAGTTCACTAGCGTTGGTTCTTCTTTGGCTGGTTAATGTGTATAGTGTTTTACCTGCCCAGTCGAGCTTGGTATCTACTTGCGTATAACCGCCCAAATAGTTTTTGGTGTAACTTCTTACAGGTCTGTATCTGGTGTCATAAATGGTATAGCTCGTTTCGTTTGTTGTGCTACTAGCATTGTCTAGTACACGCACCCAGCTACCTGTTGGCATGCCTTTAAGGTTGGTGTTTTGTGTGTTTTGCCCTTCTATTTTTGTTGGAATAGTTGGCGCATTAGGAAAATCATAACTGTCGTAATAATTAATAGTAAGTAGTTTAAAGCTAGTTGGAAAAACAGTATTAGTATACTTAGTTGCTACTGCATCAATGGTAACTGTTGCAGTAGTTTTACTCTCTGAAAGTATATTGCTAGAATCTACACCCGTTTGCATTTTTTTTCTATCTGAACTTGAATTTACAGACATAACATTCCAAGCGGTAAACACAGGACGGTTAAATACATCGTATTTGGTAAGTAACCAACCCTTATTTGTATCGCCTCCGCCCCAAGGGTTGTAGGCAGGACCAGTTGCCACTACTCTATCTAATTTGTCGTAAACAATGTATTCCCACTGCTTACCTGGTAGTTTCTTTTCTACTAAGCGGTTACGAGCATCGTATTTGTATTGGTAACATAGCCCATCTAATTGGGTAGTAGCGCTAGTTACTAAGGGTGGTATCACGTAAGTTAGGTTACCATATATGTCGTACACGTAATACGTTTCATGTGCGAGGCTATTATTAAACGTACGTTTTAAAATAACTTTCCCTTCTTTGTCTTTGTATTCCTCTAGCCCCGAAGCCCCCGAAGGGGGAGTGTTTTCGTCATAGGTAATTGTTTTATACAATTGGTTGGCTGCATAGTAGCCAGTTTCTATTAAAGCGATATCATATATTCCTAAAGTAGCGTTCCAAGTGGTGGTTACTTTGTAAAGTTTAACATCATTTGCCGTGTTGGTTTGGTAATCAAATTTAATTTCTTTACCACTTCCCAAACTCCACGCATTGCCAGGAGCCGCTTGTTTTAGTACCCTGTTAAGTGGAGATGCCTCAAATTGTTTTTGACTAAAAGGATTGGATGTGTTTTCATAACCTGTAGTATTATAAAACCCCAAAACATCCGTGCCAGCACTAGCATTATAGTTTAAACTAGCATTTTGATTGGCATAAGGCAAAAATTCTTTTGCAGGTCTGCCAAAAGCGTCATATTCAATATGCGTTACAATGTCTTTTCCCGTGTTGGATTGGGCATGCGCCACTTGTTGTATCGTACGACCCAATCCATCAAAATAACTTACCTGAGTTACCGCCTGTGCAGGTGTGGGAGTAGGAATACTGGTTTTTGTAGAGTCTTTATAGATTTTGGTTTTTACCCAGTTTTGGTCGATGCTTTGGGATATTGCTAGTATAGGGAGTAGCAAGAGTAGATTTAGCAATTTTCTCATGTCCGATTAGTTTTTATAATGATATTTATTCTCACTCAAAATGTTGACATTTTTGTCTTTTACAAATTCAAGTCGGTTAAAACTATCGTAATGATACGTTTGTTTGTCGCCTTTTGGGTCGGTAACGGTACTTACCCCTATTAAGGGTTTGTAAGTAAGGGTAGTAATCATTGCGTTTGGTAAAGCTGTACGTAAATTATTTAATGCTGTATTCAGTGCAATTTCATCTGTTCCGTTACTTGCATTTTGAATAGCTGTAATTAAGTTTGTTGGAATATTCGCATAGGCTATGTTTTCTAACTTAGCAACAGGTTGGGTATTGTTGTAGCCATAGATATATGAAATTTTCATCCCGCTTTCTTGTTGTACCTCCAGCACATGACCAAACGCGTCATACACATTATTTTTTAAACGAATTTCTGAAGGTGAACTCCCTTTTTTCACCTCAATAGTACTTGGTAAAAAAGATTGATTACCAGCAAACGTATTGCTATAATTAATTTTACTTTCAGAAAGTAATTCAGAACCACGTTTGGTTTCAATACGCTCAATTTCAGAAATTCTATTTTGAGAAAATGGCGAATTGCCCGTATGGTAAAAATAATTGGTGGTTAGGGTTTCGCCAACACTATTATTTACTGTTTGAGACGCTATTTGCTTGTTTATTGAATTATACGTTAAGGTTTCGTTACTTGTAACTATATTTGGTACAGTACCGCCGTTTGGATAGAAATAGTTTTGTGTAGTTTTTGATGTTAGTTTTGCCCAGCCAAAGGCTTCTAAATAACCTGTAAAACCAATATTCATATCTGGTTTAAAAATATAATCAAGATAGTCTAATCCACAAGCTAAAGCAACAGGATTGCAATTATTAGCTTTTAATGTTTTGTAATTATTATAATTTGTCATTAATTTAAAACTTGGGCAGCTGTTAAAACCTTCATCCCAAGTTCCAAACACATGTAAACCTGTCATAATTCTTGAATCAGTAAAGTCGTAGTTATTAATTGTGGATACTATTCTTTTATTAGTTACATCAAATACTTCTTCCTTTTTTAACAAACCTCTTTTATAATCCATATTAATAGAAGGCAAATACAATTGCTCGTGTGTGTATTCAATATTTGGATACTCTAAAGATGTTGTATAAGTATATTGTGTTTTACCATTACTAGTATTATCATTACTGTTTTTTATAGTCACGTTTTTATAGCCAATATCTGAACCGTTGGTTTTTCCTCTATTAATTTTATCACGATTTGTAATTGTAGAATATGTGTAAAAACTCTCGAAAAGCTCACCATTAATAATCCCACCTTGTACACTTGAATTCATATATGGTCTTTTCAAACTAGTTTCTAATTTAAATAGCGGTTCTTTAGACACAAGTACGCCACTTGAAGGACTATTGTTATCAAAATCATTATATGAGTATTCTTTAACTGTTAAAGGAATACTAGTACTAGCATCTTCAATAGTAATATTTTCATTGTAAGTTGAAATCTTTGAAATTCTAAATCCACCTCCATAAAAATAATTCTTGTAATCAACTGTTTTTCGATTTCTATAAGTTGCAGAAATTGAAGAAGAAAAATAATTACTATTACCAGAAGTAGGCAAATTTGGGGAAGAAAAAATTACTACATATGTTCCTGGCTGGACATTTCTTAAATAAGAAAAGCCATTATTATCTAAAACACTATTGGAAGAAATTCCACCTATCAAATTTGATGTAGGGTTATTAGGGTCATACGCATCTTTGTATATACTAAAATACCAATCGCTTTCTGGGAAATTATAACTTGCCTGAAGACAAACGTCTTGTGCTACATTAATTGTAAACAGATTTTGTACACTTGTATTATATAATCCAGAAAAAGTAGCTCCATTACTTTGAAAGTCCCAATTATAAAAATTAGAATCAAAATTGGTCAATTGTTCATTTCCTTGATACGCGTAAGTGTTTGATTCATAATTAAATACAACACAACCTCCTGTTGGTAATGTCATTTTTTCTAAGACAAATGATGATACATAATCTTTATCGGCTGTTTTTTCCAATCCACCACAACTCATATCAGCATTTTTTAGAAAACCCCAATTGTCTTTTGCTGGATTAAAGGGTTGTAATGGCTCTTTATAATATAACTTATGTAAATCTATATCACCACCATTACCAATTAGCTGTTTTACTCCTTTCAAAAAAAGTTTTTTTGTAATTGCGTATTTATATTCATGATCTAAATAAAAACTTTTAACAATCGAATCATTTAATTGTTTTACTTTAATTCCTTTTAATATTTTAACAAACTCCCTGTTCGTATAATTTTCATCATTTCTTCCCGTCTGGTATTCAAAGTTTACTTTACCTACCCCGATAATTTTAATCTCGCTTATTTTTTTTGCAGTATATGAATTAGAAAATACAGCAACTAAAGATGTAGGCTTGTATAAATCTAATAGAAAACTTTGGCTAAACAATGTAAAATTTTGAACTACAAAATCCACTTCTTCAGCAAGTGTTCCATAACCATTAGACTCTGTAGTACTATGATTACTTGTAAAAGAACTGTTTGTAATGTATTCTACACTAGCGTCAGAATATGTATATTCAACCAATAATTTATCGTTGTTATCAAAAATTTTGGATAAGTGAAAGGCACTATTATAAATTTCTTGACTTAGGTTCATATTCATCATTCCGTTAGGAGCAGTTGATTCGGATAATTGGCTACCAGTTGTCGTTTCTATAACATCAAAAATATATTTATATCCAAATTCATCATAAACTGTAAAACCTGTTGGTTTATATTTTTGAAAAATATTATCTTCTTGATTGTATTGATTAATTATCTTTAAATTATCATTACTCAATAATTTTACTTCTAAATTTCCATTAGTTTGTTTTTCAATGTAAAATCTTCCTGAATGACCATTAAAATTATATTGCCACAAATCATGCTGGCTATCGTATTTTCCGAAAGCGTTGGTTTCAAATAAAAATTCCTTTACGTTATCTGGTGTACTATTATTAACAATACTTTGAGGAACCATAGGGTTAAATGAACCATTTAGTAATGATTGAATAGTTTGGTAATAATTATTTCCGTTGGCTGGATTTGATTTATAAACTCCAAATTTTTGATTTGATTCATATAACTCATCAGGCATTCCTCTTACAGTTCTTGATATTGAACCTGAACAAGTTAGACTCCATCCTAATCCAATATCACTGGCTACTTCGTCTAATTTTGTGCTAGCCGTATGATAACTTAAACCAACATTTATACCTATTTTACTGGAAGGTATATTATAATTATAAAGAGGAATTGAAATATTTGGTACTCCAGTATAATTGTTCACAGGTATTTCTTCATATTTCATTAATGCTGCCACAGTTGGTGAAGGAGGAATTAATGTAGATAAGTCCGATTTTATTCCTGGATTTTGCGCATAAAGTACTGTGTTTAGTAGTACAGCAAATAGTAGTATATACTTTCTCATATTATTTCTTTAAAATTTTAACACTATTTTTTTCTTTGTCTGTTACCAGCTCTACTATGTACATTCCTGTTGGGTAGCTGCTCATTTCAACGGGTAAGGTTCTACTGCCGTCTAGTTTGTAAGTTTGCAAAAGTCTGCCGCTGATGTCGTATAGGTTGGCGGTGCCGTTTTCGTACTCAAATCCTATAATCACATTGGTAAACGTTACGGCTGGGTTAGGTATCGCTTCAATAGGCGCTTTTTCATTTTCAGGCTTGGTGTTGTCCTTTAATTTTACCACCCAAAAATCTGCTCCGCCTTTCGTGCTGTTTTTATCTTTTGAGGCGTATCCATTGGAGGTGCCTGCTAATAAATAACCGCCATCGCGGGTTTCAAATAGTTTTTTTAGTACTTCTTCGCCTTTGCTGCCAGCAGTTTGTGTCCAAATTTCTTCTCCGTTGGCATTGATTTTTAATGCGATATAATCGTTTATGCCTTCTTTGTCTGCTTTTTTAAATTTAGCTGTAGCTTCATTGGTTTGTTCGGATTGTGCGTATCCGCCAATTAAAAACGAACCGTCTTTATTCTCTACAATTGAAGTTAGTACATCTTTAGTACCATAATCATAAGTTTCTTGCCACTGCAGCATTTTATCCTTATCAAATTTCAAAATCCAAAAATCACTACCATTTTTACTAGCTTTTGATTTCATAGCAGAGCTAGCGGAATTTGAGTTACCACCTACCATAAAACCACCATCAAAAGTCAATTCAATTGCAAATAAATTATCATCGGCTTCGGCTCCAATAGTTTGTTGCCATACCAGTTGTCCTTCAGTAGAAAGTTCCACTAACCAAAAATCGCCCATTCCATAATTGTCTTGGGTTTTATCTCCCGATTCTGGCGAATTCGAATAGCCTCCTGCCAAAATGTTTCCATTGGGTAATACTACAAGGTCTTTTAACTCATCTACATAGCTGCCGCCTAGTGTTTTTTGCCATTCTATTTTGCCGTCTTTTTTTAATTTGACTATCCAATAATCTAAATTACCGCGTGTATCTTCCGACTTCCCAAAAACATCCAGCACGCCTTTGTCGTCTTTTCTGGTTTTATATGAAGCAGAAGTTCCTCCAATAACATAACCACCGTCTCTAGTTTGGCAAATCGTTTGTAATTTTTCTTGTCCGCTACCGCCAATGGTTTGTTGCCAAAGTTCATTTCCTTTGGCATCTAATTTTATAATCCAAAAATCATCTTGACCTTTGGCATCTGCTTTTTTATCCAATCCTTTGTTTGAATTTGAGATGCCCGCTAATATAAAACCGCCATCAGCTGTCAGTTTTACACTATATAATAAATCAACACCTGAACCACCAAAGCTTTTTTGCCAATCCAAGTCGCCTTTTTCATCCATCTTCCAAAGCCAATAATCTAAATCGCCTTTATTGGCGTCTTCTTTATTACCTGTTTTTCCAGAAATAGAACTCCCTGCCAGAATAAAACCATAATCAGGTGTGGCTTGTGCATCAAATAAATATTCGGCATGTTTGCCGCCATAGGATTTTTCCCATAGTATGTCTTGGGCGTTTGAAAAATAAGTGGTCAGTAGACAACCAAAAATTAAAATTTTTGAAGGATGTTTCATAGGTTACAATTAAAAATTAGGGCAATTTATTGGGTTTAATTTTATCATCGTTGCGTAATTTTACGCAATGACAATAAAATTATATACTTTGTTTTACAACTACTACACGAAAATTGATATCACCTATCGAAAATTCGCATTATTTTCATTCTTGTCGAAAAAACCTTGAATTTTCAAGGTTAATGATATGATTTATTGATACTCTCAAATTTAAAGGTAATAATGTGAGGGGTATTTGTCTTGGAGAATGATTTATACAGAAGAATTGTAAGTGTATTTATTTAAAATAACAAATTACATTATTATAAATGATGAAAAATTACTGCCAACTTTTCGCGACTTTAATAATTTGGGGATTTGCAAGCCAAAAACTTTAATTTAAAAACCTTCCCGATTTCAAATAAATCCGATGCCTTGCCATTTGATTAAACCAGTGTTATCATAAGTTATTTTTCAATGTAATCTATCAAATTTTTAGTTTTAGATACTAATTTAACATCTTGTTTGTCTGCTTTATCAAAGTCAGCTTCGTCTATCACTTTACAACACTTCTTAAAAGTTTTAATTACTTTATCGTCATCATATAAAATGTCTAACAGAACTTTACAATATTGTTCCATTTTTTTGCTATTAAATCTTGGCAGTTCTTCCTTTTCATTCAGCATTCTAAATAGCATAAGCAAGTGGAATTTTACTTTTCTATAACTAGAATCAACCAAGCCACGTTTAAATAAAGTTTCTAATTTATAATAAGCATAAGCACTTGTATAATATGGGAAATATGAATGGTCATTGTCAAAAATTTGAATTTTACCATCATTTAATTTCCTAACAATTGAACCGAAGTAACTTGTTACATTATGTGGCTCATTTAAAAACATTCCAGCAAATGATTTAATTTGATATGGAACAGTTATTACTCTTGACTTGATAACAGATGTGTCAGAATTATATTGTTTTGAACGTCTTTCATAATAAAGTTTGTTGTCATTTTCATATGAATTATAAAATTGTTCTAAACTTCTTTGAAATTGAGTTAATGAAGCTAATTGTTCCTTTTTAATTGGAGTTTGGTTGTTTGTCGCTAAAGTAATTCTTGTTTTTATTTCATCATCTTCTGTTGCGATTAATTTAATAGGTATTACAACGTTAGCAGTATTTGTGCTGTTTCTATTGTTATATAAAACATTACTTGTCTGACAACCATTTACAATTTGATAATCAGTAATTGTAAATTGATTACCTGTTGGAGAAATTTTACTAGCAACTATTGTTATTCCATTATTGAGAACACTAAATATTTCTGAGCCTTCGTTAGTAATGGTAGAAGCAATTCCACTATTGACATCATTATTTTCGCCTTGAAAATCTCTTACATTATCTTCAAAAACATTTAAAAGATTTTGGTCTTCATTCGCAACAATTTTCAAGAATTCTGAATAAGGAATTAAACCAATGTATGCTTCTGATATTCCTGAAATTTCTGTAATTGTCAATCTATTTGTAAAAGTTATAGTTGCACTAACACTTTCTTTAGTTTTTCTATAATAAGTAGCTAATTCTCTGGCACCAATTGGTGTAACATCAATTGAATCAAATAAGTTTGTGGTTTCTAAATCCTCTTTGCCAGATTCAATTATTGCAATCAAATTTGTATCACCAACCCATTTTCCTGTAGTAACATAAAATAATTTACAAGTCGGATTGTTTTTTAATTTGGGTGCATTATTATAGATGTGATTTGCCAAATCTGCAAATTTTTGCAATGATTCATTTCTTCTTAACTTAGGAGTAATTGAAAAGAAGTCTTTAACACCAAAAATAAAAGTATTTAATTCGGAAGTTGAAAAATTAGATGATGTTTTTGATTGAATAAAAGTAAAATCAACTCCTATTGTTCCATTTTTTTCAATAAGGTCATCAATTTCTTCCGTATTTTCAACTAAGACTCCGTTCACAATAATTGATATACCGTCAATTCCTGTATCATCACCATCACCTATAGTTACAAAGTTTAAGTCAAAAGTTTTATTATATTCATTAGAAATTATTGAATAATTAGCTAGTTTTTCAAAATCTTTTGATTCTCCTTTTGAAATTAATTCTTCGGTTTCTAAAAGTTCTTTAATAAAGCTTTGTGTAATTCTATCCATATTTTTTATAATTGAACTTATTTATATTCTCAGTTTTTTAGTCTACTTGGGTAAAGCTATCTCCATTTTTTTTATATGCTCAAAATTAGCTGGTTGAATTTTAAAAACATTGAGCATTTTTACGCAATATTTATAAAAATAAACACTTTGTTTTACAACTACTAACAAAAATTGATATTACATATCGAAAATTGGTATTATTTTCATATTTCTACAAAAAACATCGGATTTTCAAGATTAACAATCGGTTTTATTGATAATCTCAAATTTAAAGCTAATAATATGAAGGAGAAAATTTATTTATGTAGAATGATTTCTACAGAAGTAAAGAAGCGGTATGTAATCGAAAAACGAATTAAACACTTAAATAAGGGGAGAAATTAATATCATAAATACTATTTTTTAAATAGCAAATTAGTTTGTTCATTTAAATTCGTTTAATGTAATAGTAATTTTCATCATGATGTTTCATCAATTTAATGTCATAAATACCATAAATAACATTGCCTTTATATTCTGAGTAATATGTAAATAATTTAAAAGAGAAACCAACTTTCTTTAAATATTGTTTGTGAACATATACATATTGATAATCTTCTAATAATGAATCTAAAATTTTATAATATTTTAGTAATTGCTTATTTACTTCACTTATTTTATTTCTAATAATATTATTCTTTTCATTATGATATGCTATTCTATCTTTTGAAGTTGCAAAAACTTGATTGTTTCGTTTTGGTGTAAATATTACATTTGAAAACGGACATAATTTTAATTCTGGTTTTTTTCGCATTGTAATTCATTTTAATACGTGTTAAAACGTGTTATTATTAACTTTATTAACTTTATTAATTATCTTTAATTATTGTATTTAATTATCATCAGTATTATAATTATCAAAAATGTATTTTTCTTATTATAACATTTATTATTTTTCTGTTTTTTAAAAGAGAAAATGAACTATTTTTATTAATTATTAAAAAATTACCTTTAGAATTAATTTTGATAATTATCTTATTAATATTTCTTGCAAAATCATTATATACTTTATTAAATACAAAATGTTTTCAAATGCTTTGAAAATGATTTTTTTATTATAGTATTAAATAAACTTTGGTTTAATTGAGTTAATATTTTCCTCAATACAGGTATTTGCATAAATAAGTACTTTTCTACCCATTTTAAACGATTTTATTCTACCGTTTTTAATTAATCTGTCAATTGTTTTAACGGAACAGCAAAGATGCTTAGAAGCTTGATTTTTATTCCAATAAACTGGAGGTGTATTTTGTATTTCCATAACGTGCTTTTTTTAATTTTTCAACGTCGTAAAGGAACAAAATGTAAAAATTAGAAAATGAGCGGAGTTTTTACGAAAAAAAAATACTAACTTATTAGATAGGATACTAAACATTTTAAAAAATTTTTAGTATTATTTATATATTAAAATCACTTTAGGTTAAGTATGTCTTTTACCTTTGAAATTCTGTATAATCGGTAGTCGTTATTGTAAACTTGTTCAGAGGTGTTATCAAAAAATTCTGTTTCGCTTTTAAGTTTTTTATCTTTAACTATAATTTTCAGTAAAGGAAAAAGTTCGAAGTAGAAGCTACTTTTACTAATACCTTTTGTTGAAAATTGGAATAATTCGTAAATACTTCCACAATTCCCATGTAATAATTTTAAAAGAGATTTTATTGATTTTGATTTGTCTTCTCCATTTTCGATTGATTTTTTTTCTAACAAATCAATTTTTTCATTCATTACATTCTCAAACTCATCTTTGGAAAGTTTCGATTTGTTATTATGATTGTAATTCCTTCTTCTAATTCTTTTAGTAAAATCAACATGAATTTTATTTGTAACTATACCGTTATAACTAACATTACCTATAAAATATTCTAATGCATTTAAACGAAATTTTGAACTTACATAAAAAATGCAAGAATAAAGGTATGCATCTGGAAAAATAAGTAAGCCCTCTATTTTTTCTAATCTTCTAATTTCATTTTCAATTTCATTTATGTCAATCATCCACTTTAAAGTAGCATAAGTAAAACCACATGATTTCAATTTAGAAATAACTTCTTCATCTTTTGAAAAATAGATAAGATGATTTAAATAAGGAACAAATTGCAAGAAGAAACTATAACAAGCATTAATTTCTGCCTCAGAATTATAAATATTAAAATCTTTTGCCAGAAAATCTTTCTTAATAAATTCACACTCTTGACGAATAGAAATTAATTGTTCTTCGAAGTTGTTTTTACCATCTTGATATGTTTTTATAGTTTCTTCTGGAAGGTCAATCATATCGTTTTTATTTTCCTTTGTATGGATTAATAAAATTGTTTTTCGGTTTATTTATTTTATTAAATTCTTTTGTTACATTGCAGTAAGTTATAAATGTAGCCACAAAATGGCCACACAAAGATAATAAAAAATCCCAAAACATTGAAAATCAATAGTTTTGGGATTAAAGTAGTGACCTCGTCTGGATTCAAACCAGAAACCTCTTGAGCCGTAATCAAGTGCGCTATTCAGTTGCGCCACGAGGCCTTTTTTGTGGGTGCAAATATAGAACTAAATTCGATATTTTAAAATTATATTTTTATTTTTTTTCTAATGCATGAATCGTAACATAATAACGCCAAGCAATGATTGTCTTTTGTAATTTTGTAGCTTTCGCTAAATCAAGACGTTGCTTAGAATAACTTGGTAAAATGACTTTATTAAATTTAGCTAAAATTTTAAACATTAATTTTTATTTTGGGCAAAATTACTAAAAAAATACTCTAATTCATTTGTCTTTCAAAATCATAATTCTAAATCAAGCCACCTGTTCATTAAAAATCATAAATAATAAGCTATTTTCTTTGAAAAATAAACCCTAATTTTGTACTGCTATGCAGAAAATCATAAACATATTAAACAAACGCGCACGATTTGACTATGAAATTATAGACAAATACGACGCGGGTATTGTATTAACAGGTACAGAAATTAAATCTATTCGTTTAGGAAAAGCTTCTATTGCGGAAAGTTTTTGCGAATTTAATGAGCAAACTGAGTTGTTTTTAATCAATGCTACTATTGAGGAATATGCTTTTGGAACGCATTACAACCACAAAGCCAAAAGCGAACGCAAACTGCTTTTAAATAAAAAAGAGTTAAAAAAACTCGATAAAGACTCAGACAATAAAGGGTTAACTATTGTTCCGTTAAAATTATATACGAATGAAAAAGGATTTGCTAAAGTGGAAATAGCACTTTGCCGTGGTAAGAAAAATTACGACAAACGTGAAACAATGAAAGAAAATGATACCAAACGAGATATCGCAAGAATTAAAAAAGAATTCAGGTAATTTACGAATTACGATTTGGGATTTACGATTTGGGATTTACGAATATAAAAAAACCAAAGTTTTCAATTGAAAATTCTGGTTTTTTACTTATAACTTGGTTACTATGAAACTTTGTTACTTTTTACTTTTCACTTTATCCTTTTCTAAATCGGATTTTAGTTTTTCTAAATCGGTTTTGGTTTTTTCCAATTCTTGTTTTAGTTTTTCTAAATCTGATTTGGTGGAATCTTCTTTTAATTGAAAGTTTTTTTGAATTTGAATTTTATTTTCTTTTTTAAATTTTTCCAAATCATCCGTTTTATCGCCATTTGAAGAAAAATTTCGTTCTGAAAAAATCATTGTACTGCCCTTTCCGTCGGAATATTTTTTAGTTACCGTTCCGTTTTCGTCTATTTTTTCTTCTTCTAATTGCATATCCGGATTGTCACCAATAACTTCACCATCTTTGAAAATAAATGATTTAAAATTGCCACCTAAAGAATCGGATTGAAATTCGCCTTGCAATTCTTTAAATTTATCTAAATCAATGGTATTTCCATCCATTAAACCTTTAAAAACATTATTGTCTAAATTCATAAACATATCATTATTCAACATGCCATTAAATCCTTTCATGTCAAAACCATTTGCAAATAAATCATTTTGTGAAGCACCAGATTGTATATTAATTAAGCCTTTTCCAGTGCCATCGAATTGCTTTTTAATTGAAATTGGTTTAATAGGCGTTTCAGAACTAACATTATAATTTCCTGAATTACCATCTTGGTCTTTATAAGAAATTTTAATAGCTGTGATTTGCTTTTTTTCATTACGTTTTACTCCAGAAAAAGCAACTTCAAAATCAAATTTCTTAGCATCAGTTTCATCTTGTTTCAATTGTGCATCGGTCATAGCATTGTCAATTCGCAATTCGAAACTATTGTTTTTTTGCTGAGACAATTGATTTAAACGATTGTTTTGAGCAAAAGTTGTGATTGGCAAAATAGTTATTGCAGTAGCCAATACGAATCCTTGAAATACCATTTTAACATTCATAATTATTAGATTTTAATTTTAAAAATTCAAAAATAGAAATTTTACAAAAATGAAATTTTAAAATTTTGTTAATTAACGCGTTTTAACATTTTTTCTTTTTTTACTAATCGCAAAACATAAATACCAATAAAAGAACCTATGATTCCCAAAGTTCCCATGAAAAACCAATTGGTTTGATACCCATAATTATCAATAATTAACATTCCAATTTTAGCGCTTAATATGTGGGCTAAACTATAACTCATTGTAAAAATGGCCATGTAACGACCTTGTTGGTGTTTTGGAGCACGACTGAGGGCAAATGCATTTGAAAAAGGAAAATTAAACATTTCAGAAAAGGTCATAAAAAGCATCATAATTAACAAAATGCCTGCCCAAGTATTGACTAACATTAAAAATAAGCTGATACTCATTAAAAAACAACCTAAAATAATAACTTTCAATTTGTTTTTTTTATGCTTTTCTATATAATTTACAATTGGCATTTCAAGGAAGAAAACCAAAACTCCATTAAATGTTAGGAGTAAACCTGTTTGTAATTCGGTTAACCCAAATTGTTCTCTATGATAAATAGGTATTGTGGTAAATAATTGGAAAAACATAATCCCTACAATTAAAGAGGTAGTTAAAAATAACCAATAAATTTTATCTTTAAAAACGGACTTAACCAATACTTCCCCGGGTTGTTCTTTATCTAAATAGGTAGATTTTTTCTTTTCTTTTACTTTAATCCAGAAAATTAATATAGCTATTATACAAGTCAAACCATCAACCCAAAACAAGCCTTTGTATCCAATTTTCATAATTATTAAACCACCTAAGGCAGGCCCGGCTGCAAATCCTAAGTTAATAGCCAATCGAACTAGTGTTAAGGCTCTTGTTCTATTTTCTGGTTTTGCATAAGCACCCAGTGATACAAACATAGCAGGACGAAACATATCTGAAACCGACATAATTAAGAACATACTAATACATAATCCGTAAAAAGAAGTAACAAATTGTAATCCAAAAAACATTAATCCACTTACTAATAAACTGAATATCATTATTTTATAAAAACCAATAGCATCTGATAATTTTCCACCTAACCAAGAACCTAATAAAGAACCCAATCCAAAAAATACCATTATAGTTCCTACTTGAGAATAAGAAAAATGTAAGTCTTCATGTAAATATTTAGATAAAAATGGCAAAACCATAGTACCTGCTCTATTTATAAATGTAATAAGTGTAAGGATCCAAATTTCTCGAGAAAAACCTTGAAAGTTAGAAATGTATTGGCGAAATGCTTTTTGAATCATAATTATATATCTGTCACAAATTTAGATAAATAACTTGTTTAAATATGTTATTTTTGTGAAAACAATTTTATGAAATTTGTTAATTTACATACACATATGTATACCAATTCGGATTCTATTATAGAAGTTGTAAATCAATATCCGAATGAATTTATAGCTGATATTCCACATTATTCCATTGGAATTCATCCTTGGCATATTGTTGATGAACGGGTAATTGAAGATTTAAATAGTATTAAAAATAAACTTCAATTAAAAGAATGTATTGCATTAGGAGAGTGTGGTTTAGATAAAAGAATTGAAAAAAAAATAGAGCAACAAATAGCCGTTTTTGAATCGCAATTATCTCTTTTACATGATGTGACAAAACCTGTAATTTTACATTGTGTAGCGGCATTTGATGAAATCATTTCTTGTAGAAAAAATAGTAATCTTCAATCCCCTTTTATCATTCACGGATTTTCAAAAAATATTCCGTTAGCAAAACAACTTTTAAATCAAGATTTTTATTTGTCTTTTGGAAAATATTTGCTTCGTAATCCTGAAGTTGGAATGGTTTTTAAATACACACCAAATGAAAAAATTTTCTTAGAAACCGATACGATGTCGGAAAATTTAGAAGAAGTTTATACTTTTGCAGCAAAATGTAAAAATATTTCTGTGGAAGAAATGAAAGAAATAGTTTGGAACAATTATCAAACTGTTTTTACTAAAAAGCAATAAATTATGGCAAAATGGCAAGAAAGAGCTGCTTTATTATTTAAAGAAGAAGGCTTAAATAAATTGAAAGACGCAAATGTATTAGTCGTAGGTTTAGGTGGCGTAGGATCTTTTGCTGCCGAATTTTTAGTTCGTGCAGGTGTAGGAAAAATCACTATAGTTGACGGGGATACAGTAGATATTACAAATATTAACAGACAATTACCTGCGTTACATAGTACGATCGGACAGCCAAAAGTTACAATTGTTGCTAATAGATTACTGGACATCAATCCAGAATTACAGTTAACTTGCATTGAAGAATTTTTATCACCGGAACGTGCTTTAGAGATTGTATCACCCGAATTCGATTATGTTTTAGATTGTATTGATAGCATAACCCCGAAATTAAATTTAATTATTGCTGCCAAACGAAAACACGTGAAAATTATTTCTTCAATGGGTGCTGGAGGAAAAATGGATGTTTCTAAAGTAAAAGTAGCCGATATAACTAAAACCGAAAACTGCTTTTTAGCGAAAACCATTCGAAAACGCTTGAAAGAAGTAAAAATAGATAAATTAAAAGTGGTTTTTTCTTCTGAAATACAGGATGAAAGTAGCTTAAAGATGACAGACGGCTCAAATTTTAAAAGATCCTTTTATGGCACAAATAGTTGGATGCCGGGACTTTTTGGATTATATGCTGCCGAAACTGTTGTGAAACATTTGATAAAGCAATAAAATAATTAAACCTGACAGGTTTCAAAAACCTGTCAGGTTTAATTATTTTAAAGTATTACTTGACTAAATACGCTTGAACGTTATTAAAAATGCGTTCCTCAATATTTGAGATGTCGCTTTTTACGAATTTTTCTCCTAAAATATTTTCAAATAATTCAATGTATCTATCTGAAACAGTTGCGATATATTCTGTAGTCATTTCAGGAATTTGTTGTCCTTCTTTACCTTGAAAACCGTTTTCTATTAACCAACGACGTACAAATTCTTTAGACAATTGTTTTTGTTCTTCGTTATTGTTTTGTCTTTCTTGGTATCCTTCCGCATAAAAATAACGAGAAGAATCGGGTGTATGAATTTCGTCAATTAAAACAATTTTTCCTTCTTTTGTTTTTCCAAATTCGTATTTTGTGTCAACTAAAATTAAACCTCTTGAAGCGGCAATTTCAGTACCTCTTTGATATAAAGCTCTAGTATATTTTTCTAAGATTAAATAATCTTCTTCTGTCACAATTCCGTTAGCTAAAATCGCTTCACGTGAAATATCTTCATCATGCGAACCGTTATCTGCTTTGGTTGTTGGTGTAATAATTGGTGTAGGAAATTTATCGTTTTCTTTTAATCCTTCAGGCATTTCAACACCACAAAGCATTCTTTTTCCAGATGCATATTCTCTAGCTGCATGACCTGATAAATACCCACGAATTACCATTTCAACTTTAAATGGTTCACACAAATGCCCAATAGCCACGTTTGGATCTGGAGTAGCAAGTAACCAATTTGGAACAATATCTTCTGTTAATTGCATAAATTTTGTTGCAATTTGATTTAAAATTTGTCCTTTATATGGAATACCTTCTGGTAAAACCACGTCAAAGGCAGAAAGTCTATCGGTTGCAATCATTACTAATAAATCGTCATTGATATTGTAAACTTCTCTTACTTTTCCTCTGTAAACAGATTTTTGACCTGTAAAATTAAAATTTGTAGTCGTTATTGTGTTCATATAGTGTGTCGTTGTTTTGTTTTGCAAAAGTAGTTTTAAAATCATTTTTTAACAAAAAAAGAGGCGTTTATTTTAACGCCTCAATTCATTTTAATCCGAATTTTCTATACTTTTATAAGCATTTATAACCGCTTTTACTAAGCGATGGCGGACAATATCTTTATCATCAAGATATAAAATACCAATACCATCAACATCTTTTAGAACTAAAATTGCTTCTTTTAATCCTGAAATGGTTCTTCTAGGTAAATCTACTTGCCCTGGGTCACCTGTAATAATGAATTTTGCGTTTTTCCCCATCCTCGTTAAAAACATTTTCATTTGAGAATGTGTTGTGTTTTGTGCTTCGTCTAAAATCACAAAGGCATTATCTAAAGTTCTTCCACGCATAAAGGCCAATGGTGCAATTTGAATAATTCCTTTTAATATATAGTCTTCAAGGGTTTGAGGAGGCAACATATCGCGCAAAGCATCATACAAAGGTTGCATATATGGATCCAGTTTTTCCTTCATATCACCTGGAAGGAACCCTAAATTTTCCCCTGCTTCTACTGCTGGACGAGTTAGAATAATACGCTTAACTTGTTTCTCTTTAAGTGCTTTTACAGCAAGTGCTACTCCAGTGTACGTTTTCCCGGTACCAGCAGGGCCTACTGCAAAAACCATATCATTTTTAGCTACAAAATCAACTAATTTTTGTTGATTAGGAGTCATCGCTTTAATTAACTTCCCGCCTAACCCGTGCACTAAAATCTGATCGCCTTTTGGCATTTCTCCAGTTTGTTGCGCATCACCTTCAATAACTCGCATAATCACATTGTCATCAATCGTATTAAAACGGGTGAAATGTGTCATCAAACGACGAAAACGCTTTTCAAATTCCTCTAAAACTTCAGCTTCACCAAAAGCCTTTAAAATGGTACCTCTAGCTACAATTTTTAATTTTGGATAATACTTTTTAATGGTCTCTAAATGACTGTCATGTGCACCCCAAAAATCTTTAGGGGCAATGTTTTCCAATTCAATAATTCTTTCGTTCAAAGGCTTTAATTTTAATTGTTTTAATTCTGTAAAAAAAAGAGTAATTTTGTATCATTCAAATATAATAAAAACAATCATTCCATTTAAAATAAGTTATAAACAATAAAATGTCAATAATTACGCTTACTACAGATTTTGGTTTAAAAGACCACTTTGCCGGAATTTTAAAGGGTAAGATATATTCATTATTTCCTGAGTCGACCATTATTGATATCTCTCATTTAATAGATAAATTTAACATTTTAGAAGCTAGTTATTTACTAGCTACCTCCTATTCGCATTTTCCAAAAGGAACAGTGCATGTTGTAGCTGTAGACGCTTCAAGAAATGCAGATACTGTTCATATTGTTATGCTTTATGATGGCCATTATTTTATAGGTTCCGATAATGGCATTTTTGGGGGTTTAACCAATAAAAAAAATCCAGAAAAAATAGTACAAATTACTATTCACGATAGATTAATAGAAGGTTCTAGCGACTTAGATGTTTTTGCTACAGTGGCAACTCATTTGGCAAAAGGCGGTGAAATGACCGTAATTGGCTCACCACTAACAGAAATAAAAAAGATGAATATGTTGGTTCCTATTTTGGATCAAAATTTAACATCTATTCGCGGACATATTGTATATATTGACGATTTTGGAAATTGTGTTACTAATATTTCGAAAACGTATATAGAAGAAGTAGCGAGGGGAAGACAATATAGTGTTCGTTTTTCTGTTTACACAATTAAAAGAGTAAAGCACAATTATGCCGATTTTAAAAATTACAAATCAGCTGATTTAAATGCAATGGCAGGAAACGAAATTGCGCTTTTTAATCAAGAAGGTTTTTTAGAAATTGCAGTTTATAGAAGCAACCCTAATCGTTCAGGTTCTGCGCACACTTTATTGGGTTTAAAAATGCAAGATGTTGTAATTGTGGAATTTGAATCTTAGGTGTTGTGTGTAAGAATTTAAATATAAATATATGTTGGTACGAATTGTAAAACTTACCTTTCAAGAAGATAAAATAGTAGATTTTTTAAACAATTTTAATGAAGTTAAACATCTAATAAGAAGTTTTGATGGTAATGAATTTTTAGAATTGTATCAAGATAAACATGATACACGCATTTTTTTTACTTACAGCTATTGGAAAAATGAATCAGCATTAGAAAAATACAGAAAATCAGCTTTATTTAATGAAGTTTGGACTTATACCAAAACACTTTTTGCAGAAAAACCAGAAGCTTGGAGCGTTAATAAATTAGATACTTTATTATAAAGTTTCAAGTTTATAAATTACTTTTGTAAATATAAAACAAGTATACTATATGAAAGCAGTATTGCTACGTGAAATAAAATCTTTTTTTGGTTCGCCAATTGGCTATTTAGTTATTGCTATTTTTCTTTTGCTAAATGGATTATTCTTATGGGTTTTTGATGGTGATTTTAATATTTTAAATTCTGGTTATGCTGATATGAGTCCATTTTTTAAATTAGCACCTTGGATACTTATTTTCCTAATACCAGCAGTTACTATGAAAAGTTTCTCTGACGAAAAAAAGCAAGGTACATTAGAAATACTTTTTACAAAACCTTTAAGTCTTTGGGAAATTGTTAATGGTAAATTTCTTGGGGCGTTTATTTTAATTTTAATTGCCATTGTCCCAACACTTTTTTATGTGTTTATAGTTTCAAGTTTTACAGCAGCTCAAAATAGTTTCGATTATGGCAGTACCATTGGTTCCTATTTTGGTTTATTGTTCTTAATTGCCGCTTACACTTCAATTGGGGTATTTACTTCTACCCTTTCAGACAATCAAATAGTAGCTTTTATTATTGCTGTTTTTTTATGCTTTTTCTTTTATTTTGGGTTGGATGGTTTAGCTAATTTGTTTGGTAATTTCAGTGGAATTATTAAAACGTTAGGAATGGATTTTCACTTTAAAAGTATGAGTCGTGGTGTGTTAGATACTCGTGATATTATTTATTTTATTAGTATCACAATTTTATTTTTAGCTGGAACTGTTTATCAACTTAAATCGCTTAAATGGTAATGAAAGACGTTCAAAAAAATAGTTTAAAGAAATTAGGGTTTTTAGCGATTGGTTTATTTATTTTAAACTTTGCGAGTTATTATATTTATAAACGTTTCGATGTTACGCAAGACAAAAGATATACCCTTTCTGAAACCACTAAAAAAATTATTGATGGTGTAGATTCTCCCTTAATCATTGATGTGTTTTTAGAAGGCACTTTTCCTGCTGATTTTAAAAAATTACAATCAGAAACGCGCCAGTTATTAGAAGAATTTTCCGCTTACAATTCAAATATTACATTTCAATTCGTAAATCCAATTGAAAAAGAAGAAGAACGTGTGGAAGTCATGAAAAAATTCTTTGAAAAAGGATTAACACCAATAAACGTAACCGTTGAAGATAAAGGAAAGCAAACTCAAGAAGTAGTTTTCCCATGGGCTTTAGCCAATTATGGCGATAAAGGAGCAAAAGTGCAATTACTGAAAAATTTAATGGGAGCTTCAACTGAGAAAAAAGTAGAGAGCTCCGTACAACATTTAGAATATGCTTTTGCAGAAGCCATTCATAAAATCTCAAAAGAAAAACAACGTAAAATTGCCGTTATTAAAGGAAATGGCGAGTTAGATGATATTTATATTGCCGATTTTTTAAAAACCATTCGTGATAATTATTATATTGGACCTATAACTTTAGATTCGGTGGCCTCACAGCCTAAAAAAACATTAAAAGCTTTAAATGTGTACGACTTGGCTATTATTGCGAAACCAAGAGAAAAATTTACTGAAACCGAAAAACAAGTGTTAGATCAATTTATCATGAAAGGTGGAAAAACGCTTTGGTTAATAGATGGAACTAATGCCGAAATGGAAAATTTATACAATGAATCCGGTTCCTCATTAGTTAGCAATAACGATTTGAATTTAACGGATATGTTTTTTAAATACGGATTCCGAATTAATCCTCAAATGATTAAAGATGAATATGGAACACCATTAAAATTAGCTTCTGGAAAAGAAGGAAGTGAAAGTCAGATGGAAACCTATAATTGGAAAATGGCACCATTTATTTATCCAGCTTCTAAAAAACATCCTATTGTAAAAAATACGGATGGCGTAAAATTCAACTTTTGCTCTCCAATTGAGTTATTAAAAACCAATACTAAAACTACCATTTTACTGGAAAGTTCCCCTTATTCTAAAGTAATAGGAACACCAAGTGTAGTTTCGTTGGAAATGATTACAGAAGAAACCAGTCCAAAAGATTATGCTGATGGCGGATTAATTCCAGTTGCGGCTTTGTTAGAAGGCACTTTTACTTCAGTGTACAACAATCGTGTGTTACCTTTTAAAGATGCTACTTTTTTAAATAAAAGCGTTCCAACAAAAATGATTGTAATTTCTGATGGAGACGTAATAAAAAATCAATTAGATAAAGGCGCACCAATTGAATTAGGATATGATAAATACACCGGACAATTTTTCGGAAACAAAGAATTTATCTTAAATAGCGTAAATTATTTATTAGACGATAACGGACTTATTAACATTAGAAGTAAAGATGTAACCTTACCCGTACTAGACAAACAAAGTGTTCACGATAATTACAATCAAACACAACTGCTAACAGTAGCGCTACCAATTGTTTTGTTAGCACTATTCGGATTTATTTTTACGTATTTAAGAAAGAAAAAATATAAGTATTAGTTGTTAATAAGTATATTTTTAGATTTAATTGTAACCCATTATATTTGTAAAAGCAAAAAAAAATAAAAATGATGAATTTTATAGTATCCAGTTCGTATTTATTAAAACAATTACAAGTTTTAGGAAGCGTTATTAATAGCAATAACACCTTACCAATTCTTGATAATTTTTTATTTGAATTAGATAACAATCAATTACACGTTTCTTCTTCCGATTTAGAAACTACAATGTCAGCAAGTTTAGAAATTGAGTCAAATAGCAAAGGAAGTGTTGCAATACCTGCGAAATTATTATTAGATATTTTAAAAACATTTCCAGAGCAGCCATTAACGTTTACAGTTGAAGAAAATAGCACTGTTGAAATTAGTTCTAATTCGGGTAAATATGCGATTGCGTATGCAGCTGGTGAAGAATTTCCTAAAGCAGTAGCTTTAGAAGATCCTTCAACAACATTGATACCTTCAGAAGTGTTAGCAACAGCAATTGGAAAAACTATTTTTGCAACTGGTAATGATGATTTACGTCCAGTAATGAGTGGTGTGTTTTTTCAATTTTCCACAGAAGGATTAATTTTCGTTGCAACAGATGCGCATAAATTAGTGAAATATGCTCGCGCAGATGTAAAAGCCTCGCAAAGTGCTGAATTTATTATGCCTAAAAAACCTTTAACTATTTTAAAAGGAATTTTAGCCACTTCAGATGCAGAAGTAAAAGTAGAATACAACGATTCTAACGCTACTTATTCATTTGAAAACTACATATTAACTTGTCGTTTAATCGATGGAAAATATCCTAATTACGAAGCGGTTATTCCTAAAGAAAATCCAAATAAACTAATTTTAAGTCGTGTTACTTTTTTAAATTCGGTTCGTCGTGTAGCGATTTTTGCTAACAAAACTACGCATCAAATTCGTTTAAAAATTGCAGGTACAGAATTAAATATTTCTGCAGAAGATATTGATTATTCAAACAAAGCAGATGAACGTTTAACTTGTGATTATCAGGGAGACGATTTACAAATTGGTTTCAACTCTCGTTTTTTAACAGAAATGCTAAATAACTTAACAAGTGATGAAATTCAACTTGAAATGTCATTACCTAACAGAGCCGGAATCCTTACTCCTATTGATGGATTAGACGAAGGTGAAACTGTTACCATGTTAGTTATGCCAGTAATGCTTAATAACTAAAAAATATACAACCAAACAAACTACTTCATAAAACCACAATTGCTTCCGGCTTTTGTGGTTTTTTATTTAAAAAAACTATTCAATTATTACTAATTACTAAGTACTAAAATTTTATCTTTGCCAAGAAACAAAATTTAAAAAATGATTCCACAAGAAACCATAGTTGCCTTAGCTACGCCGTCGGGTGCTGGAGCTATTGCTATTATTAGATTATCTGGTAAAGATGCTATTACTATAGCTGCTGAAGTATTTGATTCGGTTTCTGGAAAAGATATTATAAAACAAAAAACACATACCATTCATTTAGGCCATATAGTAGACCATACAAAAGTGTACGACCAAGTCTTGCTTTCTATTTTTAAAGGTCCAAATTCTTACACGGGCGAAAATGTAATAGAAATTTCATGTCATGGCTCTACTTTTATTCAACAGCAAATTATACAATTATTGCTTCGAAAAGGAGCGAAAATGGCGCAAGCAGGAGAATTTACTCTACGTGCCTTTTTAAACGGAAAATTAGATTTATCTCAAGCTGAAGCTGTTGCCGATTTAATCGCCTCAGATAACGAAGCAAATCATCAAATCGCGATGCAACAAATGCGTGGTGGATTTAGTAATGAAATTGCGAAACTCCGTGAAGAACTTTTAAACTTTGCCTCACTTATTGAATTAGAACTTGATTTTGCTGAAGAAGATGTCGCGTTTGCCGACAGAAAAGCATTTGAGGAATTACTAATACGAATTGAATTTGTTTTAAAACGATTACTAGATTCTTTTGCGGTTGGGAATGTAATTAAAAACGGTATTCCTGTAGCGATTGTAGGCGAACCAAATGTAGGAAAATCGACGCTATTAAACGCCTTATTAAATGAAGAACGTGCCATAGTTTCTGACATTGCTGGAACAACCCGAGACACTATTGAAGACGAATTAGTAATTGATGGTATCGGTTTCCGATTTATTGATACCGCAGGAATTCGAGAAACAAAAGACGTGGTAGAAAGCATTGGAATTCAAAAAACGTTTGAAAAAATTGAACAAGCGCAGGTAGTTCTATTTTTAATTGATAGTTTACAATTGATAATTGAGAATGAAAACAAGTTTAAAATTGAAATTGAAAAAATTAAGAATAAATTCCCTCAAAAACCGCTTGTAATGATAGTTAATAAAATCGATTTTCTAAACGAAGAACAACGCGCGCATCTTTTAGAAAAATTATCCATTATTAATTATCCATTATCCATTACTATATCTGCCAAGAAAAGAACAGGTATTGATGAACTTAAAAACACCTTACTTTCTTTTGTAAATACTGGTGCTTTAAGAAATAACGAAACCATAATTACAAATACCCGTCATTACGATTCGTTATTAAAAGCGTTAGAAGAAATTCAGAAAGTAAAATGGGGATTAGATGCTGGAATTTCTTCTGATTTAATTGCTATTGATATTAAAACCGCCTTATATTTCTTTGGTGAAATAACCGGCGAAGTAACTAACGATGAGTTACTTGGTAATATTTTTGCTAATTTCTGTATCGGAAAGTAAAAAATGAACCAATTGTTATGCAAATTGGAGGTTTGAGCTATTTATTAGTTTGTTTTAATTTAATCTTTGTCAACTTCTACGTTATCAATAGTTTTTAAACAAGAACCAACTGTAACATTCGATCTAATTTCTGTGTGGCGAACTTCTCCTCCAGTTGTACCCGTTTGTTTTCCTAAAAATACCGCTACTAAAGCTATTGCAAAAGCAAAATAAGATACTACGTTTGCTTTAGCATGATTTTTAAAATTTAAAAACAATCCAACTAAAGAAATTCCAGCCAAAACATATAAGACTAAAGCTAATTTCTCGGCCATTTCTTCATGTTCATGAATAATTTGATCCGTTACAGAAGGTAAATTTTCAGCAATTTCTTCTGCTCCTTCACCTGTAAACATACTTGCAAATCCGAAAATGGCTGAAATACAGAAAAGCACGTACGCTATATTTTTAATAACATTGTTTTTCATTACAATTCCTGTAATTAAAATTCCTAATCCAAAAATGGTTCCAATTATTGGAAAGTGGTTTACCACCAAGTGTAAATGTGTATCATTCATAATATTATATTTATTTAAAGTTACTTTAAAGTTAATTTACTGTACATTTGTAGTAAATTCCTACAAAATGAGAAACTTGTTTAAACAAAACGTAGTATACACAAATTTAGCGATTTTTTATTTGATTGTTAGCTTTTTAACCCGATTAGTTTTACTATTTCACCCTATAACACAAAGTAAATTTTCTATTGTTGAAATTAGTAAAATTTTTGGTCTTGGCTTAATTTCCGATTTTCTTATTTTTATACTAATTGGTGTCATTTTATGGCTCTATCTTATATTTTTATCAAATTCTAAATTTAAAAAACCTTATGGTTATATAATTTTAGGTGTATTTGTAGCACTATTACTATATATTATTTCTGGAAAAAGTATTTTAAGCGAATACGGTGGTGTATTGCCAGAAATAGGAATTGCTTTTGTAGGTTTTAAAACTATATTTTTTGCAGCCATTTTGTTTACAGATAAATATAGAAAATCAATTCGTTTGGCTTTGTTTTCTTTAACCATTTTCTTATTTGTTTTACTAATCATACAAAATGCCGTTAGCGAATTCTTTTTTTGGAATGAATTTGGCGTAAGATATAATTTTATAGCAGTAGACTATTTAGTGTATACCAATGCCGTTATTGGAAACATCATGGAGTCTTATCCAGTGGTGCCGCTATTTGCATCAGTAGGAATTTTAGCATTTGCTGCTACTTTTATCATAATAAAAAAATCAAAATCGTATTTGGAGGATTTACCAAATTTCCCAAGTAAACTAAAAATTATTGTAGTGCAATTACTATTGCTTGGTAGTGCTTTGCTAATTCTTCCTAGTATTGCATCTCAACAAAATAGCTCGAATGTTTTTGCAAATGAATTACAAAGTAATGGACTTCAAAAATTTTATAAAGCATTTACCAATAGTGAGTTAGACTTCTTCGAGTTTTACGAATCGTTACCTCAAGAAGAATTGGCTCAGTTTGACACAATTATTGGTGTAAACTATAATCAAAATAGTACTTCCATTACATCTAACGGAAAGGAAATAAAAAAAAATGTTGTATTGATAACCGTAGAAAGCTTAAGTGAAGAATTTATGAAACATTATGGAAATCATAACAACATAACACCTTTCTTAGATCAATTAGCAGAAGAAAGTTTATTTTTTACCAATTTGTACGCTACTGGAAACAGAACCGTTAGAGGGTTAGAAGCGGTTACATTATGCTTACCACCCACTCCGGGAGAAAGTGTTGTAAAACGAAAAGATAATAAAAACAAATTTACAACAGGAAGTGTATTTCAATCAAAAGGATATTCTACAAAATTTTTATATGGTGGCGATGCCTATTTTGATAATATGCAAGATTTTTTTGGAGGAAACGGATATGATATAGTAGATAAATCAAGTTTAAATCCTAACGAAATAACATTCTCTAATATTTGGGGGGTTTGTGATGAAGATATGGCAAAAAAAGCCATTCAAGTAATGAATGATGAAGCTAAAACAGGTAAACCATTTTTTAATCATTGGATGACAGTAAGTAATCACCGTCCATTTACTTATCCAGAAGGAAAAATTAGCATTTCAGGTACAGCAAAATCAAGAGAAGGCGGTGTTATGTATACCGATTATGCTTTGAAACAATTTTTTGAAATGGCAAAAAAACAGGCCTGGTTTAAAAACACAGTTTTTGTAATAATAGCTGATCATTGTGCCTCAAGTTCTGGGAAAACCGAATTGCCAATGGATAAATATAGAATTCCTGCCTTTATTTATGCCCCTGGATTTATTCAACCACAAAAAGTAGATAAATTAGTATCGCAAATTGATATAATGCCAACTGTTTTAGGTATTTTAAACTTTAAATATAAATCTAAATTTTTTGGAAAAAATGTTTTAAAAACAAATTATATACCAAGAGCTTTTATAGCAACCTATCAAGATTTGGGATATATTAAAGATGGTGTTTTAACAATAATTTCACCACAAAAGAAAGTAAAGCAATTTGATTTAATTCAACAAAAAAACGAAACATTAGGCACTAATTACAGCATTATCTACGAAGAAAAACCGAAAACAAAAATAGATGTGAAATTAAGAAAAGAAACTATAGCCATCTATCAAACTGCCTCACATATTTTAAAAACAAAAAAATATGAGAAGTAAAATTAACCAATAACCGACACACCAATTAGTTTTCCTATACCGAAAGTGATTGCTGCAGCTAACAAACCAAATAATACTTGTCTAAATCCCGAATACCAAACGCTTTTCCCAGTAAATAAAGTAATTATTGCACCAATTAAAAACAAGCCAACGGCGCTTAAAGAAGTACTAATAATAATTGCTTTTGTACCACCGTAAAAGAAAAATGGGATAACCGGAATTATCGCACCAATACCAAAAAGAACAAACGAAGTTATTGCCGCTTCCATTGCAGAACCTTTTAAATCATCAGCATTTATTCCTAATTCTTCTTTAATTAAAAATTGATGTGCCAACTCCTTATTAGAAATAATATCAGCGGCCATTTGATTGGCTTGGTCTTGCGGAATGCCTTTTGACGTATAAATTAAGGCAATTTCTTTTCGCTCTCCTTCAGGATTAGTTTCTAGTTCGTCCATTTCTAATTGCATTTGGTTCTCATACAATTCTTGAGAACTTTTAACCGAAATCCATTCTCCTAGAGCCATAGATAAAGCGCCTGCTAACAAACCAGCCATTCCTGCTAGTAACACTTCACTTTGTCCGCTAGTAGCGCCAGCAATTCCCATTACCAAACTAAAATTAGAAACCAATCCGTCATTTCCACCTAAAACAGCCGCTCTTAAGGCATTCCCTCCTACTGAGCGATGTCTTTTTTCAAAACGTGCTAAATTGGATCCAGACACATTAGTAGTTGAATTTAAAATGTTTTTTAATATCGTAACGTGAGCCGTATCAGAGATTGATTGTGCCGAACTGTATTTTTTTCTAGCCCCAATAACCGAATTCGATATACTTTTTTCAGTATCTAATAAAACGCCTAAAACATAATCGAAACCAAAAACTTTTCCTATTTTATGTAATGTTTTTGCTCTAAAAGAAGGCAACGGCAAATCGGTTTCCGTTAAATTGTTTTTCTGAATAAAAGCTACAGCGTGACTGTGCTCAATTTCACTCATTTGTTTAAAAACTTCAGCAACTGCTTTATCTTCTTCATTTTCAGCAAGTATTTTATACAAATAACTTGCATCAATTTCTGTTTGAATGCTTTTTAAACTAATCATATTGGAAGTATTAATTATATTAATCCGTTATACTTTCTGGTAAACCATTCGATAGTTAAAGATACAACTATAATAATTAATAACCACAAGGAATCAATTAAAGGAGAATTTTTAATTATCGTTTTTTCTACGGGTAAATAAGTGTCTTTTTGAAGTAATTTCTGAAGTAACTTTTCTATTTGATTAGGATAAATAATTTCACCATTATTCTGATTGGCTAATTGTTGTAATTTTGACACATCCGGATTGACAAATTGTTTTTCCACATCAAAATCTAAAACTTCAAAAGTTCCATTATAACTGGCGTTACTTGTTGTCTCTTTTACTTGAAACATATAATTTCCTGGAGTTATTCCATCAAAAATAGCTTGATAACCATTGTTTGCTTTTGAGAAATTGTAGTTTTTTGTTGATTTAGTATTCTTATTCGTTAAAGTGATAGAAAGATTGGCGTTTTCTTCCAATTCATAACTTTTATTAAAATATTGAGCAAAAATTTCAATGGTTTCACCAGAATTATAAAAACTTTCGTGTTCCACCAAAAGTGATTTCTTTGCAGAATTAGTAGATAAATACTGAATAATCTTATCAATAAACAGGTCGTATTTCTCATAAGATTGATTTAAAACAAAACTCTCCATTCGCCACTTCCAAGAATTTTCACCTAATAAATAAGCATTTCTACTTATTCCTTTTTCTGAAAAAGTTAAAATAGGATTTCCAACTTCAATGCCATTTACTTTTGCTTTCAACAAGGTGTTTACACTTCCTTTTTCAGTAATTTTTCCAAAAGGATTTTCTAATGGTGGAAATTGCGAAAACTGAATATCAGATTGTGCAAAAAGATTAAAATTGGGTACAAATGAAGTAGTAAAATTTTCTTTTTTATTGGTTAATTTAAACTCTAAATCGGATTGCATTTGATTTAATAAATTATAATCCGTTGCCATTCCGGTTACAATAAAAGTGTTTATTTTTAAATTTTTATTAGCTTCAAATACTTTTCTAAAAGAAGCATTTGGTTGATACAAAATCAATACATTGTATTTTTTTAAATCATTGATTGAATTAGGTTTAACAATTGTTACCTTACGTTGTGCGTTAGATTCTATTGCGCGTTTTATGGCGCCTAAATCTGGATGCGAAACATCTGAAATTAGTGCAATTTCTTTTTTCTGATCTAGCACTTCAACCGCAAAGTTTTTACTGTTGTTGTAGGTGTTTTTTTCTTTAACAGATGAAGAAATTACAGCTTTGTATTTTTGTAAACCTACTCTGTCTGCTTCTAATAAAATTTGTACCGATTGCACTTTATTTTTAGCATCAAAATTTATCGTTTGATTACTAATTTTCTTACCATTTTTTTCAATTGAAAAGGCAGCAGAAACCGACTTATTACCATTGTACTGTAAGAATACTTCTACTGGAAACTTATTCTTTAAAAACGCATATTTATTGGCGTTAAGCTGATTAATTTTCAAATCAAAAGTGGTGGTAGTATCACCTAAAACAACTGGGAAAACGGTTGTAGATTCGTGAAAACTAAATACATAATCATTTCCAATTGTCTGATTTCCATCCGTTACTAACACAACTGGGTAGAATGCATTTTTATTTAACTGCTTTAAATTTACAGCTACGTCGTGAATGTTTGACTGATTTCCTTTAAAATCTAGAGACTTTCCAGCAACAAATGTATCATCAAAAGTATAACTTTGAATTTCATATTTTTCTTTTAATGCCGAATTTGAATTTAGGGTTTCAACTAATTTTAACGCATCAGTCGTAGCTTTCAATTCTAATATAGAACGAGAATTATCAGCAACAATGGCAAGCGGAATTTTATTGGTTTCTACTATTTTTCTTGAAATTACAGGATTAATTATTAATAAAAGCAATGAAAAAACCGAAATAAAACGCAAAAAAGCCAATAACCAATTTGTTTTATTTTGGTTATCTACTTTAAATAAATATTGATAAAACGCAACAACTCCAGAAATAATAACCGAAAGTAGTATTAGAAGAATTGTGCTTGTTGTCATTGTTAGTTTAAGTGTTTATAGGGTTAAAAGATTAAAAGGCTTTACGTTTATGGATTAGGTGAAAGTTATTCTATATTTGAAATTTGCGACTTATACAATCCATCAATTAGCATATTTACTTCAGTTATTTTTTCTCTTATTAAAATGGATTGATTTTCATCTAGATATTCAAAATCGCGACATAAAATAACTTGATTTAATAATTCTAATGAAGAACTATAAGCAATTTCGGAAAATCTAGCTTTATCTTTCATAGAATTTCTTCCTGAACCTTCAGCTAGGTTTGATGCAATAGAAACAGAGCATCTTCTCATTTGGCTAGTTAATCCAAATAATTCATCTTTTGGAAATTTTTTAGTTTCTGCAAATATCAACATAGCTAATTCTCTACTTTTTTGCCAAGCAATCAACTTTTCAAAACTAAATATTCTCATTGAAATAGTATTAAATTTGTAAATTTCAAGCTAAATTCAACCCAAAACCTTTTAAACTTTTAAACACAAAAACCTTTAAACCTTATTTACAATGCTATGTTAACATTCCTCCATCTACATTTATAACTTGACCTGTTACATAGGCGCTCATATCCGAACTTAAGAACACACACACATTTGCTACGTCTTCTGGAGTTCCACCACGCTTTAATGGAATAGATTCTCTCCAACCTTTTACAACATCTTCGTTTAGTTTTGCTGTCATTTCCGTTTCAATGAAACCTGGAGCTATAGCATTACATCTAATATTTCTTGAGCCCAATTCTAATGCGATAGATTTAGTAAAACCAATCATACCTGCTTTAGAAGCGGCATAATTAGCTTGTCCTGCATTCCCTTTCACTCCTACTACAGAACTCATATTCACAATAGAACCAGCACGATTTTTAAGCATTACTTTTTGTACTGCTTTTGTCATGTTAAATACCGATTTTAAATTGATATTCATTACCGCATCAAAATCTTCTTCAGACATACGCATTAATAAATTATCTTTTGTAATACCAGCATTATTAATCAATATATCTATATTTCCAAAATCAGCCATTACATCATCTACTAATTTTTGTGCTTCGTTAAAATCTGCTGCATTTGATTTATACCCTTTAGATTTAATTCCTAAAGCGTTTAATTCATTTTCCAATGCTAAGGCCGATTCTGCAGATGAACTATATGTAAAAGCAACATTTGCTCCGTTTTGAGCAAACACCTTTGCAATTCCACTTCCAATTCCCCTACTTGCACCAGTAATAATAGCAACTTTTCCTTCTAATAATTTCATACAATTCTATTTAAATGATATACTTTCTTATAAAAGTCAAATATAATAATAATTTAAAGTAATAAAAACTTCTTTTACATTAAACCTTTTTGTTTTTTGTGAGTCTAAATAAATTAAAATCAATAAAAAAAGGTATAATTTTTAAATTAAACCGAAAATATTTTATAGGTTTTATCTAATTTTATATTTTAATTAATGAGCTTTCTAAATTATTTTCTGGAATTAGAAAACCTAAAAATGAAAAAATCGTTTCACATAATTTACTTTCTATCATTATCTTCATTTTCTCTTTTTGGACAAAATGAAATAGATTCTTTGTCTTTGAAAATTAATCCCAAATGGAGTGTAAACAATTTTAAATTAAATACTACTTATATTTCAAAACAAAAGGATACTTTAAAGATTACTCAATTTAAATTTTATATTTCTGATTTTCAAATTACTTATGAAGACAACACAATTTTATCTGATAAAAAGTCACATTTAATTGATTTGGAAAAACCAAATACAACTTTACTTGCTATAACTAAAAATAATAAAAAGGAAATAAAAAGCATAAATTTCTCCATTGGAGTTGATAGTTTAGCTTCTGTTTCAGGCGCTTTGTCTGGTGATTTAGACCTTTCAAATGGGATGTATTGGGCTTGGCAAAGTGGGTATATTAACATGAAAATAGAGGGAACAAGTTCAAGTTGCAAAACACGGAAAAATAGTTTCAATTTTCATATTGGGGGTTATTTAAATCCTTATTATGCCATGCGTAAAATTGAAATTCCAATTAATAAACTTCAAAATCAAATAAATTTAACAGTAGATTTAGAGCGATTTTTCAGTGAAATAAATTTAAAAGAAATGAATTCTGTAATGATTCCAGGAAATGACGCCATGGCATTAGCCAATTTAAGTTCGAAAATGTTTTACATAGAATGAAAAAAATAGTTTTAATATTTGTTTTAGGTTTTTTAATTTTTGGAATAGTATCTTTTTCCAAAAGTCACTTTGCGCCTATTTACATTGAAATTCCAACCAATTGGCCCAAACCTGTTTATGATTTTAAGAAAAATCCATTAACTGAAGAAGGCTTTCAATTGGGAAGGCATTTATTTTATGATCCAATATTATCAAAAGATAACACTATTTCTTGTTCTAGTTGTCATCTTCAAGCTACAGGATTTACTCATGTTGACCACGAGTTGAGTCATGGAATTGAAGGAAAGATTGGCACACGAAATTCATTGACATTACAAAATTTAGCATGGAGTAAAAATTTCATGTGGGATGGCGGTGTCAATCATTTAGATGTTCAGGCAATAACACCGATTACAAGTGAGGTTGAAATGAATGAAACCCTAGAAAACGTTGTAAATAAGCTTCAAAAATCAGAAAAATATGTTGATTTATTTGAAAAAGCATTTAGAACTAAAAAAATTACAGGTCAATTAACTTTAAAAGCCATATCGCAATTTCTAGTTTCTTTAACAACAACAAATTCGAAATATGATAAATTTATCAGAAATGAAGAAGAATTCACCGAAATGGAACAAAAAGGATATGCGTTATTTCAAAATCATTGTACTTCTTGCCATAAAGAGCCGTTATTGACAAATAATGAATTTAGAAATAATGGGTTGCCAATGGTTGCAGATTTAAAGGATTTAGGACGAATGAAAATTACACAAAACAGTAAAGATTCGTTACTTTTTAAAGTTCCGACGTTACGAAATATCGAATTTACATTTCCTTATATGCATGATGGTAGATTTAAAACACTAACTGAAGTGATTAAGCATTATAATTCTGGTGTTCAAAAGAGTAGAACGTTATCAAAGGAATTACATCAACCTATGAATTTAAATGACAATGAAAGAACAGAATTGGTTGCTTTTTTAAAAACCTTAACTGATAAAACCTTTCTTTTTAATAAAAAATACGCTTACCCAAAATAAATTATAAATCATTTTTTGAAAATGTCTAAATAAAAAACAACTAAATCTAACTAAAATGAAAAAACAAATTATCATACTATTATTTGCAAGTTTTTCAACTTTTGCGCAAACAAATCCAGCAATCACAAGTTGGTTAAGAAATTTTACAGGAATTACCGGTCGTCATTACGTTTCAGGAAATTCAACACCAATAGTGGATGCCGTTGCAGCAAACGTACAAACGGTTCAATACAACACAACTGATGTTTATGTCTCTGCAACAGGCATTCCAGCATATATTACTGGCCCATTTTTAGATGGAAATCCAACTATAGCGACAGCACAAAATAAAATTTTTAAAATTACATTAAGTCCCACTCAAAACACTGGAACGCCAACCGCTACAACTGGAGGTAATATTGGTGTTTTTATAAATGGTGTGGCTTTATTTGATTACAGAGATGGTGTTTCATATAAATTATCAACCGGAGCAAACGCTGGTGGACCTTTGGGAGGAATGGGTGACGGTGTTTGGAATAGAGATGCTGTTTTAGCAGAACGAGCAGGATTTGATTGCGCTAAAGCGCATCCAGCTAATGGAAATTATCACCATCATCAAAATCCTAGTGCTTTTAATTTAGATTTATCGGTGTTATCATCAATTTGTAATACCTATCCTGCTGATGGATTATATGTTATTAACCCAACTCAACATTCACCACTTTTAGGATTTGCTTATGATGGCTTTCCAATTTATGGTGCTTATGGTTATGCAAATACAAATGGAACTGGGGGCATAACTAGAATGAAATCGAGTTTTAGTTTAAGAAATATTACTACTAGGACACATTTATATACGGGTGTAGATGTTACAGATGGTCCGGCCGTTAGCACTACTTTTCCTTTAGGATTGTACCGAGAGGATTATGAATTTATTGCAAATTCTGGTCAAGATTATTTAGATATTCATAACGGTCGTTTTTGTATTACTCCAGAATATCCAAATGGAATATATTGTTATTTTACAACAGTTAACACCACTCATAACTCTACTTACCCCTATGTTGTTGGGCCTACATTTTACGGAAATAAAGTAGTAACTACAGTACCAACAGTTCCAGCTGGAACAACCACTTTATCTTCGAACACTTTTGAAAATTTTGATTTTAAAATAACCATTGCGCCAAATCCAGCTTCTGAATTCATTGCAATTCAAACGCAAATGACGGAAAATGATTTAAAAGTGGAATTAATTAACGAATTAGGTCAAATTGTGAAAGAAAATAAAATTTTACAAGGTAGTACATTAACAATAATTGAAACGGATTCTGTTTACAATGGTATCTATTTTATTAGAATTTCTAGTGGAAATCAGAATAAAAGTTATAAAGTTATAATTGCTAAATAATTAAAAAAAACAAAATAAATTAGATTTTAAATTAAACCTTTTTTAATATTGAAAGTCTAATAGGTAGTAACCAAGTTTATACAATCTATGAAGCCCTTCAAAATCCTACCTTTATTTGTAATTGTTTTTTCTGTATTGTCATGTAATAAAACTGACGAAGAAAATTACACTCCCATAACTGAAATCTACCCTGCGGTAAATGCAGAATTTGGTAGCTCGGTCGATTTAAACAATTTAGCCAATTATGCGAACCAAACCGTTCCTGCATACATCAATAAAGACAATAGTGCATTAAATCCAATCTCGGACAAAGGAGCAACTTTAGGTAGAGTTTTGTTTTACGATAAAAAAATGTCTTCAAACAATACCATATCTTGTTCAAGTTGCCACAAACAAGCAGTAGCTTTTGGAGATGACAGTGTAGCAAGTACCGGAGTTAATGGAACTACAGGACGCCATTCTATGCGATTAATTAATACACGTTTTGCTGTAGAATCTAAATTCTTTTGGGACGAACGTGCCGCATCTTTAGAAATTCAAACTACAATGCCAATTAAAGATCACGGAGAAATGGGATTTAGTGGTACTAATGGCGATTTAAATTTTAACGCTTTAATTACAAAATTAAGCGCTATAAATTATTACAAAGAGTTATTTAAATTTGTATATGGCACTGAGGAAATTACAGAAACTAAAATTCAGTTTGCTTTAGCGCAATTTATTAGAAGTATTCAATCATTCGATTCAAAATACGATGTTGGACGTGCAGGCGCACCAAATGACGGAGCACCTTTTGCAAACTTTACCGCACAAGAAAATCTGGGTAAAAACTTATTTTTAACCGCTCCTGTTTTTAATAATTCTGGTGTAAGAACAGCTGGCGGAGTTGGTTGTGCAGGATGCCATGCCGCACCAGAATTTGACATTGATCCTAACACAAGAAACAATGGAATAATTGGAAGTATTAATAATACCGGAATTGACATTACAAATACCCGAGCGCCTTCTTTAAGAGATTTAGTAAAAGTAAATGGTACTACAAACGGACAAATGATGCATACAGGAGTAATTACCTCACTTCAACAAGCCATTGGTCATTATGGTACTATAAATATTGCGCCAGGAAATACTAATTTAGATCCAAGATTAAGACCCAATGGTGTTGGACAACAATTAAATTTAACCGCGACAGAAGTTGATGCTGTTGTTGCTTTTTTAAGAACCTTGTCTGGTACCGATGTGTATACAAATTCGAAATGGTCTAACCCATTTAATTAAAACAAAAATCCCGCTCTAAAATATTCAGAGCGGGATTTTTTTTATCATTTTTTTAGAAAGCTACATTCCATTTAGGAAGTGTGCCCTTATCTTTTAAATAACTTTGTAAAACAGTCGCTTCAACAAATGTTGGAATACTTTTTGTTTTTCCTGTAAAAGTTTCATACCAAACTACTTCTAAAGCTGTAATTTCTTCTTTTTTCATTTGTGCTGGCCAAGAATATTTTCTACCGGTTTTAGCAAATTGATGTCCGTTTACAATTTTATCGTATAAACCACCACTTTTTACTTTCAATGTACCGTCATTTTGAACCGTACCCGTTGAACCTACCATAATTAATTGTTTTTCTTCGTTACTTGCATCAAACACTAAGAAAACTCCACTTGCACCATCTGGAGCATTACAAACCTCTTCTAAGTTTAGATCTGTTGTAAATAAAAAACTATTTGTTGATTTGTATTTTTTTAATTCTTTTTCCATTTTAATTTAATTTGCAACTCAGTCAAATAACTAAGTAAACTTGATTAGTATAAGTAATAAAAGCTCCACAAAAGGAGCTTTTATTATTATGTATTTTAAATACAGGAAATTATCCCATAATTTCTTTTACTTTTTTTCCTATTTCAGCTGGAGAATCTACAACATGAATACCACATTCTCTCATGATGCGTTTTTTAGCTTCAGCCGTATCATCTGCACCACCAACAATTGCACCTGCATGACCCATTGTTCTACCTTTTGGTGCCGTTTCACCAGCGATGAAACCAACAACTGGTTTACGATTTCCATCAGCTTTCACCCATTTTGCAGCATCCGCTTCTAATTGACCACCGATTTCACCAATCATAATAATACATTCCGTTTCAGGATCGTTCATTAATAATTCAACCGCTTGTTTTGTTGTTGTTCCAATAATTGGATCTCCACCAATACCAATTGCAGTTGTTATTCCTAAACCTTGTTTTACCACTTGGTCTGCAGCTTCGTAAGTTAAAGTTCCTGATTTAGAAACAATACCAACTGTTCCTTTTTTGAATACGAAACCTGGCATAATACCAACTTTAGCTTCACCTGGAGTAATTACTCCCGGACAGTTAGGCCCAACTAAACGACAGTCTTTACCTTGAATAAAATCGTATGCTTTAATCATATCTGCTACAGGAATTCCTTCTGTAATACAAATAATCACTTTAATTCCTGCATCTGCAGCTTCCATAATGGCATCTGCAGCAAATGCTGGCGGAACAAAAATAATTGATGTATCTGCTCCTGCTGTTTTAACAGCGTCTTTAACTGTATTGAAAACAGGTCTTTCTAAATGTAACGTACCTCCTTTACCTGGCGTTACTCCTCCAACTACATTTGTACCATATTCAATCATTTGAGAAGCGTGAAACGTTCCTTCACTTCCTGTAAATCCTTGAACTATAATTTTTGAATTTTTATTTACTAAAACACTCATGATGTTATTTGATTTTTTAAAGTTGAGCAAAAATAAGTTTTTTGCCAGTAATAAATTAATTTTTTGAGATTTTTTTTATACTTTTTTGCTAATTTGATATCCATTAACTTTTAAGTAACAGATGAAATACTTTTAGCTACTTCCCTTTTAGTTTCTCTATTATTTCTGGGATACGCTTAATATTAGCTAGTTGTTTTAATTTTTCGCGAGATTCCTCAATTGGTGTTCCAAAATAGGATTTTCCACCTTCAACAGATTTTGTTACTCCAGTTTGGCCCATAATCACAGCTTTTGTACCAATAGTTATTCCACTGGTGGTACCAACTTGTCCCCAAAGTGTTACCTCATCTTCAATTATTACACAACCTGCAATACCGGTTTGGGAAGCAATTAAACATTTTTTTCCAATAATGGTGTCATGTCCTACATGAACCTGATTGTCAATTTTAGTACCTTCACCAATAGTAGTATCACCTGTTACGCCTTTATCAATAGTACAAAGTGCCCCAATTCCTACATTGTTTTCTATAACAACTCGTCCACCTGATAGCAATTGATCAAAACCTTCCGTACGTTTTTTGTAGTAAAAAGCATCGGCTCCTAAAATAGTACCTGCATGAATAATTACATTGTCACCAATTATTGTATTATCGTATATGGAAACATTGGAATGAATCAAACAATTTTTACCAATTTGGACCTGATGTCCAATAAAACAATTTGGTTGTATTAATGTGCCTTCGCCGATTGATGCCGTTTCTGAAATTGAAACATTTGAAAATTGAAAAGGTCTAAAATATTTTGTCAATATATTAAAATCTCTAAAAGGGTCATCTGAAATTAACAATGCTTTTCCTTCCGGACATGGTACTTCTTTGTTTATAAGTACAATTGTAGCCGCTGATTGCAACGCTTTATCGTAATATTTTGGATGGTCTACAAAAACAATATCGCCTGGTGTTACCACATGAATTTCATTCATACCATAAACTGGAAAATCATCTGATCCAACATAAGTAGAATTGATAATTTCAGCAATTTGTTTTAATGTATAGGTTTTGTTGAATTTCATTTTATAAAATAAAAATAGTCAATAAAAAAAGTGAAAAGTCTATACTTCTCACTTTTCACATAATACTATGTTAAACTCTTTCCATGTATTTACCAGATGCGGTATCAATTTTAATTTTATCACCCTCATTAATAAATAAAGGTACATTAATGCTAGCACCGGTTTCTACTGTTGCTGGTTTGGTAGCATTTGTAGCTGTATTTCCTTTTAAACCTGGTTCGGTATAAGTTACTTCTAAAATTACAGAAGCTGCCATATCTACAGAAAGAGGTAAATCAGTTTCTGTGTTGATTTGAATCATTACATTTTCACCTTCTTTTAATAAATCTGGTGCATCTAAAATATTTCTATTTAAAGTAATTTGTTCAAAAGATTCGATATTCATAAAGTGAAATTCATTTCCTTCGGGATATAAAAATTGGTACGTTTGTGTTTCTACACGCACTACATCTATTTTATGACCTGCAGAAAACGTATTGTCTAATACTTTTCCGTTAGTTAACGATTTTAATTTTGTTCTTACAAAAGCAGGACCTTTACCTGGTTTTACGTGTAAGAATTCGATGATTTTATAAATGTCGTGGTTAAATTTAATACATAAACCATTTCTAATATCTGATGTACTTGCCATTTTGTTTGTTTTTAATTATGTTCCTATTTTTTTTAAACGCTTCCTGTGTAGCCTTTCATGATTCCGCGAGAAGAGTTTCTAATAAAATCTAAAATTTCATCTCTTTCTGGTGTTGCTTCCATTTCGGCTTCAATAATACTTAATGCTTGAGAGGTATTATAATTTTTCTGATATAAAATACGGTATATATCTTGAATTTCTTTGATTTTTTCTGTGGTAAATCCTCTTCTTCTTAAGCCAACAGAATTAATACCTACATAAGATAAAGGTTCTTTTGCTGCTTTTGAAAAAGGTGGTACATCTTTTCTTACTAGACTTCCACCAGAAACCATTGCGTGGTCTCCAATGGAGATAAACTGATGTACGGCAGCCAAACCACCAATAACTGCAAATTGTCCAACCGTAACATGACCTGCTAAAGCCACACCATTTACAATAATAGCATTGTCACCAATCATACAATCATGCGCAATATGTGCGGTTGCCATAATTAAACAATTTTTGCCAATTACCGTTTTTCCTGCTGCAACAGTTCCTCGATTAATGGTTACACATTCTCTGATTGTAGTGTTATCACCTATTATTGCTAAAGAATCTTCACCGCCAAACTTTAAATCTTGTGGTACGGCAGATATAACAGCTCCTGGGAAAATATTACAATTTTTACCAATTCTTGCGCCTTCCATAATGGTTACGTTAGAGCCTATCCAAGTTCCTTCACCAATTTCTACATTGTTATGAATGGTAGTAAACGGATCAATAACTACATTTCTTGCAATTTTTGCCCCTGGATGAACGTATGCTAAAGGTTGATTCATATATTTTTATTATTTTATTTCCGAATGTTTTTCAATGATTAAACAAATTTAAACAATGGATTTTATATTTAATCGTTTTTTACTTTTACAATTTGTGCCATTAATTCGGCTTCAGAAACCAATTTACCGTTGGCATATGCATACGCTTGCATGTGGCAAATTCCTCTTCTAATAGGTGTAATTAATTCGCATTTAAAAACGATGGTATCACCTGGTAACACTTTTTGTTTGAATTTTACATTATCAATTTTCATAAAGAATGTAAGATAATTTTCTGGATCTGGTACCGTGCTTAAAATTAAAATACCACCCGTTTGTGCCATAGCTTCTACTTGCAACACACCAGGCATTACTGGTGCACCTGGAAAATGTCCTATAAAGAAAGGTTCATTCATAGTTACGTTTTTTAGGCCTACTACATGCGTTTCAGATAATTCTAAAATTTTATCTACTAATAAAAACGGTGGTCTGTGAGGTAGTAAATCCATAATTCCATGGATATCTAATACCGGATCTTTATGTAAATCGTAAACTGGAATTTGATTTTTCTCTTCCAATTTAATAATTTTTGAAACTTTTTTAGCAAACTGTGTGTTTACAAAATGTCCTGGTTTAGTGGCAATTACCTTTCCTTGAATTCTTCTTCCAATTAAAGATAAATCGCCCACTATATCTAATAATTTATGACGAGCCGCTTCGTTTGGATGATGCAACGTTAAATTATCTAAAATTCCGTTTTCTTTTACAGAAATATGTTCTTTGTTAAAGGCCTTTTTTAAATTAGCCATTGTTTCGTCAGAAATTTCTTTATCTACGTATACTATGGCATTATTTAAATCGCCACCTTTAATTAATCCGTTATTTAATAGTGCTTCTAATTCATGTAAGAAACTAAATGTTCTACATTCTGCAATTTCCGTTTTAAAATCAGAAATGTTTTTCATGTTTGCATTTTGTGTTCCTAATACTTTTGTACCAAAATCAACCATTGCAGTAACACAATAACTATCACTTGGTATTATTGTAATTTCGCTACCTGTAGCTTCATCTAAATATGAAATGACATCTTTTACAACATATATTTTTCGTTCGGCTTCTTGCTCAACACAACCTACTTTTTCTAATGCTTCTACAAAATATTTGGAAGAACCATCCATAATAGGTAATTCTGATGAATTTAATTCAATTATCACATTATCTAAATCACAACCTACTAAAGCTGCCAAAACATGTTCAGGAGTTTGAATCATTACTCCTAATTTCTCTAAATTAGTTCCACGTTGCGTGTTTACTACATAATTTGCATCGGCTTCAATTATTGGGCTTCCTTCTAAATCGACACGTACAAATGTAAAACCATTATTAATTGGTGCGGGTTTGAAAGTAATTGTAACTTCCTGACCTGTATGAAGTCCGACACCTTTTAAAGAAATTTCGCTTTTAAGAGTTGTTTGTTTTAACATGATTTTATTTATTATTCTTTTTTAATTCTTCAATTTCATTAACGATTTTAGGTAAGTTTTTAAAATGGACAAAAGACTTCGCAAAATCGCCATAATTAAATGCTGGACTTCCTTGTACTACTTCTCCGTCTTTTAAACTTTTTCCTATACCTGATTGTGCTTGTATTTTTACATAATTTCCAATGGTAATATGCCCTGCAATACCTACTTGGCCGCCAATCATACAGTTTTTACCAATTTTGGTAGAACCTGCAATGCCAGTTTGAGCCGCAATTACGGTATTTTCACCAATTTCCACATTATGTGCTACTTGAATTTGGTTGTCTAACTTTACACCTCTTCTGATATACGTTGTACCTAATGTAGCTCTATCTACTGTAGAACACGAACCAATTTCTACATAATCTTCAATTACAACATTTCCAATTTGTGGAATTTTTGTAAACGAACCATCTTCTTGTGGTGCAAAACCAAATCCATCTGAACCAATAATGGATCCGGAATGAATGGTTACATGATTGCCTATTTCTGTTTCAGAATATACCCTCACTCCTGCAAAAAAGACACAATTATCGCCAATTGTTACATTATCGCCAATAAAACTATTTGGATATATTTTTACATTATTTCCAATTCGTACGTTTTTACCAATGTAGCAAAAACTACCTAAATATAAATTGTCTCCATAAGTTACACCTTCCGAAATTATAGAAGGTTGCTCTATACCCGATTTCATTAGTTTAATTTGATTGTAATATTCTAATAATTTTGAAAAAGAACTGTACGCATCATCGACTTTAATCAATGTGGCTCTTACTTCATTTTCAAGTTCATATGATTTATTTACAATAACTATTGTGGCGTTTGTACCGTATAAATAATTGGAATACTTAGTGTTAGCTAAAAAAGTTAGCGAACCTTCTGTTCCTTCCTCTATTTTAGCTAATTTATATACTTCAGCATCTGGATTTCCAAAAACTTCTCCATCTAAAATGCCTGCTATTTGTTCTGCTGTAAATTTCATCTTTGCAAAAATATAAAAATTAACCTTAATCTACCGCTTTAGGATAACAAATAAAATATTTAACGATGGTTTTAGACAATGCTTTTAAATGCATTTGATCGGAAGCGGCTACCACATTTTCAATTGTTTTATCCTTTTTTAATATCCTAATTGGCTCCGAAGATTTGCTATAGGCCTCATTTTTTATTTTCCCTTTGAAAACAAAATAGTCCACATCTTTGTCGGAAAGATTATATAGTTTTGTGTACTTTTCTTTCAATTCTAACAACTTGATTTTGTTTATTTTATCTTCTGTTAATTCAATCTTTAATAGATTTCTATTAATAACCATTTTACTTAAAGAACTCAGCACAAAATCATCGTGAAATTGCCATTGTTTTATAGCTCCTAACACATCGTAATCATCTAAATTAGAAAACGTATCTAAGATGGTTTTATCTATTTGTTTTAATTCAATTTTATGGTTTAAAAAGAACAATAAAAACGGACTTCCAAATAACACCTCACCTCTTGATGTAAGTTCTTTTGCTCGTTTTAATATCTTTGTCAATGTTAATTCGGCTACAACGCTGGTTTTATGCAAATACGCTTGCCAATACATCAATCGGCGCGCCATTAGAAACTTTTCTATAGAATAAATTCCTTTTTCTTCCATTACCAGCACGTCATCTTGTACGTTTAGCATTTGAATTAATCGTTCGCTATTTACGTTTCCTTCATTCACACCGGTATAAAAACTATCGCGTTTCAAGTAATCCATTCGATCCATGTCTAACTGACTGGAAATCAATTGCAACATAAATTTTCTATGGTATTCACCTTTAAAAACTTGGATAGCTAACGCTAGTTTACCGTCAAATTCCTTATTTAATTGTTCCATGAATAACAACGACAATTCTTCGTGATGTACTTCTTCCAATACACTATTTTCTAGAGCATGACTAAAAGGTCCGTGACCAATATCGTGTAATAATATCGCTATATATAATGCATTTTCTTCTTCATCAGAAATGGCTACACCTTTAAATTTCAAAGTTTGTACCGCATTTTGCATAATATGCAAACACCCTAACGCGTGATGAAAACGGGTATGGTGCGCACCTGGATAGACCAAATAAGACATACCCATTTGAGAAATTCGTCGCAATCGCTGAAAATACGGATGCTGAATTAAATCGTAAAGTAAAGTATTGGGGATGGTGATGAAACCATAAATTGGATCGTTGAGTATTTTTAATTTATTAATTTGGCTCACAAGATATGTTTTTGTGTAACAAATGTAAGAAAAAATAGAATAAGTTTTTTATTGTTTTAATATGAGTTTGTTGAACTTAAAAACAGAAGGCTTTGGAACATTTTACTTATACGTTTTTTGAAAGTGTAGATTTGAATTTTCAAAAATTTCAAAATTTTACACAATTTTTAAGAAATTTTACGTTTAAGATATAGTAACTTGCACTTTTAAATCCAACATACGATGAACAATATAAAAATACTTTGGGTAGACGACGAAATTGACTTATTGAAGCCACATATCTTATTTTTAGAAAAGAAAAACTATACCGTTACTACTTGTAACAACGGACAAGACGCGATTGACTTATACAAAGAAACCGCTTTTGATGTGGTTTTTTTAGATGAAAATATGCCAGGACTTTCGGGTTTAGAAACGCTATCGGAAATGAAAGAGTTCAAATCTTCTACACCTGTAATTATGATTACAAAAAGTGAGGAAGAATACATTATGGAAGAAGCTATTGGTAGTAAAATTGCCGATTACTTAATAAAACCCGTAAATCCGAATCAGATTTTATTGAGTTTAAAGAAAAATTTAGACCATTCGCGTTTAATTTCTGAAAAAACCACTTTGGATTATCAGAAAGAATTTAGAAAAATTGCTATGGAAATGTCTATGGTAAATTCGTTTGATGAATGGGCAGAATTTTACAGAAAATTAGTGTATTGGGAAATAGAATTGGAAACCATTGAAGACCATAATTTAATTCAAATTTTAGAAAGCCAAAAAGCGGAAGCCAATTTGCAATTTGGAAAATTTATTGAACGCAATTACGAAGATTGGTTCGATGAAAAAGCAGACAAACCGATTTTATCGCATAAATTATTTGGTGAATTAGTAGCACCCGAAATTCGTAAGAAAGACAAGCCTATTCTGTTTGTAGTTATCGACAACTTGCGTTTGGATCAATGGAAAATTTTCGAAAGTATAGTATTCAATCATTACAAGCCTGAAAAGGAAGTGAACTACTACTCTATTTTACCAACCGCTACACAATATGCCCGAAATGCTATTTTCGCAGGATTGTTGCCGTTAGAAATGGAAAAGAAATATCCACAATATTGGAAAAACGATACCGATGAAGGTGGAAAAAACATGCACGAAGCTGATTTTTTAAACGAACAACTAAAACGTTTGGGCTTAAACATTAAAAGCGAATACTATAAAATTACCAATTTACGTGATGGTAAGAAGTTGGTAGATAATTTTAAATCGTGCAAAAACAACGATTTAACTACTATTGTGTACAATTTTGTAGATATGTTATCACACGCTAAAACCGAAATGGATGTGGTAAAAGAATTGGCGTCTAATGACAAAGCGTATCGTTCTTTAACGTTAAGTTGGTTTAAAAATTCGCCTTTATTAGAAATGATTCAACAAGCACAACAAATGGGTTTTAAACTTATTATTACTACCGACCACGGTACGATTAACTGCAAAAATCCATCGAAAGTGATTGGCGATAAAAACACCAGTTTAAATTTACGATACAAAACAGGTAGAAGTTTAACGTATGAAGAAAAAGATGTTTATGCTGTAAAAGATCCTAAAAAAATAGGTTTACCCACAATAAATATGACCAGTTCGTATATATTTGCCAAAAGCGATTTCTTTTTAGCCTATGTAAACAACTTTAATCATTATGTAAGTTATTATAGAAATACGTATCAGCACGGTGGTATTTCGTTAGAAGAAATGATTATTCCGTGTATAGTTTTGAATCCAAAGTAGAATAGGTAAAAGGTTTTGGGTATGAGGTAAAAGGTGAAAGCCAAACCCTTAACCCTTAACCCTTAACCCTTAACCCTTAACCAAAAATAATGACTGCCACATTCACATTAGAAGAAATAAATAAAGTAGCTAAAGAAATTCTTGCTACGCCAAGTTTAAAAAAAGTAATTACTTTTCATGCCACAATGGGCGTGGGTAAGACTACTTTAATTAAGGAAATAGTAAAAGAATTAGGCGTTATAGGAAATTCAAGCAGCCCAACATTTTCGTTAGTTAACGAATACGAATCGGAAACGGGTGAAACCATTTATCATTTCGATTTGTATCGACTAAACACTGAAATGGAAGCTTACGACATGGGAATTGACGAGTATTTTTATTCGGGAAATTGGTGCTTTATTGAATGGCCAGAAAAAATACCGCATTTATTACCATTCGACCATGCGTCTATTGTAATGAGGACGCTTCCCAATGGCAAAAGAGAATTGTTGTTAAATAATGATTAAAACAGGGTTATCCTTATAAAAACGTTTCAAAATAATTTATTATATTTGATTTTAATAATAGCGCAAAACAGCTGTACTGCACCAAAATGAAATACTGCGTTTAGTTGTAGAACGTTATTTGGATACATAAATCAAGTTTTGAAAAATGAAAAACAATCAAATAAAACTTATAAATTACATGAAATCTCATTTTAAAAAGATAGGGATCTTTAATATATTGTTTCTTACAATTGGCCTATTTTCCATTATTACTTTTTATTCTTGTGATAAAGATGATAGTCAGCAAAATAACAATGACAATTACTATATAAAATATAATATAAAAGCTCCAAGTCCTTATGGTCGTTTTAGTAACTGGACTGCCTCTACTCCTGATGGGACATATAGTAATAATGGTCTTCAAACAAGTAATTGGAATCAAACATACGGCCCAGTCAATAAAGGATTTACATGTAAAGTACAAATAGGCAATTATCAAGGCGGAACTCCAACTATTGAAATACATGTATCAAAAAATGGAGACCCCTTTACTTTAAAAACAACTATGACCGGTGCTTCAGCATCTTATGTAATAAATTTTTAAATTTTAGTGTTGCTTTGTAATTAGTCAGTGACTCAACGGAAAAAGAGAATTGTTATTAAAAATGATTATAAAAACCTCTCATTCTAAACTTGTTTCAGCATCTCAAACCATTGGTTTCCTATATTATTTAGCTGCTGGCTTGTAACTTAATAGAAAATTACTTAATTTGGCTACAAAATCAAAACACGTATGTCAATCTATACTCCATTTTCAGCCAAACAATTGCTTCCGCAAGAAGAAAAATTGGAAGTTGGCAAACACAAAAGTGAATTGTTTATAGGGATTCCTAAAGAAACTTCCTACCAAGAGCGTCGTATTTGTTTAACGCCCGATGCGGTGAGTTCATTGGTAAGTCACGGACACCGTGTGATGATTGAAAGTGATGCGGGTAAAAATGCCAGTTTTTCTGATAAAGAATATGCAAATGCAGGCGCAGAAATAACACAAGATACCAAAAAAGTATTTTCTTGTCCTATACTTTTAAAAGTAGAACCGCCTACTTTAGAAGAAATTGAAATGATGAACTTAGAAGCCATTCTGATTTCAGCCATTCAATTAAAAACACAGAAAAAAGAATATTTTGAAGCGCTTACCAAAAAGAAAATCACCTCATTAGCATTTGAATTTATTAAAGACAGCGATGGTTCGTATCCAGCAGTAAAATCGTTAAGTGAAATTGCAGGAACGGCCTCGGTTTTAATTGCCGCCGAATTAATGATTAATAATAATGATGGTAAAGGATTACTTTTTGGAAACATAACAGGCGTACCTCCTACTGAAGTTGTTATTTTAGGTGCAGGAACGGTTGCCGAATATGCCGTACGAACTGCATTAAGCTTAGGCGCTAACGTAAAAGTATTTGACAATTCAATTACAAAATTACGACGATTACAAAATACATTAAACCAAAGAATATTTACCTCTACCATTCACGATAAAGCCTTATTAAAAGCGTTGCGAAGATGTGATGTAGCTATTGGGGCCTTAAAAGGGGAAAATAGAACACCCATTGTAGTTACAGAAACAATGGTAGAACATATGAAAAAAGGGGCCGTAATTGTTGATGTAAGTATTGATACGGGTGGTTGTTTTGAAACCTCAGAAATTACCACGCACGAACACCCTACCTTTATAAAAAACAATGTCATTCATTATTGTGTGCCGAATATTCCTTCACGCTATTCTAAAACCGCAAGTATATCAATTAGTAATATTATCACGCCAACATTAATTAACATTGCTGAAGATGGTGGGATTGAAACGGCAATTCGTTGCAATAAAGGATTGAAAAATGGTATCTATTTTTACCACGGAATTTTAACCAATAAATCCATCGCCGATTGGTTTCAATTGGAACATAGAGACATTAATTTAATTGTTTTTTAATTCAATTACCCATTACAAAATGACATCTAAAAACATTTCTAATGCTTTACTTCGCACGCTTTTTATACTTGCAGGCATAGTGTTTTTGGGCTATATAATTGGAGTAATTTCGTCGGTATTAATTTATGTTATTGTAGCGATTTTATTAAGTTTTGTGGCGCAACCCATTTCTGATTTTTTGCAAAAAAAGTTACGCTTTCCTCCTATTTTAGCTATTATCTTGTCATTAACACTGTTTATTGTTTTAGCGTTTGGCATCTTATTATTATTTGTGCCTTTAATAGTTAGTCAGAGTAAAAATTTAGCGTTGCTTGATATGGTGGCTTTAGAAAAAAATTCTGTATTATTTATCAATCAAGTAGATGTTTGGTTGCAAACCTATGATATTCAGTATAAAAAATTAATAGACATTCAGAAGATTACACAATCGTTCAATTTTAATTTTATTACCGATATCTTGAATTCGATAATTGGTTCTATAGGAAATTTTGGAATGGCTATTTTTTCGATATTTTTTATTTGTTTCTTCTTATTGAAAGATCAAAAACTTATTACAACAAATTTACGAGCCGTTTTACCTGCGAACCACAGATGGCGCATTTTAGCTTCGCTTTTGCGTATAAAAAATATGCTATCTAAATACACGATTGGCTTATTAACACAGCTATTATTGGTATTTGTAATGTACTTAATTGTATTATTAATTTTTGGTGTAGAAAATGCGTTTATTATTGCCTTTTTAGGCGCTATTTTAAACATTATACCTTATATCGGACCCATAATTGCTTTAGTAATGACGGCGTTTTTAACCATATTAGGGCACATTCACGAAGATTTTCAATTGGTAGTAATGCCCACCACATTATACGTTATCATTGGGTATTTTATTGTACAACTTATTGATAATAATGTAAGCCAACCCATTATTTTTTCTAAAAGCACGAATTCGCATCCTTTAGAAATATTTTTGGTAACATTAATTTCTGGTACACTTTTAGGGATATTAGGAATGATTATTGCCATTCCAGTTTACACGGCTTTAAAAGTAGTACTGAAAGAGTTTTATCCTAAAAGTACTTTTATTCAAATAGTAACCAAAGGTTTGTAATGCAGCTATCTCTTCTTTCCGCCGAAATTCAAGAATACATTCATAATTCTTTACAATCCAATATTTCAAAATTAGCGTTATCTAAAAACCCTTTTCCTGAAGTAGATTGGAAAGAAATTATCAATCAAATTGTTTCTAAAAATAAATCGCAACATAAACTTCCAACTTGGTTTAACACGGATAACATTTACTATCCGCCAAGTCTTTCCATAGAGCAAACCTCTTCTGAGATAACTGCCAAATACAAATCTGAATTAATTTCTGGCACCTCACTGATTGACTTAACCGGTGGTTTTGGCGTGGATGATTATTATTTTTCGAAAAAATTTGAGCGAGTTATTCATTGTGAAAGAAACGCGGCACTTTCTGAAATGGTTCAACATAATTATAGTGTGTTAAACGTAACTAACATTACTTGTTTGGCACAAAACAGCACCGATGTTTTAATGCAATCCGACAGTACTTTTGATTGGATTTATATTGATCCAAGCAGACGAAGTGATGTAAAAGGAAAAGTGTTTTTACTTAAAGATTGTTTGCCAAATGTGCCTGAAAATTTAAAATTATATTTTTCTAAAAGTAATTCCATTTTAATAAAAACTGCGCCAATATTAGATATTACTTCGGGTTGTATGGAATTAGAGAACATAAAAGCCATTCATATCGTAGCCATTGAAAACGAAGTAAAAGAAATTCTATGGCTTTTAGAAAAAGGATATGATGATGAAATTGAACTATTAGCCGTAAACATTCAAAAGGAAAAAACAGATTATAATGCTTTTATTTTAGGAAACCATACACCCGCTCGCTTTAGTTTACCCCAAGAATTTTTGTATGAACCAAATGCACCTTTACTAAAATCTGGTGGTGTAGATTATTTGTGCGATGCGCTGCATGTTTCTAAATTACATCCGCATTCGCATTTATTTACCCATATAGAATTAATAGATTTTCCTGGAAGACGATTTATTATTAATGAAATGATTCCGTTTAAAAAAGAAAATCTTAAAAAGCACCTTGAAGGTAAGAAGATGAATATTACCACTCGTAATTTCCCTTTAACTGTTGAAGAAATTAGAAAAAAATATAAAATTGCAGACGGTGGTACTGTTTATGCTTTTTTTACCACCAACATAAATAACGAAAAGATTATATTAATTTGCACAAAAATTTAAAGATGAATTTAGCCTTAAAAATAACTGTTTTACTTTTTTTAACCCAATTTACGTTTTCACAAGACAAACCTTGCGAATATGAAATTGACGTAGCTACAGATACCAGCAACACACGTGTTTTGAAAGATAAAATTGTTGATGAAAGTGTTTTTGGAAACACTACTTCTTTTTTAACTTTTAAGCTTTTTAATGTAGATGGTTTCATTGGCTTAAACTTTCAATACTTACAAAAAAGTAAAGATTTTTTATCTCCAATATGCATTGACAAAAGCACGAAAATATATTTAGAAATGGCGAATGGAAAACAAGTTAAGCTTATAAATTCTTCAGATACTGAAACGTGTAACGAATTGCAATACGATGCTGTAGAAAAAAATAACCTGCGAATTTTGTCTGGTTTCTTTTATTTTACTCCTGAAAATTTTGAAGATTTAAAAACGTCGAAAGTGTATTTAATTAAAATTGCTGCCGCAACTGGTGATGTGAATTTTGTAATTAAACCAGAGCTTGATTCTGAAATTTATAAAGAAAAATCGAATCCTGATTCTTATTTTATAAATAACTTAAAGTGCTTGGGTATCTAATAAAAGATTAGACTTTTGTTTTTGGTTTTAATGTAATTTTTAAAAATAAAAACCCAAATACCCCTGCAATTAAAGAAGAAAGCACAATTATTAATTTGGTGTTATTAATAATTATTGGGTTATCAAACGCTAAAAGTGTAATAAAAATAGACATTGTAAAGCCAATTCCGCCTAAAAACCCAACACCTAAAATGGATTTCCAATTCATATCACTTGGAAGTTGACACCAACCTATTTTTACAACCAGAAAAGTGAGAATAAAAATACCTAATGGTTTTCCTACAACCAAGCCCAACGCAACGCCTAAACTATAATTTTCCGTAACAACTTCAGCTAAATTACCATTCATTACAATAGCGGTATTCGCTAAGGCAAAAATAGGCAAGATTATAAACGCCACAGGTTTATGTAAAATATGTTGTAAAATATAAGAAGTAGATTTAGTTCCACCATTTCCAAACGGAATAGCAAAAGCTAATAGTACACCTGTGATTGTAGCGTGTACACCAGAATGCAACATAAAATACCACATAAAAATCCCACCAATTAAATAAGGAAGAAGGTTTTTAACTTTAAAATATTTACCCAAAACATAAAGAAATAAAAATAGGCCTAAAGCCATGACTAAATTGCTCCACAAAATAGTTTTCGTATAAAAAATGGCAATAATTAAAATGGCTCCTAAATCGTCAATAACGGCTAAAGCAGTTAAAAATATTTTTAAAGACAAAGGCACTCGATTTCCTATTAAAGATAAAATTCCAATAGCAAAAGCAATATCTGTTGCCATAGGTATTCCTGCACCGGATTGCGTAACCGTATCAAAATTAAATGCTAAATATATTCCAGCAGGAATTGCCATTCCTCCAATAGCAGCAAATATAGGCAATAAGGCATCTTTAATATTAGACAATTCGCCTTGATAGATTTCTCTTTCTAATTCTAGGCCAATTAATAAGAAGAAAATAGTCATTAAGCCATCGTTAATCCAATATTCTATCGATTTACCTGAAAACTCGGTTAACCAAAAATGATGGTAACTTTCTCCAAAAGCAGAATTAGCCAGTAATAATGACGTGATGGTGCAAACCAATAAAATCAATCCGCCAAGTTTTTCACTTTCAAAAAAATCTTTATATACTTGTGTTACTTTCATTCTTTCTATTTATACTGCAAAAATACTCTATTTTACCCGTAAAGAATAGTAGGTAAACGAAATCATATCACTAATATACAAAAAGCCCAAGTAACTTTCGCTACTTGGGCTTTTAAAACAAATTAACTTTTACTAATATTTATTAACTATTAGCGACGTGAAATTCTATTAATCCGTCTATTGGACGTCTCAATACATTCCCTATTTTGATTCCGTATTCATTTAAAACGGCTTCTAATTCCTCTTTTAAATAAAAAGCAATAGAACCAACAAAATGAACAGGAACTTCTTTACAATTATCAAACTGCATAATATAATTTTCAATAAAAGAAACCAATTCTTCTCTAATGTATTTTTGGCAAAAATCGGTATTTTTGTGTTTAATTAAAAACTTAGCATACTTAGCTAAATAGGCATTTGGGTTAGGTTTCTTGTATAAATTTTCTTTAACTGCATCTGGTTCAACATTAAATTCTTTTTCAAATTCTGTGGCCAAATTCGCAGGCATTTTATTAAAATAATAACCACGTAATAAATGACGACCAAATCTATTTCCACTACAATCATCCATAGCCATATAACCCAACGACTGTACTTTTTGATGTAAAATTTGCCCATCAAAATAACTACAATTTGAACCTGTTCCTAAAATACAAACAATCGCTTCTTGATTTTTAGGAGTAGTAGCAAATACAGCAGCGTAGGTATCTTCAAAAACAGCTACAGCAGCATTTTTAAAATATTCCTGAAAAACCTCTGTTAAAAAGTTTTTCATTCTATCAGTTCCGCATCCTGCGCCATAAAAGAACAAATGTGCTACTTTTTCTTTGTTATGTGAGATATCAAATTTATCTTCTAAACGGGAAATTATTTCTTCTTTAGTTAAAACTTCTGGATTTAATCCTAAAGATTGTGTGGTAAATATTATCTTACCGTTTGTGTCTATGGCAATCCAATCTGCTTTAGTGGAACCACTGTCTACAAGTAATTTCATTTTTTTTTGAATATTGAGTATAGAAATTGAGTATAGAAAATAGATTTTGAGTTCTATTCTCTATACTCAAGTATTTATTTTTTTATTATTTTATAGCATTGATATGAACTGCTAAATCGATTAGTTTAGAAGAATATCCATATTCATTATCGTACCAAGAAACCAATTTAAAGAAAGTTGAATTTAAACCAATTCCGGCATTAGCATCTACAATTGAAGTACGCGTGTCTGATACGAAATCTTGAGATACAACTAAATCTTCCGTATATCCTAAAATACCTTTCATAGAAGTTTCTGAAGCGTGTTTCAATACACTCATAATTTCTGCATAGGTAGTTTCTTTAGCTAATTTCACAGTTAAATCTACTACAGAAACATCAACAGTTGGCACACGCATAGACATTCCAGTTAATTTTCCATTTAAATCTGGAATTACTTGTCCTACTGCTTTTGCAGCACCTGTTGAAGATGGAATAATATTTACTGAAGCGGCACGACCACCTCTCCAATCTTTTCTTGAAGGACCATCAGCAACCATTTGCGTTGAAGTAGATGCATGAACTGTTGTCATTAACCCTTCTACAATTCCGAAATTATCATGAATTACTTTTGCTAAAGGAGCCAAACAGTTTGTAGTACATGATGCATTAGAAACTACAGTATCTGCTGCAGTTGCTTTTTCATGATTTACACCCATTACAAACATTGGAGCGTCTGCTGAAGGTGCTGAAATAATTACTTTTTTTGCACCCCCTACAATATGAGCATTTGCTGTTTCTTTAGTGGTAAAAAAACCAGTACATTCTGCTACTACATCAGCGTTGATTCCTGCCTCATCCCATTTAATTTGAGCTGGATCTCTTTCTGCAGTTACTCGAATATATTTATCGTTTACGTATAATTTTCCATCCTTAACTTCTACTTTTCCAGCAAAACGACCGTGTACTGAATCGTATTTTAATAAATAAGCCAAATGATCTACATCTAATAAATCGTTAATGGCTACAACTTCTACATTGCCTCTGTTATATGTTTCTCTAAAAACAATTCTACCAATTCTACCAAATCCGTTAATTCCAATTTTTACTGTTGACATACTATTTAAATATTTGATTCCGATGGAACCTGTTGTTTGTTAATAATTATAAATTTTGTATTGCTATTAAATATTTTTTTTTATTATGAAGAAACAATATCTGAAACTTTTACAAGTTCTAAATCAATCTCACTTTGTCCTTTTATGGCTTGTTCTAATGGTGTTAGACAAATTTTGTCATATTGTATTCCAACCATGTAATTAGATTTACCTTCTAATAAACTTTCCACTGCTTTTACGCCTAATCGAGAAGCTAAAACCCTATCAAAACAAGAAGGTGATCCTCCTCGTTGCATATGTCCGAGCACCGAAACACGTACGTCATATTCAGGCATGTTTTCTTCTACGAAATCTTTAAGCTCAAAAACGTTTTTACCGATTTTATCCCCTTCAGAAACGACAACAATACTTGATGTTTTTCCTGATTCTTTACTTTTTTTCAAAGAATCTACTAAACGATCTAAACCAAAAGCTTCTTCTGGTATTAAAATTTCCTCTGCTCCTGCACCAATTCCTGCGTTTAACGCAATATGACCAGCATCTCTGCCCATTACTTCTACAAAAAACAAACGATTATGTGAGTTGGCTGTATCTCTAATTTTATCAATGCAATCAACAACTGTATTCAATGCGGTATCGTAACCTAAAGTATGACTTGTTCCAAAAATATCGTTATCAATAGTGCCAGGAATTCCAATTACAGAAAAACCAAATTCTTCATTAAATTTTTCTGCACCAGTAAACGTTCCGTCACCTCCAATAACAACTAATGAATCTACACCATTGGCTTTTAAATTATTATAAGCCGTTTTTCTTCCTTCAACAGTCATAAAATCTTTTGAACGCGCTGTTTTTAAAATAGTGCCACCTTTGTTAATAATGTTTTTCACGTCACGTGGTCCCATTGGTTTAAAATCGCCTTCAATCATTCCTTGATAGCCACGATAAATTCCAACACACTCAATATTATAATAAGCACAAGCACGCACAACGGCTCTGATAGCTGCATTCATACCTGGCGAATCTCCGCCTGAAGTTAAAACTCCAATTTTTTTAATTGCTGTTGACATATTTAATACTATATTATTTGTAAAATTAATAAAGGAAATTACATATTATGCATAAAAAAGACATCTTTTTTATTATAATGTTATTTTCAAACGTTTTCGTTAATAAATTTCTAAAAATTAACAAAAATTCTTGACTTAATGCACATCATTACTATCTGGAACGCGGTTCTTTGGATCGACTTTTTTCTCTTCTTTAATTTGTCGTTTTCGAGTTTCTTCTATAAAGTTAAAAAACTCAGGATTGGTTTCCGAATCATCCGATTCATTGACGGGTTTATTTACATTATCTTTCACATTTTGTGATTTAAATAACTTGTGTAGCAACTCTTTAAAATCGTCAAAATCCACACGATACGATAACCCTAAACCTTGCGTATAGCCTATATTTTGTCCAATTGTATTGGAATTTAAATCGTTTTCTCTATTAAATACGTGCGCGGTTAAAGTACCGTCAGTATTTAATCGCATTTCTACTTCCACGTTACCTACAACATATGATTGATTAATACCACCTACCGGAACACCTACATTTCCGTTTATAGTAATCCTATCATTTATTTGAGTGGTTAAGGTAACTAAGGCTCTATCAGAAATTTCTTGTTGCCGATTTCCAATTTCATAATTTAATCCTAATTGTAATTTATTTTCTCCATCAGATAAAACATCGCCAAATATACTACTAGCTTTTTCGAATAAAGAGCCAAAATAATTGGTATTATTTGGTGCAAAAAAACCACCTGTGGCTAATAATGCAAAGGCTTGTTGTTGTCTGAAATCCTTGTCTTGTAATTTATAATCTAAATCACTTTTTAATACAGAACTTACATTAGGAAAATTAATATTAAAATCAGATTGAGGTGCGTTTAATTCACCAGTTATTAAAATACTTACTTCTGTAGGAATTTTTTTATTAAAAGTGGTATTTTCTAACAACACATTAGGGTTTGCAGTAATATTTGTTGTTACAGCTTCTAAATTTAACTTAGCGCCCAATGGATCGCCTTCCCAGCTAATAGTTCCTCCATTTTTTACTGTGAATTTCTTATCAATAATACTACCATATCTAAATAAATATTCTCCTTTGTTGACGATGAAGTCACCCGTCATTTGAAATTTTCCTAAGGTATTGATGTTCATAAACATAGATCCGTTACCCGTTCCTTTCATGGAATGCCCCGTTTCACGATTTAAAATCACTTCAATTTCAGCATTTGGTGTAATGGCAAAATTAAAATTCAAATCGATACCTCTGTAGGTTTTGGTTGGTTGGTTGGTACTATTTTTTGTGCCAAATTTTTCTTCAGGGGTAGTAAAATGTACTAAACCATTTTCACTCACACTTTCCGAATCGTTAACAGGAATTTTAATTGAAGTTCCTTTGGCGGTTTCCCCTTCGGCGTTGATAACTAAAGCCTCTACAGGGCCCTCAATGGTGGCAAAACCATCAAAATATGCTTTTCCAAAATAATAGGCATCGTCTGCATCTTGGGTATCTAAAACTAAAAGTTTATTTGATGCTATTTTCAAATCCATTTCCCAATTTTCAAATTTTTCATGAGAAATGGTTCCGCTGAGTATTCCTTTGGTTTTTTCATTTACATCTATTAAATCAATATCTCTAAAAATAAATTTATCTTGAGTTAAATCGACTTTTGAATTTTTATCGAAATCATAATCTACATTTAGATAAGGTACTCGTAAACCTGCTTCATTTAAATACAATACGCCATCTAATTCAGGATTATCAATTGGTCCAACAATATTAGCTCTTCCGGAAGCCAAGCCACGGACATTATCTAAAACACCCGTTAAAAAACCACCTATTGGTTTGATATTAAAGTTATCAAAACTTGCATCTAAATTTAATATCGTTTGATTATTAACTAAATCAATTGTTCCTGTAGTTAAAAATGTTTCTTGATCTTTATTAACTACAGAAGCATCAACATTAAATATCTTAAAAGTTTCATCTCCAAAAACTTTTAATTTTAAATCTCCTAATTCGCTATCATTTAGTACTAACCCATCTATCGTTAGGTCTGTTGATGGTTTATAAATTAGGTTATCTTGTTTGTATTTTAGATTTCCATTTAACTTCCCACCAAGACTTAAATTCTTAACATCGGGTGTGATTTTGGAAATATCAACATCGTAAAACGTAAAATTAAAATCTTTGTAGGTATCTCCTTTCATTTCCCCATTAAAATCAATGAATTGATTATTATGTGATAAAGTTAATTGGTTGAAATTGAAGTTCTTAAACTGTTTGTCAAAAACAATAGTGTTTTCAGTTGATTCCTTTTCGTTAATAAACCATTGGAAATTTTTAAATGTAATATCTGATTTTTTAAATCCAACTATAGATTGCTTATTTTCATCAATTGTATGATATAAGTTTAAATCGAATTTATCTTCACCATTATCACCGCCTTTAAATTCGGTTCTTGCAAAAAGCGTATCGTTTACTGTTAAATTTATCAAACTAAAATCGGAAATTTTATAGTTTTTTGTATTTAAACTATCTAATTCAATATATGTGTTATACAAAGGATTTTTGTTGTCTATATCAATTTTAATACCGTTAAATTTGTTCTCAAATGCATTGACAAATGTAGAATTAAAGTCAAATTGAAACAAGCCTTCATCTGCATTAATTTTTCCTTTTAATCGGGAATTTTCGCCAATTGAAACATCCGGATAAAATACTTCTAAAACAGTATTGTAAACTGTAAAATCAAAATCTAAAAATTGATTTTTAGATAATTTATGTGGTGAATAATTGGCATACAAACTACCAACAGCATTTTCAACAATTTTTTTAATTTGTTTGGTTTGATATTTACCTACTATTTGACCTTCAATAATATCATCCGATTGAAAGGAAACCGTTCTAATGTTTTGATTATCAAAAGATGAAGTTACCGAAGCTGAATCGAAATAATATTTGTTTTTCGGGTTGATGTAGGAAATATTTTCTAAATTTATGGTACCTGCTAAATCGTCTAAAGAGTTGCCTTGCGCCTGCATTTCAATTGAGCCAGCCAATATTGAAGTAGCATCTTTAGTATATAAATTTATTTTTTTAAGATTAGCATATTCAATTTCAACATCAAAATCATATATTTTTTTTCTATTACTTAAATCTACTAAACCATCAAACGTTAATAATAAATTAGGGTCTTTACTATGAAAATGTCCTTTAAAATAAGGCATCTTCATCGTACCATTTATATCAATATTTTTATACGAATACCCATTGAATCTAAATTGACCAATATTTCCTTTTAGCTTCGTATTTAAATATTTTTTAGAAAACCCTGTTCCATTAATATCTAATACTACCGATGTATTTCCTAAATCTTTTTCATTTAAGAAGGCTCCTAAATTAAAATTATCTAACTGAAAATTTCCTACATAAGTGGCCCTGTCTATGGTGTCTATTTTATCCATTTTAAAATCGCCCTTTGCACGTCCTAATTTTGAAAACAAATCCACATCGGCAATGATCCATTTTTCAGTAAGCTCTACTTTTCCTTTAACATCAACACGTCCAAGTTTTTGTAATTGTTTTGGTAAGTTTTTTCCTAAAAGATTCGGTAAAACTTTACTAATACTAGTTTGACTTGCGGATAATCTGTCAAAACTTCCTTTGAGGTAAAATTTTTGGTCGCCTTTACCAAAAATATTTTTAAGTTGAAGATTTCCTACTATTTCATTATCATTTAAATCATTGAATTTTAAGTTATTAAATTTCAAATCATTTAACGTACCTAAAATATGGGAATCAATATAAAATTTCTGATTTTTTCCGAATTCTGGATAGAAGAAATTCAAGTCATTACTTGAAATTTTACCTTCTTTGATATCCAAATCGAAAATCACTTTATTATTAAAATCTTTGAAATCTTTTCGATTGTAACGTAATTCTGTTTTTCCTTTAAACGAAGAATTTTCTGTTTCTAAAATTAATTCATTTAATAAAATATTCTTTTGTGTGTAAGTGAAATCAGAAGTTAAGTTTTTCATTACCAAACCTCTATGATCTTTAAACGACATCTTGTATACATAAGAAAATACATTTGCACCTTTAATATAAAAGTCGTCTAACTGACCATTTAAACTTGAAAAATCTAAAATTTTAGGTTTTATAAGATTTTGATCAATGTATCTAAATCTACTATTTTGTAAGGAAATAGAATTTATTTTTAATCTAAATTTTCCACTGGAAGGCTTTGGCGGATTGTCGTCAAAAGCAGCAACAAATTTATCTAAATTAGTATCTTTTTCTCCCTTGTATTGAATGATTTTTAGGTTTAATCCATCCGCTTGTAAATCACCTAAATAAGGATGTCCGTTTTCGTATAACTTTTTATAACTTAAAATTGAAGTATGAATACGGTTAAAATGAAACAATGTATCATTATGATGATCTTTTGCAAAAACTCCTTTTAATTTGACTCCTCCAAACGGATTGATAGCCACTTTTTCAATGGTAATTGTTACGCCAAAATCTTCTTTCAGTTGATCAGTAGCATATTTTCCGAGCCTTGTTTGCACTACAGGTAAGGCCAATAGTATGGCTACTAGAAGCATAAAAAGCAAAATACCAATTAAGGTACGAACCGCTATTTTTTTTACTGATTTAATATTATATTTATTTAAATTTGCAAAACAAATCTATTTTTATTTGCTTATAGCTACAAAAATAAGCAATTTTGTAAGACTTTAACAATACTTTTACACCAAAATTCATGCCTACTATTACAAATTTAAAAAATATTTACACGTTAGCCATAGAAAGTTCTTGTGACGATACTTCTGCTGCTGTTTTATGCAATGACAAAGTACTTTCAAATATTGTTGCCGGTCAAAAAGTACATGAAGAATATGGTGGCGTGGTTCCTGAGCTAGCTTCAAGAGCGCACCAACAAAATATTGTTCCCGTTGTAGAAATGGCTATTAAGAAAGCTGGAATTACAAAAGAAAAATTAAATTGCATAGCCTTTACTCAAGGTCCAGGTTTAATGGGTTCGCTTTTAGTGGGTGGTAGTTTTGCTAAATCGTTAAGTTTAGGCTTAGGTATTCCATTAGTGGCAATAAATCACATGAAAGCACATATTTTAGCGCATTTTATTGATGAAGAAGGCTATGGAAAACCCAATTTCCCTTTTATTTCTTTAACCATATCTGGAGGTCACACACAAATTGTAAAAGTTTCTAGTTTTTTTGAGATGGAAATTATTGGAGAAACCACTGATGATGCCGTTGGAGAAGCATTTGATAAAAGTGCTAAAATTTTAGGGCTTCCTTATCCTGGCGGACCTTTAGTTGACAAATACGCACAATTGGGAAATCCTAAAGCATTTGCTTTTACCAAACCAAAAGTGCAGGGTTTAGATTTTAGTTTTAGCGGGTTAAAAACACAAATTTTATATTTTGTTCAGAAAAAAACAGCTGAAAATGAAAATTTTATTACTGAAAATTTAAACGATATTTGTGCATCTATACAACATACGATTATTGAAATATTAATGGAAAAACTAAAATTAGCTGTAACCGAAACTGGAATTACAAGAATTACAATTGGAGGTGGAGTTTCGGCTAATTCAGGAATAAGAAATACATTAAAAGAAGCGGAATCAAAATACGGATGGCAAACGTTTATTCCAAAATTTGAATACACAACAGACAACGCTGCAATGATTGGAATTGTGGGTTATTATAATTTTTTAGAAGAAAATTTCAGTACATCTGATGTGGTCTCTAAAGCAAGAATTGAATTTTAAAACTATGCAATTATTCTATAATTCCGAAATAAAATCTGGTGATAAAACGTTTACTTTTGATAAAGAAGAAAGCAAACATATTATTAAAGTATTACGAAAACAGGAAGGTAATAAAATACACATTACTAATGGTTTAGGTTTTTTATTTATTTCTGAAATAGTTCTAGGTTTAGAAAAAAAATGTGAAGTTAAAATCAACGAAGAACGTTTTTTTAAACCCACTAATTTTTACACACATATTGCTGTTGCTCCTACCAAAATGCTCGACAGAATAGAATGGTTTTTAGAGAAAGCTACCGAGATTGGTATTCATGAAATTACGCCAATTATTTGCGAACATTCAGAACGAAAAATTTATAAAACAGACAGAGCGGAAAAAATCATTCAAGCTGCAACAAAACAATCTAATCAGTATTACCTACCAAAAATAAACGAAGCCACTACTTTAAACGAATTTCTTAAAAAAAATCATTCTGGTCAAAAATTTATTGCCCATTGTGTAGAAACCGAAAAAAAATCTTTTGCTAACGAAATTATAAAAGATAATCCTGTTACTATATTAATTGGACCTGAAGGTGATTTTTCTTCAAAAGAAATCAACTTAGCTGTTGAAAATGAATTTATTCCTGTAACTTTGGGGAACACAAGATTAAGAACGGAAACTGCGGCTTTAGTCGCTTGTCATACAATTGTAATTCAAAATGAATAAATTTATAACTTTTGGAATTTTAATATTTTGCAACTTGGGATTTTCCCAAGATATTGCTGTTTTAAAATATTCTGGCGGAGGAGATTGGTATGCCAATCCTACCTCTTTACCTAATTTGGTAAAGTTTTGTAATCAAAACATCAACACAAAATTGAACCCTAAAGTCAATTCCGTTGATGTGGGAAGTGCTGAATTATTCTTATATCCTTTTGTTCATATGACGGGTCACGGAAATGTAGTTTTCAGCAACAACGATATTCAAAATCTTCAAAATTATTTAAATTCTGGTGGTTTTTTACATATTGATGATAATTACGGTATGGATGAATTTATTAGAAAAGAAATAAAAAAACTTTTTCCAAATACTGCTTTAGTTGAAATTCCTAAAACACATCCTATTTTCCAATCGCCATATTCTTTTCCAAATGGATTACCAAAAATTCACGAACACGATAATAAACAACCGCAAGCTTATGGAATTTTTATTGAAAATAGATTGGCACTTTTATACACTTTCGAGTGCGATTTAGGAGACGGTTGGGAAAATCAAGAAGTACACAACGACCCAGCAAACGTTAGGGAAAAAGCACTTAAAATGGGCGCAAATATTATAAATTATGTGTTTTCTAACTAATTTTTCTATACATTTGTAAGAGCAAGAATTCCATTCAAAATCTGAGTTGGATAAACAAATATTTTTTTAACATGCAAAAAATTCCAAGTGTAGACTTACGTGATTTTCTGTCGGAAGACCCGATAAGGAAACAAAAATTTGTAAATGAAATCGGAAAAGCCTACGAAGAAATTGGTTTCGTTGCGTTAAAAGGTCACTTTTTAGATGACAAATTAGTTGAAAATTTGTACAGCGAAGTTAAAAATTTCTTCACACTACCTATTGAAACCAAAGAAAAATATGAAATTCCTGGTATCGGAGGACAAAGAGGCTATGTGTCTTTTGGAAAAGAACATGCAAAAGGTCGTTCCGCTGGAGATTTAAAAGAATTTTGGCACTTTGGTCAATATGCAGATTCGAATTCAAAATATGCTAATGAATACCCTGAAAATGTAACAGTGTCTGAATTACCCAATTTTAATAATACAGGTAAAGAAGCATATCAAATGTTAGAAAAAACAGGAATCTATGTACTTCGCGCTTTAGCGTTGTTTATAGGATTAGATGAATTTTATTTTGATGCTTACATTTCTGAAGGTAATAGTATATTAAGACCTATACATTACCCACCAATAACTGACGAACCTAAAGATGGTGCCGTTCGTGCGGCAGCTCATGGAGATATCAATCTAATCACTTTATTAATGGGTGCTCAAGGAAAAGGACTTCAGGTTCAAAACCACGAGGGACAATGGATTGATGCAATGGCACAACCGGATGAATTAATGATAAATGTTGGAGATATGTTATCGCGTCATACCAATAATCGATTGAAATCTACGATTCACCAAGTGGTAAATCCACCAAGAGAATTATGGGGAACTTCAAGATATTCTATTCCTTTTTTCATGCATCCTGTTAGTGATATGAAATTAAATTGTTTGCCAGAATGTATCGATGAAAATCATCCAAAATTATATGAAGATATAAATGCTGGTGATTTTTTACATGAAAGATTAGTAGAATTAGGATTAATTAAAAAATAAAAAATCAGATTTAATTCGCATTTCGCTCTGCGAATCTGTATGATTTGTGTATTAAAAATGGATTTACAAGAACAACTAAAAAACCTTTTTCCAGACCATATTCCTTCAAATGAACCAGAAGTTAGTCAGGAAATTGCACATGTATTATACGTTCAGAAAGAACCTATGATTTGTAAATATGAAAAACGAAAAGGAAAAGCTACAACTATTATTGAAGGTTACGAAGGATCGGACGAAGATTTCAAAGTTCTTGCTAAAGAAATCAAAACAAAATTAAGTGTGGGTGGTAGTTTTAAAGATGGTGCGATTATCCTTCAAGGCGATTACAGAGATAAAATAATGAAAATGCTTCAAGATAAAGGCTTCAAAACAAAACGTGTGGGAGGATAAAAGTATATTCCGTTAACAATTTTAGTGTTCAGTTAAATACAATTATGATAAAATCATCAGAATTAATATTAAATCCAGACGGAAGTGTTTATCATCTAAATTTAAAACCTGAATATATTGCTAATGATATCATTTTTGTTGGCGATCCAGAGCGAGTGTCTAAAATTACACAACATTTTGAAACTATAGAATTTTCAAAACAGAAAAGAGAATTTAAAACCGAAACCGGAATTTATAAAGGAAAACGTTTAACAGTTCAATCAACAGGAATTGGTCCTGACAATATTGACATAGTCATGAACGAATTAGATGCCTTAGTTAATATCGATTTAAACACAAAAGTACTTAAACCAAATCATACCACTTTAAACATTGTTCGAATTGGAACTTCTGGTTCTTTACAAGCTGATATTCCGGTGGATAGTTGGGTAATGAGCAAATTTGCCATTGGTTTGGACAACATGCTTCGCTCCTATTTAATTGAAGAACATACTGATTCAGAATTAGAAGATGCTTTTATTTTACACACCAATTGGGATATTAGAAAAGGTAGACCAACTGTGGTATCGTGTAATGAAACCTTGGAGATCAAATTTTGTTCAGAAAAATTTCATAAAGGATTTACAGGAACAGTTGGAGGATTTTACGGACCTCAAGGCAGAATAGTTCGCTTAAATATTCAGGATCCTGAATTAAATCATAAAATGGATACGTTTAACTATAAAGGAACAAGCATAACTAATTTAGAAATGGAAACGGCTGCAATTTATGGCTTAGGTAAATTATTAGGTCATAATTGTTTGTCATTAAATGCCATTATTGCAAACAGAGCGGTAGGCGAATTTAGTTCGAACCCAGAAAAAACAGTGAATGAGTTAATTGCTTATACTTTAGATAAATTGGTAGAAATAAACTATACAGATTAAAGAAATTTTAATAATTAGTGTAATTTCTCAAATGAGTGTTTTAAAAAATAATTAAGTAAACCCTTAAACCCATAATCCAAAACCTTACACCCAAAATATGAAAGAAGTAAAAATAGTTGGCGTTCCCGAACATTTTAATTTACCATGGCACATGTGTATTGAAAATGGTGAATTTCATGAAGTTGGAATCGATTTAAAATGGACAGATGTACCTGAAGGAACAGGAAAAATGTGTCAAATGCTTCGTGCTAATGAAACGGATATTGCCATTATTTTAACTGAAGGAATTATTAAGGATCTAAATGAAAATCAACACAGCAGTATAATACAAATTTTCGTAAAATCACCCTTAATATGGGGAATTCATGTAGATGGAAAAGCTGAATATAATTCGGTTGCTGATTTAGAAAATAAAGTTTCTGCCATAAGCAGAATGGGTTCTGGTTCTCATTTAATGAGCATTGTAAATGCTGAAAAAAATAATTGGAATACAAATAATATCCCTTTTGAAGTTGTTAATAATTTAGATGGCGCAGTAGCAAGTTTTTCTGAAGGAAAATCAGATTATTTTATGTGGGAAAAATTCACCACAAAACCTTTGGTAGACAATGGAACTTTTAAACGTGTGGGCGAATGTCCTACCCCTTGGCCATGTTTTGTAATTGCGGTTAGAAATGAATTTTTAGCAGAAAACGAATCTGTGATGGCTTTAATTTTAGAAATAATAAACGCTACAACAGAAGAATTCAAATACATTCCAAGCATCGATAGAACACTTGCAACAAGATATCATCAAAAATTAGAAGATATCCAACAATGGTTGCAACAAACCCAGTGGAGTCAGAAAAATTTAGATGAAAAAACCTATCAAATTGTTCAAAATAAACTGTTTGATTTAGCTATTATTTCTAATAAAGTAGCCTTCAATCAACTTGTTAAAAACCTATAAAAAGAAGTTTCAATTTATGTTATTGCTACATTTTTAACTACTTTTGAATGCAAAACAAAATCGAATTTCCGAAATATAAAAATGACATTTTTTCTAAAATCTTTTTTTGATAAAATATCCGTTTGGCTTATTTCAAATAAGCTTAGAGAAAATAGTATATTATTTGTTTTATCTTTTTTAATTAGCATTCCTGTCTTTATTTATTTTAGAAAAAATATTTATTATTTTGATGCAGAAATACCTTTCGATAAAATTTCAGTTTTTATTTTTCTTTTAACTGTATTTATGCTAATTTTAAAATGGTTACGTAAAAAAATCATATATTCAATTTTAGTTTATTTTCTCATTTTTACGATAGCATCTGTACAGGGAAACTATGCTTTATTTCAAGTAGTAACAGCATATAAAATCACTTTTTTAAGTGATGAAATGCAAAAAGAGGAAACCTATTTAGAACAAAAAACATTAAAACCATTTCCAAATAAAACTCGGGTATATAAAAGTGTGGATTTTTCCAGTTCAAAAGTTAGAAATTTTGCATTATATGCAGTTAATACTCATTTTAAAGACACACCAAATTATCCGATTAATAGAAAACTGATTCAATATTTTGCGGTTTTTAAAGAAGTAAATCGCAGATGGAATTATGTAAATGATCCAAAAGGACAAGAATATTTTGCAAGTGGTAGCGAGAGTTTATTATATTTTTCAGGTGATTGCGATGATCATGCCATTTTAATGTGTGCGGCAATAAAATCAATTGGTGGAAGTATGCGACTAATACATACAGGAAAACACATGTATCCAGAAGTTTTAATAGGAAATGAAAAAGAATTAGAAACCGCCATGTATCTAATTAGTAATGAGCTTTTTAAAGATATTTCAAAAGGAAGAACAATTTATTTTCATCGTGATGAAAAAGGAAAAATTTGGTTAAATTTAGATTATACCGCACATTATCCTGGAGGGCCCTTTTTAGGTGAAGAAGTGTTAAGTATTTTAGATTTACAACAACCTGAACTTACCAATCAATCTGGTTTTTTCCAATAGATTTTAAATACGTATTGGATTGGCTAAAATGCTTATTTCCAAACCAAAATCCTCTATTAGCACTTAATGGTGATGGATGGCCACACTTTAAAACAAGATGTTTTTCTCTATTTATTTTAATTCCTTTTTTTTGTGCAAAACTTCCCCAAAGTAAAAAAACAATGTTTTCGCATTCGCTTGAAATAAAATCGATTAAATGATCAGTAAAAATATTCCACTTTAAGTGTTTGTGACTATTCGCTTCGTCTTTTCTAACCGTTAAACTAGCATTCAATAGTAGTATGCCTTGTTGTGCCCAACGCTCTAAATTACCATTTGTTGGTAAAAATATCGAATCTAAATCAGAATTAATTTCTGCAAAAATATTTTTTAATGAAGGTGGAATTTTAATACCTTCATTTACCGAAAAACATAAACCATTTGCTTCTCCATCTCCGTGATAAGGATCTTGACCAATTATTACCACTTTTAAATCATTCAAATTACATTTTTCAAAAGCATTAAAAATTAAATGTTTTGGAGGAAAACAAACGGAAGTTTCATATTCGTTTTCAACATTTGAAATTAGTTTTAAAAAATATTCTTTTTGAATTTCTACTTCAAAAAATGATTTCCAAGAAAAATCAATATTATCATAGAGCATATTTATTGTTTTTACAAATATAAAACTTTATCTTTTGTAACTTTGCAAATATCCTAGGAATTTAAAAATGATTTCAATTACCGAAAAAACACTAAAAGATTTAGAGTTTCATACTATTTTACAGACCATTTCTGAGCGTTGTAACACAGAAATTGGAATGGAAAAAGCACTTCAAATTCAGCCATTCCAAAATAAAGAAATATTGTTTTCAGAATTGGCATATACCAATGAATATGTAGCTTCTTTTAGCAATAACAATGCTTTACCAAATCATGGGTTTGAGACCGTTACTACTGATTTGAAATTATTAGCTATTGAAGATAGTTTCTTGGAGTTAATAGCCATAAAAAAAATATTAGATTTAAGTAAATCTACCAATGAATATTTAAAATTTTTAAAGAAATTTTCGGATTATTATCCAGAATTATACAAAAAATCTACTCAAATTGAGTTTACACCTTATATCACAAAATCTATAGAAGAAATTGTAAATAAATTTGGAGAAATTAAAGATGATGCTTCACCCGATTTAGTAAACATTAGAAGAAGTATTAATGTGGTTCGAGGTAAAATCAACCAAAGTTTTGGAATGGCGTTATCGCACTTTAATTCACTTGGTTATTTAGATGACATTAAGGAAACAGTTGTTGATAATCGTAGAGTTTTAGCGGTTCAAGCGATGTATCGAAAGAAAGTCAAAGGGTCTATTTTAGGAAATTCTAAAACAGGGAGTATTGCCTACATAGAACCAGAAACTACATTAAAATATTCTCGAGAATTAAATGTATTAGAGTTTGAAGAACGGGAAGAAATTATGCGAATTTTACGCATGCTTTCTGCAACAATTAGACCCTATACACCCTTAATTTCTCAATATCAGGATTTTCTTTCTGATATGGATGTAATTGCAGCAAAAGCAAAATACGCCAACAGAATTAACGGAATACTTCCAAAAATTAATACTGAAAAGCGCTTGTTTTTTAGAGAGGCCTTCCATCCTATTCTACTTTTAAATAACAAATTAGAAAACAAACCTACTTTTCCACAAACCATAGAGCTAGAAAGCAATAATCGTATTATTGTAATTTCAGGTCCTAATGCAGGGGGAAAAACCATTTCTTTAAAAACTATTGGTTTACTACAATTGATGTTACAATGCGGGATGCTAATTCCAGTTCACGAACGTAGTGAAACGTTTTTATTTGATAGAATCTTAACAGATATAGGCGACAACCAATCCATTGAAAATCATTTGAGTACCTATAGTTATCGTTTGAAGAATATGAATTATTTCTTAAAAAAATGTAACGACAAAACTTTATTTTTAATTGACGAATTTGGTACAGGTTCTGATCCTGAATTGGGTGGTGCTTTGGCAGAAATTTTCTTAGAAGAATTTTACGACCGAGAAGCCTACGGAATTATCACCACACATTATACCAACTTAAAAATATTAGCCAACGAATTGCCTTTTGCTAGTAATGCCAATATGTTATTTGATGAAAAGTCACTAGAACCAATGTATAAATTACATTTGGGTCAGCCAGGAAGTTCGTTTACGTTTGAAGTCGCACAGAAAAATGGAATTCCATATGGTTTAATTAATCGTGCGAAAAAGAAAATAGAAAATACAAAAGTACGATTTGATAAAACCATTGCTACTTTACAAAAAGAGCGCTCGAAAATGGAAAAAACGTCTGTTTCCTTAAAAGAAGAAGAAACCAAAGCGCGTGAAGAAAGCAAGAAAATGGAATCCATAAATAGTAAAATTCAGGATAAACTAGAACGTTATCAGGAATTGTATGACGCCAATCAGCGTTTGATTTATATGGGACAAAAAATTGATGATATTGCCGAAAAATACTTTAATAATAAAGACAAAAAAACCTTAATTGGAGAATTATTAAAAGTAGTTGAAATTGAAAATTCGAAACGAAAAAAAATATCTGCTAAAGAGAAAAAAATCAAAGAAGTTGTTGTGAAACAAGTAATTGCTGAAGTAAACGTAAAAGTAGAAGAAATTCGTACCGAAAAAAAGGAAAATAAAATCAAAGCCAAATTGATTCCTGAGAAACCTGTTGTAGTTTTAAAAGTTGGTGATAGAGTTCGAATGAAAGATGGAAAAGCTATCGGAACCATTGAGAAAATTGAAAAAAATAAAGTTTCTGTGAACTACGGCGTGTTTATCTCTAAAACAAATTTAGAAAGTTTAGAATATGTTCAACCAAGTTAATGTGGCAGTTTTTGGTTTAATTTACCTAAAGATCATCTAATAAAGACTTTCGCCGTTTAAATCCGTAGTCAATACATCGCTCATATAATTGAAAAAAGGTCTCATTGCTGCAAAAGTAGCGAGTACTTCTTCCTTAAAATTTGGCGATAATACGTCTTTGTTTGTAAATTTTCTGGTTAATAAAAACTGCTTTTTTCTAATTAAATCAATATCTGGATGTGTTTTATCGAAGTTTTTTGGAGCGGTTTTTAATTCTTCACCTTCCAAAGTTCCAAACATTTTTTTAAATGTTGCATCTGCGATAATTTTCCTTAAATCAGAGGCATCCAATTCTAATTCTTTTCTAAATCGCAATAAATCTTCGTTATTGGGTTCCCAAAATCCGCCACCAACAAAGCTCGCTTCATTTTCAATATGTAAATACATACCACCACGAAGCATCGGTTTTGTTCTAGAAAATCCAACAGAAAAATGATTTTTATAAGGCAATTTATCTTTAGAAAAACGTACATCTCTATAAATTCTAAACACTTGCATTTTTTCTAAACTATCTATTTTTTCCAAATCGGTAAAGACTTCTGTAAAAAAAGCTTTTGCCAAATTATTTTCTGTTTCAAAGCGTTTTTTATTTTCGGTAAACCAATCGCGATTGTTGTTTTTAGCAAGTAAATCTAAAAATTCAAAAGTTGATTTTGTTAACATAAGTAGTTATTAAAATTAAATTTAATCATTTAGTTTACTGTTTTTGTAACTGAAGGCAAAATAAATTACCAATCCAATAATCAACCAAACGCCAAACCACATCCAATTAGAAACCGCCATTCCTGTTAATAAATAACAACAAGAAATTAATCCTAATAATGGAATTAATGATAAGTTTTTAGTGAAGGATAAAATTGTCATTACTATACAAACAAGAATAAAAACCAACATGGGTATGTTTGTAGCTAATTTATCTATTGAAAAATCGAAAAGATTTGTAAAGAAATCTGGAACATAATTAACAATTAATATTGTAGCAATTGCAACTAAAACAGGAAAAATAAACTTAGCATTCACATACGGAATTCTGAATTTTCCTTTGGTTTCACGTTCTGCGATTTCGGTTTCACTTTGTGGAGAAAGCATTAAAACGCCACCACAAACTAATACAAACGCAAATAAAGTTCCAATACTTGTAAAATCTAAAACAAAATTTTCATCCGTAAAAAAGATGGGAATTCCTACTACTAAACCAGTAACAAGAGTAGCGAAACTTGGTGTTTTATATTTAGGATGAATAGTCGAAAAACGTTTAGGCATTAAACCATCACGACTCATCGTCATCCAAATTCTTGGTTGTCCCATTTGAAAAACCAGTAACACACTAGTCATAGCTACAACTGCTGCAATTGAAACCACAAACAACATCCATTTTACACCTTTTAAAGCAAATATTTCAGCTAAAGGATCACTAACGCCAAGCAGTTTATAAGAAACCATTCCTGTAATAACCAAAGCTAAAACTATAAAAACAATCGTGCAGATTACTAACGAATAAATCATTCCTTTTGGTAAATCGCGTTGTGGATTTTTACTTTCTTCTGCCAAAGTAGAAACTGCATCAAACCCAATATAAGCAAAGAAAACAGCAGAAACGCCACCCATAACTCCACTAAAACCATTTGGCATAAAAGGCGTCCAATTATCAATATCTACATAAAAAGCACCTATAATTATTACCAAGGCAATTATTGCTAACTTTATATACACCATAGCATTGCTAAAGTTTTTAGATTCTTTTGTACCTCTGTACACCAAATAAGTAATTAAAATATTAATAATCACCGCTGGTAAATCGAAAATTACTTTCAAATTTCCTAACATTGGCGCGTTTTTCCATGCTGATAAACCTTCGTCACCTTTACTTGCAATAAAAGCTGCGTGTGCCGATTTATAATTTATGGTTAACCATTCTGGTAAATAAATTCCAAAACTTTCTAATAAGTTAGTAAAATAACCACTCCATGAAAAGGCAATATATATATTTCCTATTGAATATTCCATAATTAATGCCCAACCAATTATCCATGCAAAAAGTTCTCCAAAAGAAACGTAAGCATACGTATACGCACTACCAGAAACCGGCACACGAGATGCGAATTCAGCGTAACACATTGCTGTAAAACCACAAGCAATGGCGCACATAATATATAAAAGTACTACGGCAGGTCCGCCTGAAAAGCAAGCGTTTCCGATGGCACTAAACGTACCACCACCAATAATAGCAGCAATTCCAAAAAAAGTTAAATCTTTTACAGTCAATACTTTATTTAAACCAGAATGTTCACCATCGCCTCCTTGTTTTAATATCGTTGTAATTGATTTCTTTCTGAAAATTTTCATTTTTTTATAAATTTTGATTAGCAAAGCAAATATAGAATTAAAATTGTAATTGTTTTCAGTTATTAATGTCAAAAATAAATAATCAAAATCTATTGTCAAATAAATTTATATAATTACAAATTATGTAAATAAACATAATTTAAAGCATAAATTTGTAAAGAAAAAAAACAAAAACATAATAATTATGGAAAACAATTCAAATTCAGATGGAGGAGGAAAATGTCCTTTTTCTGGTGCTGTAACAAAACAAACAGCTGGTAATGGTACAAGAAATAGTGATTGGTGGCCAAATCAGTTAAAATTAAATATTCTTCGTCAACATTCAGAATTATCCAATCCAATGGGTGAAGATTTTAATTATGCTGAAGCATTTAAAAGTGTTGATTACGAAGCTTTAAAACAAGATATCGTTAACTTAATGACCAATTCTCAAGATTGGTGGCCTGCAGATTACGGACATTATGGTCCATTTTTTATTCGTATGGCTTGGCATGCAGCAGGAACGTATCGTATTGGTGATGGTCGTGGTGGTGCTGGATCAGGACAACAACGTTTTGAACCACTTAACAGTTGGCCAGACAATGGGAATTTAGACAAGGCCCGTTTATTATTATGGCCAATTAAACAAAAATATGGAAATAAAATTTCTTGGGCTGATTTAATGGTTTTAGCTGGAAACTGTGCGTTAGAATCTATGGGATTCAAAACGTTTGGTTTTGGTGGAGGCCGCGCTGATGTTTGGGAACCAGAACAAGATATTTACTGGGGTTCTGAAAGTGATTGGTTAGGAAATAAAAGATATCAAGGTGAGCGTGAATTAGAAAATCCGTTAGCAGCGGTTCAAATGGGATTAATTTATGTAAACCCAGAAGGCCCAGATGGAAACCCCGATCCTCTAGCTTCGGCAAGAGATATTCGTGAAACGTTTGCGAGAATGGCCATGAATGATGAAGAAACGGTTGCATTAACTGCAGGCGGACATACATTCGGGAAAGCACACGGTGCGGCAGATCCTGGAGAATTTGTTGGACCAGAACCTGCTGGTGCTCCAATTGAAGAACAAAGTCGCGGGTGGAAAAATTCATTTGGTACAGGTGTTGGAAATGATACCATTACAAGTGGAATTGAAGGTGCATGGACGCCAAATCCAACGCAATGGGACAATGATTATTTCAACGTATTATTGGGTTACGAATGGGAATTAACCAAAAGTCCAGCTGGTGCACAACAATGGACACCGACAGCAGCTTCGAATGCAAAAATGGCGCCAACTGCTGGAGATGCTTCAAAATCTCAAAGATTAATGATGACAACTGCAGATATGGCTATGAAAATGGATCCTATATATGCTAAAATTTCTAAACGTTTTCATGAAAATCCAGAGGAATTTGCTGATGCTTTTGCAAGAGCGTGGTTCAAATTAACACATAGAGATATGGGTCCAAAATCTTTATACCTAGGACCAGAAGTACCTCAAGAAGAATTGATTTGGCAAGATCCAATTCCGGCTGTAACACATAAATTAATTGATGAAAACGACATCGCAATTTTAAAAACTAAAATTGCAGAATCTGGACTTTCTATTTCTGAAATGGTTGCAACGGCATGGGCATCCGCTTCTACTTTCCGAAACTCAGATAAACGTGGTGGAGCAAACGGAGCAAGAATTAGCTTAGCACCACAAAAAAATTGGGAAGCAAACAATCCTGCGCAATTATCAAAAGTATTAGCTACTTTAGAGAATATTAAAAATGGATTTAATAGTGCTCAATTCGATGGTAAACGTGTTTCTTTAGCTGATTTAATAGTTTTAGCAGGTGCTGTTGGAATTGAAAAAGGAGCTAAAAACGCAAATCATGATATTAAGGTACCATTTAAACCAGGCAGAAATGATGCTACTCAAGAACAAACAGATGTTGAATCTTTTGCGGTATTAGAACCAGAAGCAGATGGTTTCAGAAATTATATGAAAACGCAATACACGGTTTCCGCAGAAGAGATGTTAGTAGATAAAGCACAATTAATGACATTAACTACCTCCGAAATGACAGTTTTAGTTGGTGGATTACGTGTATTGAACGCGAATTACAACCATTCTAAACACGGAGTTTTTACTAATAATCCTGAAACATTATCCAATGATTTCTTTGTGAATTTATTAGATTTAAATACTTCTTGGAAAGCATCTTCTAATGATGCTGGCATTTTTGAAGGAAGAAATCGCAAAACTGGCGAATTAACATGGACAGGAACTAGAGTAGATTTAATTTTCGGTTCGAATTCAGAATTAAGAGCATTAGCTGAAGTGTATGCTTCTTCAGATGCCAGTCAAAAATTCGCAACTGATTTTGTAAAAGCTTGGGATAAAGTGATGAATTTAGACCGATTTGACATCGCAAAATAATCAAAATCAATATTTTATATTAAAGGTGGTTTGGAAACAAATTGCCTTTTTTTTATTTATTTGTATTGTGCTTATATTCTTTCGTAATACATAGCTTTTACTACACCATCGGCTAATCCAATTTTTGGTACATATATATGATTGGCACCGCTCCATCGCATCGCACTTAAATATATGGAAAGTGCTGGAATAATTACATCGGCACGGTCAGTATTTAAACCTAATTCGGAAATTCTTTGTTCGTATGTTAAAGCGTTTATATGATCAAATTGTGATTTTAAATACTTATAAGTCAATGGTTTATCTTGCGTTTTACCAGACAACTTAAATGATTTATTGATATTTCCACCAAATCCAATCATAATAATATTATTCATGCCTTCTGTATTGGTTTTTATCCATTTTTCAATTTCTTGCCAAACCACTTCGTTAACCATATTATTTAGCATACGAACAGTTCCGTTTTTGAATGATTTAGAAACCAGCATTTTTCCGTCTGAGAACAAAGAAAACTCCGTGCTACCGCCACCTACATCCACATAAAGATAATTTTCATTTGTATTTATAAAGTGATGTAGATCAGATGAGGCAATAATTGCAGCTTCATTTTTACCATCAATAATTTCAATTTTTATATCTGTTTTTTTCTTTATGATTTCAACAACTTCTTTAGCATTGTATGCTTCACGCATGGCAGAGGTGGCACAAGCCATAAATTTTTCAACTTTATATACCTTCATTAATAATTTAAATGCGTGCATCGCATCAATCATTCTGTCAATATTTTCTTCTGAAATTTCACCTACTGTAAAGGCATCTTGCCCTAAACGAATAGGGACACGTATTAAGGCACTTTTATTAAATTGTACTTCTTTACCCTTTTGTTCAATAATATTTGTAATTAATAACCGCATCGCATTGGAACCAATATCTATTGCAGCATATTTTTTAATTTGAATCATTAATGTGTTTATAAAGTTTCTGGTAGTATTACTTCTAATTTATTTTGATAGTGCTTATACATTTCTTGTTGGGCTCTAAATACTTTGTCTTCGCCACGTTTCCTGTATAAATTTTCAAATTTATCTGAATGTAAACGTGCTTTTACATTGGCTTTCCATCCAATTTCAAAAGTATCAATTAAATCTTGTTTAATTTCTTGATCGTAAATTGGACATGTTACTTCAACTCGTGCATCAATATTTCTAGTCATAAAATCTGCAGAAGAAATAAATACTTCCGGATTTTCATTATTTCCAAAAATAAAAACACGTGAATGTTCTAAAAAATTATCAACGATACTAATTGCTTCAATATTTTCGCTATAATTTTTTAAACCGGGAACCAAACAACAAATGCCTCTTATTATCAATTTAATTTTAACTCCACCGTTACTTGCTTCGTATAATTTATCTATCATTTTATAATCTGATAAACTATTCATTTTTAAATTAATGTAAGCAGGTAAACCTTCGGAAGCATTTTTAATTTCTCTATCAATCAATTTTATAAAACGAGAACGCGTATAATGTGGGGATACAATTAAATGTTTGTAACGATGTACCCTATAATTCACTTCAAAAAAGTCAAAAACTCTTGACATGTCTTTTAAAATTTTTGAATCACTTGTAAACAAGGTAACATCGGTATAAATTCTTGCCGAAGCTTCACTAAAATTACCTGTTGAAACAAAACCATATCTTTTAATTTCATCCTCTTCTAAACGTTCTACTAAACAAATTTTGCTATGTACTTTTAAACCTTTGACTCCAAATATTAAATTAATTCCTTCTTCCTGCATTTGTTCTGCATATGATATGTTACTTGCTTCATCAAAACGAGCTTGTAATTCAATTTGAACGGTAACTTTCTTACCATTTTTAGCCGCGTTGATAAGCGAACTTACAATTTGAGAATTTTTAGACAATCGGTATAACGTAATCTTTATAGATTGCACTTTAGGGTCTAAAGCAGCTTCTCTTAAAAACCGAATGACGTAAGAGAAAGTTTGATATGGCGCGTGCAACAAATAATCTTTTTCTTTAATACTTTGCAACATTCCTCCATCCAAACTTAAACCTTGAATAGGGAGTGGAACATTTTGTTTGTACAACAAATCGTATCGTCCAAGGTTTGGAAAATCCATATAATCTCTTCGGTTATGATATCTTCCACCAGGAATTATTGAATCGGAACTATCAATTTTCATTCTATTAAGAAAAAACTCTAACGTATCTTTATCAATTGCTTGATCATACACAAATCGAACAGGCTCTCCAACTCTACGCTCTTTTACACTAAAAGAAATTTTCTCAATTAAACTCTTACTTAAATCGGAATCAAACTCCAATTGGGCATCACGAGTAATTTTTATCATGTGCGCGTCAATACTTTCATAATCGAAAATATTAAAAATATGATCTAAACTATATCGAATTACATCATCTAGTAAAATAATATATTGTTTGTCTGAATTAGAAGGTAAAACAACAAATCGGTTAATTGTTTTTGGAATTTCTACAATGGCATATTTGATTTCTTTATCATTTAATAATTGAGAAATAAATCCCGATTTGGTATTATTCATTACCAATTTTACTGCTAAATATCCTGAAGTATCTTTAATTAAAGGAAACTCAACTAAATCATTTAACATAATGGTAACTAATTCCGGGCTGACTTTTTGAATGAAAAAGTCTTTAATAAAAGCTTCTTGGTCTTTATTTATTTGCTTTTCATTAATGATATAAATTCCTTGTTTTTCAAGTTTTTTTTCAATATCATTTAATATTCGTAGACTTTCGGATTGATGTTCTATTACAATTTCTGTAATATCTTTCAGTAACTGTTCAGCAGAAATATCGCCCAACATTGGTTTAGTATCAATTTTTTCTAATGTCATTCTTCGAATTGCAGCATATCGAACACGGAAAAACTCATCTAAATTATTTGAAAAAATACCTAAGAATCTCAATCTATCTAATAACGGTACGTTTTCGTCTGCAGCTTCTTGCAACACTCTAGCATTAAAGGCTAACCAGCTTTTTTCTCTGTCAATGTATGGGTTCATTCTAAACTTTGATTCTTATTAATTTTGAAAAGTAATTTTTCTTTATGAATTGATTTTTTTAAATATTTTTTACTATAAAATAAAACCAAATTTAGTTATAAAGGTACCATTTTCATATTTAATTAACAAAAATTGATGAAAATATAACATTTACAAATTTAGTAATTTATTAATAAAATTATAATAAACCAAAACAGCATCAAAACGAGTTTTAATGCTGTTTAAATACTTTTAAATTAGGTACTAAATCTTAATACCAGGGGGTAATAACTGATGAAATTTTTTATTTTTTCTAAAAAAAGAAACAATTTTTGTGTTTGTGGGAACGACTTTAAATTTGCGTTCCTGAGCTATATCTAAAACAGAAGAAATAAATTGATTTACTTTATCCTCTTGTTCGTTTTCACTGGCACAAAGCTTTGTTAAAAATATTTTTCGCTCTTGTATGGCGTATTCAATTGTTAATAGTCCACAAGCGGTTTTCGTTTCAAATTGTCTTAATAATTCATTGTCTTTAATTTCCTCAACTAGCATAAATTTGGGTTTTAAATACTAACAAATCTTAATTGTTTGTTAAAATGTCTGCAAATTTACAAAAAAATAAAGACAAATCAAGTAGTAAACAAATGAAAATCATAACAATAGAAAATTATTTGTTAAATTAATATTTTTATTTCGAAAAAAGAAACCCAATTAAAATTAATATTATAATTTTAAGGCACGAAATCATCAAACTAATGTCGAAAATACAAGTTTACTTTGTTCCTGGTTTAGCCGCAAGCATAGCTATCTTCGAAAATATAAAATTGCCTAAGGAACAATTTGAAATGTATTATTTAGAATGGATTTTGCCTATTTATAATGAGACCTTACAATGCTATGCAAAAAGAATGTGTGAAAAAGTGAAGCATGAAAATTGCGTTTTAATTGGTGTGTCTTTTGGTGGAATAATGGTTCAAGAAATGTCTGAAATAATTAAAACAAAAAAAGTTATCATTATTTCAAGTGTAAAAAGCAACCAGGAATTGCCAATTCATATGAAATTAGCCAAGGCTACAAAATTATATAAAGCAATACCTACCAGCCTTTTAGGGCAAGTGAATTATTTATCAAGATACATAAAAGGCAGAGGTGTACTTGCTAAAAGAGTAAAATTATACAATAAATATCTATTTATGAAACAAACTAACTATTTAGATTGGGCAATTGAAAATGTTTTACTTTGGCAAAGAAGTGTTCCTGATGAAAAAGTAATACACATTCACGGTGATGAGGATATGGTTTTTCCTATTTCTAATATTAAAAATTGTATTGTTGTAAAGGGTGGAACGCATATCATGATTGTAAATAAATACAAATGGTTGAATAAAAATTTACCTCATTTAATATTAGATTAAACAAAAAAATATTTAAAGTTACCATGATTATAAGGGATATTACTAAAATTACAGACTTATGAAACACCAAAATAAAACTATTTTATTATTCGCACTATTTATAATTTGCGGGTTTTTAATTTATGCTAGTTCCTACCAAAACGTACCTAAAAAAAATCATGTAGAATATCCAAGTGAAATGGATTTTTGTGGAGAAAAAGTTCCAACCAATCAAGCAGATGTAAAAGAACGTTTAGATAGAGAAATGTTAGTAAATATTAATTTAAATGCTTCAACTGCTATTTTAATTAAAAGAGCCAATAAAGTGTTCCCAATAATCGAACCTATATTAGCAAAATATAATGTTCCTAATGATTTTAAATATTTAGCCGTAATTGAAAGCGGCTTAATTAATGCAATTTCCCCATCTGGTGCAAAAGGTGTTTGGCAATTTATGCCAGCAACAGCTAAAGAAAGTAATTTGGAAGTATCAGAACAAGTAGACGAACGCTATCATATTGAAAAATCAACACAAGCAGCTTGTGAATATTTAATTAAAGCTAAAAATAAATTCGGAAATTGGACCATAGCTGCCGCATCTTACAATGGCGGTATGACTGGATTACAAAATCACATTACTTTTCAACAAACTTCAGATTATTATAGTTTATGGCTATCCGATGAAACCTCTCGTTATGTTTTCAGAATTTTAGCTTTGAAAGAAATTATGAAAAATCCAGAAAAATATGGCTATTTAATTCCAAAAGAAGCCTTATACCCAAAAATTAATACAAAAAAAATATTGGTAGACTCTACTATTACAAATTTGTCTACATTTGCTATGAGTCAAGGAATTAACTATAAAATTTTAAAAACACATAACCAATGGTTGCGTGATAAAAAATTAGTTAATCCAACAAAAAAAATATACGAAATTGAAATTCCAATTGAAGGATATAATAAATAAAAATGAAAAGAAAAATGACCCTACAAATAATATTGTCTTTAATTCTTATTGGAGTTTTAGCAGGAGTACTTAGCGGATTGGTTGGCGTGGGTGGCGGCATAATTATGGTGCCATTATTAGTCATGTTTTTCGGATTTAATCAGCACCAAGCACAAGGCACGAGTTTAGCTGTATTAGCAGTACCCGTTACAGCTGTTGCGGTTTTCAATTACTATAAAGAAGGACAAATTAATGTAAAATACGCCGCAATTATTGCTGTTTTTTTTGTTGTAGGTAGTATTTTTGGAAGTAAATTTGCTTTAACATTAGACCAAAAATTGTTAAAGAAAATTTTTGCCGTAGTATTACTTGTTATTGCAGGAAAAATGTTGTTAGACAAATAATCTAAATTACATTGAAAAGTAAAAAAATTGTAATTTCGGGTATAAATATGGTAGAAGGTGGTATATTTACTATTCTTCACAATGCCTTACAAGAACTTTCTAAACATATTGAAAACAAGGAAGTTGAAGTTATCGCTTTGGTTCATGACGCCTCAAAATTTCAATTTTCAAATATTACAATAATTGAGATGCCACTTTCAAAAAAATCTTGGTGGTTTCGTTTGTATTACGAGTATTTTTATTTTAAAAAATTATCAAAACAAGTACAACCTGACATTTGGTTTTCCCTACACGATACTACGCCAAATGTGGTAGCAAAAAAACAATTTGTATATTGCCATCATCCTACAACATTATTTAAACCTACTTGGAGAGATTGGAAATTTAATTACAAAATTGGCGTTTTTTCCGTTTTGTACGATAGGCTATTCCAATTTAATATTACTAAAAATCATACTGTTTTTGTACAGCAACATTGGATAAAAGAAGTATTTGAAAAGCGATTCAACCCTACAAATATAAAAGTTGCCACTCCAGAATATGTGGAGGAAATTACTTCAGAAAAATACAATTTTGAAGCCAATAAAATTCATTTTTTCTATCCAAGTTTTCCAAGAAGCTATAAAAATCATGAAATAATATTAGAAGCAATAAAAGTTTTGCCTAAAAATATTTTAGCACAAACCCAATTTCATTTCACCACCATAAAAGATAATAAAGAAAAATATGCCCAATTTTTAATTAAAAAATATGGCGATTTAAAAAATGTTCAATTTTATAGTAAAGTAAAAAGAAGTCATTTACTTTCAATGTATAATGCTATGGATTGTTTACTATTTCCATCAAAAATAGAAACATGGGGATTGCCAATTTCAGAGGCAAAAGCATACAACAAGCCGATGTTTTTGGCTAATTTACCTTATGCCAAAGAAGCTTGTGGCAATTATGAAAAAGTAACTTTTTTTGATGAAAATAGCGCTTCTGATTTAGCAAAACTGATTACTGAATTTGTAGAAGGTAATCATACGTTTCAAGGAAATACTTCACCTTTTGACACAAGTAAAGATTTACAAAACTGGAATGAAGTATTCCAATATATATTAAACGATTAATATGTCTTTTTTCACTGTCATAATTCCGCTTTACAACAAAGAAAAGTATATTGAAAATGCTATAAAAAGTGTTTTAAATCAGACTTTTACAGATTTCGAATTAGTAATTATTGACGATTTTTCTTCAGATAAAAGTGCTGCAATTGCCGCAACATTTGAATCAGAAAAAGTACAATTAATTTATCATAAAAAAAATTGTGGCTTATCTGCGTCAAGAAATACTGGAATTAAAAAAGCAAATTCTAATTATATAACGTTTTTAGATGCTGATGATTTATGGAAACCTACTTTTTTAGAAAGTATCTTTCAATTAATTCAAAATTTTCCAGAAGCGAGAATTTTTGCAACAAATTATGAAGAAGTTTGGGATGCCGTAATTAAAAATCCTTGCAATGGTTCTGAAATTTTACCAAAAGATTTTACAGGGTATATCAACTTTTTCAAAATAAATATAAAACAAGGGATTTATAATCATGGTTCCGTTTGTTTTCATAAAGAAGTATTTGAAAAGGTTGGTTTTTATAATGAAAAAATAAATTTTTCTGAAGATTTAGATTTCAACATTAGAGCTAATTACAATTTTAAACTGGCATATACTAACTCGGTTCAAATGCGTTATTTTATGCAAACTGAAAACCAACTTACACAGAGTTCATTATTAAACAAAAATATTCCTGATTTTGATAGTTATGAAAATTGGGCAAAAACGAATTCGGATATAAAAAAATACCTCGATTTCGAACGATATGTTTTAGGAAAACGCTTAAAGAAAAATAACGATTTGCGTTGGAAAAAAATGATCGCAACTATTGATTCAAGAAACTTAAATTGGAAACAAAATGTTCTTATAAAAATGCCAAGTTTTGTTTTAAATACAGTAGATAAATTGAAGTTTCTTTTATTAAAATTAGGTATAAAAACAAGTACGTATTGATTTTTTTACTGAATTAAATAATTACTCTTTTATATTGCTCAAATAATCCTTATAACTTCTAATATAATCGTTTTCCGAAAATTCTTCAGAAGCCAACACCAAACAAACCGAACCTGAAGAAAAGTTTTCCAATTCTCTCCAAATGTTGTTTTCAATTAGCAAACCTTTGTCGGGTCTATTTAAAGTAATAATTTCTTTGGATTTTCCATTCTTCAAAACCACATCAAAACTTCCCGAAATTGCAATTAAAACTTGTTTTAGTTTCTTATGTGCATGTCCACCTCGTTTAGCGCCACTTGGCACATCAAACAAATAATACACCCTTTTTACATCAAAAGGAATCGTATCATTTTCAATAACACCAATATTTCCTTTTGTGTTGTTAATTTTTGGAATATCTATGAGTTTATAATTCATTAATTTTTATTTTTTAAATACGTTCAACCATTCATTACCAATAGTTTCTATACTAAACTGTTTTACACTCGATAATGCATTTTCTTTACAATGTAAATATAATTTATTATCTAAAATAAATAAGTTCATTGCTTCAATTAGTTTTTCTTTATTGTAGTTTTCAACCAAAATACCATTCTCTCTATTTTTTATTATCTCCCTTGGTCCTGAATTAAAATCCCAAGAAACAATAGGTAATCTACAACACAAAGCTTCAATAATTACCATCGGAAAACCTTCAAATTTACTTGCCATAACTAAAAAAAGTGCATTTTTATAATATTTAAATGGGTTAGAAACAAAACCTTCAAAAATGATATGATCTTCCAAGTTTAACTTTTTTGATAAATTAATTAAATCTTTTTTTAAATCTCCATCACCTAAAATAACAAGCTTAATGTTATTTAACGGCAATATTGATTTAGAATATGACTCAATAATTACATCAAATTGTTTTACATTATTTTTGTGCATTCTGCCAGCCGCTAATATAAAATCAAATTTGAAATCAAAAAACTCATTAGATTCGAATGCTATCTTATTAAAATTCAATGGATTATAAATAAGACCTATATTTTTAAATCCATAATCGGTTGTTACTTTTTGTTGAATAGCTTTAGAAACCGAAATAAATTTAGCACAATTTAAATACAACAATTTTGATAAAAGCTTACTTTTATTAAAATAATGTTCTAAATGATAATTGTGAATGGTTTGAATGAATTTCGGATAAATTAAGTTGTGAATAATCAATTCTTGTAAAAAATACTCTTTTGTTCTAAAGTCAATTACGTAATCAAAATGATTATTCATAAAGAATTTCTTCAAAGCAAAAAAGCGTTTGCATCTACTCCACCAACTGTTTCTTTTATCTTTCAAATGTTCTAAATGAAACAGTTTACCTGCATAATTATATTCAATTCTGCCTGAAAAAACAACGTGATACACTTCAATACCTTGACTTTCGAAGTACAATGATAAATCTGCTGCAACTCTTTCTGCACCCCCATCTGAAAGTGTTACGGTAACAAAACAAATTTTTAATCTGTGAGATTTTTGAGTCAAAAGATATAGTTTTTAACAAATATAAAAATATTCAAGAAACTACGGCTGTCATTCTTTAAATTTATAAATACTTTGTATATTTGAGCAACAATAAAAGGATTTCAATGACGTTTATTAAAACTACGGAGCAAGCATCAAAATACGAACATTTAGAAAAAATGTCTGTTTGTGAATTGCTTTCTAATATTAATAGTGAAGACAAAACAGTGCCTTTAGCTGTTGAAAAAGCATTACCACAAATTGAAGTATTAGCGACGCAAGTTATTTCTAAAATGAAATTAGGTGGACGTTTATTTTATATAGGAGCTGGTACTTCTGGTCGATTAGGTGTAGTAGATGCAAGTGAGTGTCCGCCAACTTTTGGTGTAGATTTTGATACCGTTATCGGAATTATTGCAGGTGGAGATACTGCAATTAGAAAAGCAGTTGAGTTTGCTGAAGATAATAAAAACCAAGCCTGGATTGACTTACAAGCCTGGAATATTAATGAAAACGATGTTGTAATTGGTATAGCCGCTTCTGGAACAACTCCTTATGTTATTGGTGGTTTACAAAAATGCAATGAAAACCGTATTACTACAGGAAGTATTAGTTGCAATGCAAATAGTCCGCTTTCGCAAACAGCAAATTACCCAATTGATGTAATTGTAGGCCCCGAATTTGTTACTGGTAGCAGCAGAATGAAAGCAGGAACTGCACAGAAATTAGTATTAAATATGATTTCTACAACTACTATGATTGCACTTGGAAAAGTAAAAGGCAACAAAATGGTAGACATGCAATTAAGTAATGATAAATTAATTGACAGAGGCATACGAATGATAATGGAAGAAATTCCTGTAACATATGAAATAGGAGAAAAGTTACTACAAAAGTATGGAAGTGTTAGAAAAGCTGTTGATTTTTATATTAGCCAAAAATAAATATAACATGTCTATAAATAAAACAATATTAAACAAAGGACTTCGCGTATTATTAGGTTCGCTGCCCACACTTTTTGTAGGTGTGTTTATCTTGAATAGTAGCTTTAAAAATCAAAATCATCCTTTATTTATTTATGTTGCAATTTTAGGAATTATTATTTGTGGTTTTTCCGTTTATTTGATGTTTAAAGGAATAAATACGATAATGAAAAGCATGTTTGAAAAATAAAAAATGAGAAAGATACTATTCCTACTTACTATAACACTTGTTTCTTGTTACAATCAAGAAAGAAAGTGTACCGATTTTAAAACCGGAAAATTTACTTCAGAAACCACTTTTGATGGCAAAAAATTAACCAGTACCTTTGAAAGAAATGATTCTATTCAAATTGAAAACTACAATCAAGTTATTGATACTTTTACAATACGCTGGATTAATGATTGTGAATATATTTTAGAAAATATGAAACCAAAGAACAGAGCAGAAAAAAAAGCCGTTCATGTTAAAATACTAAATACCAAAGACTTAAAATATAATTTTGAATATTCATTTGTTGGCGATGCAAAAAAACAATTTGGTTCTGTAACTAAATTATAATTTTCTACGTAAAATATAAGCGTATCTTAAAATACACTAAATTCTAAAAATAAAATCTATACCTAATCAAATGGAAATATTAACCAACCCAGACGCTTGGATTGCCCTACTAACATTAACTTTTTTAGAAATTATACTTGGAATTGATAATATTGTATTTTTATCAATAGTATCCGGTAAACTAGAAGAAAAAGACCAACCAAAAGCCAGAAGAATTGGTTTGCTATTAGCGATGGCTTTCCGAATTATATTGCTTTTTGGGATTTCTTGGGTTATGAGCTTAAAAAAATCGTTTTTCGATTTCGATTTAGGGTTTTTATCAGGAGAAATATCTGGACAAAGCATAATTATTTTTGGTGGTGGTTTGTTTTTATTATACAAATCTGTTTCCGAAATACATCACAAACTTGAAGGTGAAGAAGAAGGAACTAATGGAAAAGCCAGTAATACATTAGGAGCCGCCATTTTACAAATTGCTTTATTAAATATAGTTTTCTCTTTTGATAGTATTTTAACAGCGATTGGTTTAGTAAGTGCTGTAGAGCCACCGGTTGGATTTGGTGCAGCTGGTGCCATAGAAATTATGATTATGGCCATCATTATTTCAATAATAATTATGATGATTTTTGCAGGACCTGTTAGTAAATTCGTAAACAATCACCCAACCATACAAATTTTAGGTTTATCGTTCTTAATTTTAATTGGTGTCATGCTTTTAGCAGAAGGATCACACTTAGCTAACTTTAAATTCTTTGGTGGTGAAACCGTTAATAGTATTCCAAAAGGGTATTTATACTTCTCTATTTTCTTCTCGTTATTTGTAGAGTTTTTAAATCTGAAAATGAAGAAAAACAGCAGTAAACCTGTAGTTTTATACAATAGTAAAATTATGGATGAGAAATTAAAAGATGCTGATGTAACGAATTAAATAATATAAAAACCTGACAAGTTTCAAACTCTTGTCAGGTTTGTTTTTTTATTTATTCTAAACTTAACGTTATTTGTCCGTCATCGTTTAATTCAATATTAAAATCTTGAGATTCAGAATCAATTTCTTCAGAAACCATAGCTTCTGGTTCGTCCAACATCTCTTCATAAGGTAATGATTCTAATATGTTGATCTGTTTTATTTTATCTGTAGTCAATTGATTTCCAAGTGCTTTTATTCCTTTTATTGCAATAAATTCATCTAAATTTACAATCTGATTGTCTTTTTGCACACCTTTCACTTTCGCATAAACCACTTCAGCCATTGGTAACCAGTCTGTAGAAATAATTTCTAATTGTGATTTTTCGTGTTCAGTAATAAAAATTTCTTCTTTATTTTCGTTTTCAATTAAGAAACGTTTTACATAATAACGCTCTTTTTCACCATCGTAATAAATAGCAGAAATTGGTTTTTTAGGATTCCATTTTTCCATTACAATCATATCTTCATCAAAATGCGTGGTCAATTCTGGAATGATGGTTTTAATTTTTCCTGATTGATTGGCGACAAGTATTCTATCGTTAGGTTTAAATTCACCTAACAACTCCCCTCTTCCATCCACATTTAAACGATGTACCGTATCATCAAACCAAATTTTTCTTGGTCGAAGTGTCGAAATTCCTTTTTCTTTTAATTCTATTTTCTTGATAGGATATTTTGTAACTGTATTTCCTTTACTTGCACGGCCTTTGATTGCGATATCTGAAAAATCTTGATCCCATTTCAATTTCTTAATATTACCAACTTGGCGTAATAAAATCGTCACTACCTCAGCTTCTCCATTTGGATTAGCAGAGAAATATAAAACTTGTGTGCCAATATTTTCTTGGGTTAAATCGTAAAATTTATCACGAGTTACTCCAGAAACATTAAATCGTTTAATAAATGTGGAACCATTTTTACCATCACGATAAATCATATTATAAATGGTACGTTTGTCGTTTTTATCGAAAACCGCAATATGAATGATATCTTTACCTACGAATTTTTTATCGTCCACTTTGGCAATCATCACTCTTCCATCTCTTAGGAAAACAATTACATCATCAATATCCGAACAATCGGCTACATATTCGTCTTTTTTCAAACCTGTTCCAAAGAAACCTTCTTCTTTGTTCACGTATAATTTGGTATTACGTAAAACTACTTTCGTAGCTTCAATCGTATCAAAATTTCTTAATTCCGTTTGACGCTCTCTTCCTTTTCCGTATTTTTCTTTTAATTTGGCGAAATAATCAATTGCAAAATCAATTAAATTATCTAAATGATGTTGCACTTCTTTCATTTCGTCTTCTAACTTCGCAATAAAATCGTCCGCTTTATCCGAATCAAATCGCGTAATCCGAATCATTGGAATTTGCGTTAATTTCTGTAAATCTTCATCTACGATTTCACGAACAAACGACTTTTTAAACGGTTCAAATTGTTTGTATAAATATTCGTAAAGTGTTTCTCTGTCCGAATACAATTTGAAATCGATATACATTTCTTCACGAATGAAGATTTTTTCTAAAGTAGAAAAATGCCATTTTGTTTTTAATTCTTCTAACTGAATTTCTAATTCTTTTCGAAGTAATTCTACGGTTCGCTCTGTAGAAATTTTCAACATATGAGACACGCCAACAAAAAGCGGTTTGTTATCTTGAATCACACAACCTAAAGGCGCTACAGAAGTTTCACAAGCCGTGAAAGCATACAATGCATCAATAGATTTATCTGGCGAAACACCAGGGAAAAGATGAATTAATATTTCTACCTCAGCAGCCGTATTATCTTCAATCTTTTTAATTTTTATTTTTCCTTTTTCATTGGCTTTCAGAATACTATCAATCAAGGTTGACGTATTGGTTGAAAACGGAATTTGAGTAATGACTAATGTTTGCTTGTCTAATTGCGAAATTTTAGCACGTACTCGAACTCTACCACCACGCATTCCATCGTTATAATTCGAAACGTCTGCAATACCCGCTGTTTGGAAATCCGGATAAATGGTAAATGGTTTTCCCTTTAAAATTTTTATAGAAGCGTCAATTAATTCATTAAAATTGTGAGGCAAGACTTTTGTTGACAATCCAACCGCAATTCCTTCGGCTCCTGAAGCTAATAATAATGGGAATTTAACAGGTAAATTGTTTGGTTCTGCTCTACGACCATCGTAAGAAACACCCCAATCAGTAATTTTTGGAGAATACAATACTTCCAAAGCAAATTTTGACAAACGCGCTTCAATGTAACGAGAAGCTGCCGCACTATCACCAGTTAAAATATTTCCCCAGTTTCCTTGACAATCGATAAGCAATTCACGCTGCCCGATTTGCACCATAGCATCACCAATACTAGCATCTCCGTGAGGATGATACTGCATAGTGTGCCCAACAACATTTGCCACTTTGTTATAACGACCATCATCTAACTCCTTTAACGAGTGCATAATACGACGTTGAACCGGTTTAAAACCATCTTCAATAGCAGGAACCGCACGCTCTAAAATTACATACGAAGCATAGTCCAAAAACCAATCTTTGTACATTCCTGTAACTTTGGTAATGGTGTCTTCCGGATTTTCGTCGTTTTCGTAAAAATGTTGTCCTTCGAAGTGTTTGGCATCTACTTCAATAATTTCTTCAGAAAGCTCATCTTCTTGATTGCCATCAATTGAATTATCCTCTGAATTGATATGATCCGTATTTTCTTCTTCTGGATGAATGTTTTCTTCTTCGTCTTTCATTTATCTGAATTTATTTTCTCTGAATTCATTTCAGAGTTTCAGTATATTTTTAATTGTTCTAAACTTCCTCTTCGACCACATCTAATTCTACCTTCAAGTTGTTAATGATAAAGTCTTGACGGTCGGGCGTGTTTTTACCCATATAAAATTCTAATAATTTCTCAATAGACGTGGCTTTGTCCAACATTACTGGATCAAGTCGAATGGTTTCACCAATAAAATTTTTAAACTCATCGGGCGAAATTTCTCCTAATCCTTTAAATCGGGTAATTTCTGGTTTTGGTTTTAGTTTTTCCATCGCCGCTTTTCGTTCTTCTTCCGAATAGCAATAAATGGTTTCTTTCTTATTTCGAATTCTGAATAATGGCGTTTGTAAAATATACAAATGCCCTTCTTTGATCATTTCAGGAAAAAATTGCAAGAAGAAGGTAATTAACAACAATCGAATGTGCATACCATCGACATCGGCATCGGTAGCAATTACGATATTGTTATATCGTAAATCTTCCATACTTTCTTCAATATTCAATGCCGCTTGCAATAAATTGAATTCTTCATTTTCGTACACAATTTTTTTGGTCATACCATACGAATTTAAAGGCTTACCACGTAAACTGAAAACAGCTTGTGTATTCACATCACGACTTTTAGTAATCGAACCAGAAGCCGAATCTCCCTCAGTAATAAAAAGCGTACTCTCTAAACTTCTTGGGTTTTTCGCATCGGTTAAATGCACTCTACAATCGCGTAATTTTTTATTGTGAAGATTGGCTTTCTTTGCTCTGTCTTTTGCTAACTTTCTAATTCCTGATAATTCTTTACGCTCACGTTCCGCTTGAAGAATTTTGCGAAGTAAAGCATCGGCAACTTCTGGATTTTTATGTAAGAAGTTATCTAACTTCGTTTTCATAAAATCATTAACAAACGTACGAACTGATGGCAAGTCAGGTCCCATATCTGTAGAACCCAATTTGGTTTTCGTCTGACTTTCGAAAACAGGTTCTTCTACACGAACCACAATGGCCGAAACAATCGATTTACGAATGTCTGACGCTTCAAAAGGTTTGTTATAAAACTCTTTTATGGTTTTTACTAATGCTTCTCTGAATGCCCCTAAATGCGTTCCACCTTGCGTGGTGTTTTGTCCGTTTACAAAAGAATAATATTCTTCTGAATATTGGGTTTTACTATGCGTAATGGCGACTTCAATATCATCGTCTAAAAGGTGAATAATTGGATACACCATATCTTCTTCTGAAATGGTTTCTTCTAATAAATCTTTTAAACCATTGTCTGAAAAATATTTTTCACCGTTATAATATATTGTTAAACCTGTATTTAGGTAACAATAATTTTTAAGCATTTTAATGATATATTCATTACGATACTTGTAGTTTTTAAAAATAGCTTCATCAGCAACGAAAGATACTTTTGTACCTTTTCGCTTGGTTGATTCTATAACATCTTCTTCAAGCGTTAAATTTCCTGCAGAAAATTCGGCTGCTTTTTGCTGGTTATCACGAACCGATTCCACTCGGAAATAATTGGACAAAGCATTAACTGCTTTGGTTCCAACTCCATTTAAACCTACAGATTTTTTAAAGGCTTTAGAATCGTATTTTCCACCGGTGTTCATTTTAGAAACTACATCGACTACTTTTCCTAACGGAATACCACGACCATAATCTCGAACGGTCATCATTTTGTCTTTTAGCGTAACTTCAATTACTTTTCCAGCGCCCATTACAAATTCATCGATACAGTTGTCGAGCACTTCTTTTAATAAAATATAAATACCATCATCTGGTGAGGAACCATCTCCTAACTTACCAATATACATCCCAGGACGCATACGAATATGCTCTTTCCAGTCGAGTGAACGTATATTATCTTCGTTATATTGGTCTTGTTGGTCTTGCATAATCGGATTTTGTATTTGTTGCAAGATAAAGGATTTCATTAAAAAATAAAAATGGTTTTTAAAGAAGTTATTAAGAAGTTTTCAGTTTTAGAATATAGAGAACAGAATACAGAATATAGACTTAAAACTGCAATTAAATTTGATTTTATAATGACAAATAAAAACATAAGGTAATAAAAAAACCATTGCATTTCTGCAACGGTTTTCTCTATATTCTATTTTCTCAAATTAAACATTAAAACGGAAATGCATTACATCACCATCTTTTACAATGTATTCTTTTCCTTCTACTCTTAATTTTCCTGCTTCTTTACATTTGGCTTCTGTACCGAAATTAGAATAATCTTCAAAAGCAATTACTTCGGCGCGAATAAATCCTTTTTCAAAATCAGAGTGAATTACTCCTGCTGCTTGCGGAGCTGTATCACCAATTTGGATGGTCCAAGCTCTAACTTCTTTGACACCCGCTGTGAAATACGTTTGTAAATTTAATAATTTATAAGCGGCACGAATTAAAACTGCCGAACCTGGTTCAGACAATCCCATATCTTCTAAAAAAACCTGACGCTCTTCGTAACTTTCTAATTCTGTGATATCCGCTTCTGCTCCTACAGAAAGAATAATTACTTCAGCTTGTTCGTCTTTTACTAATTCTTTAACTTGGTCTACATATTTGTTACCATTTACGGCAGACGCTTCGTCCACGTTACAAACATATAAAACAGGTTTTGCAGTAATTAATTGAAACGCCTCGAAAAAAACTTCCTCTTCATTACCATTTGGAACAACCGTTCTTGCCGATTTTCCTTGTAATAAAGCTTCTTTAATTCTATCTAAAATTCCTTTTTCAATTTTCGCCTCAGCGTTACCGGTTTTAGCTCCTTTATTTGCTTTTTCTAAACGTTTTTCAACCGTTTCTAAGTCTTTTAATTGCAATTCGATATCAATAGTTTCTTTATCACGAATTGGATTTACATTTCCATCTACGTGAACAATATTGTCATTATCAAAACAACGTAATACGTGAATAATCGCATTACATTCTCTAATATTTCCTAAAAACTGATTTCCCAATCCTTCTCCTTTACTTGCTCCTTTAACCAAACCAGCAATATCAACAATATCAACGGTAGCCATTTGCACACGTTCTGGTTTTACCAATTCTTCTAAACGATTAATTCTTGGGTCTGGTACATTTACTACACCAATATTTGGCTCGATAGTACAAAACGGAAAATTAGCACTTTGTGCTTTTGCGTTTGATAAACAATTAAATAACGTTGATTTTCCAACGTTTGGTAAGCCTACAATTCCTGCTTTCATATTTTAAAGCCCCTAAATCCCCGAAGGGGACTTCACATCGGTTCAATTTATTATTATTTTACTATCAAAAACGCAACTTTGGGGTTTAAGGTATTATTGGTTATGCAAAAATGCTTGTCGGTTTAAAAGTGTTTCTTCACTTTCTACGTGATTATCATCTGGTACACAACAATCCACTGGGCAAACTGCCGCACATTGAGGTTCATCGTGAAACCCTTTACATTCAGTACACTTTCCTGGAACAATGTAATATAAATCATCAGAAACTGGCGTTTGTGCCGCATCTGCATCAATTTCTGTTCCGTCTGGTAAAATTATTTTTCCTGAAAGTTTGGTACCGTCTTTCCAACGCCAATCATCCGCACCTTCATATATTGCAGTATTTGGACATTCGGGTTCACAAGCGCCACAATTAATACATTCGTCTGTTATTATAATTGCCATTTTATTTTGTCTTAATGTTGAAAAGTCATAATGTCAAATGTCGTAAATCTTTTTACTTTAAGACGTTAGACTTTCGACATATTATATTAATTTTGTGCAAAAATACAACGTAAACTAAATATAAACAAGTTACAGATGTTACAAATTGAAATAAAAAATAATTTTGTTGAATTGGGAAAGTTTTTAAGTCAATTTTCTTTAGAGAATAATCAACAAAATGAGCAAGTAAAATATAATGATTTGTTTTTTAACTCGTTTGTAGATTTAATTGCGTTATCCCAATCTCACAACAATTGGTTTACACCAGATAATGTGCATTTTAGTATTTCAAGTTGGTCTGAAGCTTTGACTGAAAACAACTTAAATCAGTGGCTTTCTGCTTACAATTTTATTGAAAAAGAACCCAAAAACGTAGGTTTAATTTTAGCAGGAAATATTCCGTTGGTAGGTTTTCACGATTTTTTATCTGTTTTGATTTCAGGAAATAATGTTTTAGTGAAAACATCTAGTAAAGACGATTATATAATTAAATTTTTAGCTAACTATTTAATTGCTTTAGATACCCGTTTTAATGAAAAAATAACGTTTGTTGAAGGAAAATTAAAAAATTTTGATGCCGTTATTGCTACTGGAAGCAACAATACCGCAAGATATTTTGAATATTATTTTAAAAACAAACCTTCGATTATTAGAAAAAGTAGAAATTCTGTTGCTGTATTAACAGGTAATGAAACTCCAGAAGAAATGACCTTATTAAGCGAAGATGTTTTTAGATATTTTGGATTAGGTTGCCGAAATGTCTCTAAAATTTTTGTGCCGAAAAATTATAATTTCGATGCGTTTTTTAATGGAATGTATGCTCAAAAAGACGTAATTTATTATGAAAAATATGCTAATAATTACGATTACAACAAAGCCGTTTTTTTAATGAGTAATTTTCAATTATTAGATAACGAATTTTTAACGATAAAGGAAGACACCAGTCACGCCTCGCCTATTTCTTCTGTGTTTTATGAATATTATGAAGATATAAACGAAGTAAAAACACGTATACAACAAGATGCCGAAATCATTCAATGTGTAGTTTCTAATGGAATCATTGAGAACTCAGTATATTTTGGAAACACGCAGAAACCTAACTTATGGGACTATGCCGACAATGTAGATACTTTAGATTTTCTAAATAATTTATAAAATGGCTGTTTCAAAAATTAGTACCATAATTAAAACTCAAAAAGAAAAAGAGGTACATAAACACCAACCCAAATTTAATTTGGAAGCAAAAATAAATTCAAATAGAAAGGCCTCTAAAAAAGAAAAATAATATTTTCCGAAATCGATATTGTTAATAATTCGATTCAATTTCGTTTATTTAATTTTGGGCAGTTTTTCTTAAAATATGAAATTTGCACCAAACTACAACCAACATCATGAAAAAACACAATTATAGCGCAGGACCTTGTATTTTGCCACAAGAAGTATTTGAAAAATCTGCTCAAGCCATTTTAAATTTTAATAATTCCGATTTATCTTTATTAGAAATATCGCACAGAAGTAAAGATTTTGTTGCCGTTATGGATGATGCACGTGCTTTAGTTTTAGAACTTTTGGGCTTAGAAAACAAAGGATATCAAGCATTATTTTTAGCAGGTGGTGCCAGTTTAGAATTCTTAATGGTGCCCTATAACTTAATGAAATCTGACGGAAAAGCTGCCTATTTAGATACAGGAACTTGGGCAAACAATGCTATAAAAGAAGCCAAACATTTTGGAGAAACACTTGTTGTGGGTTCTTCAAAAGAAGCCAATTATAATTATATTCCAAAAAACATTGAAATTCCAACAGATGTAAATTATTTCCATTGTACAAGTAATAATACAATCTTTGGAACACAAATGAAATCATTTCCGAAAACAAATGTGCCTGTGGTTTGCGATATGAGTTCGGATATTTTTTCAAGAACATTAGATTTTTCTCAATTTGATATCATTTATGCTGGGGCACAAAAAAATATGGGTCCAGCTGGGACTACACTGGTAGTTATAAAAGAAGAAATCTTAGGAAAAACAGGACGTTATATACCAAGTATGCTAGATTATGAAAAACATATTAAAGCGGAAAGCATGTACAATACGCCGCCGGTGTTCCCTGTTTATGCTTCATTATTAACTTTACAATGGTTGAAAAATTTAGGTGGTATTGCAGCTATTGAAAAAATAAACGAACAAAAAGCAGCTTTATTATATTCAGAAATTGACAGAAATCCATTATTTAAAGGTACTGCCGAAGTTGAAGATAGAAGTAACATGAATGCAACATTTGTTTTAACAGACGAAAGTCTAACTGAAAAATTTGATGCGATGTGGAAAGCTGCAGGAATATCAGGATTGACTGGGCACCGCTCAGTTGGAGGATATCGTGCTTCAATGTACAACGCACTTCCAATAGAAAGTGTTCAAGTTTTGGTTGATGTAATGAAAGAATTAGAAAGTAGTATTCAATAATCAGTAGTTATTTTTCAGAAAAAATAGAAAATAAATAATAATTGAGTTTTAACTTTTAAACTCATAAACTTTTAAACTTACAAACTCAAATATGAAAATATTAGCAAACGACGGAATTTCAAAAAGTGGTATCACTACCTTAGAAAAAGCAGGATTTGAAGTCATTACTACAAAAGTAGCCCAAGAACAAGTAGCCCATTACATCAATACAAATGATGTACAAGTTATTTTGGTAAGAAGTGCTACCAAAGTAAAACAAGACATTATCGATGCTTGTCCAGGATTAAAAATTATTGGTCGTGGTGGTGTTGGAATGGATAATATAGATGTAGAATATGCGCGTTCAAAAGGAATTCACGTTATTAATACTCCTGCCTCTTCATCTGAAAGTGTAGCCGAATTGGTTTTTGCGCATTTGTTTTCTGGCGTTCGTTTTTTACACGATGCCAATAGAAATATGCCTTTAGAAGGTGATACGAATTTCAATGGATTAAAAAAAGCCTACGCTGACGGATTAGAACTAAGAGGAAAAACTATTGGAATTATTGGATTCGGTAGAATTGGTCAGGCGGTGGCGAAATTAGCTTTAGGAATAGGAATGAAAGTGATTGCTGCCGATAAATATATTAACGAAGCCGTAATTAGAGTCGATTTTTATAACGGTCAATTTATTAATGTTGATGTTATCACAGAGCCATTAGAAGATGTATTAAAACATGCTGACTTTATTACGCTACATGTACCGGCACAAGACGGTTATGTATTAGACAAAGCCGAATTTGAAATGATGAAAAATGAAGTTGGAATTGTAAATTGTGCTCGTGGTGGCGTGATAAATGAAGTCGCTTTACTTGAAGCTATCGAAAACGGAAAAGTGTTATTTGCAGGTTTAGATGTGTTTGAAAACGAGCCCACTCCAGAAGTTCAAATATTAATGCAACCAAAAATTTCATTAACACCTCATATTGGTGCAGCTACTTTAGAAGCGCAAGACAGAATTGGTACCGAATTAGCTGAGCAAATTATTAGTTTATTGAAAAACAAATAATTCAAATAACATTAACATTTACCAAAAATAAAATTTAGTCCCGATTTTTCGGGACTTTTTTTTTATCTTTATACCGATAAATTTTAAAAAATGAACAGGTTAAAAAAACGTTGGAATATTTCTAGTAACTGGCAATTAGTTAGCATTTTAATTGTTTTTGCTATTACGGGATTCAGCTCATTACAAGTAGCGAAACCTTTTCTGTCATTAATTGGAATTCCCGAAACCTTTCAACCACATTGGTTATATCGTATTTTACGATTGGTATTAATTTTTCCTATCTATCAAGTTTTACTTGTTTTTATTGGATTTGTTTTCGGACAATTTACTTTCTTTTGGAATTTTGAAAAGAAAATGCTGTATAGAATGAGACTAGGTTTCATTGCTAATTTTGTAGATGAAAAAATTCTAAAAAAATAAAAACAAAACCTATTTCTGACTTACAATTGAACTAAAAAATTGTAATTTTGCGTTTTGATAAAAATTGTATGCAACACACAGAAAATTCTATTGAAATTATTGGGGCTCGTACTCATAATTTAAAAAATATTGATGTTACCATTCCTCGTGAAAAATTAGTGGTAATTACGGGTTTATCGGGTTCTGGAAAGTCCTCATTAGCCTTTGATACCATTTATGCGGAAGGACAACGTAGATATATCGAAACATTTTCTGCTTATGCGCGTCAATTTTTAGGCGGTTTAGAACGTCCTGATGTAGATAAAATTGATGGATTATCTCCTGTAATTGCCATTGAACAAAAAACAACCAATAAAAGTCCACGCTCAACCGTGGGTACTATTACAGAAATATACGATTTTCTTAGATTATTATTTGCTCGTGCTGCAGATGCATACAGTTACAATACGGGTGAAAAAATGGTTTCTTATTCGGATGATCAAATTAAAGAGTTGATTTATCAAGAATTTGATGGAAAAAAAATTAACATATTAGCACCAGTAATTCGTTCCCGTAAAGGACATTATCGTGAGTTGTTTGAACAAATTGCCAAACAAGGTTTTTTAAAAGTGCGTGTAAACGGCACTATAAAAGATTTAGAATATGGCATGAAAGTAGATCGATACAAAACACACGATATTGAAATTGTTATTGATAGAGTCGCTGTAAAACAAGATGAAGACACCGATAAAAGATTAACCGAAAGCATCAAAGTAGCGATGCATCATGGTGATGATATTTTAATGGTTATTGAACAAGATACTCAAGAAGTTCGTTTTTATAGTAGAAGTTTAATGTGTCCTACTTCTGGTATTTCGTATCCCAATCCAGAACCTAATAATTTCTCCTTCAATTCACCAAAAGGGGCTTGTTCTAACTGTAATGGTTTAGGAATTGTAAATGAAATTAATCTTCAAAAAATTATTCCTAATCCAAAAGCATCAATCAAATCCGGTGGTTTTGCGCCTTTGGGCGAATATAAAAGCACTTGGATTTTTAAGCAATTAGAATTTATTGGTGAAAAATACGGATTTAAGATTACAGATAATATAGAAACCATTCCGGCAGAAGCCATGGATATGATTTTATACGGTGGAAATGAAAAATTTTCAGTAGTTTCTAAAGTGATGGGCATCACTAAAGAGTATAAAATTGACTTCGAAGGCATCTCCAACTTTATTAAAAATCAGTTTGAGCAATCCGAATCGGCAAGTATTAAACGTTGGGCAAAAGAATTTATGGACGAAAACGAATGTTCGGAATGTCACGGATCACGTTTACGAAAAGAAGTTTTGTACTTTAAAATCAACGAAAAAAGTATTGGCGATTTAGTGCAAATGGATATTGTAGAATTACAACAGTGGTTTTCGGACTTACCGAATCACATGTCGGAAAAACAACAAACCATTTCACTCGAAATTTTAAAAGAAATCAATGCTCGAATTAATTTTTTACTAGATGTTGGCTTGGATTATTTATGTTTGAATAGAAGCTCCAAAACGCTTTCTGGTGGTGAAGCACAACGTATACGATTGGCCACACAAATTGGTTCGCAATTGGTGGGCGTTTTATATATTTTAGACGAACCAAGTATCGGATTACATCAACGCGACAATGAACGATTAATAAAATCATTAGAAAGTTTACGCGATATTGGCAACTCGGTTTTAGTGGTGGAACACGACAAAGATATGATAGTTCGTGCTGATCACGTGATTGACATTGGTCCGAAAGCTGGTAAATATGGCGGGCAAATTATTAGTCAAGGCACACCTGCTGCATTATTAAAAGAAAATACCATTACTGCGCAATATTTAAATGGTAAAATGAAAATTGAAGTACCAAAAACGCGTAGAAAAGGAAATGGAAAATTTTTAAAATTATCAGGTGCAACAGGAAACAACCTAAAAAATGTTTCAATAGAAATTCCTTTAGGGCAATTAATTTGTGTTTCAGGGGTTTCTGGAAGTGGAAAATCCACCTTAATTAATGAAACGCTCTACCCTATTTTAAATGCACACTTTTATAACGCGGTTAAAAAACCGCAACCCTATAAGAAAATTGAAGGATTAGTACATTTAGATAAGGTTATTGATATTGATCAAAGTCCAATTGGTAGAACGCCGCGAAGTAATCCAGCTACTTATACCGATGTTTTTTCGGAAATAAGAAGTTTATTTACATTGACATCTGAAGCACAAATTCGTGGCTATAAACCAGGACGTTTTAGTTTTAATGTAAAAGGTGGCCGTTGCGAAACCTGTGAAGGTTCTGGAGTTAGAACCATTGAAATGAGTTTTTTACCCGATGTGTATGTAGCATGCGAAACCTGTCAAGGAAAACGTTTTAACAGAGAAACCTTAGAAATTCGTTTCAAAGGGAAATCTATTTCAGATGTATTAAACATGACGGTTGATGAAGCCGTAGATTTCTTTGAAAATATTCCAAAAATATATCGAAAAGTAAAAACCATCCAAGATGTTGGTTTGGGATACATCACATTAGGACAACAAAGTACCACGCTTTCTGGTGGTGAAGCACAACGAATTAAATTAGCTGGAGAATTATCTAAAAAAGATACAGGAAATACCTTTTATATTTTAGATGAACCTACAACTGGCTTGCACTTTGAAGACATTCGCATTTTAATGGATGTCATAAATAAATTGGTAGACAAAGGAAATACGGTTTTAATTATTGAACATAATTTAGACGTAATAAAACTTGCAGATTATATTATAGATATTGGTTTAGAAGGCGGAAAAGGTGGCGGAGAAGTTTTATGTAAAGGCACGCCAGAAGAAATTATAAAAAATAATAAAAGTTATACCGCACAGTTTTTGAAAAAAGAATTATCTTAGTTTACTTATTTTAATAAAAAAATTGATACTATGAGTGGAATATACCAAAATGAAGAGGAAAGAATTCAAGATAAATTAAAACAAAAAACTTGGAACGAAGTAAGAGCAAACGATTCTTGGGCTATTTTTAAAATCATGTCAGAATTTGTAAATGGATATGAAACTATGGGACGTATTGGCCCTTGTGTAACTATTTTTGGATCTGCAAGAACAAAACCAGAAGATAAATATTATTTACTAGCCGAAAAAATTGCTTATAAAATTTCAAAAGCGGGGTACGGAGTCATTACCGGTGGCGGTCCTGGAATTATGGAAGCTGGAAACAAAGGCGCACACATTGGTGGAGGAACATCTGTGGGGTTAAATATTGATTTACCTTTTGAACAACATTTTAATCCATATATAGATCGAGATAAAAACTTAAATTTCGATTACTTTTTTGTTAGAAAAGTAATGTTTGTAAAATATTCTCAAGGTTTTGTGGTGATGCCTGGAGGTTTTGGAACATTAGATGAACTATTTGAAGCCATTACTTTAATTCAAACTAAAAAAATAGCTAAATTTCCAATTATCTTAGTGGGAACTGAATTTTGGACGGGTTTAATGGATTGGATTCAATCTGTAATGATAGACAAATTTAAAAATGCATCACCAGAAGATTTAAAATTATTTAAAATTGTAGATCACGAAGATGAGGTGGTGGAAACTTTAGATAATTTCTATAAAAAATATGAATTGTCGCCTAACTTCTAATATAAAATTTAAAAAAAAGTCCCATCTTTTGAATGGGATTTTTTTAATTTATATTATAAGAAACACCTAAATTAAAATTAAAAAACTTTCCGAAAGCAAAGGCACTCAGAAAATTAAATTTATTTAAAGTATAATTTACGGCAATTTCACCAATATAATTGGTTTTTCTTTTTTCAATGGTATCCAGCAATTGGTTAATTATTTGTTGAGCCGGAATGATATCTTCAATAGCGCCTTTTTCACCGCTAACTACATAATTAAACATGCTGCTGTTGACAATAAAACTTCCTAAAATTTCAAATTTTTTGATTTCTTTAGATACCGCTAATTGGTAATGAAATGTATCCACAATTCCGTTTAAATTATTAATACCTAAATTTCCAAATGAAGTATTCACATCTAAAAAATCAAAACTAATGTCTTCATTTGAATAAAAAGACATAGCAGAAATATGAATGTTTTTAGGTTCTAAACTCGGAAAATATTGACTAATATTGTGCTTTAATCCAACACCATATACTTGATAATACCCACGTTTTAAATTGGTTTTAGTAGAAAAACGACCAATAAGTTCTGTACCACTTGGTAAAGCGAGAGATACATCTAAATATGGATAGTTTATAGTTTCTTGGTTTACTCCTTTTGGAGTTTTTAAACGGACTTGTTGCCCATCTAAATCACCTACTAAATAATAAGTATCATCATTTCCAATCGCAGTTGGGACTAATGCTGTAGTTTGAGTGCCTTCTAACTGTAAAAATTGAAAATCCGAATTTGCAATTGTAAAACTTCTATCCGAATTTGGAACAAAAAACATGTTTCCATGAATTCCCACATTAATTTTCCAATTTTCTTTCTTCTTAGCCGAATGCATCCATGCAGATGACGCTTGATAAACAGCTGCATCCGTTGCTGGAATTAAATATTGTTTGGAATACAATAGGGCATCTTCTAAAAGATACCCTATTTGTTCAAATTGTGCACTTGTTTGTGAAAATCCAAAATTTGAAAATCCAAAAATAAACAGACCTGATAAAATACTTAACTTTTTCAATTAAGCATCAATTTTAGCGTAAGCTGCATTTTTCTCAATAAATTCTCTACGAGGTGGAACTTCATCACCCATTAACATAGAGAACACTCGATCTGCTTCACCTAAATTATCGATAGTTACTTGACGGAAAGTTCTAAAATCCGGATTCATTGTAGTTTCCCACAATTGTTCTGCATTCATCTCTCCCAGACCTTTATAACGTTGAATACTTGTACTTCCGCCCATTTCCATAGAAATTCTATCGCGTTGGTCGTCATTCCAAGCATATTGTTTTTTGTTTCCTTTTTTAACTTGATATAAAGGTGGGGCTGCAATGTACACGTGTCCGCCTTCAATTAATTCTTTCATGTATCTAAAGAAAAATGTAAGAATTAATGTAGAAATGTGAGAACCATCGACATCGGCATCACACATAATAATTACTTTATGGTAACGTAATTTCGATAAGTTTAATGCTTTACTGTCCTCTTCTGTTCCTACAGTAACTCCTAAAGCAGTGAAAATATTTCTAATCTCTTCGTTTTCAAAAACTTTGTGTTGCATCGCTTTTTCTACATTCAAAATTTTACCTCTTAATGGTAAAATGGCTTGAAAATATCTATTACGACCTTGTTTGGCAGTACCACCTGCAGAATCTCCCTCTACTAAGTAAATTTCACATTTTTCAGGATCTTGTTCCGAACAATCGGATAATTTTCCAGGCAATCCACCGCCACCCATAACGGTTTTACGTTGTACCATTTCACGAGCTTTCTTCGCTGCGTGACGCGCTTGTGCTGCTAAAATTACTTTCTGAACAATAGTTTTGGCATCATTAGGATTTTCTTCTAAATAGTTTTCCAACATTTCTGCAACAGCTTGCGAAACGGGTGAAACTACTTCTCTATTTCCTAATTTTGTTTTGGTTTGTCCTTCAAATTGTGGTTCTTGAATTTTCACAGAAATTATTGCTGTTAATCCTTCACGGAAATCATCACCAGCAATTTCAAATTTCAATTTTTCTAATAAACCAGAAGCATCTGCATATTTTTTCAACGTACGCGTTAATCCCATACGGAAACCTTGTAAATGGGTTCCTCCTTCGTGAGTATTAATATTATTTACATATGAAAAAATATTTTCTGTATAAGAAGTATTGTAAATTAAGGCTACTTCCACAGGAATTTCTCCTTTTTCATTTTCCATGCTAATTACATGAGAAATAATTGGTTCTCTGTTTCCATCTAAAAACTTAATAAATTCTTTTAACCCTTCTTTAGAATGAAAGGTTTCAACAGGCTGACTTCCATCGTCTGCTAAGTGTCTTTTATCGGTTAAAGTTATTGTAATTCCTTTATTTAAGAATGACAACTCACGTAAACGAGCCGCTAATGTATCGTAAGAATATTCTAACGTTTGTGTAAAAATAGTAGCATCAGGCTTAAACGTTACAATTGTACCTCTTTTATCTGTTGTACCAATTTGTTTTACGGGATATAAGCTTTTTCCTTTTTCGTATTCTTGTTCATATACTTTTCCTTCTCTATGAACAGTGGCGCGCAAGTGGTCTGAAAGTGCATTCACACAAGATACACCTACTCCATGAAGTCCTCCAGAAACTTTATACGAATCTTTATCAAACTTACCTCCAGCTCCAATTTTGGTCATTACCACCTCTAATGCAGAAATTCCTTCTTTCTTGTGAATGTCTACAGGAATACCGCGTCCATTATCTTCAACAGTAATTGAATTATCTTCATTGATAGCTACATAGATGGTATCACAATGACCGGCTAATGCTTCATCAATAGAGTTATCTACTACTTCATATACTAAATGATGCAATCCTCTAACTCCAGTATCTCCAATATACATAGATGGACGCATTCTTACATGCTCCATTCCTTCTAACGCCTGGATACTATCGGCTGAATAACTACCTTTTTTATTTTCTTCACTCATAATAATTGTGTTAAATAAACATTTTTATAACAAACAAATATAACGAATGGATTAAAAAAAGCCAAGATATAACAACAGCAAAACACCTTAAGTTATCAACATTTGTTAATTTCTGAAATCTTTTCTAAAAAGGGCTAAAAAGGGTCAAAAATGCTATTTTGATGATTTTTTATCTCAATCGAAAACAGTTGAAAATATGAAAACGTCTTAAAACGCAAAAAAAGAAGTATTTAAAAATGCTTATTTTTCTATAATTAACCTAAAAAAGAGAAAAAAAGTAAAAACTTATAGAATTTCTAAAATTTTATAATTCACTTCATTTACCAAAAATTCAGCTTGTACAGGTTTATGCATCAATTGTATGCCCAAAGGAGATTGCGGAGAAATGGCAAAAACAACTCGATTATCAATTGTGATTTTAGGTAAAGCAGTGCTAATAAAAACGGTTAAATGATTAGTAACTACAACACTTCCTAAAATGGTTTTATTTGAAATCTGTTCAATATCTAATTTTGATAATATGACTTGTTGCTCGATGGCTTCTTTAAGTTTAGTAGCGATTTTTTCTTGTTCGATATGTAATTTTGACAACGTAGTTTCGTGCTTATCTCCTGCCGATGATTTAGCGTCATTTTGCGCATCTTCCGTTAATGAGTTTATTAAATCCTGATAAATGTCTATTTTATCTTGAAGTAATAGTTGATAATGGGAAAGTATTTTTTGCTTGAAGTTTGGCATATATAAAATTATAGAATACTTAATTTAATGACTTGAAATCATTTTTATAATTAAAAATCAAATTTATAACTCGCACCACCCAAAATCTGTACGCCTTGTACTGGGAAATTTGCCCATCTGTTATATTGTTGATTGGCTAAATTATTTCCTTTTAAAAAGAAATTTAATCTTTTACTGAATTTATATCCTACGTGTGCATTCAAATCAAAGTAACTATCTAATGTTACTGTTTTTATACCTGAATAAAACGAAGAAAACATCGATTCATTATTAATGCTATCTATATCTTGTCTTTCTCCTACAAAAAACAATTTAGCACCAGCGCTCCATTTTTCATTTATTTCAAAGTCAATAAAACTTGCTACTTGAAGTTTTGGTAAATTCCAAGCCTCATTTTGAGTTGATGTAGTATACGTATTAAAGGTTCCGTTAATTCCGAAAGCAATGTTTTTTGTAAAATCTGCTTTTAATTCTCCAAACACACTCCAGGTTTTCAAGTCGTCATAAACTACATTAAACGAATTTCCAAAAGCATATCCATTTGTGTATGTTGGTAACGAATCAAAATAATTTGCTACAAATAATGCTTTATTATCTTGATTTAAATAGGAAGTTTTTACATTAAAAGCTACTGCATTGGCTAATTTTCCTTTTAAACCAGCATACAAATCATATTTAATATTGGTTGGAGCAATAAATAACGTTGGAGAAACAAACGGATTATTATCTACAAAATCCGCATACGAGTTTTGCTTTAAATTTCCTTCTGCTCCAGCATAAGCTGATAAAATATCACCTACTAATTTGTACGATGCTTTTACTTTTGGATAAAAGAATATTTTGTTATTATTTTCTTGATCTATGGATGATTGAGCAAAAAAAACTTTTGCACCTATTTCAACTGACAAATCCTCTTGTTGGTATAAAATACTTGGACTAAAACCTAAATTTAAGGATGAATATTTGTAAGCCGAATTCATTTGCATTAATCTTCTATCAAAACTTCCACCTACATAATCTAAAACAAAATCAGTTTTCACTTTTTGATCAATTACTTCAAAATCAAAATTTGGTTTGACAAAAAATCTATTTTCAGCCGAGCCAAAAGCATCAGAAAATCGTTTAAATTGTATAGATAGTTGCTTAAAAAAACTGTCTTTTGCAGTCATTTTCCCACCAATTGCTAGGGTATTATACACTTGTTTTTCATCAATTTTATTGACTACTGAAGCGTCAAAAAACGAATAATTTGGTAAACCATACCAATTGATGCCTTGATTTTTAATTCCTAAGTCAGCATTCCAACTTATTTTTCTATTTCTACTTCCATAAGTTACGTCCAATGCATTTGTGTGAAAATTATTGTCTAAAAGTACGCCACCAATTCCACCTTGAGAGGATAAATGTTGAAACAATCCGCCCACATAATCGGTTTTACTCAATTGGTGGGTTAAAAACACTTCCGCATTTGCAGTACCATAATTACCTGCACCTAAAGAAACATAATTAGAAAAACCTTTTTCTAATATTTCTTCATCTACATCAGCCGCTTTTCCTTTAGAAGGCATAAATGTTGAGGCCACTGGAAATGAAAAAATTTGAAATTTTATAGGAATTTTTGGTTCCACAACTTCTTGTTCCACTGCTGGTGATTGTTTTATTTTAAACGCATCCGAAATGGTTGGTGTATAGGGTTTTACAATATTTACCACTTCACTTCCAATGTTTTCATCTTTCTTTTGAGAAAAACCAACTTGAAAAGCTGAAAGGACGATGATACTTATAATTACTTTTTTCATATATGTTTTTTTTTTAAACCGCAAATACATTAAGGTTTTCGCAAGGTTTGTATTTTTTTTAATTTTATACTTCGTAAATCAAAATTCGTAAATCGTAATTAAACTTACTTCGTAACTGACGAATTTGTCTTCGCTTCTGCTGCTTTTATAGTTTCTAATTCTGATTGACATTCTGAAACTACATCAGGAAACTCAGTAAAATTATCGATGATACTTTGTAAAATTTCAGTAGCTTGAAAACTATCGTTTAATCCGTAATAGTTTTTTGCCATTAAAACCAAACTTTTTGCTCCAAAATATTTATATCCTGAGTACGTACTCGAATATTTTTCTACCGATGTATTTGAGGCTTCAAATTTTTGTTCTTTATTCTTAAAATAAGCATCGTAATACAACGCTTCGGCTGCCAATTCGCCTTTTGCTATTTTTTGTAATTTAGCATAAGCATCTTTTGCTTTTGCATCGTTATTTGTTTTTATTGCTGAACGTGCTATAATAATTTGTGCATCACTTTTAATCTTATCCTCTATTTTTTGATTATTTAACACCTTATCGGAATACAATTCTGAGTTAGTAAAATCTTGTTTTTCATAAAAACACTTCATCAAATTAGCTTGCGCAAACGTAATGTTTTGAGGATATTCTGCAGCTGTTTCTAATTGTTTTAAAACAACAATTGCTGCATCACAATTTTTATCTTTAAGATGAATTTCTGATAAGCGAACCAAAGCTTGTTCTGTAAATTCGTTTCTGGCTTGTGCAATTACATACTCGTAATGTGGAATTGCATTTTTTTCTAATGCATCTGCAAAATACAATTGCGCAAGGTAAAAATGTACTTTCAAAGCGTGTAATCCATTTGGAAACTGAACCAAATAACTCGTAAATCCAGATATCGCTTGTTTGGCATTATTTGTTAAGTATTTTTTTTCTGCCGATTCATACATATCATTATCTAATTCTGCATCGGAAACTTCTACAAAAGGTAGTGTTTTTACCCAAGCAGCATATTCTGGTATATTTCCATTTGCTTTGTAAATATTTTTTGCTGTTGAGACAGCTTCTAATGATTCTGGCGAATTTGGAAATTCGGCTACCACTTTTTTAAATTTTGTAATGGCAGCATCGTCTTTATCTGTATTGTAAAAAATCAATCCTTGCTTTAATATTGATTTTGCTATATAGGCGCTATTTTTGTGAGTAGTAATTAGAACATCAAATGTAGCAATGGCTTTATCATTTTGTTCTTCAACGGTATAGGTATTGGCTAATTCATATAAAGCATCATCCATAAATTGTGATGTTTTATACGTGGTTACAAATTTATTTAAATCCTCAATTTTCTTTTCATTCTTATTTACAAATCCATAGCTCATTCCTTTTTGAAAAGCCGCATAATCAGCATCAACGCATTTTAACTCAATAGCTTTGTTATAAGCATCCATAGCTGGCCAATATTTTGAAGAAATATAATTGCAGTCTGCCATTCGTAAATACGCATCCGTGAATCGGACTTTATCGTCTTTTCTTTTTAAAATAAAAGCATTAAAGTACGGAATGGCATTTTCATATTCTTTAATTTTAAAATAAGCATAGGCCAAATTATATTCCGCAGTTTTACTTTCTGGAGTTTCTGATGCTGCCGCATCATTTAAAAATTGTTTATAAGTTAAAACCGCTTCTGAAAATTGATCTAAACTATACTCACATTCTGCTTTCCAAAAAGTAGCACGTGCGTTAATTTTTGCCTCTTTATTTTCTGTTAATGATTTTTTAAATAAAATGTAAGCTTCTTGATACTTTCCATCTGTATAAAGTTCTAACCCTCTGTAAAAAGTAACTTTTTGGTATGCTAATTTATTTTCAGGTGTTTTATTTTTTTCTAATAAAATTAAAGCTTCTGTATAATTTTTAGACGTGATATAAGAATTAATCAATAAACTTTTCAATTCCTGATTATTTGGATTCGTTGGATATTTTTCTATGAACGATTTAAGAATTTCAGGCGTTGAGACATATGGATTTCCAATTTCATAACTCAACTTTGCATAATTTAATGCGGCATCTTCTTGAATTTTAGCATCAAAAGTCATTTCTGAAGCCGTTTTAAAAGCAGTTAATGCTTGCTGTTTTTTGTCGGTATTTAGATAACTTTCTGCTAAATGATAATACGCGTTTTGTGCTAAAAAATCATTTCCTTCAATAATTTTATTGAATTGTAAGATGGCACTTTCATAATTTTTTTGTTGGTAAAAAGCATACCCTAATTGGTAAAAATCGGTATGATTCCATTTGCCATTTTTTCCTTTATAGGCTTGTAAATAAAGGATTGCTTTATCGTATTGTTTTAAATTAAAATAACTTTCTCCAATTATTTTCGACAATTCACTTTTTTCAATTGCTGATGATTTTTTCAGTTGCGGTTCGCCTAAATCAATTGCTTTCTGAAAATTTCCTAATTTAAAATTCATATCGGCTTGAAAGTACCCCATTTTTTCTTTGTACTTTTCCTGATTTTCAACTTGTCCAAAGAGCTCGTTAGCTTCTTTATAATTATTACCTTCATAGGCTAAATATCCTAAATAATATTTGGCCTGATTTCCATATTCTTTCGACTGAATTACTTTATTCAAATAATTAGAAGCATCTTTATTTTTTTTAATTGAAAAATTGGCATACCCTCTCTGAAAGTTAGCTTTAACTATATCGTAATCAGCTAATTCAGCTTCATAAATATTTTCATACCATTTTAAAGATTGCGCATAATTTCCTTCTGCAAAATAATATTGTGCAACTTCAAAATAAGCTAAATTTCTTTTTGTACTAGTCGGGTGATTTTCAATAAATGATTCCATCAGTACATCCGCATCTTGTTGATTGGTTTTTATAGCACAATTGGCAATAAAATAATAGCAATCAGATAAAATTTCTTCAGATGGAATGGCATTTTTTACACGTTCAAATAAAATTTGTGCTGCTTGAAACTGCTTTTCATTGTATAATTGAATAGCTTTATGATATTCTGGATTTTGATTTAAATATATAGCAGATTGCTGAGCCATATTACTTTGCGAAATAAAAAGTAATGCTAAAAAAAGCGTTTTAATACCGTTCATAATTGAATTCATTTTAAGTTTCAAATATATCAAAAGGATATCATTATAAACGCAAAAATTATCTTAAATATTGCAATGATAATAATTTACTTGAATAATTTTGTTTAGCGATGAAATGTTTATATTTTTACAGAATAAATTACATTATTATGAGTCAAACGATTTTATCTCTAAAAAACGTTTCTATATACCAAGAAAACAATTTAATAGTATCAGATATTAATTTAGAAGTTCAAAAAGGTGAATTTTTATATTTTATTGGAAAAACGGGTTCTGGAAAAAGTAGTTTAATGAAAGTGCTTTATGCAGATTTACCTTTAAAAGAAGGCGAAGGAACAATTGTTGATTATAATTTAAATACCTTAAAAGAAAAAGACATTCCGTTTTTAAGAAGAAAAATTGGAATTGTGTTTCAGGATTTCAAATTATTATCTGACAGAAGCATAAAAGAAAATTTATTGTTTGTATTAAAAGCTACTGGCTGGAAAGACAAATCTGAAATGGATGCACAAATTCATGAAGTTTTGGAAAAAGTAGGTATGGCTAATTTTGCTTCAAAAATGCCGCATCAATTATCTGGTGGAGAACAACAGCGTGTTGCAATAGCACGTGCTCTTCTAAATGATCCGGAATTAATTTTAGCCGACGAACCATCTGGTAATTTAGATCCTCAAACGAGTATTGAAATTATGGAAGTATTAAGAAATATTAATGCCAACGGAAAAACGGTAGTCATTGCTACGCACGACTATGCCTTATTATTGAAATATCCTGCAAAAACATTAAAATTTGAAGACGGAAAAGTATATGAAGTCGTGCAAAAAGCAGTGTAACAAATTTTTAAATTTAGATACTAATTAATTAACCTAAATCTTATAAATTATGAACGAAGCTATTAAAAAAAACGGAATTAAATTTGGAGTTATAACTGGTGCTATTTCTGTGGTACTATCACTAACTTTTTATCTTATTGATTTAAAATTATTTATTAATCCTTGGTTAGGCTCAGGTTTAATATTGTTGTATTTAGCAATTGGAATTTATCAATTAATTGAATTAAAAAAAGATCTATCTGGAAAAATGCCTTTTAAAGAAGCTTTTACAGGATATTTTTATGCTGCAGTTATAGGTATAACAATTTCAACATTATTCAGTATTTTACTATTTAATGTAATAGATACTGCTGCAAGAGATTTAATTACAGAAAATTTAATTACCTATCAAGCAGAACAATTACAAAAATGGAATGTTCCGACTGAAACTATTAAAGAAACTATTAAAGAAATGAAAGATAATCCTCAATTTACAATAGGGGGATTAACTAAAGGATATGGATTTTCATTATTAGGTGCGGCAATATTCGGATTAATTCTAGCGGCAATAATGAAAAGTAAAACAAACCCATTAAACGAATAAATGAATATATCATTAGTAATTCCCTTATTAAACGAACAAGAATCGTTACCAGAATTATCAAAATGGATTGAGAAAGTTATGACGAGTCATAACTTTTCTTATGAAGTATTGTTTATAGACGATGGTAGTACTGACGCGTCTTGGCAAACCATTTTAGACTTACAAAAAATCAATTCCAACATCAAAGGAATTAAGTTTTTACGAAATTATGGTAAAAGTCAAGCCCTACACGCTGGTTTTGCAAAAGCTAATGGAGACGTAGTAATTACTATGGATGCCGATTTACAAGATAGTCCAGATGAAATTCCAGAATTGTACGATTTAGTTCAAAATCAAGGATTTGATTTAATTTCTGGTTGGAAGAAAAAACGCTACGATTCTGTGGTGTTTAAAAATATTCCATCAAAATTATTCAATTGGGCAGCAAGAAGAATTTCGGGTGTAAAACTTAACGATTTCAATTGCGGTTTAAAAGCTTACAAAAATGTTGTAATTAAAAATATTGAAGTATCAGGCGAAATGCATCGCTACATTCCCGTTTTAGCTAAAAATGCTGGTTTTTCAAAAATTGGAGAAAAAGTAGTGATTCATCAAGCTAGAAAATACGGAACATCAAAATTTGGTATCGATAGATTTATAAATGGATTTTTAGATTTAATTACCATTTGGTTTATTTCAAAATTTGGAAAACGTCCTATGCATTTCTTTGGATTACTTGGTAGTTTGATGTTTTTCATTGGATTTGTTTTAACAATATATCTAGGAATCGATAAGCTTTTTATTCATAAAACAGCACGTTTAATTACAAATAGACCGGAATTTTACATCGCCTTAACCACTATGATTATTGGAACGCAATTGTTTTTAGCCGGTTTTTTAGGCGAAATTATTTTACGCACCAAAAGCAACGAAGAACGATATAAAATATCGGAAATAGTATAGTTATATGGTATCAAAAAATGTGATACCAACAATTAAAAAATAATAAAGATTACAATTTGTGACCTCAAGATTAATGAATAACTTAAATATACGCCAAAATGAACAATTTAGAGATTATTACAAACAAAATTTACATTATTCGAAATCAAAAAGTGATGTTAGACTATGATTTAGCAACACTTTATGAAATTGAAACAAAAGTTTTAAAACAATCTGTTAAAAGAAACATTGAAAGATTCCCAGAAGATTTTATGTTTGAATTGACAGAAAGTGAATATAGATCTCTAAGGTCACAAATTGTGACCTTAGAGATTGGAAGAGGAAAATTCTCTAAATATTTGCCTTTCGCATTCACAGAACAAGGAGTAGCAATGCTTTCAGGCGTTTTAAAATCAGAAAAAGCAATTAAAATAAATATTGCAATTATGAGAACTTTTGTAATTTTGAGAAATTCCTTACTAAATTTAGAAGAAATAACTTCAAAAGTAAAGGAAATTGAAAATCAGTTTCCAGAAATTTATAAAATTTTGAATTATTTAATGGATAAAGAAGAATTAAAAATTGAACAAGAAGACCGACCAAAAATTGGTTACAAAAAATAAAATAATGCACATAGAACAAAACATATTAGATCAAGTAAACGAATGGCTTACGCCTACTTTCGACCAAAATACACAAACTGAAATTGAAGCATTAATGACATCCGATCCAAAAGGTTTAGAAGATGCTTTTTACAAAAATTTAGAATTTGGTACAGGTGGAATGCGAGGTATTATGGGTGTTGGAACCAATCGTATAAACAAATATACTTTGGGAAAAAACACCCAAGGCTTGTCTAATTATTTGCGCAAGTGTTTTCCAAATGAAGATTTAAAAGTCGCAATAGCCTATGATTGTAGAAAAAACAGCGATACGTTAGCGAAAATAGTAGCCGATATTTTTTCAGCGAATAATATAAAAGTCTATTTGTTTTCTGAATTACGTCCTACTCCAGAATTATCATTTGCTTTAAAACACTTAAATTGTCACGCTGGAATTGTATTAACCGCATCACATAATCCACCAGAGTACAACGGATACAAAGTATATTGGCAAGATGGCGGACAAATTGTACCACCACAAGATGGGGAACTTATCGCAGAAATTGAAGCATTAAAATATAGCGATATTAACTTCTCATCAAATGAAAGTTTAATTGAATATATTGATGAAACAGTTGATGAAGCTTTTATTAATTCTACCATTGAAAACGCCAGTTTTAATACTCCAAAATCAGCTAAAGAAAATTTAAATATTGTTTTTACACCTTTACATGGAACATCTGTAAAATCAATTCCTGCCGTTTTAGCAAAAGCTGGATATACGAATGTAAATATCGTGGCAGCACAAGAAATTCCGGATGGAAACTTTCCAACAGTTAAGTCGCCAAATCCTGAAGAACCTGAAGCGTTAGCTATGGCATTAGAATTAGCTGACCAAGTAAATGCAGATATCGTAATTGGTACCGATCCCGATTCGGATAGATTGGGAGTGGCTGTTAGAGATACGAATGGTAAAATGATGTTACTAAACGGAAATCAAACCATGGTGGTTATGACGGCATTTTTACTAGAACAATGGAAACGGGCTGACAAAATTACAGGAACTGAATTTATTGGTTCAACTATAGTTTCTACTCCTATGATGCTTGATTTAGCAAGTGCGTATGGAATTGAATGTAAAGTAGGATTAACAGGTTTTAAATGGATTGCAAAATTTATTAAAGACTTTCCAAATCAGAAGTTTATTGGCGGTGGCGAAGAAAGTTTCGGGTATATGGTTGGTGATGCCGTAAGAGATAAAGATGCCGTTGCAGCAAGTTTATTGGTGTGCGAAATTGCCGCTCAAGCCAAAGCTTCTCGAAGTAGCTTATATAAAGAACTAATTAATTTATACTTAGATTTCGGTTTTTTCAAAGAACATTTAATATCTTTAACCAAAAAAGGTAAAGAAGGTTTAGTGGAAATCAATCAAATGATGATAGATTTACGAGACCATCCAATGGAAACTATCAACGGACAACGTGTAGTGTGTATTGAAGATTATCAAAATACAACCGCTCGCGATTTAATTAATAATGAAACGTTTGATTTAGACATTCCAAAATCAAATGTGTTGATTTATTATTTAGAAGATGGTACAAAAATTTGCGCCAGACCAAGTGGTACGGAACCAAAAATTAAATTCTATTTTAGTGTCAATGCTATTTTAGAAGAAGCTAATGATTTCGAAGAAGCCAATAGATTTTTAGATACTAAAATTCAGAATATCATCACTGAAATGAAATTAAACTAATGGATCAAAATTTAAAAAAAATAATTCCTTTTGCTTTAAAGTATAAAAAAAATGCTGTTTTAAATGTTGTTTTTAATGTTTTTTATGCATTTTTTTCTTCTATATTAATGGTAACATTAATTCCCATATTAAACGTATTATTCAAACAAACTGAAGTAGTTTTTGAAAAACCCAAATTTACAGGAATTTTAGAAATTAATAAGTATGCTCAAGAATATTTAGGGTTCTACATTACAAAATTAAATGACGATTATGGCGCTAAATATGCTTTATTGTTGGTAGTTGGTATAGTAATTGTTACAGCACTTTTAAAAAATATTTTTAATTATTTGGCCTCTTTGCAAATTACAATTCTTAGAAATGGTGTTTTGAAAGACTTACGTGAAAAGTTATATGCTAAAATTATACATTTACCTATTTCTTTCTATTCTGACCAAAGAAAAGGAGATGTAATGACAAAAATGTTAGGTGATGTAGGTGAAGTTCAAAATTCCTTTTTTCAAATTCTAGAATTAGTTGTAAGAGAGCCTTTGACAATTGTTTTTTCAATTTTTTTGATGTTAGCTATAAGTGTAAAATTAACTTTATTCGTTTTTATATTCATCCCAATTTCAGGATTTATTATTTCAAGAATTGGTAAAAATTTAAAAGCAAAATCAACAAGAGCTCAACAAGAACAGGGTATTTTTATTTCAACATTAGATGAAACTTTGACGGGATTAAAAGTCGTTAAAAGTTATAATGCAGAAAACTCTTTTATACAAAAATTTAACGATTCGCTAGAAAGATTATTAAAATTATCAACTAGTATTGCCAACAAAAACAATCTTGCTTCTCCTTTTAGCGAATTTTTAGGTATCGTTACCATTGCAGTTTTACTTTGGTTTGGTGGAATTATGGTTTTGGAGGAAGGAACTCTAAAGGGGCCCCAATTTCTTGCATATATTGGTTTAGCTTACGCAATTCTTACACCTGCAAAAGCTATTTCTAAAGCATCTTATCAAGTGAAAAGTGGTTTAGCTGCTGCAGAAAGAGTTTTTGAGTTGTTAGAACAAGAAAATATTGTAGTTAACAAACCAAATGCTTTTGTAAAACATACTTTTGAAAATGGAATTTCTGTAAAAAACATCAACTTTGCTTATCAAGACGAAAATGTTTTAAAAAACTTTTCTTTTGAAGTGGAAAAAGGTAAAACAATTGCTTTAGTTGGTCAATCGGGTTCAGGAAAAAGTACTATTGCTAATTTATTAACTCGCTTTTACGACATACAAGAAGGTTCAATTGAAGTGGATGGTGTAGAAGTTAGAGATTGGGATATGCACGTTTTACGTGGTTTAATCGGATTGGTTACACAAGATTCCATACTGTTTAACGAATCTATAAAAAATAATTTACTAATTGGAAAACCAAGTGCCACAGATGAAGAGCTTGTTGAAGCTTTAAAAATTGCTAATGCCTATGAGTTTGTAGCTTCACTTCCTAATGGAATTGATACCAATATTGGTGATGCTGGTGGAAAATTATCTGGAGGACAGAAACAACGTTTGTCTATTGCAAGAGCAGTATTAAAAAACCCTCCAATTATGATTTTAGATGAAGCGACTTCTGCGTTAGACACTGAAAGTGAAAAATTAGTACAAGATGCTTTAGAAAAAATGATGCAAAACCGAACTTCTATTGTAATTGCACACCGATTATCAACCATTCAAAAAGCAGACAACATTATTGTTATGCAAAAAGGTGAAATTGTAGAACAAGGCAAACACGCCGAATTAATTGCGAAAAACGGTACATACGCTAGGTTAGTAGCCTTACAAAGTTTAGAATAAGATTTATAAAGGAAAATATTCCGATACTTTATTGTCTTTTAAATTAATTACGTAATAGTGGATTTTGTCTTTTTTATCGAATTCGCCGTTTTTGTTAGCATCTTCTATGGTTCGAAAAAATAGTTTATTTGACGATTCTATATGTTTCCAATCAATCAACTCTTGTAATTCTGTAGAAATTTTAGTGAAATTTTTTCCTAATTCTGTACTAATATAAAGCGACTTAATATCATTAGAATCAATCAAACCGTCTTGATTGGTATCGGCATCAGCCAAAACATACACTAACATTTTATTGTTTTTTAGATACGAAACACGCTCAATTAGCATTAATTTATCAGATAAAACTTGTAACGAATCAGACCCAATTTCTTGAAATTTTAAATTTTGTAAATAACCTGTAATTTCATTTTCCATTGAATTGGAAACGTGAAAACCTGAAACTCCTTCATATGCAGAGGTGCTTTCATAACTTCCTTTTCTATTTATATCGCCAACGGTTAAATTTCCAATAGCATAAACCAAAACATTGCTTCCTTCAAACTGAATAGGTAAATCTGCTATTTCTAACTTGGTAGTGTCTTTTAAAATGGATTTGGCATCTTTACCGGTATATTTTACTTTTGGTTTGACTTTTTCTTCTTGGCAAGAAAAAACCATCAAACTTGACGCTAAAAGGATATAAATATAATTTTTCATAGTTTTTGTTTTGAGTTTCAAATATACTTAAAATACAATTATTCTTTGTTTTTATTTTTTTGAATTAAAGAAATAAAAAAACACAATAATCTGTAGTTCCAACATTAAATTCTCATACTTAATTTCAAATTAAACGTTCGTGTGGTTAAATAGTTGGGCACACCGTATTGTGTTTTTGTATAGACATCTCGCACCCAAGTATTGGTAATCGAGTTTTGATTATTAAACAAATTATAAATTTCAAAGCCCACACTAAATTCAGAAAAATTAGCTAACCATTTTCTATGTCCACCCAATTTTGCATCTTTAAAAACATAAGAAAATCCAGTATCAGCTCTTCTGTAATCGTTTAATCTTGTTTGATACAAATATGGGTCTGCATAAGCAGGCGAACCTCCTGGTAATCCAGTATTATATACCAAATTTAAGTACATTTTTAAACTTGGAATAGTTGGCATATAATCTTGAAATAAAATAGCAAATTTCAAACGTTGGTCTGTTGGACGTGCAATAAAACCTTTTCCACCCTGATTTTCTTCTGTTTTTAAATACCCAAACGTAAACCAAGATTCTACCCCAGGAACAAACTCGCCATTAAGTCTTCCATCAATACCATACACATAAGCAGTGGCGTTGTTATTTGCTTCATATCTAATTCGTACATTATCTATTGTATAAGCATTTACATCTGTCATGGTTTTGTAATAAGCTTCACTTACTAATTTAAATGGTCTGTTCCACATTTGAAAACTATAATCGTGTCCAAAAACAAAATGAATGGATTTTTGATCTTTTACATTAGGATTTACTGTACCATCGCTGGCACGTAATTCTCTATAAAAAGGAGGCTGATTATAAACACCGACCGAAATGCGAAAAACCATTTCTTTATCCCAATTTGGTTTTAAAATAAACTGTGCTCTGGGTGAAAATGTAAATTGATTGTTTCCAGAGATTCCGTTATTTGATGCCATCCAACTTTGCCCACGAACGCCAGCATTTACATAATACGTATGCGAACCAATCGTACCTTCATAATTCCAATTTAAATAGGAATTGAATCGATTTATTGTGGTATTGTTTTTAGCACGAACGTTTTGGTATGGCGCTAAAGGTCCAAAATAGGGATTATAAGGTTGGTCATTTATATATTCTAATTCTGGATTTGGTAATGAAAATCCAGCAGAATCAATAACTTCCCACTCTACTACTCTATCTCTAATGTTTTCGAAATTATGTTTAAAACTCCACTCTATCGTATTGTCAGCATTTAATTTATGATTTCCCTTTATTTCATTCGTTACAATTAAAGCATCTAAATTATTTCTTGCGTGATTAAGTTGTGAACCAATTCCGCGAGAAAACACTACGTTTCCAAAGTTTTCAGAACCAATATTTGCATCTACTTCACCCAAACGATACTGTGCTAAAATATCATAATATTCTTGTTCTACAGTGTGATATACCGATGAAATATGTTTGTATTTATTGTTTTTATTTGGTTCAAAAACAGATTTTATAGCGCCAAAAAAGGTAGTATAGGTATCTTTTTCTTGTCCTTCATACTGAATTAATAAGGCAATTGGATCGCTTATAGTTCCAAAATTCGTTTGACGAGAAGTCGGCTGATACATATAATTATTTTGTGCGATATTACCCAAAAAACTAAAATTCCACTTGGTATTTAAATTAAAATTAAACAGTGATTGCACATCTAAAAAGGAAGGTCTATAGTTGGTTTGTGTTTCCTGACTTTTCACTAAAAGTGAGTTGTTTCTATAGCGAACTCCAGTAATATTACTCCACTTTTGATTCTTAGAAACGCCTTCGGCAAAAATGCTTCCACCTAAAAAACTGGCTTCAAAACCGGCATGAAATGTTTTAGGATTTCGATACGCAATATCCAAAACAGAAGCCAATTTATCTCCATATTTTGCTTGAAATCCACCCGCGTAAAAATCGATATTTTGTACCATGTCGGTATTGGTAAAACTTAACCCTTCTTGCTGTCCGGAACGAACTAAAAAAGGACGATACACTTCAATTTCGTTTACATACACTAAGTTTTCATCATAATTACCACCACGAACGGCATAAGAGGTACTTAATTCATTATTAGAATACACACCCGGAAGTGTTTTAATCAAATTTTCAACACCAGCGTTTCCACCTGGAATTCGTCTTAATAATACGGGTGAAAGCGCTGTTGCTCCATTTATTTTTCTGTTTTTTCCTGAAATTACTACGGTTTCAATAGTTTCAGTAAAAGTTCCTAAAATCGGATTCCATTCAAAATCTTCATTGGTTTTTAAATTGACTTTATAAGTAGATTTCTTATATGACGAATTGTAATACGAAATAGTAACTTCCACATTTGCAGCTATTTCTAATTCGTAAAAACCATTTTTATTAGTTACTGTATTTGAAGTAGGTGAACCAACCGAAACATTTTCAATTGGCAACTGATTTTCGTTTAAAACAATCCCTTTAATTCTGGCTTTTTGTGCAAACGTAACGGAAGAAATAAAAACAAAAAATAATAAAATTCGAATGGATTTTAAATTTAAACTCATATTTAATAAATAAAATTAGATAAAAAAGTGGCTGTATTGTCCAATTTATCTGTAACTACAATTTTGATGGTATTGTTTCCTGGAATTACTTTACCATCTTCAAAATTATGAATTAATTTTTTGGTTTTATAATCGTATTCCATTAAAATCCATTCATCATTTAAATAAGCGTTATAACTATCTATTCCAGAAAGTGCATCGTTTATAGAAACACTTAACGTTTTTAATTTTGATATATTGCTGCCTTCAATAAAATTAGGATTATAAATTCGAGGTGCTACATTATCAATACCTACTTTATATTTTGCAAATGCTTTTACTTTAGCAGAAATTTTTGTTGCTTTTTTAAACGAAGCATTGTATTCTAATTTATACCCTGAAACAGTTCCTACAAAGGCTTTCTTTTGGTCTTCTTCAGATAAATCTGAAATATCAAACGTGACAGTAAAACCATTTTGAATAGCTTCAAAATTATTTTCAATATCTAAAATCTCGTCTTTTTCAACAATATTTAAAGTAGCATTTTCATATAAAGCATTTGGTGGCAAATAAACAGTGGATTTTTCAAACTCAAAATTATATTCTGATTTGTACTTAATAAAATAATTTTCTTTTGCTACTGGTTTTGATGTTTCAGAAAATTGAATTGCTTTTTCATAAGAAATTGGAACATTTACAATAGTGGTATTTCCGTGAAAATCAGACACTACAATTTTATAGGTATAATTAACATTGGTTTTAACATCTATCAAACCATTTTTAGAATTCCCATTAACAATTGATAAAGGATAATTTTCTTTTATAAACAATTTTTGAAAGCGTTGCTTTAATTTTTTAAACGCATTAAAATCAATAAAATAATTAATATGTTTGGATTCGTCAAAAGCAAACGTATCGAATTCGTATTTAAAATTTGGAGAACCATTCAAATAACTTTCTACTTTATAAACTCCGTTTTTATTGTAATTATTAGTTGATAAATCATACGAATTAAGCGCAAAACCAATTTTGCCGCTTGCAACTACTTTTGTAGCTAAATAAGTACCATCAACTTGTTTTTGTAATGACAAACTAACTGGGTTTCTGCTTTTATTTACAGATATTGTATCGTTTGCAGGATATACCATTAAACTAGAAATCACAGGATTTGTTTCATCTTTAATCAATTTATTCATTCCAAAAGCCATTGGATTGATAATTTTTTCTGATGCGGAATCCCTAAACTCAAAATGCAAATGGGGTCCGCCACTTCCACCAGAATTTCCAGACAAAGCAATAATTTCTGATTGAGCTACTTTTATATTACTGGGATATAATTCTACCTCAAAACTTTTCAGACGATATTGTTGTTCTTTTACGTACGCTTCTATTTTATCGCTAAACTTCTGTAAATGCCCATAAACCGTGGTATATCCATTAGGGTGTGCTATATATAGCGCTTTTCCATAACCAAATGGCGATACTTTAATTCTAACTACCATTCCGTTTGCAGCAGCGTAAACAGGCAATCCTTCAATATTATTGGTGCGAATATCTAAACCTGAATGAAAATGATTAGAACGTAATTCACCAAAAGTCCCAGATAAATTTATTGGAATAGCTAAAGGAGAGCGAAAGTAATCCTTAGGATATTGAGCAAAAACTAAATGGCTTATAAAAAATAATAAATAGAAAGACTTCCGCATACTTATTCTGATTTGTGCTAAAATAGTAAATTCAGAGGCAACAACAAAAACTAAATTCAATTTCAGTCAAATTTTTTGTTTTTTTGAAACACAGATTTTAGAAATTTTAGAAATTAGTTTAATTTATGTTGTAAAAAACAGATGGTAAATTAAGTGCTGCTTTTTAAATATTTAAAATAAAATATTTATAATCAATACATTAGAAATCATTAACAAGTTGTTATCATATCGTTATCATATAAATATTATGCTTTGGCACAACAATTGAAAATAGTTAAATAACAAATAATTTAATAAAATGTTTAACAATTAAAATTTAGAAATCATGAGAAAAATTACATTTTTAGTTGGCAGTTTTTTAATCCTGTTAAACGCAGTTTATGCTCAAGAAGTTAGCACTGAAAGACTTGGTATCAGAAATGGGCACCAAAATGGGCATACTAATTATTATGCTATTGATTACAGAGATGCAGAACCAATTGTGTTTTTAGAAAGAGGCATTTTGTTTTATGTTTTTCCAACCGGCGATTTCGATTTCAATATTGGAAACAACAATTATATTGCTAGACGAGGTGGTACACCTACAAACTCAAATAGTATTGAAAGAGGTAGCAGAGGCATTAAAATTGAGTTCGACTATTATGGTAGAATCAGAAGAATTGGTAGTGTTTTTGTAAATTATGATTATTATGGAAGAATTAGAAGAATTGGTAGTGTTTATATGACGTATAATAGTTTTGCTTTAACCAGAATTGGTGGCATGAGACTATTTTATAACTACCACGGACAATTAGTTGGCGTAACTGGTTTTGTAAATGGAATGAATTACGGTTACCAATACAATCCTTGTCCAGCTGGTTATAACGGAGGAAGCTATCATAATGATGATGCTGGAAACGATGGAGATTTTTACTACTACAAAAAAGATGGAAGTAAAGAAAAAATGAAGAAAGAAGACATCGATGAAATAAAAAAAGATACCGAAGAACGAAAAAGAAATTAATTTAAAAATGTATAGAAATCCGGTTTCATAATTCGAAGCGGGATTTTTTATTTTATTTTAAAAAACTTTCCAATACCATTTCTAATTACAAAATTAATATCACTTGATACTTTGAAATAGAAATGTAATGTCATATATAAAATTGAAATAAGTATCGATTTTAAGCCAATATTAATTATCGGATGAAATGGAAATTCCCAAAAATAAAATGCAAAAAACAACACTACAGTAATAACAAATGAAACTATTGTGTTTTTAGTAAACGGAAATAATTTCATTTTAAAAACCACGAATAATAGCTTGGCTAAACTGTACATTCCAATAGCGATCAATGTTGCCAAAGCCGCTCCATTTATTCCGTATTTTGGTATAAAAATTAAATTTAATCCTACGATTACAAAAACCAATAATACCCCTAAGAGTAACACCGTTTTGTAATATTTTGAATTAAAAATGATAGAGTTATTATTACCTAAAATAACATCAAAATATTTCGATAAACCAATAGTAAAAACCACAAACAATCCTTGATCATAGCCTTCATCAGGCAAAATTTCATACAATTGCTTGATATTTACTAAAATTCCGATGTAAATCAACCCACCAATAACTTGAAGTGTAACGGAAGATTTTTTATACAACTCATTTAATTCCTGCCATTTGTTTTCACTAATTAATTTTGCTGTTATTGGATAGGTAATTTGATGCATTGCACGTTGGGGAACTGAAATTACCATTGCCAAATAAACAGCCAAAGAATAAAAGGCGATATTTTCGATTTTTAAAAACTGATTTATCATATATTTATCAATATCTAAAAGCATATTGGCTACACTTGCCGATAAAATAATGAAAACGGTAAACACAAAAATAGACTTCGTTTTTTTTGGAAATTTTTTATTCAGTTGAATGGGCTTTACTTTATTGGCATAATAAATGATAACCAATAAACTAATCCCATAAACCAAAACCAAAGAATGAATAAATTCTGATAACGTGATCCATTTAAAATAAACAGCAAAAAGCGAAAGAGTAATTAATATTCTAACAAAAACTTCTTTTACAAAAGAGCCGAAAACCGATTTCATGTGCGCACGCAACCAAGCATAAAAAATTTCAAAATAACCTATAAACAAGGCAATTATTGGAATTTCCCACACAAAAACATAAACAATGCTATTCTTAGAGGATTCATATAATGCAATATTTTCATAATAAAGATAAAACAAAGCAAAAAACGGAATAACTATGAGTAATGGCAACAAAAGCATATAACTAAAATAACTGCTTAATTCTGCTTCTGTTTTACTATTTTCATTGAAAAATTTAATTAAGGTATTCTGAATTCCAAATGACAAAATTGGATATAAAATATTAGCGGCTGATAAAACATAATTGGTTAATCCTAAATACTCTTTACCTAAAAAAACAGGATACATATACAAAACATTAATCGCACCAATAGCAAAACCAATAAAAGTAATGATGGTGTTTTTAATAGATTGTTTAATAACGATACCCATATTTAGATTATTAGATTGCTAGATTTTTAGAAGGTTAGATTATTTAGATATTTTAGATTTTAATTATTTCTGCAATCTTTGTTGTTAACCTTTTGTTTTACCATTGAATTTTGATATTGTTTTAGCCAACTTTTCAGTCAAACTTTTTCTGCTATATTGCTGTAAACCGACTGCATTTACTTTTAAGTTTTTATCCAAATATTGATTAAAATAGCTTAAAATTTGACTTTTTAGCTCGTATTTCTCGTTATATTGATAAAAAACGCCCGTATTTGTCTGGTTTATGATATTCTCAAAATCAGAGTTTTTAGGTCCGATGGCTAAAATAGGTCTTTCTGAAACCATATATTCAAAAAGTTTTCCTGGAATGATACATTTAGTAGCTTCAGAATCAATTTCAATTAACAATAAAACTTGTGAACTTCTTTGATGCATTATAGCTTCTTCGTGCGAAACATAACCTAAATTTTGTACGAAACTATCCAATTTATAATCAGAAATTGATTGTATAACTTCTTTACTAACCGCTCCAATTAATTTTAATTCAAAATAATTTGCAAATTCTTCATTTTCGTTGATTAATTCCGATAAAGATTCCCATAAAATTTGCGGATTTCTTTCCGATAAAAACGAACCAATATGTGCTAAAGTAAACGCTTCATCTAAAGATTTTTTTTCAATTTTCTCTACATCATATCCATTTGTAATGACTTCAATAGGTTGATTTGTAAGACATTCAAATTCTACTTTTGTAGTGGGTGAAGTTACTAAAATAGTATCACAAGTTGTTAAAACTTCTTTTTCTAATGCTTTGTGCTTGGCACGCGCCCACTTTGACAATTTAAGTTCTTTATGATAACCAATAGTCGTCCACGGATCCCGAAAATCAGCAATCCAATTTATGTTTAGTTGCTTTTTTAAATCTAAGCCAATTAAATGCAAACTATGTGGCGGACCCGAAGTTATTATGGTTTCAATATTGTTTTCTTGTATGTATTTTTTAAGATATTTCACGGAAGGTTTCACCCAAAAAACGCGAGCATCTGGTATAAAAACATTTCCACGAATCCAAAGCATTGCTTTTTCTATAAACGATTGCTTTTTCTTTTGAGTAATGATGCCAGCCCCTAATTTCTTTGTCTTGTTTTTCGATAAAAAAGAAGCCAAAGCGTATGGTTCAAATATTTTGTTTTTAAGAATAACTGTTTTGTCAGAAACGTCCGAAAGTAATTTTTCATCAAGTAACGGATAACTAGGATTTTCTGGAATATATACGATAGGTTCTACATCAAAATCAGGTAAATACTTTACAAACTTTAACCAACGTTGTACGCCAGGCCCACCTGCTGGAGGCCAATAATAGGTGATGATTAAAACTTTAGTTGTACTCAAAGTTACTTATTTTATTTCAGCCAATTTATGATTCTGTTTTTTCCAATAAAATAACCCTAAACCTATAGCGATAAGCATTAAAAGAGTGGATATCAAAGCAATTGTACTTCCTGTTTTTACTACTTCTGGTTCAAATTTAAACTCGATAGTATGTTTTCCTGCTGGAATTTCTAAACCACGTAATACATAATTTACATTTAAAATTTCAGCATCTTTTCCGTCTAAAGTAGCTTTCCAGCCTTTTTCGTAATACATTTCAGAAAATACACCGAAACCATTTTTAGCATTGTTTGAAACGTATTTTAAATGATTTGGTTTGTAAGACGTCAATGCAATAGTTGAAGTCGAATCTTTACCCGTTTCAAAATTAAAAACACCTTTAGTTAAAGCTGGTTTCATAAAAGTAGCTTCTTCTTTCGTTTTCAATTTATCCAAAGTTTTCATTTCTTCATCTGCAGAATTAACCACTTTCACTTTTGACACAAACCAAGCACTTCCATTCGCATTAGAATTTTCTATAGCTTGTGGATTGCCTTCTTCATTGGTTTTTAAAATATATTTCGCATTTAACATATTCAATACTTCAAAATTGTTTTTAGCAATTTGATAATCGAATAGTTCTTGCATTTTCTTTGGTTTTGCCGCGTGATATCCTCCAATAGATTGGTGATAAAAAGATGCTCTTGCACTATTCATATTTCCATCCACATCAAAAACTCTAAAATGAGTGGTGTCTTCTAATATAATGGCATCCGCTTCAGTAGGTTCGCCAAAAGGTCGTTCTATTTGACTTTTCGAAACAAAATCATCGGCTTTAACGTAGTTTTTCGCAACTACAAATAAATCTAACACCATTACGAATCCAATCAATATAACTGTAGTTGAGTGTGAAAACGTTTTTTTCGTATAGAAAAATAATATTCCAAATGCTACAGCTAAAAATCCTAACGAACGATAAATGGTAGACATATACATGTTTGCTCTGTCTTCTTTTAAGACTTTCATAAATTCAGGACCGTATTGTTGGGCATACATTTTATCATTTTCACAAGTAAAATCAAACATACCATTTCCTAAAAACAATACGATTAAAATACCACCAACAATTCCTACTGAATATAATAAAGGTTTTTTTCGCTCAGCTTCATCAGCATTTAAAAATGCCGACAAACCTAAAATGGCTAACACAGGCATACATAATTCTAATATTACTTGAATGGACGAAACGGCTCTAAATTTATTATACATAGGCATATAATTAATAAAGAAGTCTGTAACTACAGAAAGATTTTTACCGTATGAAAGCAATAAAGATAGTAAAACTGCGCCTGCTAAAGCATATTTAATTTTCCGTTTTTCTAAAAACATAGCCAAAATAGCTAAGAAAAATACCACAATTCCAATATATGCTGGTGCAGCAACAATTGGTTGATCACCCCAATACGTTGGCATATGTTTTACCAAATCTCTGGCTTCCGTTTCTGGAACATTTTGTCCTACTATAAATTGATACATTGAAGAAGTAGCTCCTAAGTCTTCTGCGTTTGATCCACCAAATAATTTTGGTGCAATTAAATTTAAACTTTCGGCAACTCCATAACTATATTGCGTAATATAGTCGTAACTCATGGCATTGGTATCGGTTTTCTTTTTACCGTTTTCATCAAAAGTTAAATTGCTATCACTTCTAGTTGAATACTTAGCATATTCGGCTGTGGCTAATAAATTTGTTGCATTTGCGCCAATTGCCAAAATAGCGCCTAAACCTAATATCGCGAATGATTTGTATAGATGTTTGAAATCTTTTTCTTTAACAATTTCGTAAATATAAAATCCAATTACGAAAGCAAATAAGAATAAGAAATAATACGTCATCTGGAAGTGATTGGCCTGAATTTCTAATCCAGCAGCAAGCATGGTTACTATTCCACCGAGTACATATCGCTTTCTAAAAACAAAAATAATTCCGGCTAAAACCATAGGAATATAAGCAATTGCGTGCGCTTTTGCATTATGTCCTACTCCTAAAATAATAATCAAATAGGTAGAAAAACCAAAAGCTAAAGCACCAAAAAAGGCCTGTAACGGTTTGATTTTTAAACTCATTAATAACAAATAAAAACCTAAGAAATATAAAAATAAATAATCGGCAGGACGAGGTAAAAATCGTAAGGCACTGTCTAAACTTTTAATATAATTATGAGGATATTTTGCACCTAATTGATACGTTGGCATACCACCAAACGCACTATTTGTCCAATACGGCTCTTCATGAAATTCATTTCTAAAGTCGTTTTGTTCTTTTGCCATTCCGGTATATTGTGCAATATCTGATTGCATTATTTGTTTCCCAGACAATACAGGATAAAAATAAATAATAGCAATTACAATAAAACCAAAAATGGCATATAGATGGGGAGCAAATTTTTCTAATTTTTTCATGTTACTTCTTAAAATTAATATCCTACAAAAATAAAAAAATCTCCGCGTTAACGGAGAAAATTATTCAACTTCTTCATAATCGATATAATCACCAACTACTTTTTTTTCTTTTTTGGGAACTTCTTGTTTGTTTTCCGATGTGGATTGATAGTTTTGTTGCTGTTGTTCAAACTGCTTTTTAATATGTTCTTCTGCTTTTTTCGCGACTTTTTGCATCAAATACGGTGCTAACAATCGCATGGCGAACTTAAATAAATAATAAAACAAAATGATGTAGAATATGGTTCTAATAAATCCCGGCACACTTGCTGTATCCATAATTATATTTTTTTTGTCAAAAATAAGGAATATATCAAATCTAATACTTAAAATTATGATAAAATATTTACATTTGAATTTTAAATAAATCTTTATGAAATTTCCCACAAAAGTTGTTTGTATAGCAACCATATTGCTAGCGTCAATTGCTAATGCACAATATACAGATGAAGTAAATTCAAACCGTCCTGGAAAATCTATGATGGCGTTTTCTGTTGGTAAAAGTGTCATACAAACAGAAACAGGTGTAAATTACATTACTGAAAATCACGATAAGCTTAACTATAACGCAAAAGGATATTTTGCCGATTTAGCTGTACGTTATGGTTTTTGGAAAGAAGAGTTAGAAATTATTGCCGAAATCCAATACCAAAAAGATTCGTATCAACAATTTGATGTTACTTCAAGCAGAAGTGCCTTACGACAAACGACTTTTGGTGCAAAATATTTAATTTATGATCCTTTTAAAAATGGTCCTGAAAAACCAAATGTTTACAGTTGGAAAGCCAATCATCGATTCAAATGGAAACAATTTATTCCTGCGTTTTCTGCTTATGCTGGTGCCAATTTCAACTTTACTGAAACTAATTTGTTTACAAATACTTCTGTAGTGGAAGCAAAATTTAGTCCGAAAGTAATGGCAATTGCTCAAAATCATTTTGGAGACAGAACGGTTTTGGTAACCAACTTAATTTACAACAAAATAGGTACAGATTTTGCTAGTATCGATTATATTTTAACAGTAACACACGGAATCAATCAAAATTTGTCCGTATTTCTTGAAAATCAAGCGTATAATGGCAAATATTATAGTGATGGCATTTTCAGATTAGGGGCTGCTTATTTGCATAAAAAAGATATGCAATTTGATGCATCCATTGGTACCAGTATAAAAAACACGCCAGGAATATTTTATGGTGGTGTTGGTTTCACTTGGCGTTTTACTAAAAATTACAAAGAAGTAAAAATGGACAAACCCGGCACAAGAAGTAAAATGGATAAGAAAATGGACAAAAAAGCAGCGAAAAACAAAAGAAAAGACGGGGTGGAATAATGATAGAAATAAAAGAAATTTTCTCGAAAAAAGAATTGAAGGAATTTATTAAATTTCCTTTCGAGTTGTATAAAGATAACAAATATTGGGTACCGCCAATTATTCAAGAAGAATTAGATAGCTTTGATAAAACCAAAAATCCTGTCTTTCAAACGGCAGATACACATTTTTATTTAGCTTACAAAAACAATAAAATTGTAGGTCGTGTGGTGGCCATTATCAATTGGGATGAAGTGAATATTTTAGGCAAAAAGAAAGTGCGATTTGGTTGGTTTGATGTAATTGACGATGTTGAAGTAACAAAAGCACTGTTAGACAAAGTAATTGCTTTTGGAAAGGAACATAATTTAGAAAATATTGAAGGTCCTATGGGATTCTCAAATTTGGATAAAGTAGGCTGTTTAATTGAAGGTTTTGAGGAAAAAGGCTTAATGATAACTTGGTATAATTTTCCTTATTACGCGACACATTTTGAGCAATTGGGCTTTGTTAAAGAAAAAGTATATTTAGAAAGTAAGTTTCCTTTTTCAAATATTGATGCTACAAATTTTCAACGCGTAGCTGATATGATTGAAAAAAGATACGATTTAACCCATTTGAATTTTACAAAAACCAAAGACATCATGCCATATGTGGACAAAATGTTTACGTTATTCAACGGAAGTTATGCCACTTTGCAATCCTTTGTGCCTATTAACGGCATACAAATTGAATATTTTAAAAAGAAATACATTTCGTTTATCAATCCAGAATTTATTAAGTTTGTAATGGATAAAGAAGGCAAAATGGTAGCATTTAGTATTGTAATGCCCGATTTTGCTGAAGCACTACAAAAAGCAAAAGGCAAATTATTTCCAACAGGATTCTTACATTTATTAAAAGCAAAAAACAAATGTAAAACTGCTGTATTTTATTTAATTGGCGTTTTGCCTGAGTACCAAAGTAAAGGCGTTACGGCAATTTTATTTAATGAAAACCACATCAGTTTTAAGAAAATTGGAGTAGTAAATTGCATTCGAACACCAGAATTAGAAGACAATCACGCCGTACACAATCTATGGAAAAATTTTGATCCAGAATATCATAAAAAACGCTGTACATTTATAAAAGAATTGTAATAAAAAAAGAATTAAAAAAATTAAAACAAAATAAAATGGACTTAATGGGAATGATGGGTAAATTAAAAGAAACCCAACAAAAAATGGAAGAAACTAAAACCAGATTAAACAGCGTTTTAGTAGACGAACAAAGTAATGACGGTTTATTACAAGTGACTTTAACAGCTAACAGAGAAATTAAAAACTTTAAAATTTCGGATGAATTATTGCAAGACAAAGAAATGTTAGAAGATTATTTAGTTACCGTTTTAAATAAAGCCATTACAAAAGCTACTAACGTAAACGAAGCAGAAATGGCTGCCGTAGCGCAATCAGGAATGCCAAGTATTCCAGGAATGGATATGTTTAGTTAAAAATAAATTTTAAAAATTGAACTATCTCATTACTATTATCGGACCCACAGCCATAGGAAAAACTGCCTTAAGTATTGCTTTGGCTCAACATTTTGGGTGCGAAATTATTTCGTGCGATAGTAGACAGTTTTTTAAAGAAATGTATATTGGAACCGCTGTTCCTTTGGAAGTTGAATTGGCTTCTGCAACACATCATTTTATTCAAAATAAATCGATTTTTGAAAAGTATTCCGTTGGTGATTTTGAAACAGAAGCGCTTGAAAAATTAGACGAACTTTTTGCTAGAAACAACATCCAAATTATGGTGGGCGGTTCTGGTTTGTATGTAGATGCCGTTTTAAAAGGTTTCGATGAATTTCCAGATATTGATGAGGATATTCGTACTGAAATCAATTCTAAATTTGATGCATTAGGTATCGAATTTTTACAGCATAAATTACAAGAATTAGACCCGGATTATTATAAAAAACTGGAAAAAGAAAATCCGCAAACTTTACAAAATCCGCAACGAATGAAACGTTTTGTAGAGGTTTGTATTGGAAGTGGCCTACCCTATTCCTATTTTATTGGAAAAAGAAATAGCAAACGCAATTTCACTCCTATTATCATTGGTTTAGAATCGGATAGAGAAATTATGTACGACCGAATTAACCAACGTGTCGAACTAATGTTTGAAGCAGGTTTGGTTGATGAAGTAAAACAATTACTTCCGCATAAAGAACGAAATGCTTTACAAACCGTTGGTTATAGAGAATTATTCGATTATTTTGAAGGAAAATGTACATTAGAATTTGCCAAAGAACAAATCAAACAAAATACACGCCGATTTGCTAAACGACAAATGACTTGGTTTAAGCGTACTGAAAATGCGGTTTGGTATGATTATGGAACCGATAAAAATGAAATTATTCAAGGTATCTATTCAAAAATTCTAAATGTTAATCATCAATAAAATGCCAATTTTTAAAGACTTTACCTCTATATACAAACAAAATTTTGAAATTGGTTTTCAACATTGCTATCCTAATGGGTTTTTAAAACATACCGAAATTTGTAATTTATTTCAAATAGTTGCAGGCATTCATGCTGACTTAGGCGGCATTAGCTATTTAGACATGCAACAACATCAGCAAGCTTGGGTGTTAAGTAGAATGCGAATTGAAATATCAAAATTACCAAAATGGAAAGATGTTATCACCATAAAAACCTGGATTAAAACCTTAGAAAATTCGCGCTCCATTCGTTGTTTAGAAATGTATTTAAACGAAGAAAAACTTATAGGTTGCGAAACTTTTTGGGTGGTAATAAATACAACTACCAGACGACCAGATAATTTAGCATTACCACATACGCATTTTGAAAAATTTGAAACAGACAGTATTTCACAACCCATTGAGAAAATAACTATTCCAGAAGTATTTACCTATAAAAACGAAAGAAAAATTATTTTATCTGATATTGATATTGTAAATCACGCCAATAATGTTAAATATTTAGAATGGTGTTTGGATGTTGCTAATGTAGAAATGGTTTTAAGTAATTCAATTAAAGCATTAAACTTAAATTACTTACAAGAATTAAATTATAATGATGTGATTGAAATTCATCACACAGGAAATTCATTCTTAATTACTAAAGAAGGAAAAAATTGTTTTGCTTTGGAAATTGAGATTTAAAATTATGGCAACACAGATTTAACTGATTGAACAGATTTATTAATATTAATTTGTAAAATCGACAAAATCTGTAAAATCTGATTACCTATCAAAAACTAATTTTACTCAAAACTTCCCTTACATAATCGTGCATTACTTGTTTGTAATCCAAGTGAGTAACCATTCGTAATTTGCCTTGCCCCATATTGCTTATATTGATGTTTTTTTCTTTTAGTTTATCAATAAATTGCATTTCATTGACATCACTTTTTAGTTTAAAAATTACAATATTGGTTTCAATTGGTTCCACTTTATAAATAAATGGCAGCGTTTCTAAGATACTACCTAATTCTTTTGCTTTTTTATGATCTTCTTCTAAGCGTGAGATATTATTTTGTAACGCATACATTCCAGCTGCAGCTAAATAACCCGCTTGACGCATACCGCCACCAAATATTTTTCGAATTCGAAGCGCTCGTTTCATATCTTCTTTTGTACCTAACAAAACCGATCCAACTGGTGCACCTAAACTTTTTGACAAGCATACAGAAATGGTATCAAACAATTCGCCATACAGTTTTGGATGTTGTTTTTTAGCTACTAAAGCATTCCAAAGTCGGGCGCCGTCTAAATGAAATTTTAGATTATGTTTGGTGCAAACTTCTTTTATTTTCTTTAATTCTTCTATATCGTAACAAGCGCCGCCGCCTTTGTTTGTAGTGTTTTCAACACATACTACCTTAGTCATTGGTGCGTGATAAAACTCAGGATCGTTTATTGCTTTTTCTACTTGCTCCGCTGTAATCATACCTCGGTTTCCATCAATTAAATTACATGAAACGCCACTATTAAAAGCTACTCCACCCGCTTCGTATAAAAAAACGTGTCCCCATTTATCGCAAATTAATTCGTCACCCGGATTGGTGTGTAATTTAATAGCGGTTTGATTTGCCATCGTTCCAGAAGGAAAAAACAAAGCGGCTTCTTTGCCAAATAAATCAGCTAAGGATGCTTCCAATTCATTAACTGTCGGATCTTGTTTAAAAACATCATCACCCACTTTCGCGTTAAACATAAATTGCAACATTTCTTGAGTGGGCTTGGTAACCGTATCGCTGAATAAATTAATTTCCATAAATCGTATAAATAGTCTATTTTTGTTCTGTAAAACTACAAATAAAATGGTAAATACCGAACAAATTAAAGACATTATTAATCGCCTTGGTGCGTTAAGGAGGTATCTTTGACGTTGATGCCAAGCTTGTAGAAATATCTAACGAAGAAGAAAAAACCTTTGCTCCCGACTTTTGGAACCATGCCAAACAAGCAGAAATTGTAGTAAGAAATTTACGTTCGAAAAAGAAATGGGTAGACGACTACACACATTGTGAAGATTTAGCTGAAGAATTGCAACTGACGTATGATTTTTATAAAGAAGACGCCGTTTCTGAAACAGAATTAGATGCCATTTTTGAAAAAACCATCAACCATATTGAGGATTTAGAATTTAGAAATATGCTTTCGGAAGAAGGTGATAATTTAAGTGCTGTACTTCAAATTACCGCAGGTGCTGGTGGAACAGAAAGTTGCGATTGGGCAAGTATGATGATGCGAATGTATTTGATGTGGGCCGAAAAGCAAGGCTATAAAGTTAAAGAACTGAATTATCAAGAAGGCGATGCTGCCGGTATAAAAACCGTAACATTAGAAATTGAAGGTGATTTTGCTTTTGGATACTTAAAAGGAGAAAACGGTGTGCATCGTTTGGTACGAATTTCACCTTTTGACAGTAATGCCAAGCGACATACTTCATTTGCTTCGGTGTATGTGTATCCTTTGGTGGATGATACCATTGAAATAGAAATTAATCCCGCAGATATTGAAATTACAACAGCCCGTTCTAGTGGTGCTGGAGGACAAAATGTAAATAAAGTAGAGACCAAAGTTCAATTATATCACAAACCTTCAGGTATTCAGATTCAATGTTCGGAAACGCGTTCGCAACACGACAATAGGTCGCGTGCGTTACAAATGTTAAAATCACAATTGTATGAAATTGAATTGAAAAAACAATTGGCACAACGTGATGATATTGAAGCCGGTAAGATGAAAATTGAATGGGGTTCGCAAATTAGAAATTACGTTTTACATCCGTATAAACTAATTAAAGATGTGCGATCTGGATTTGAAACTTCCGATTCTGAAGCCGTCTTAAACGGTGAAATTGATGGGTTTTTAAAGGCCTATTTAATGATGATGGGACAAAAAGAAGACTAACAAATTAGATAAAAAAATTCGACCTGTCGAGTTGAAAAACTTAACAGGTCGAATTTAAAATTTAATAGATATAAATATTATTGCTTTGGTTTCATTGCATTTTCTATACGCGCAACCAAATCATTAAGGTGAAATTTAGTTAAACGATCTGTAGAAAGGGCACTTGCAGTTTTTAATTGTGCTTTTAATTCCACCAATTGTCCTTTAGCAATAGAAGGAATATCAGTATCTAAAACACTAATTCTTTTTCCATCAAAATTTCCAATAGCCGTTTTATCAGCTAACGCAACGTCAATAACTCTACTTACAAATACTTTTTGAAGATTTCTTCTGTAGATATCAATAGCAACATTCGCTTTTAATTCTGAGAAAATACCTCTTCTTAAATCTGAAATTAATTCATCAACGGAATAATTGGCTTTATTTAATGAAGATGTTTCAATTAATCGAACCAATCTATCGTTAGATAATAAACTTGACAAAGTTGCATCTTGCATACTCTTAATGGCATCTACTCCAACATCTCCTTTTATTTTAGAAATAATATCTTGATTTAATAACCAAGTTGGCGTTTTAAACAATTGCTCATTTAAGAATGCCACTGCTTCATTTTGAATAGCTGACGGCGTAACTTCGTAGGCATTTCCGGCCATGTCATAGGTTTTAGGATTTTCATAAACGCCACCTACGTTTTTAGTTACATGCCCCATGTATCTTCTAAATTGTCCAACTAACGAATTATATAATCCTTCTAATTCTGAATAATCTTCTCCGTTTTCTTTGCTCCATTCCGTAAGATTAGGTAAAATTCTTTTCAAATTTTTAATTCCATAAGCAGATGCTTTCATAGAATTATCTCCTAAATCTTCTGTTTGATAACGTGGATCGTAAGGATTGGTTTCCGTACCAAACCAAAGTCTTCTGTTTTTATAAGCATCTTTGGTCATTTCATTTAATAATGCTTTTTCCACTTTTTCATCGGCAGCATCTTTAAAATATGAATAGCCCCATTTGATTGCCCATTTGTCATAATCTCCAATTCTTGGAAATAAATCTTTTACATTATCTTCAGGTTGTGCTACATAATTGAAACGTGCATAATCCATAATTGATGACGTATGTCCGTTTTTCTTTTGAAATTCAGGATTTCTTAACATTTCTACTGGAGTAGCATTACTTGCTCCCATATTATGACGTAATCCAAGTGTATGTCCTACTTCGTGAGCCGCCACAAAACGAATTAATTCGCCCATTAATTTGTCATCTAATTTTTTATGTCTTGCATTTGGATCTACCGCAGCTGTTTGAATTAAATACCAATCACGCAATAAACTCATAATGTTATGGTACCAACCAATATGACTTTCCATAATTTCACCTGTTCTTGGGTCGTGAACATTAGGTCCATAAGCATTTTGAATTTCGGCAGCAAAATATCTTAATACCGAAAAACGTGCATCCTCTAAACTCATCGTTGGATCGTTTTCTGGCCAATATTCACCACGAATGGCATTTTTCCAACCTGCAAATTCAAATGCTACTTGCCAATCGTCAATACCTTGTTTAATGAATGGTTTCCATTTATCTGGTGTTGCGGGATCTAAATAGTAAACAATTGGTTTTTTTGGTTCAATTAATTCGCCATTTTTTTGTTTTTGAGCATCTTCTTCATTTTTTGGTTCTAAGCGCCATCTAACGGCAAAAACATCTGTATCTGCTTTTTGAGAGTCTTCTTCAAAAACATCGTATCCGTTAGCAAAATAACCTACTCTTTTATCGAAGGTTCTTTTTCGCATTGGGTTTTCTGGTAATAAAATAAACGATGTATTTAATTCCATAGTAACTACACCCGCGTCTAGAGCTGCTGGAAAATCGACACCTATTTTGGGCGTAGGCGTTCTTGAAATTTGAGGCGCTACTGTAGAAAATGTTTTTGTAGTTCTAATTTCCGTATTGATTGGAAAACTTTTTACAAATTGAATAAACGATTTGTCTTTTTGAAACGCCTGAATGCTTAACATTTGCTTGTTAATTGAATTCAAAGAAAACGTTTGTAAATCCGAATCGAAAGCTGCAGTCATATCAATAACACTAGCAACATTGTTTTTACCTGTTTCGTCTTTTTTATATGCTAAAATGTCATAAATTCCAATAATTGGATCGGCACTAGAATTTTTTACCGACTTTGTAATGGGTTTATCCTCATCTGGAGTCATAATTACATAGGTAATAGAACGTAATAAAATAGTATTGTTCATTCCTTTTTCAAAACGAACTACTTGTCTATTAATTTCTTCACCACCAAAAATTCCGCCACCAGCTGGTGTTTTAGAATATCGGGTTATAGTCATTATTTCTTTTCCAATTAACGATTCAGAAATTTCAAATAAATATTTATCTGCTACTTTATGAACATCAATTAGTCCTTTTTGCGTAACGGCTGTAGAATCAATTACTTTTTTGTAAGGTTTTGGTTCCTTTTTGGCTTCTGGTTTTTTAGCATCAGCAGCGGGTGGTGCAGTAGGAGTATTTTTGCTTTTCTGGTCTTTTTTTTGAGCTACACTGTCAAAAGTGCTTAAAAGTAAAAAGCAAAATAAAATTTGTATTGATTTTTTTAACATAATACTATTTTTTGAGTTAGTTTTTTTATTTGACTCTAAATATACATTTATGTTACTTCAATGCTAAAATTTTTTTGTTAATTTTAACAAATGATTATACAAAAAAACCGATTTTCAATGAAAATCGGTTTCTTACATAGCGTATTTTTTTTACGAAAAGAATGTTGTTATATAATATAATAATGCTCCAATAATTGCAGATACTGGAATGGTTAATATCCAAGCCCATAATAAGCTAATGGTTACACCCCATCTTACCGCACTTAAACGTTTGGTAGCACCTACTCCAATAATAGAACCTGTAATGGTATGTGTTGTAGAAACGGGTACTCCCATTTGAGAAACAGTAAATAAAGTTAAAGCACCTGCGGTTTCAGAACAAACACCTTCTAATGGAGTTACCTTAGTGATTTTGGTTCCCATAGTTTTAACGATTTTCCACCCCCCCATTAAAGTACCTGTTCCAATCATTAAATAACATCCAAAAGCAATCCAAGTTGGCATAGTTTCTTTAGTTACTTTAGTTTCTAATTTGTGTCCTTCCAAAAGATTTCCGTTTTCATCAATATATTTTGAGAAAATTTTTGCGTATCTATATTTTGGATTTAACTTATTATCACTAAAAATCACTTCATTAGTTACGACATCTTTAACTTCTTTTTTATCCGAATACACTTCAAGATTTGCTAGTTTTTTAGAAACTTTTTCAAAGTTGTTAACGTTTACTTTTTCGTTTTCCAATGCCATTAAAAATGGATTCGTTTTTGAAACTTTAGTGGTTAGCTTTTCATCAGAATAAATAGTTTCGTTTGAGGAAACATCTACTATTTTCTTTCCGTCCAAGTAAATTGTATCGCTATTAAAAACACCAACAGAAGGTTTAAATTTTTTCAAATTTCCTTCTTCATTACTGTATTTTATTTGTAAAATTTCGGTAGTATGTAATAAGTTATATTCTTTAATGAAATTTGGCATATCAGAATCTGCACCACTTCTGTAAGAATTTGCATATACAATACAAGCCGCACAAATAATACCCATTACTTTTTGAGAATCGGCACCACCATGACCCAAAGAAAAAGCGGCTGAAGAAAGTAATTGTAATTTTTTATACATATTTCCTTCTTTGGTATGCGATGGGTTTTTACCATGAACGATTTCATACCAACAATAAACCACTAAAAAAAGTCCTAAAAGTACTCCAATTATCCAAATCATAATTGGTTTAATATCTAAAGCATCTTTTAAACTGTAAGTTACATAAACTGTAAGGACTGAAACTAAAATTGAAATAGTAATTTTTATAACAAATTTTCTTTGAATGGTAACCATTGCAATTAAATAGGAAATTAGACCCCCAATTACTGGAGCTAAAAATATAAATGCAATTGTTTTTAAAATTTCTGTAGAATTTAAAACATCAAAACCAGCGTGAGCCACTGCAGCTCCTCCAAATCCACCAATAAGTGTATGGGAGGAAGAAGACGGAATACCTAATTTCCAAGTTAATAAATTCCAGAGCGTTGCGGCTATAAGTCCAGCTAAAATAACCCAAAGTGTAATTGCAGAATTATCAACTGTTTTAGCTACCGTATTTCCTACACTCATATCAAACACCCAGTACGCAACTAAATTAAAAAAAGCGGCCCAAACCACAGCTTGAGTTGGTGTTAATACTTTTGTAGAAACAACTGTTGCAATTGAATTGGCCGCATCGTGAAATCCGTTTACCAAATCAAATAACAAAGCAATTATAATAATTACTATTAAAAGTGTAAACATAGTACTTTATTAAGAATGTTTAACTGCAACGGCTTCTAAAACTCTAGCCACAGATTTACATTTATCTGTAGCTTTATCTAAAGACGCTAATACCTCTTTATATTTAATAATATTTTTAACTTCTGGTTCGTTTTCAAAAATGTCTGAAATGGCTTTTTCAAAAACAGAATCTGATTTTCTATCTAATTTATTGATTTTCTTCACGCATTCAAATACATTTTTAAAATCTTTCATTTCTTTTAATTCCTTTACAGATTCTGTAATAAGTTGACAAGCTTCTAAATTAATTTCTGTAATTTTTCTAATAGATTTGCTGATTTTTTCAACATGATACATTCTGATTCTGTTTGATGCTTCTTGTAAATTACTTGAAACATCTTCAATTGTTGTCATTAAAGCGTGAATATCTTCTCTATCAAAAGGAGTAATAAAGTTTCTACTTAGCTCTAAATTCATGGTATGAGATATCTGTTCGATATGTTCTTCTAATTCATCAATTTTATTAAAATAAACTTCTCTATCTTCTTTAGTAGCATTAGTTGCTTCATGTAAAAACTCAGAAAGTTTTGTTAATTTATTAGTAGCTTGATCAAATAACGGAAAGAAAGTTTTGTCCTTAGGAGAGAAAAAATTTAAAATATCTTTTAATGCCATTTTTTTATAATTGTTAAAATTTTTAAGCAAAATTAACAATCTAATATTAACTTAAAGTTAATTCGATAAAAGTTATTAAGTAATTAAAATTAATTACAAAAAAATATTAAAAAAAAGCAGACCTGTAAGCCGGATTCTGTATTCCGATACATCGGAACCCTTATCATTTATCTAGTTCCGAAATTACTCGCGGAATCTATCTTTCTACCCTTCAACAACGGACGAGAAGCCCTTACATGCTGATATACTTGAAATTTCACCGCATAGAGTTTACCTGTTTTCACTACAGCTTAACCTGTACATACTTTCTGTTGCACTTGTCCTTACCGATAAGTATCGGCAGACGGGTGTTACCCGCTATGCTTCTCTGTGGTGTCCGGACTTTCCTCCCCGATAAATCGGAGCGATAAGGCGGTCTGCATGGCAAAGTTAATTTAAATTAGGTGTTTTTTTATTAATTAAATTGATTTTCTGAATATTATTTAGAAACACAGATTGAAGAAATCATATAAATTTTATAAATTTCTTCAATCTGTGTTGTAATGTTTATGTATAACAAATTTTTAATAACTTTTCACTTTTCACTTTTGAGTTTTCACTTTTTAAATCTATATTTGCTATCAATAATTCACTATGGAACAATTTATAGTATCAGCTAGAAAGTACCGACCTCAAACATTTAAAGATGTTATTGGGCAACTTGCTATAACCAATACTTTGTTGCATGCAATTGAAAACAACCATTTAGCGCAAGCATTACTTTTTACAGGTCCTCGTGGTGTTGGAAAAACAACTTGTGCCAGAATATTAGCCAGAAAAATCAACCAAGATGGATACGATGATCCAAATGAAGATTTCTCTTTCAATGTATTTGAATTAGATGCTGCGTCTAATAATGGTGTTGATGATATTAGAAGTATCATCGACCAAGTAAGAATACCTCCACAAACAGGTAAATATAAAGTGTACATTATTGATGAGGTACACATGCTTTCTCCTTCGGCATTTAATGCATTTTTAAAAACATTAGAAGAACCACCAAAACACGCTATTTTCATTTTAGCCACTACAGAAAAGCACAAAATTCTTCCTACAATATTATCTCGTTGTCAAATATTCGATTTTAAACGAATTACCATAAACGACACAAAAGAATATTTAATGGAAATTGCTCAAAATCAGAATGTGCAGTTTGAAGAAGAAGCTTTACGTATCATTTCGCAAAAAGCAGATGGCGCCATGCGTGATGCGTTGTCTATTTTTGATAGAGTGGTTTCCTACTGCGGAAATAATTTAACTCGTCAAGCGGTTGCTGAAAATTTAAACGTATTAGATTACGATTATTATATAAAAGTTACCGATTTAATTTTAGAAAACAATATTCCTCAATTACTTTTAACGTATAACGATATTTTAGCGAAAGGATTTGACGGACACCATTTTGTTTCAGGTTTAGCTTCGCACTTCAGAGATTTATTAGTTTGTAAAAATCCTGTAACGCTTTCATTACTAGAAGTCAGTGAACAAACCCAACAAGAATTTGCAATTCAGGCACAAAATGCTTCGCAAGAGTTTTTATTACAAGGAATTTCTATTGCTAATGAATGTGATTTAAAATATAAAGTGAGTCAAAACCAACGATTGTTTGTGGAACTTACACTTATGCAATTGGCTTCATTAACACATGATGCCGAAAAAAAAAAGCTAAGTACTATATAATTCCATCCAATATCTTTCATACATCGAAAGAAATTCAAACTTCAACAATCTCAATTCAACCACCAGTTGTTTCAGTTCCTGAAATAGAAGCTGTTTCTCAGGAAGAAATTCCAAAAGTGGAAGAAAAAGTGGAAACAAAAATTGAACAAATACAGCAAAAGTTCACTCCAATTATAGATACTAGCAGTAGAGTTTCTTCTTTATCTATTAAAGGATTAAAACAAAAAGTAGATAGTTCAAATTTAGCGAAAACAGAAACACAAGCTGTTGGTGAACATCTAGCCAATCCATTCTCACAAGAAGATGCGATACAACATTGGAACGATTACATTGAAATTTTAGAAAGTAAAGGAAAAAAGTTATTCGCAAGTTATATGCGATTAAGCAAGCCCGTTTTAATGGGAACCAATATTTTATTAGAATTTCCAAATCAGGGCTCTAAAGAAGATTTTGAAAATACAAACTCAGAGTTAATTAGCTACTTGAAAACCAATTTACGTAACTACGATGTTAAAATTAAAATTACCGTAATGGAAACCTACAAACCTAAAGTAATTTATACCAACGAAGAAAAATACAAACATTTTAAGGAGTTAAATCCTAACATTGAATTATTTAGACAAACTTTTGAATTAGACTTATAAAATATGGATATTAATTTCAATAAAAACGAAGATTACAACAAGTTATTAGTTTCAGATATGCAACAAAAATTTGCGAAAGTAAAATTAGGTGGCGGTCAAAAACGTATTGATAAACTGCATGCCGAAGGCAAAATGACGGCTCGTGAACGTATTGATTATTTGTTTGACGACAACACTAAAAGCATTGAAATTGGAGGTTTTGTTGGAGATGGTATGTATGAAGAACATGGAGGGTGCCCTTCCGGTGGTGTGGTCATAAAAATAGGGTATATTAAAGGAAAACAATGTATTGTAGTAGCCAATGATGCTACAGTAAAAGCTGGTGCTTGGTTTCCAATTACCGGAAAAAAGAATTTAAGAGCGCAAGAAATTGCTATGGAAAATCGTTTACCAATTATTTACTTGGTAGATTCTGCAGGAGTTTATTTACCTATGCAAGACGAAATATTTCCAGATAAAGAACATTTCGGTAGAATTTTCAGAAACAACGCCATTATGAGTAGTATGGGAATTACCCAAATTGCTGCTGTTATGGGAAGTTGTGTAGCTGGTGGCGCGTATTTGCCAATTATGAGTGACGAAGCTTTAATTGTAGACAAAACAGGAAGTATTTTCTTAGCGGGAAGTTATTTAGTGAAAGCCGCAATTGGCGAAACTATTGATAATGAAACACTTGGAGGTGCTACAACGCATTGCGAAATTTCTGGAGTTACCGATTTTAAAGCCAAAGATGATGCCGATGCTTTAGACAGAATAAAAAGTATTGTTTCTAAAATTGGCGACTACGACAAAGCTGGATTTAACAGAGAAACTCCTGTAAAACCTGCATTAGAACCCAAAGACATTTACGGAATTTTACCTAAATTACGTACCGATCAATATGATATGAATGAAATTATCAAGCGTTTGGTCGATAATTCAGAATTTGATGAATACAAAGCCGGTTACGGACAAACCATAATTACAGGTTACGCCAGAATTGATGGATGGGCTGTTGGAATTGTGGCAAATCAGCGTTTGGTTTCAAAAACTAAAAAAGGTGAAATTCAGTTTGGTGGTGTAATTTACTCGGAAAGTGCAGATAAAGCCACTCGATTTATTGCCAATTGCAACCAAAAGAAAATTCCGTTAGTCTTTTTGCAAGACGTAACAGGATTTATGGTAGGAAGTAAATCGGAACACGGTGGTATTATTAAAGATGGTGCCAAAATGGTAAATGCAGTAGCCAATTCTGTTGTACCAAAATTTACAGTTGTAGTTGGAAATTCATACGGTGCTGGAAATTATGCTATGTGTGGAAAAGCCTACGACCCAAGATTAATTTTTGCTTGGCCAAGTGCTGAGTTAGCCGTTATGGGTGGTACGCAAGCCGCAAAAGTATTAGCACAAATTGAAGCCGCTTCTTTAAAAAATAAAGGAGAAGTAGTTGATGAAGCAGTTGAAAAAGAATTATTTGATAAAATTAAAGCCAAATATGACGCACAAGTGTCTCCCTATTACGCGGCTTCCAGATTATGGACAGATGCTATCATTGATCCATTAGATACCAGAACTTGGATTTCTATGGGAATTGAAGCCGCCAACCACGCACCAATTGAAAAGAAATTTAATTTAGGTGTGATACAAGTTTAGTTGGCAGTGTTGCGGTATTTTTAAAAATTGTAAGCAAACTTATTTAGCTCTAATATTTTTTAAATAATGAAAAAGTTACTTTTATTTTCCCTTTTTCTATTCGTTTTCAATCAAATGAAAGCGCAAGAATTTTCTCGTAAAGATTCGCTACAAGGCGGACTTCGTGAAGAAAGAACGTGTTATGATGTGTTGCGATATGATTTAGATATTAGAATTGATCCTACAGAAAAATCAATTTTTGGATATAACAAAATCATTTTTAAAATTGACGATAACACGTCAAAAATTCAAGTCGATTTATTTGAGAACATGAAAATTGAATCTATAGTTTGGAACAATAAAAAGTTAAATTACAAAAGAGAATTCAACGCTGTTTTCATAGATTTTCCTGAAGAATTAAAAAAGGGAACAACTCAAACCCTTACATTCAACTATTCTGGAAATCCTATCATTGCAAAAAATGCACCTTGGGATGGTGGTTTTGTATTTACAAAAGATAAAAAGCAAAATCCTTGGATTGGTGTGGCGGTACAAGGAACTGGTGCGTGTTTGTGGTATCCGTGTAAAGATTCTCAAACCGATGAACCAGATAATGGTGCCAGCATAAAAGTAGCCGTACCAAACGGATTAATGAATGTTTCCAACGGAAGATTTTTGGGTTCAACCGATTTAAAAGACGGCTACACGCGATGGGATTGGGAAGTAAAAAACCCAATTAACAATTATGACATTACAGTAAACATTGGTGATTATGTTCATATTCACGATAATCATGAAGGTTTAGATTTAGATTATTATGTGTTGCGTTTCAACGAAGAAACCGCTCGTAAACATTTTGATAATGATGTGAAACCGATGATGAATTGCTTTCAATCGAAATTTGGAAAATATCCGTTTTTTGAAGATGGTTATAAATTAGTGGAAACGCCTTATTTAGGTATGGAACACCAAAGTGCTGTAGCGTATGGCAATAAGTACAAAAAAGGGTATCTTGGAATGGACTTATCAGGAACAGGTGCCGGAATGTTTTTCGATTATATTACGATTCATGAAACCGGACACGAATGGTTTGGAAACAGTATTACAAGTATAGATATTGCCGATATGTGGATTCATGAAGGATTTACAACCTATACCGAAACCGTATTCATTGAATGTATTAAAGGCTATGATGAAGCCATAAAATATGTAAACGGCCAAGCTAGAAATGTGCAAAACGACCGTCCAATTATTGGTCAATTTGGTGTCAACCGTGAAGGAAGTGGTGATATGTATTATAAAGGCGCCTTACTAATAAATACAATAAGACACATTATTAATGATGATGTTAAATGGTGGAAACTTTTATATAATTACTCTGAAACCTATAAAAAACAAATTATTGACACAAAAACCGTAATTGATTTCTTTAATAAAGAAAGCGGAATAGATTTAACTTCCGTATTTCAGCACTATTTAACAACTACAAAAATTCCGAAATTGGTTTTATCTAAATCTGGAAATAAATTAAATTATAAATGGGAAAATGTAAGTGCCGATTTTAAAATGCCTGTAGATATTATCATTAACGAAAAAACAATACGTTTACAAACCACGACTGAAAATCAAGAACTTAAAGTAGATAAAAAGTTGGTTTTGGAAGATATTTCTGTCAAAACCAATCAGTTTTATATTAAAGTGGAAAGAAAATAATTGTTTTATATTATTTGGAATAAGTAACTTACATTAGTTTTTCCAAAGATTTCTTTCTGTTGATTTTTTGCGTTTCTGTTCTTACAAATGACTCTAAAAAAAGAATTTCTTTTGGTATTTGGTATTTTGATAATTCAGAAAAGAGATTGTTTTCAATAGAAAATGGCTTGGCTTCAATCACTAGAATTACTTTTTCGCCTAAAATTTCATCTGGTTTACTGCCAATAAAGAATGGCACAGAAATGTGTTTTCCAATCAATTCTTCTATTTCTTCAGGAAATATTTTGATGCCTCCAGAATTAATCACATTGTCAATTCGTCCTTTTAAAACAAATTGAGTCGCATTTAGGATTTCTACAATATCATTAGTAATAATTTTTTCTTTAGAAAGTTCTAATGCTTCAATCACCAAACAACTTCTTTCATCCATTGATATAGTTACATTTGGTAAAACAGTAAAATACAACTCTCCTATTTTCTTTATGGCAATATGCGAAATGGTTTCCGTCATTCCATATGATTCAAAAGCGTTGCAATTGGTTTTTTGAATACTTTCTGATAAACTATAACTCACTTGTGTACCGCCAATTAATACGTTATCCACCAAATGTAATTTTGATAACGATTTTTGCACTTGCAAAGGAACCATTGCAATAAAATTATACTTTTTTGAAGCTAATGGTGCACTCGTTGGATCAATTGTATCTAAATGCAATCCTAAAGTAATGGCACGAACCAACATCATTTTTCCTGCAATATAGTTTGCAGACAAACACAATAAGGAAGTGCTTTTAGGTATTAAATTAAAAAACAAACCTGTAGCTTTTGCAGAAGCAATCATGGCCGATTTTTGTAGAACAATTTGCTTTGGTAGTCCTGTAGAACCAGACGTTTTTACCATAACAAATGATTCATTATTTAACCAATCTAACAGAAATTTCCCGATTTCTTTTTCAAATAATTGCCCGTTTTCCTTTAAATATAATGCTTCAGATAAAAGCTCTATGTAAGTAAAACTTTTTCCATTTAACTTAAAATCGGGATGAATAATTTGATTCATTATTCTTCTATTTGTAATGGTTTTATTTTTCCAAAAAGTTTTTCATTCCAATTACTCCATTTGTACTTTTTGGAAAAAATATAAAGTAATATTGGGAAAAAAAATAAAATTGGAATAAATATCTGAAAATTAGCACTTGGAACGGAAATATCTTTTAAAATAGAGTGCGTTTGAAATGCCGACCAATCTGAAGTAACTAACAACGCACCAACTAAATTATTCGCAGCATGAAATCCTAATGCTAACTCTAAACCTTCATCCATTAAAGTTAGAATACCTAAAAACAAACCTGTTCCGATATAATAAAACATAATAATCATACCCATTTTGTCTACTTCTGGGTTGCCAATATGCATTATTCCAAATAAAAATGAAGTAACCATTAAGGGCACCCATCTTGTTTTTGTAGCTAAACCTAATCCCTGAAGCATGTGTCCACGAAATAAATATTCTTCAAAACTAGTTTGTAATGGAATAAGAAGTAACGCTAATACTACAAAAACAGCAAATTTTTCTGGATTAAATTGAATCACATAATCTTCTGGAGCGGTATAATAGCCTATAATAGTTGTTAAAATGGTAATACCTCCCCAAAGTCCAAATGAAAAAAAAACTCTAGACCAATCAATTTTTTTTCGAGACGTTGTTAATACTCGTAATGAATTATTTTGAATGAATTTGTTAAAAAATAAAACTATAAATAACATAAATGATAATGGCGCTACGAGCATAACAAAAGTACCGTTTACCCCTGATTTCTTTATCATTTGTTTCATTATTTCATTCGTATCAACACCTTCTGAAGAAATATAACTTACTACCATTAATGCTAAAAAAAGACAGGGAATGACTGCGTATGTCCATAAATTAACTTTAAACTTCTGCAATTGTTCAATATACATATTACGATTTTTTAAGTCCACTAAATTACAATTATTACCTTTGTAAAAAAAATATTTATGTTTACTATATATCATAACAAAAGATGTTCAAAATCTAGAGAAGGTGTTTGCTACTTAGAAAACCTTAATAAACCTTTTGAAACCATTCATTATATGGAAAAAACGTTTACTTATACTGAGTTAGAAATGGTTATAAAAAAATTAAAAATCAAGCCAATAGAATTAATAAGAGTTAAGGAAAAAGATTGGATTGAAAATTTCAAAGGCAAAACTCTAACTGATATAGAAATTATTGAAGCCATGTTGCAATTTCCAAAACTAATAGAAAGACCTATAGTAATTCATGGCGAAAAAGCCGTAATTGCAAGACCAACGGAATTAATCAAATCAATATTATAAATTCATTTAACATAGATTTAATAAAAATTCATCACAATAAAGACTACATTTGTCGCGTAAAATGTAAAAACAATATGTTGTTAAAAAAATCAATGCTACTACTAACTTTCTTATTTGTTAGTTCATCTGCAATTTCTCAAATTTCGTTAAAAAAAGTAATTATTACTGGTAAAATTATCGATAAAGAAACTACAAAACCTATAGAATTCGCTGTAATTACGATTTCAAAATCAGATACTAAAAAAATTATTACTGGAGGTACTTCCGATGCAAATGGAAATTTCAGTATCGAATTAAACAACGGGGCTTATAATTTAAAATACGAATTTCCTGGATATAAAACGCAAGAAAAACTAAATCAAACTATTGCTTCAGATACCAATTTGGGAAATATCGCCTTAGAATCTGAATCAAATCAAATTGAAACCGTCGTAATCAGAAGTGAAAAAACGTCGGTTGACATCAAATTAGACAAAAAGGTATATAATGTGGGGCAAGATTTAATGGTTAAAGGCGGAACGGTAAGTGATGTTTTAGATAACATACCAAGTGTAGCCGTGGATGTGGAAGGAAATATTAGTTTGCGTGGAAACGAAAGTGTTCGTGTTTTAATTGATGGTAAACCTTCAACAGCTATAAATGTGGCTGATGCTTTAAGAATGCTACCTGCCGATGCTATTGAAAAAGTTGAAGTAATTACCAATCCATCCGCAAGATACGATGCTGAAGGTGGTGGTGGAATTTTGAATATTATTCTTAAAAAAGGAAAAAACAAAGGAATCAACGGAACAGTAATTGCAACTGCTGGAGATCCAAAAAACCAAGGTATTTCTGCAAATATTAATTCAAAATCAGACACTTATAATTTATTTGCAACGTTAGCTTATAATGACAGAAATAATCCTGGAACAACTAAGATTAATCAAGAGAATTTTGGAGCAAACACTTATATTGAAGAGCGCAGAAAAGCCAATAGGTTTAGCGATGGTATCAATGCTAATTTTGGTATGGAATTATTTCTAAACAAAGACAAATCGGCAACTTGGACAAATAGTTTAAATTATAGAAATAATTCAGGAAATAATTTTGAAGATGTTACTTATAAAAATTACACGTTAGACAGAAGCAACTTTTTATTTACGCGTTTCAGAGACAATGAATCTCTTAGCGAAAATGAAGCCATAGAATATACCTCGAGCTTTATTAAGAAATTCAAAAAGGACGGACACAAATTAACTATTGATGCATCATTTTCATTAAATAAAGAAGATGAATTTTCAAATATTTATGGAAGTATTTTAGAAACAAATACTTTTATTTCTGATGAAAAAACCTCAAAAATTGGTAGACAAAACCGAAATTTAATTCAAGCTGATTACGTTTTACCAATAAAAAAAGACATCCAATTTGAAGCTGGATATAGAGGTAGTTATACGAATTCAACTAGTAATTATGCCGTATTGGAACGCATAAATCAAAATGATCCGTATACCAATATCCCTGGATTTACTAATAATTTTGAGTACATTGAAAATGTAAGTGCCATTTATACACAATTAGGAACTAAATTCTTTAAAAAGTTATCGGTTTTAGGAGGTTTGCGACTAGAAAATACCAATTTAGAAATCAATCAGTTATTAACAAACGATTTAAACTCTAGAAATTACAATAACTTTTTTCCAAGTTTATTTTTAACATATGAATTAAATAACGATTCAAACATTTCCTTAAACTATAGTAAAAGAATTACTCGTCCAAGAGATCGATTTATTAATCCATTTTCATCGTACACTAGTAATACCAATTTATTTATTGGAGATCCAAAATTAAACCCTTCTTTTACCGATGCATTTGATATTGGCTATTTAAGAAAATGGGACAAAACTACAATTAGTACCTCAGCGTATTATAATCACACTACTGATGCTTTTCAAACAGTACGAAAAGAAAGTGGATTGTTTGTTAATGGAATTCCAGTAATTATAAACACACCTTTTAATTTAGGTGAAGATAATAGAATTGGTATGGAAGTTACCTTAAATTATACTGTAAAAAAATGGTGGAAATTAAATTCAAACGTAAATTATTTTTACAATGAAACCAAAGGGAATTATCAATTTATTAATTCTAATAATACTTTAGTCAATCAAAATTTTAATTACAAATCTAGTACTTGGACCGCTCGATTAACGTCTAAAATAAATTTACCATACAAAATTGATTGGCAAACTAATGGAACGTATAATGCAGGACAAAAAACGGCACAAGGTAAAACATTAGGAATTGCGAGTATGAATTTAGCTTTTAGTAAAGATGTGCTAAAAGAAAAAGCTACTATTTCACTTAACGTGAGTGACGTTTTTAATTCCAGAAAAAGAATTCAAGATTTACAATTACCAACTGTAAATTCTTACAGCGAAATGCAATGGAGAGTACGACAAGTTACGGTTTCGTTTACCTACCGATTTAATAAATTGAAAAACGAAAAAGAAATAAAACCAAAAAGCTTAGAACAACAAGAAGGCGGTGGCGGAGAATTCTAACACAAAATAAAAAAATCCCGATTCGTTCGAATCGGGATTTTTTATTAACTTAAGAAAATTACTTTTCTTGTTCAGCTAATTTTTTTGCTTTCTTTTCTTTGTATAATTCTATTAACGATCCGCCAATCCAATATTGAACAAATCCTACAAGAAAAAACATTAACCAAAAACCTATAGTTAAAATGGTTAAGAAAAGTATAAAGCCTAAATACTGGTCAAATTCAAACATGTTTTCCGGAATTTTATTTGTGAATTCTGTTCAAAGATAAATCATAAATTTATTTTTAACAAATAATATCTTTTTTAATGTGATTTTATTTTAATTTTAAAATTGTACACTCAAAGTTTAAATAGAATTTCCTACTAAATTAAAAAAAATAACTTAAGCACTATAAAATTACATATATACAGGAAATGATTCTAGGTTTTAAAATCAATTTTGCTTTTTTGTTTTTAAAATTTATACGAAACTGTTGTTGAAACCATTCTTGGTGCAATAGGTGTAACCGTGTTATCATCGTAAACATAATAACTTGTTACATTACCAATATTCGATAATTTTGCTCTAATCGAAAAAGTATTTTTTGTATATCCAATGGAAGCATCAAATTGCAAAAAACCAGATACTGGAATTGGCTTCCTTGCTAATTCAGCCGGAGTAGATGCATTATTAGGACGCAATCTTCCACCTAGAATTTTTCCAAAATATGAGGATTGAATTCCTATTTCAAACCCTTTAAATTTTAAATTCTCAAACGTATAAAACAAACTTGCATTTGCCGTGTTTTTTGGTGTAAAACGCAACTGAGTGCCTTTATCGAAAATATTACTTTTTGTATATTTTGTTTCGTTAAAACTATAACCCGCCATAGCTCTAAAATTTTTAAAATTACCAGAAATATCTATTTCAATTCCTTTACTGCTATATGAACCCGCTAATTCTTTAATATTTGTATTTATATTTCCATTTGAAAAATCAGTCTGAGCTAAATTTCCAAAATTGATACTATACCCCGTTACATTGGCGTTTAATCGACCTTTAAAGAACTCGTTCTTTACACCAATTTCATATTGATCAATAGTTGAATGAGGTAATGCTTGAAAATTTTTATCGGTTCCTGTATTTAACACAAATGAATCTGCATAACTGGCAAAGATTGAATTGGTTTTTGTAGGTTGAAATACTATTCCCAATTTTGACGAAACAATATTGTCATTCGTTTTAGTTTCAACATTACTACTCGTTGTAAAAGTAGTTGTATTGGTATTGCTTTCCAAATAACTGTATCGTAAACCCGTTAAAACTTTTAATTTAGAGGTTAGTTCTATAAAATCTTGTATATAAAATCCAGCGCGTTTTAATGCCGCATCTGCAAAGGTATTCTTATCTAATTGTGGAATAGTTGCAGCGCTGTAAATTGGATTTTTACCAATCACCAGACTTGGATTAAAAATATTGATTTTATCCAAATAATTTATAGTTAAATAATTTAAAGTTCCTGTGTTGGATTTGTCAGCATCTGCGCCCATGAGAATGGAATGTTTAATATTTCCAGTTTTAAAATTTCCTGTTAGATCTATTTCAGCAAAAATGTAGTCTTGTTCTGTATCTGCTTTTTGTACGCCTCTTATCCAGTCTCCATTGGCTTGAACTAAATTATTATTAGGTGATGTTGGAGTTAGATTTCCTGAGTTGGGTCTTGAACTGGATAATAAATTGGTAGTAAAACCTTGATATGATAAGATTCCCTTCAACTGCCAATTTGAATTTATTTTATGATTTAGTGTAGCTGCAATACTTTCTTGTTTACTGTCAAATGTAGCCCAATCAAAATTTAAAAAAGTAGATCTGGGTAACGCTACAACTTTATAATCAATTGTAGTTAAACCAAAATCTGGCGTTCTGCTATCTTTCAAATAATCAGCTTCTACTAATAAAGTGGTTTTTTTAGTCAAATTAAATTGAAAAGAAGGATTTATATAAAATCGTTCACTAGTTACAACATCTCTAAAACTATTTCCTGCTTCATAACTTGTTACTAATCGATAAGCAGCTGTTTGACTTTTATCTAAACTCCCATAAATATCAATAATTGGTTTATAAAAATCAAATTCTGACGCTCTAAAACTTATTTCGCCACCTGTTTGAAATTTAGGCTTTTTAGTTTCTAAATTCAAAATTCCACCTGGAGCTACATTTCCGTATAATAAAGCCGAACTACCTTTTAATATTTCAATACTTTCCAAAGAAGCCGTTTCTGGAATTAGTGAGCCATTAAAACGAATGCCGTTTTTAAACGTGTTTCCACCACTAAAAGTAAATCCTCTTGAACCATATTCTTCCTGATTATTTCCAGAAGTATTACTGGCACCAGACACATATACGCCATTTGTATTTTTTAGCGCATCCGAAATTCGTAAAATTTGTTGTTGCTCTAGTATTGCTCTATCTATTATTGCTACTGCTTGTGGCAAATCCAATGCTTTAATTGGTAACTTTCCGGCGGTTACAGAACCCTTTTGTATTTTTTTGACAATTACTACTTCTTCAATCGCTTTGCCTTTTTTCTTAATGGTATCATTCTCTAAATCGAAGGCAAAATCATTAGAAAAACTATTTTCAACTTGTCCAAATACGAATTGAACTCCAACAAACATTGCAAAAACTAAAATAAATTTCTTCATTTTTTATTTAGAATAAATTAAAATAACACTGCAAATGTATAACGCAAAACTATAAAAAACAAGTTTATTTAGAATAAATAAAAATAATAATTCTAAGTTATTGATTATCAAAAAGAAAAAGTTTTGAAAGTAATATTTTAAAACTTTAAACTAAAATTGTAACTTTGTAATCCAAAATAAGAAGAGATGTTAGACAGATTACAATACGTAAAACAACGTTTCGACGAAATATCAGATTTGATTATTCAACCTGATGTAATTGCCGATCAAAAACGTTATGTACAATTAAACCAAGAATATAAAAGTTTAAATGCGTTAGTTCAAAAACGTGAAGAATATATAACTCTGGATGCTAACGTAAAAGAAGCACAAGAAATAATTGCAGATGGTTCAGATGCCGAAATGGTTGAAATGGCAAAAATGCAATTAGAAGAAGCCAAAGAACGTTTGCCTTTATTAGAAGAAGAAATCAAATTTATGTTGATTCCTAAAGACCCCGAGGATGCAAAAAATGTAATGGTGGAAATTCGTGCCGGTACGGGTGGTGATGAAGCCTCTATTTTTGCTGGTGATTTATACCGTATGTACACCAAATATTGCGAAGGTCGTGGTTGGAAATGTTCAGTAGTGGATATGAGCGATGGAACGTCTGGTGGATTTAAAGAGGTAATTTTTGAAGTAACTGGGGAAGATGTTTATGGTGCATTAAAGTATGAAGCTGGTGTACACCGTGTGCAACGTGTTCCGCAAACAGAAACTCAAGGTCGTGTACACACTTCAGCAGCTACTGTAATGGTTTTACCAGAAGCAGAAGAATTTGATGTGCAAATTGACATGAATGATGTTCGTGTAGATTTCTTCTGTTCTTCAGGACCTGGAGGACAATCTGTAAACACTACTAAATCGGCAGTACGTTTGACGCATATTCCTTCAGGATTAGTTGCACAATGTCAGGATCAAAAATCGCAACATAAAAATAAAGATAAAGCATTAACTGTTTTACGTTCTCGTTTATACGAACAAGAATTAGCAAAAAAACAAGAGGAAGATGCCAAAACACGTACTTCTCAAGTTAGTTCAGGTGACCGTTCTGCTAAAATTAGAACTTACAATTACCCGCAAGGACGTGTAACTGACCATAGAATTGGTGTTGACGTTTTTGATATGGACGGCGTAATGTCTGGTAAAATTCATAAATTTATTGACGAATTACAATTAGTTGCCAATACTGAAAAATTAAAAGAATCGGAAGTATATTAAGAATTTGCGATTTCTAAATTTTATAAAAACACTTTTTCTAGTTATTACAAATTAAATTTACTCATATGAAAAATAAAATTCTATTTGCGTTTACATTCTTTTGTTTAAATTTTGTTAATGCTCAAAGCTACTTTGGTTATTTAAACGATAATTATGCGGGTGTACATTCAGTACTTAACAATCCAGCAAATATTGTAGATAGTAGGTATCGAGCAGACATCAACTTATTTTCATTTAGCGCTTTAGCTACAAACGATTATTATGGCGTTAAGTTTTTCGACTTAGTAAAAAGTAATTATAATTTCGAAAGAGATGCAAAACAACATCCAACTAATTCTAATAATTTTTTAACAAATTTTGATGTTCTTGGACCTTCATTTATGTTCAATTTAAATAAAAAAAGTTCAATAGCATTATTTACTAGAGTTCGAGGAATTTCACATTTAAGCAATATTAATGGTAATACATTAAATGATGTTCAAGATGGAAATAACGCTAGTTACCAAGTAAACAATCAAAATTTTAGTATTGCCTCAAATTCTTGGGGAGAAGTTGGCGTATCTTATGCCCGAATTATAATGGATAAAGGCCAACATTTCTTAAAAGGTGGTTTTTCTGCAAAATATTTAGTAGGTGTTTATTCGGGTTATGCAAAAGCAAACAATATTAATATGGCGTATAATTACACAGGCAATCCAAATACGAGTACCTATACATCTTCCGGAAGTTTAGAAGTGGGAAATTTGAATTCCCTTGACAATTTTGATAATCCTACAGATAATATAGGAACCGGTTTTGGTGCTGATTTAGGATTTACTTATGAATATCGTCCAAATCATCAAAAATATAACAACAGTGATAAAGATGGCGAAACAAGCTATTTCAAAGATCAAAACAAATACAAATTTAAATTGGGTTTCTCAATTACCGATATTGGTGCTATTAATTATAATGATGCAACTGTAAGTTTTTATGACGTAAACACAACATACACTGACGCAGAATACAATGCCAATTCAAATTTTAATAGTTTATATACTACGATAAATCAAATAAAATCAGTGAAATTTAAATTACCAACTGCGTTTCATTTAAATGCAGATTGGAAAATGAACAAAAGATTTTATTTGAACCTAAATACTGATTTTAGTGCTGTTGCCGCTAAAGTTAAAAACTCATCATATATTAATAACAACGTAAGCTTAACACCTCGGTATGAAGTAAAATGGTTGAGTGTATATGCACCTATTAGTTATTTAGAATATTCTGGTTTACAAGCTGGTTTTGGATTTAGAGTAGGTCCATTATTTGTAGGCTCTGGTTCTGTTGTAAGCGCATTGCTTTCTGAAACAAGAGCAATTGATGGCTATTTGGGATTAAAAATTCCTATTTATCAAAAAAAAATTAAAGATATTGATTTTGATAAAATAAAAAACTAACCAACTTATTTTACATTTTGCAGGACTAATTTTAATCAAACGATTTTACATTTTACAATTTATATTTTATCAAAACTCTGAATATTTTTTCAGAGTTTTTTTTATAAACTTTTATTAAGTAATAGTTTTTTACAATAGAAATTTCTACTTTTATCACATATATTGATATCATGACCATTACCCAATTATACTACGTTTTAGCTGTTGCTGAAAACAAAAATTTTACATTAGCTGCCGAAAAATGTTTTGTTACGCAACCTACATTAAGTATGCAAATTCAAAAATTAGAAGAAGAATTAGACATCCAAATTTTTGATAGAACAAAAAAACCAATCGGTTTAACAGAAGTAGGAAGCAAAATTGTAACGCAAGCAAAAAACATAGTTAACGAAGCTAATAGAATTAAAGACATCGTAGACCAACAAAAAGGATATATTGGTGGCGATTTTCGTATTGGTATGATACCTACGGTTATGCCTACATTACTTCCTATGTTTTTAAATACATTCATTAAAAAGTATCCAAAAGTCAACTTAATTGTAGAAGAGTTAAACACTGCAGATATAATTTTAAAACTTAAAAATGGTCATTTAGATTGTGCTATTGCCGCTACGCCTTTAAATGAAGAAAAACTTAAGGAAATTGTGCTATATTACGAACCTTTTGTAGCCTATATACCAGAAAATAGTATCAATAAAGTAAAAAAAGAAATTGAAGTTGCTGATTTAGATGTGGAAAAAATATTGCTTTTACAAGACGGACATTGCTTTAGAAATAGTGTTTTAAATTTATGTAAAACGAATAATTTTATAGGTGAAAATCATTTTCAATTGGAAAGTGGCAGTTTTGAAACCTTAATTAAATTATCTGATGAAGGTTTGGGTACTACCCTACTTCCCTATTTACACACGTTAGATTTAAACGAGAAAAACAAAACTAAAATTAAGCAATTTGCTAACCCAAAACCATCCAGAGAAGTGAGTTTAATTTTCTCTAAAAACGAATTAAAAATTCATATAATCGATGCGTTAAAAACAACCATTCAAGGTGTAGTTAGAGGTGCGATTGCGTTTAGTGATGTGGAAATTATTAGTCCTAAGTAATTTACGATTTACCATTTACGATTTACCATTTACGATTTAAAATATGAAATTTAAATCACATTTACATCACCTTTACCTTCTCTTATAATAATTGGTTCGTGACCGGTTAAATCGATGATGGTTGATGCTACGTTTTCTCCGTAACCGCCATCAATAACTAAATCGACTTGGTTTTGCCATTTTTCGAAAATTAATTCCGGATCGGTGGAATATTCAATTACCTCATCTTCATCATGAATAGATGTCGAAACAATTGGATTGCCTAACATTTCTACAATTTGAATGGCAATATTATTATCTGGCACTCGAATTCCAACTGTTTTTTTCTTACGAAAGTCTTTTGGTAAGTCGTTATTTCCAGGTAAAATAAACGTGTAGGCACCAGGTAACGCTCGTTTTAAAATTTTAAAAGTAGATGTGTCAATTTGCTTAACATAATCGGAAATATTACTTAAACTACTACAGACAAAAGAAAAATTCGCTTTTTCTAACTTCACACCTTTAATTTTCGCTAATTTTTCCAACGCACGAGAATTGGTAATGTCACAACCTAAACCATAAACGGTATCGGTGGGGTAAATGACCAATCCACCATTTTTTAAAACTTCCACTACTTTTTTAATAGCCGTTTCACTTGGTTTGTCTTCGTATATTTTTATGAATTCCGCCATTATTTTTTGCTTTATGCTGAAAGCTTATTGCTTTAAGCGTTACCCAATCACATTTAACTTTGCAAATCGCAACAACAACTTCTTCAAGCCACCAACATCGAAACGTATTTCCGCTTTTTTGTCTGCTCCTACACCTTCTAAACCTACAATTTCACCTTTTCCAAAACGTTCGTGCATCACTATATTTCCAACAGCTAAGTTTGCATCTGTAACATTGTTTTTCGATGGACTAACACCGCTATTCAAAGGTTTTAATCTTCTAATATTAGTAGACGAAACAGGTTCGTTTTTGGAAATATATTCTGGTGGCGTTCCTGCAGTTGGTTTCGCTAATCGCAATTTAGATTTATCCACATCTCCAAATATGTCAATATCCATAGTTGGTTTGTATCGATAACCCGAATCTATCGGATTCATATATTCCAAATATTCATCATTAATTTCTTCAATAAAACGTGATGGTTCACTATCTACCAATTTTCCCCATCGGTAACGCGATTGCGCATATGTTAAATACGCTTGATGTTCGGCACGAGTTAAGGCTACATAAAACAATCTTCTTTCTTCTTCCAACTCGCTTCGTGTATTCATACTCATCGCACTTGGAAACAAATCTTCTTCCATTCCTACCACAAAAACGTGTGGAAATTCTAATCCTTTCGCTAAGTGAATGGTCATTAATGCCACTCTATCATCATCGCCTGTGTCTTTATCTAAATCTGTCGCCAATGCCACATCTTCCATAAATTCTGCTAAAGCACCACGCGCGCCATCAATTTCTTTTTGACCTTCGGTAAAATCTTTAATACCGTTTAATAATTCTTCTATATTTTCGATTCTAGCAATTCCTTCTGGTGTGCCGTCTTTTTTTAATTCTTGCACTAAACCTGTTTTCTTCGTTACGTGATCTGTTAACGTGAAGGCATCTTGTTGTTCATTGATGACTTGAAAACTTTTTATCATCGTCACAAAATCTTGCAACTTGGTTTTTGTACCAGAGTTTAATTTTAAATCGATTTTATCAATATGCTCCATCACTTCAAAAATGGAACGCTTATAATGATTGGCCGCTACCGTAAGTTTTTCTAAAGTTGTATCGCCAATTCCTCTTGCTGGATAATTTATTACTCGAACTAACGCTTCTTCGTCTTTCGGATTGATTACCAATCGCAAATAAGATAATACATCTTTAATTTCTTTACGTTGATAAAACGATAATCCGCCATAAATTCGGTACGGAATATCTCTTTTTCGCAACGCATCTTCCATAGCACGAGATTGCGCGTTGGTACGATACAAAATTGCAAAATGCGAATTCGGCAATTGGTTTTGCATTTTTTGTTCGAAAATAGTTGCGGCTACAAAACGACCTTCTTCTCCATCTGTAACACTTCGATGGACTTTAATTTTAGGTCCGTCATCATTGGCTGTCCAAACAATCTTTTCCAGCTTGGTTTTATTCTTATCGATAACATTATTTGCCGCTTCTACAATGTTTTTAGAGGAACGATAATTTTGTTCCAATCGGAACATCTTTACACCTTCATAATCTTTTTGAAAGTTTAAAATATTATTGATATTCGCACCACGAAACGCATAAATACTTTGTGCATCATCTCCCACCACACAAATGTTCTGGAATCTATCTGAAAGTGCTTTTACAATTAGGTATTGTGAATGGTTAGTATCTTGGTACTCATCAACTAAAATATATCTAAATCTATCTTGGTATTTCGCTAAAACATCTGGAAAACGATTTAATAACTCGTTGGTTTTCAATAACAAATCGTCAAAATCCATCGCACCCGACTTGAAACAACGTTCTACATAATTATTGTAAATTTCACCCATACGAGGTTTTTTACTCATCGCATCGGCTTCTTGTAATTCGGGATTATTAAAATAGGCACGAACCGTAATTAGTGAGTTTTTATATTGTGAAATTCTACCTAAAATTTGTTTGGGTTTATAGACCTCTTTATCCAATTGCATTTCCTTAATAATGCCACCTAAACAACGTAAAGAATCTTGAGAATCATAAATAGTAAAATTGGAAGGATAACCTAATTTTTCCGCTTCGCTTCGTAAAATTTTTGCAAAAACAGAGTGAAATGTACCCATCCAAAGGTTTTTGGCTTCATTATTTCCCACAATTTCAGCAATACGTTTTTTCATTTCACGAGCTGCTTTATTCGTAAAAGTTAAGGCTAAAATATTAAATGCATCAACACCTTGATACATCAAGTTAGCAATTCGAACGGTAAGCACACGTGTTTTGCCTGAACCAGCACCCGCAATAACAATCATAGCACCATCTTTTTGCAAAACTGGCGCACGTTGTGCCTCATTTAATTGATTTATGTATTGTTGTATGGCCAAAATAGGATAATTAGGAAAGCAAAAATACAGATTTTGAAGGGATTTTATCTTTTTTTAATTGTCTTTTAACTGTAAATTATCAACAATTTTTTTTTCTTCTGAAGTTAATAACAAACCGGAATTGGTTTCCCAATATTCAGTAATAATGGCGTTTTTCTTATTAATTAAAGATTTTTCTTTGAAAACATCTTCTTTTTCATAAGGCACAAATTTTCTACTATGTTGTGTGGTAATTAAATAATTGACTATTTCCACCTTATTTTCGACCTCTTTTTTATCTTTTACCATCAACCCTATTTCTTCTTTTGTACTGGCTAAAAAATAATCGTCACCATCTAAAATATATAAGGCTTTAAAAGTGGAATTGAATATTTTTCCTTTTACGACTTTCAAGTTAGAAACATCTGAATAATCAAATCGATTGGGTTCTACAAAATATTCTAATTCTAAGATAATATTCTTTTTATTATCATATATTACAGTTACGGTTGGTAAAAACTCTTCAATTTCTGGTTTTGGAACAATTACCATTTGATAAAAATCTGCTTTTCCTTTCACCGTTTTTATTTCAAAATCAAATTTTTTTTTCGCTTTTGATTCGGCTAAATTGGTAATATATTTAAAATCATAATAATTCTGAATGATGTCATACATATTATAACTTAATGTCTTTTTTTCAATTTTTTCGTTGTTTATTAAATTATACGTTCTGTTTTGTTCTACTAAAATATCAGCGGCAAATTTGTTGGGTTTATCCTTCAAACAAAAATTCACCAAACCATCAGAATAAGATGTATATTCGTTATTGTATTTAAAAAATTCCCTGGAATATATTTTTAAATTAATGGGAGCTGTTAATTTATTCATTGATTTGATAATCAATGTTTTGAGTATGCTAAAAGATTGACGATTAGTAATCACAATATCTTCAATATCTTGAGAAATGTTATCTAAAAAAATCACCGTTTCTGCATCTTTCAAAGTAGCCGAATTAATATTTAATTCTTTATATTCGGTATGCTTAATGTTAATTCTAGAAGGTTTATTTAAATTAAATTTCACCACTCCCTCTTTATTGCTTTGAAAATTTTCATCTGTTCTTAAAATTGCAACAGCAACATTTTCAATTAAAGCGCCAGACACTTTATCTTTAAATACTAATATCACCTCTTTTGTCTGAGAAAACGACAAAAAAGAAAAAAGAATCAAACCGAAAAAAACCAAATTCTTCATACTAACACGCTGACATACTAACAAATATAAGAAATTATAAATGGATTTATTTTATTTAAAAAAATATTTTAGATTTGTAAAAAAACTAGCGATGAACATAGAAGTAAAGTTATTAGAAATTGCCACATATACATTACCTGCAATTATTACTGGCGGGGTAGCGTTTGGTTTGTTACATAAATTTTTCAAAAACGAAGAAAACAAACGAAAATTCGAATTACTTAGAGAAAATCAGCGCTTAGGGTTACCCATTAGATTACAAGCTTATGAGCGTATCGTATTATTTTTAGAACGCATCAATCCAATTAACTTAATGATGCGTGTAGAACCGAATAGTTTAGATCCTCAAAGTTACGCAACACTTCTAGTACATACTATTCAAACTGAATACGAACACAATATTGCGCAACAAATATATTTTACTACAGAAAGTTGGGAAATTATTTTAAAAGCCAAAAACAGTATTATTACTCAAATTAGAAGATTTTCTATTGAAGGTGAAGTAAAAACTGGGGAAGAATTACGTACAAAACTACTTCAAGAACTCACACAAACAGAAAGCGCAAGCGCCGTAGCAATAAGTTTTATCAAGGAAGAATTGAAAAGGGTTTTTTAATATTTTTACTCTTTCAAAAATTTTAAATACAGAGTTGCTGTTTTTTCATCTGCAGTTTTAACTAAATTTTCTACTTGATTTCTAAAATCAGGCTGTTTTAACAAGGTTCGAATTTTCTCTCTTGCGAATTTTGTAAATTGCCATTTATGATGCGTGGTTGCTTGAAACAAAGCTTGAATTACATTAGAATTATTTGGATATATTTCCAATAAAACTTCCAAAGCATTTTCTCTAAGACTACTTTCATTATTATTTGAAGCATAATTTAATAATTCATCAAAATACATTTTTTTATTGTCATTATATTTATCAGTATTTAACGCAAGTTTTAACCAAATTACTCGTAAACTTTTATCGTTATTGCCAGATATGTTTTTTAGTTTTTCTAAATATTCAAATGACTGATTTGGAAAATTATTGCACAAATTTATCAAAGCAATTTCTTTTGTTTTATATGAATCATCGTCTAAAAAAGTTTCATATTGCGATTGAAATTCATCTGGTATTTCAGTCATCGTTTCGGCAATGGCTTGACGAACATATACGTTTTGTTTCATACCAATATCAATCAATTCTTTTTTATCATTAAAAGTAGAATTACCTAATTTGTAGAAAATATATTGTTTTATAGGAAAATAGGTATCCGATTGTAAAATTGCTTTATAGTTTTCAATGTCATTTTTCTCTTTTGTTAGTTGAATATATGTCGCAACCGATTTGTTTTTCAAAAGATATCTTTCTGCTAAAACCATATCAAAACCAGCAGTTTCCAACCATTTGCTTTTAAAACTTTCAGTATCAAATTTTTTTGAAACTTTTTTTATTTCAGCCAAAAATTCATCGGTAATTACATTTCTATACTGGTATTTTTTTAAATACTTTTTTACTGCCTTTTGAAACTTTTTCGCACCGATATCTTCACGTAACGTATGCAACGCCCAGGCTCCTTTTTTATAAAATGATAGGGAACTCGCTTTTTCATTCATCACAGGAATTGTGTCGGTTTTGGCTGCGCTTTTCAATTGCAGAGCATAATCGTATAACTCGTTATAAAAATAATCATCACCAAAAATTTCCTTTTCTGCCAAAAGAGCATAATATGTAGCGAAACCTTCTTGTAGCCAATGATGTTTTCCTGATTGGGCTGTTATTAAATCGCCAAACCATTGATGAGCCAATTCATGTGCATTTACATTGATATAATTTTTATCATTAAAACCGATCGAATCCACTACAAAATCTTGGGCAAAAATAGTAGAAGTCGTGTTTTCCATACCAGCATATAAAAAATCTCTAACTGGTACTTGACGATAAATTTTCCATGGGTATTTCATGCCAATTTCTTGTTCTAAATAATCAAAAATTTGTTTAGAATAACGATACGTGGGCTCGAATTTTGAATAATCATTTTTATCTATGTAGAATTCTAAAGGGGTTCCTGATTTGCTTTTGGCTTCTTCCTTAACAAAATTTCCAAACGCCAGCATTACTAAATAAGACGACATTGGTTTTTGCATTTGATAATTTCTTGTAATATCGTTTACGCCTCTACTCCAGCTTATAGTGCTTTTCTCAAAATTCAATTTACCATTAGATAACGCAATAGGTTCATATTCAAATTTATCCATATCAACATAATAGTTAATAGTTATCCCAAAAATTACTTTCTCATTAACATCGTCAAAACTCGGCAACCAATGACTGGTATATTTTCCTTGACCTTGCGTCCAAATTTGCCTAGTATCATCTTGTCCTATGAAATAAAGCGTTTGTTTCGGTATTGCATGATATAGAAACGTTAGTTTGTTTTTACCCTTAGAAAACCCTTCAAATAAATCCAATGTTTTTCCTAAATTTTTGAAGTTCACCAATTTATCATTAATCATAACTTCTGAAAACTCCATGTTTTTAGCATCGATTTTAATAGTATCTATAATTTGTTTTACTTTAAATTCGTAAGTTACACTTCCAGAAATTGATTTTTCATTAAAATTTGGATACAACGAAGCATTACACGTCAAAAAATCAACATATTTCGTTTGTTGCGAAAAGTTTAGAATGGAAAAAAGTAGAAATATATAGCGCATTTATTATTTTATTTACAACATTGATACTAATTAACGAAACACATAAATTGTCTACTAAGATTTTATTTTGTATAGTTTTAGTATAGGTTATGATTTTATTTTGTGCTAAATTAAATACTATTTTTGAAAAAAAATATTATGCGTTACCTACTTTCAATATTATTATTGTTATCACAAGTTAGTTTATTTTCTCAAGCACAAATTTCCCAAGACAATTTTGAAGGAAATAGTACAATAACTTCATGGTTTGGCGATGACTGTTTGATAGATACAAATTTCACTAATCCTTTTCCTACAGGAACAAATTTATCATCAAAAGTCCTTAAATATTCAGACATTGGTGGACAATATGCAAACGTTCGTTTTGATGCTGGGTTTAATTTTAATCTAGTAACAAGTAGTGAATTTTCATTAAAAATATATGTGCCTTCATCCGGTATTACAGGAAATCAAAACAATCAAGTTTCATTAAAACTTCAAAATGGAACTTCAGCTACACCTTGGTCTACACAATGTGAAATTATTAAACCTATCGTTTTGAATCAATGGCAAACCATTACTTTTAATTTTGGTACAGATGCATTTATTAATTTGGATCCAAATTCACAAAACCCATTAAATAGATGGGATTTTAATCGTGTACTAATCCAAATAAATGGTGAAAACAACAACTCAAACGTAATGGCTTATATTGATGATTTTTTATATTCTGGAGCCATTTCAACTTGTACTAATTTAGTTTGGAGTGATGAATTTTCAACTAATGGTGTTGTAAATAATTTAAATTGGTTTCATCAAACACAATTACCTAACGGAACAAGCTGGTATAATGGCGAATTACAGCATTATACCAACAGTCAGACCAATTCTTATTGCTCAAACGGAATTTTATCAATTACAGCCAAAAAACAAACCCTAACACAACAAAATCAAACCAAACAATATACCTCAGCCAGATTAAACTCTAAATTTGCATTTAAATATGGACGAGTTGAAGTTCGTGCCAAATTACCAACAGGTGCTGGAACTTGGCCTGCAATATGGATGTTAGGCAAAAACATTATTGAACCCGGCGGATATTGGACGGCTAGTCACGGAACTACTAATTGGCCTGCCTGCGGTGAAATAGATATTATGGAACACTGGGGAACCAATCAAAACATAATTTCAAGTGCGGTTCATCATCCTATAAATGGGAATTTAAGCATTGGCGAATACACTACTAATTCGCAATACAAAGCAGGGGTTTCAAATAATTTTCATATCTATGCCATGGAATGGAATGCACAAAGTATTACTTTTAGTGTAGATGGTGTAAATCACTTAATTTATAATCCAACAATAAAAAACCAATATACCTGGCCTTTTGATGCGGAACAGTATATTTTATTAAATGTTGCTATAGAACCTAGTGTTTCTTCTAGTTTTGTTCAATCTACAATGGAAGTAGATTATGTTAGAGTGTATCAAGAAGCTGCATTAGCAACCACTAATTTTCAAAATTCTGAAAGAATTAAATTATTTCCAAATCCAGTTTCGGATAAATTAACCATTTTAAACCTAGAGAACACAAATCCAACAGCTGAAATATATTCAATATTAGGGCAAAAACTACATTCTTGTATTTTATTGACGAATGAAACGAATATTGATGTTTCTAATTATCAAAACGGAATTTATTTAGTTAAACTAATTTCTGAAAGTGACAATAATACCTATAAATTTATAAAGAAATAATAATTTCAAAATTTAGAATTTATACCTATCTTCGCTTTTCATGTGTATTTAAACGCAGATTAGAAAAATTTTAAAAATTCATTTAATTTCTTTTATCTGTGTTCAAAATTCAATTTGAATTACAAAAATAGAATTAGACTTTGAATCTACTTGAAACTCCCATTGAATATTTAAAAGGCGTTGGGCCACAACGTGGCGACTTACTTCGCAAAGAAATGAATATTCATAAATATGGCGATTTAATCCATTTATACCCCAATCGATATATCGATAGAACGCGGTATTTTAAAATCAACCAACTAATAAACAGCAATTTAGAAGTTCAAATTGTAGGAAAAGTGGTTCATATTAAAACCATCGACCAAGGAAAAGGAAAATCAAGATTAGTCGCTACTTTTCTAGATGACACAGGACAAATGGAATTGGTTTGGTTTCAAGGACAAAAATGGGTAAAAGAAAGTTTAAAACTCAATACGGTTTATGTTATTTTTGGAAAAGTCACGCAATTTGGTTCCGTTTTCAATATGGCCCATCCAGAAATGGAATTGTTGGAAGAGCACAAAACCACATTACGAAGTGTAATGCAACCTGTGTATCCAAGTACTGAAAAGCTTAACAACAAAGGAGTTACCAATAAAGTAATCAATAAAATGATGATGCAATTGTTTTCAGAAACGCATCAGTTATTTTCAGAAACATTATCCGATTCTATTATAGAAGAATTAAAACTAATTTCAAAAAAAGAAGCGTTACTAAATATACATTTCCCAAAAAATCATGAACTATTAGCCAAAGCACAATTTCGATTAAAATTTGAAGAATTGTTTTTTATTCAACTGCAATTAATCACTAAAAATTTAATTCGAAAACATAAAATAAAAGGGTTTCCATTTGAAATTATTGGTGAAAATTTTAATAATTTTTACAACAATCATTTACCTTTTGAATTAACTAATGCTCAAAAAAGAGTATTAAAAGAAATACGAAACGATTTAGGGAGTCATGCACAAATGAATCGTTTACTTCAAGGTGATGTAGGTTCCGGAAAAACCATAGTTGCTTTAATGTGTATGCTTATTGCAAAAGATAACGGCTTTCAAAGCTGTTTAATGGCGCCGACAGAAATTCTGGCAAATCAGCATTTTAATGGCCTTACCGAATTAGCTAAAGATTTAAATATTAACATCAGAATATTAACCGGTTCTACGAAAATTGCACAACGAAGAATTATTCATGAAGAATTAGAAAACGGTACGTTAGACATAATTATCGGTACACATGCTTTATTGGAAGATAAGGTCCAATTTAAAAACTTAGGTTTAGCTGTAATCGATGAACAACATCGTTTTGGTGTAGAACAACGAAGTAAACTTTGGAGGAAATCGGAAATCCCACCTCATGTTTTAGTCATGACCGCTACTCCAATTCCACGCACTTTAGCGATGAGTTTATATGGGGATTTAGATATTTCAATAATAGACGAACTACCTCCAGGTCGAAAACCAATTCAAACCGTTCATCGATTTGATAGTAAGCGATTGGTAGTATGGAAATTTTTAAAAGATGAAATTGCCAAAGGCCGACAAATTTATATTGTATATCCGTTAATTCAAGAATCAGAAAAAATGGATTACAAAGATTTGATGGATGGTTATGAAAGTATTTCTCGTGATTTTCCTTTGCCACACTATTCCATTTCTATTTTGCATGGTAAAATGAAACCAGCAGACAAAGAGGAAGAAATGAAACGCTTTGCGGAAGGAAAAACCAACATTATGGTGGCTACAACAGTAATTGAGGTAGGTGTAAACGTTCCAAATGCTTCCGTAATGGTGATTGAAAGTGCCGAGCGTTTTGGCTTGTCACAATTACATCAGTTACGAGGACGCGTTGGTCGTGGTGCCGAACAAAGTTATTGTATTTTAATGACCGATTACAAATTATCCGAAGACAGCAAAACCCGAATGGAAACCATGGTACGAACCAATGACGGATTTGAAATTGCAGAAGTCGATTTAAAACTTCGAGGCCCAGGTGATATTATGGGAAAACAACAAAGTGGCATATTAAACCTTCAAATTGCAGATTTGGTAAAAGACCGAGACATTTTACAGGTAGCAAGACATATTGCGGTAAAACTACTTAAAGAAGATCCAAGTATGAATTTACCTGAACATGCTAAATTAAAAGCAGTATTTATGGAAATCAGCAAAAAGAAAAGTATTTGGAATTACATTTCGTAATGGAAAAAAGAATATAGAGTATAGAAAATAGAATATAGATTTAATAAATTTATTAGAGAAAAACATTTTTACATAAAATCATGGTACAATATAACCCAAAAGACTGGATTACTTTTATTTTTCGATTTCATAAATCGGATACCTTTCGTCAATTAATTCCAATGATGATTTTAATTGGTGTTTATTCTGGCGCCATCTGTTATTTTGAAATACATTATTTCAAATTAAAAGAAAATAGTCATGTTAAAAACATTTCCATATTGCATACAACTGTCGGATTTGTGCTGTCATTACTTCTGGCTTACAGAACCAATACCGCTTATGATAGATGGTGGGAAGGAAGAAAATTATGGGGAAGTTTGGTTAATAATTCAAGAAATTTAGCCATTAAATTAGCCTCCATTTTGGATAATGAAGCTGATAAAATTTATTTCAAAAAAGTAATTCCAGGTTACGCATCTATCTTAGCAAAACATTTAAGTAATGAAGAAGTAGGAATGGTTTTATTTGAAGGTTTAGATTTAGAAATTGATCTAACCAAACACAAACCCAACCAAGTAGCAAAGATGATTTTTAGTAAAATAAATTTACTATACAATTCAAATAAAATAACTGGAAATCAATTAATTATATTAAATTCAGAAATACAATCGTTTACAGATGTTTGTGGCGCTTGTGAACGAATTAAAAACACACCAATACCTTATTCTTATAGCGCATTTATAAAAAAATTTATTTTCTTTTATGTGATGACACTGCCTTTTGGATACGTATTCAGTTTAGGATATTATGTTATTCCAGTCGTGGTTTTTATTTTTTATGTGTTGGCAAGTTTGGAATTAATTGCCGAAGAAATTGAAGATCCTTTTGGCGGAGATGAAAACGATTTACCTACTGCAAAAATAGCAAGTAACATTAAAAAAGATGTGGAAGAAATTTTATAACCTGTTGACTAAAAACAAAAATTCCCGTCTCGATAAAATCGAGACGGGAATTTTTTAAATATAAAATAAATATTATTTTCTAGCCATCACTTTTAATGATTTTTCAATAATAGCTGTGCTATTTAATCCGTATTTTTCCATTAATTGTTCTGGCGTTCCACTTTCTCCAAAAGTATCATTAGTAGCTACAAATTCTTGTGGAGTTGGAGTATTTAAACTTAACGTTCTGGCAACACTTTCTCCTAAACCACCTAAAATATTGTGCTCTTCAGCAGTAACTACACAACCCGTTTTAGCAACCGATTTTAAAATAGCTTCTTCATCTAAAGGTTTAATGGTGTGGATATTAATCACTTCAGCAGAAATGCCTTGTTTTTCTAATTCTTCAGCTGCTAATAGTGCTTCCCAAACCAAATGTCCAGTTGCGATTATCGTTACGTCATTACCTTCGTTTAATAAAATGGCTTTTCCAATTACAAAAGGTTCATCTGCAGGCATAAAATTAGGCACTACCGGACGTCCAAAACGTAAATAAGCAGGTCCATGATGATCTGCTAAAGCCAAAGTGGCTGCTTTTGTTTGGTTGTAATCGCAGGTGTTAATTACTGTCATTCCAGGTAACATTTTCATTAAACCTATATCTTCTAAAATTTGGTGCGTAGCGCCATCTTCTCCTAAAGTTAAACCCGCGTGAGAAGCACAAATTTTTACATTTTTATCTGAGTAAGCTACAGATTGACGAATTTGGTCATATACTCTTCCAGTAGAAAAGTTTGCAAAAGTTCCAGTAAAAGGAATTTTTCCTCCAATGGTTAAACCTGCGGCAATTCCAATCATATTGGCTTCCGCAATTCCGATTTGGAAAAAACGCTCTGGATGATTTTTCTTGAAATCGTCAAACTTTAACGAACCAATTAAATCGGCACAAAGTGCTACTACATTTTGGTTTTTTTGTCCTAATTCGGTCATTCCTGCTCCAAATCCTGAACGCGTATCTTTACTTCCTGTGTTTTCGTATTTTTTCATATTTTTTAGCTATAAGCACAAAGCATTATTAATAATCTCCTAAAGTAGCAGGATTTTGATTCAAGGCATTTTCTAATTGCTCATTACTTGGAGCTTTTCCATGCCAAGCGTGTGTATGCATCATGAAATCTACACCGTTACCCATTTCTGTATGTAATAACACACAAACTGGTTTTCCTTTTCTTGTACGAGATTTTGCATCTGCCATACCGTTTATTATGGCTTCGATATTATTCCCTTCTTTAATTTCTAAAACATCCCAATCAAATGCTTCAAATTTCGCTTTTACATTACCCATGTTTAATACATCCGTAGTAGAACCATCAATTTGTTGCCCATTTAAATCGACAGTTGCAATTAAGTTGTCTACATTTTTAGCAGACGCATACATAATTGCTTCCCAATTTTGACCTTCTTGTAATTCACCATCACCAGTTAAAACATAGACTAAATTTGTATCTTTGTTAAGTTTTTTTGCTTGAGCAGCTCCAATTGCAACTGATAATCCTTGCCCTAAAGATCCAGAAGCCATTCTTATACCTTCTAAACCTTCATGAGTTGTTGGATGCCCTTGTAAACGCGTATTTAATTTTCGAAAAGTTGCCAATTCCGATACTGAAAAATAACCGCTTCGAGCTAAAACACTGTAAAAAACAGGAGAAATATGTCCGTTTGATAAAAAGAAAATATCTTCATTAGCACCATTCATATCAAAGCCTTCGTTTCTTTTCATAACGTGTTGATACAGGGTTACCAAGAACTCTGCACAGCCTAAAGAACCACCTGGATGACCTGAATTAACTGCATGAACCATTCTAAGAATATCTCTTCGAACTTGTTGTGTAAATTGTTCTAAATTAGAAATTTGTTGTGTCATTGTAAAAAGTTTTTTGCAAAAATAAATTTAATAATCTGTTTAAACTAATGTGAATTTATTTTTTTATCAATAAGAATTCAACAATTTTGTGAATTACTTTTGAATCGCCCAATATTTTTCTATGTCCTAAAGTATTGGTTATTAATATTTCTTTATCCGTTAGGTGTTCTGCCAAATGATATGCTTCTGAAACCGGTATATCTTTATCATCCGAATCATGAATAACTAAAACTGGAATTTTAACTTCTTTAGCTGCAACATATGCTGAAAAACTTTCCATTTCAAAATGGTACTTTTTTTCAAAATTATTTTTCATCAAAACAGCTACATCATTTGGTAAGCCAATTTTTTCAATAAATGTATTCACAATATTAATGACGCTATTTCCACTGCCGATTACTACAGCTTTTTTTACATGCAATCCTTTTTTTATAGCATTTAAAATAGACATGCCTCCTAATGAATGCCCAACTGCATATTCAAAAGGACCATATGCTTTTTCAACTTCTAAAATAGATTCGATAAATTCGAGCATTAAAGTGGTTTTTGTACCCGATTTTCCGTGTGCAGGAGCATCAAAGCTAATTATAGAATACTCCTTTTCTATAAAGGCATCGGCAATTTTAACCAATTGAGTTCCTCTACCCGACCAACCGTGAACCAAAAGTATTTTTTTACTCGAATTTCCATAAGCGTACACCACAATTTCTTTATTTATAGAAGGCACAAATAATTTAGTTTGTTGCGAAGTAGCTTCCATTTGAAACTCTCTTTTCGGAATTTTATGTTTTATTGGAGTAATAAATAATTTTCGAGCAAATTTTTCTGCTAAAATTGGGGAAATTCGATATAAAAACCGCCCAATTAAAACGATAATTTTAGGAACTTGATTCGTATTTGAAGATTTTTTATTCGGCATGTGTTATTTTTATACAAAAGTAATCAATTATAGTATGGTATGATTTTTGAATTAAACAAAAAATAGAATAACTTTGTTAGACCAAATTTTACATCATGAAAATACTTCTAAAATCACTTATCGTAACCGGAATTCTTGTGGTTTCTTGCGCAAAAAACCCGTTCACAGGAAAAAGCACTATGGCGTTTTATCCAAATAGTGCAATTTTTCCATCTGCTTTTCAGCAATACAATCAGTTTTTATCTGAAAATAAAGTTTTAAAAGGAACTTCAGATGCGAAACGGATTGAAACCATTGGTATGAAAATTAAAACAGCTTCTGAACGCTACTTAACTGCCAATGGAAAATCAGATTATTTAAATGAGTACAAATGGGAATACAATTTAGTAGAAAGTAAAGAAGTAAATGCTTGGTGTATGCCTGGTGGTAAAATTGTTTTTTATACTGGGATTTTACCTATTTGCAAAGACGATGCTGGAATTGCTGCCGTTATGGGACACGAAGTAGCACATGCTTTAGCAAATCATGGGCAACAACGTATGAGCGCTGGTTTATTACAACAAGTTGGCGCTGTTGGTGCTGCTATTGCTGCTGAAAAATATGCACCAAAATATCAAAAAGAAGCCATGCAGGCTTATGGAGCTGCATCAACTGTGGGTGGTATGTTACCGTTTAGCAGAGCGCATGAAAGTGAAGCCGATATGATTGGATTAACATTAATGGCAATTGCAGGATATGATCCTATCAATGCCGTAAAAGTTTGGGAAAGAATGTCAATACAATCTGAAGGAAAAGCACCTCCAGTATTTTTAAGCACCCACCCAAGTAACCAAACAAGAATAAACGAATTAACTGCATTACTTCCTCAGGCAAAAGCAGAAGCTGCTAAATTTGGAGTTACTTTTAAATAATAAAAATATTATCTTATATTAGTCCCGATATTTATCGGGATTTTTATTTTATATATGATGCAACAATTAGAAAAAGGAAATAGTAAATTATTAAACGCTTGGGCATTTTATGATTGGGCAAATTCGGTTTATTCCTTAGTAATATCTTCCTCTATTTTTCCATTATATTTTGGTTTTTTATTCACTAAAGAACACCCTAATATTGAAATGTATGGAATGGATATTAAAGCTACCTCACTAGTTTTCTTTATTACATCCTTTGCTTTTTTAACAGTAGCCGTTTTTTCTCCAATTTTGTCAGGAATTGCTGATTATTTGGGAAATAAAAAACGATTTATGCAATTTTTTTGTTACTTGGGTGCTGCCTCTTGTATTGGTTTATATTGGTTTACCAAAGAAAACATAGTATTTGGCATGTGTTGTTTCTATTTTGGATTGGTTGGTTTTTGGGGAAGTTTAGTATTCTATAATTCGTATTTATCAGATATTGCTTTTACAGAACAACATGATAAATTAAGCGCCAAAGGTTTTTCATTAGGCTATATTGGAAGTGTTATTTTACTTGTTATTTGCTTGTATTTAATTATTGGAAGAACAGATGAAGAAGCTATTCATGCTATGAAATTATCATTTGTTTTTACAGGAATTTGGTGGATTGCGTTTAGTCAATATACTTTTTATTATTTGCCAAAAGGAAATAAAAATAAGCATCCGCTAACTTTTTCGATAGTACTTAATGGATATAATGAACTTAAGAAAGTTCAAAAATTGTTTTTTAAAGACGCAACATTAAAACGTTTTTTAATTGCTTTTTTCATTTATAGCATGGCCGTGCAAACGGTAATGCTTGTAGCTACTTATTTTGGAGAACAAGAAATCAATTGGGGAAATGCAGATGAAAAAAGACAAGGTTTAATTGTTAGTATATTAATGATTCAATTGGTTGCGGTTTTGGGAGCTGTTTTAACCTCAAAATTAGCTTTAAAATTTGGAAACATTAAAACGTTGATTGGCATTAATTCTATTTGGATATTTATTTGCATAGGTGCCTTTTTTGTTACAGCACCCATTCAGTTTTACTTGGTTGCTGGAATTGTAGGTTTAGTTATGGGAGGCATACAATCGCTTTCACGCTCTACTTTTTCTAAATTAATGCCAGAAACAAAGGACACCACCTCTTTTTTTAGTTTTTATGATGTTGCCGAAAAAATTGGAATTGTAATTGGAATGTTACTTTACGGAAGCATCAACCAAATTACTGGTAGTATGCGAAATGCTATTTTATTTTTAGTGTTATTTTTTGTAATTGGTGTTATTTTACTTTTTAGAACACTAAAAATAAAAAAATAATTTTATATTTGTTTAATTAATATACTAATTATGAAATCATTTAAAACTTTAAAATTCTTTGTATTATTTGCTATTGCTCTTACATTAAATTCATGCGTAACTGAACCATTAGATTCCTCACTGGACACTTCTAACAATAATACTACAAATTCTTCAGGTATTTATAAATGGAGTTGTAGATTAGACGGGGTTTTGTATCAGTGGGAAGGAACGTTACAAAATCCTGAAAATGGCGGAGGAAATTACGCTGCAATTAACAATAAAGGGATGTTAAATTTATCATTATTAGAAAATTCTTTTCCAAAATTAATAATTATTATTCAGTTTCCTAATGCATCAACTGGTAACTTTATTTTTAATAGTTCAAGTCCAACTAATGAAGGATTTACTTATTTAAAGTATTATCCTAATTTTACAGCCGATACCTTTACGTCTGCATTTGGTGGTACTATGAATGCTAATATATCTTCCTTGTCATCAACTACTTTAGTAGCTAATCCAACTAATCCAGGTAAAGTAATAGGTACTTTTTCTGGAACAATAAAAAAAGGAGGAAGTACAGCATTATATACAATTTCTGAGGGAATATTTGAGGTTCCTAGATTCCAATAATATCATTTTATATACTTATAATATCCCGAATATTGTTCGGGATATTTTTTATGGCATACATCTTGACTACTAAAAATGTAAATTAATATGTATTTGCTGTTTTTATTGAGACTTACGTCAATTAAAAAAAATAGTTGTAAATTTACGTCCCTTTTTTAATGACAAAATGACTTATAAATAGATATGCCAAACCATAAAATAGTAGCGATTGACAATTTGTCGCTTCAAGAATTAGATTCAGAAGCAGAATTAATTCCATTAATGACTCCAGAAGATGAGGAGGAAATGAACAATGAGAAATTACCTGCTGATTTACCCATTTTACCCTTAAGAAATACCGTATTATTTCCTGGAGTGGTTATTCCAATAACGGCTGGTAGAGACAAATCAATCAAATTAATAAACGATGCCAATGCAGCCGGTAAAATTATTGGTGTAGTAGCCCAAAAAAATGAAGCAGACGAAGATCCTACTTCAGATGAAATTCATCATATAGGAACCGTTGCCAAAATTATGCGTGTTTTGAAAATGCCTGACGGAAATACAACCATTATTCTTCAAGGAAAAAAGCGTTTCGAAATTAATGAATTTACTCAAACTGAGCCATACTTTAAAGCCACAATAAAGGAAGTAAATGAAGTGCGTCCGAATAAAAAAGATGAAGAATTTTCAACTATAATTGAATCAATTAAAGATTTAGCAATTGAAATTATTAAAGAGAGTCCAAATATTCCTTCAGAAGCCACTTTTGCAATTAAAAACATTGAGAGTAATCCGTTTTTAATCAATTTTGTGTCTTCAAATATGAATTTAAATGTTTCAGATAAGCAATATTTATTAGGTATTGTAGATTTGAAAGCACGCGCTTTAGAAACGTTGCGATACATGAATTTAGAACTTCAAAAATTGGAGTTAAAAAACGATATTCAATCTAAAGTTCGATTTGATTTAGACCAACAACAACGCGAATATTTCTTACAGCAACAAATGAAAACCATTCAAGAAGAATTGGGTGGCGTTTCGCATGATGCTGAAATTGAAGAAATGCGTAATAAAGGAAAAAGTAAAAAATGGGATGCGAAAACGGCGGAACATTTTGATAAAGAAATTTATAAATTACAACGTACTAATCCGAATTCACCTGATTTTGGAATACAACGAAATTATTTAGATTTATTTTTAGAACTGCCTTGGAACGAATTTTCTAAAGATAAATTTGATCTAAAAAAAGCACAACAAATTTTAGATAGAGACCATTTTGGTTTAGAAGATGTAAAAAAACGTATTATTGAACATTTGGCCGTTCTGAAACTGCGAAACGATATGAAATCGCCAATTTTATGTTTATACGGACCTCCGGGTGTGGGAAAAACCTCAATTGGAAAATCGGTTGCGGAAGCGTTAGGAAGAGAATATGTGCGTATTTCTTTAGGTGGTTTACGTGACGAAGCTGAAATTCGCGGACATCGTAAAACCTATATTGGTGCGATGCCAGGTAGAATTATTCAATCCATAAAAAAAGCCAAAACCTCAAATCCAGTTTTCGTTTTAGATGAAATTGACAAATTATCTTCCAGTCATAATGGCGATCCATCTTCTGCGCTATTAGAAGTTTTAGATCCAGAACAAAATAGCGATTTCCATGATAATTTTTTAGAACTAGGTTACGACCTATCTAAAGTAATGTTCATCGCCACATCTAATAGTTTATCCACCATTCAACCGGCGTTAAGAGACAGAATGGAAATAATTAATATGTCGGGGTATACCATTGAAGAAAAAATTGAAATCGCAAAAAACTTCTTGTTGCTAAAACAATTAAAGGAACACGGATTAACTACAAAAGATTTACAAATTGGTAAAAAACAATTAGAAAAAATCGTGACGGGTTATACACGTGAATCTGGTGTTCGTGGTTTAGATAAAACGATTGCTCAAATGGTGCGTCATGCTGCAAAATCTGTAGCTATGGAAGAAGACTATAATAAAAAAGTAACAGATGCTGATATTCTTGAAGTATTAAAATCGCCAAGAATGGAACGTGATAAATATGAAAATAATGATACAGCAGGTGTAGTTACTGGTTTAGCTTGGACATCCGTTGGAGGTGATATTTTATTTATTGAATCGTTAGTTTCAAAAGGAAAAGGCGCAATGACTATGACTGGAAATTTAGGAACTGTTATGAAAGAATCGGTTACAATAGCACTAGAATATATTAAGGCAAATTCTAAACAATTAAATATTGAATCTGATGTCTTAAACCAATATAACATTCACATTCACGTACCAGAAGGCGCTACGCCAAAAGACGGTCCAAGTGCTGGAATTGCCATGTTAACCTCAATGGTTTCTAGTTTTACACAAAATAGAATTAAGAAAAATATTGCCATGACAGGTGAAATTACTTTACGTGGAAAAGTGTTACCTGTTGGTGGAATTAAAGAAAAAATATTAGCTGCAAAACGTGCCAATATTAAAGAAATTATTTTGTGTAAAGAAAACAAACGAGATATTGAAGAAATTAATGCCAATTATTTAGCTGGTTTAACTTTTCATTATGTTGATACTATGAAAGAAGTAATTGACATAGCTATTTTGAAAGAAAAAGTAAAAAACGCAGTAACTTTTGACATTAAAAAGTTAAATTAAATTTCAAAATTTTAAAATCAGACTAAAACCTATATGAAATAAAACATATAGGTTTTTTCTTTATATTTGAAATATTAAAATCAAATAATGAAAATATTACTTGTTGGAGAATTTAGTCGGTTACACAATTCATTAAAGGAAGGACTTTTGGCATTAGGCCATGAAGTTGTATTGGTGAATAATGGCGATGGATTTAAAAATTTTCCAGCAGATATTAGTATTCGTGCTGCTTTTTTTAAATCGAAAGTAGGAAATATTCCAAGACAAATTTGGTTTAGAATGTTTAAATTCGATTTGGCTTTATTAGAACATGGCATTCGATTTTGGTGGATTTCTAAAAAGTTGAAAAACTTTGATGTAGTGCAGTTAATTAATGAAAGACCTATACAAACTATTTCTAAGTTAGAATTATTTTTATTGAAACGCATTTTCGAACAAAACAATAAGATTTTCTTAATGTGTTGCGGAATAGACTACATGACCGTTTCACATATGCTAAATAAAAAAGACAGATACTCTTTAATGAATCCGTACTTTGAAGGTGTTCCAGAAGCCAAAAAACAATATGCCTATTTTTTTGATTTTTTAACCAAATCGCATCAAAAAATTCATCACTTTTTATATGAAAATAGTTTTGGTGTCATCGCTTCCGATTTGGATTATGTAGCGCCACTTATTGGCAATCCAAAATATTTAGGGTTGATTTCAAATCCTATAAATATTGATAAAATTGGAAGTAGTGAAACTACAATTTCTGCAAAAATTTCTATTTTCTTAGGGATAAATTCAGGGAATTCATACACAAAGGGAACTTCATTTTTTGAAAAAGCACTTGTAATTATTCAAGAAAAATACCCAAATTTAGTTGAGATTAAAATTACAAGAGATTTACCTTATACAGATTATCAAAAACATTTTGAAAAAGCAAACATCATTTTAGATCAGGTTTATGGTTTGGATCAAGGATATAATGCTTTAGAAGCCATGGCAAAAGGTAAAGTAGTATTTACTGGCGCAGAAACGGAGTTTTTAAATTGGTATAATTTACAAGAAGATGAAGTAGGTATAAATGCTTTGCCCGACGTAGATTATATAGTAGAAAAACTATCTTGTTTAATTGAAAATCCTTCAGAAATTAATCGAATTGGTAAAAATGCCATTCAATTCATAAATAAAGAACATCATTATGTTACGCAAGCTCAAAAGTATGTAACGCTTTGGTTACAAACATAATAAATCTTATTTTAATATTTAATAAGTAGCTCTAAATGCATCATTACAATTATTTTTATACTTTAAAGTAAGTTCTATCGATATAAAAAATGATAATTTTCAATTTTTATAAGTAGTAAACGTTTTACACTCGCTAAATTAAAAACAGGTAGTTTTTTTGTTTATTTTGTTTACTTTTAACAAAAAAAATATGTTTTCAAAACTTAAATACGAATACCTTTTAATTGTATTTACTTTATTTTCAATATTACTAATTAACTTATTTCTATCCTTATATTCTCAAAATGACTTATGTGTAGATTGTGAGAATTATTTAGAATCTGCAATTTATTTATTTAAAAATTTTGAAGTTCATTATTACAGACCAATTGGAATGTCACTAATTTATGGTTTTCCGATACTATTTGGCTATGATAAATATTTAGATTTATATAATTATGTTATTTTCATTAATATTTTATTTTATGTAGGTATCATAATTTATTTTTTTAAAATTTGTGTTTTATTTTTCAATAAAAAAAAGTCTTTTTATTTCAGTTTGTTACTTTTAACATATTTTGGTATAAGTCTTCATATAAATGAAATACTTTCAGAGATACCTTTTATTTTTATTATTTTAGTTGCTTTTTATTGTTTGGCGAAATATTATATTTTAAGTAAAACAGATTATTTATTTTACGCTATTTCATTATTTCTTTTTACAATATTAATTAGACCAGGTATCATTTACTTTTCGATTGGTATCTTTCTATATTATTTATTTAAGATTTATAAAATTTGGAACATTAAACGAATACTAGTTTTAATAGTACCAATAACTTTACTATTGTTTCAAATTACTAAAATGAAAGAGCAATATGGTAATTATACAATAAGTTATATTGATGCTGTTACCTATTATAATTACTTAGGAAGTAAAGCAATTTGTTTAAAAAATAATAAAAGACTAAATCAAAACAGTAATAAACGCGCTGATTTCATATTTAGTCAACCCTTTAAAAATCAAAAAAGTATTGCATATCAAGATTTAATTTTCCAAATTAGAAATAACACATATTATATGGTTAAGGCTTATATTGATGATGTGGAAGAAAATACAAAAACATCTAGTTCACGACTTCAATATCTGAAAAACATTAAAAATGAGAAACATTATGATGTAAAAATAAAACTTATTTCAGAAATAACAGAATGGCAAAACAAATTAATAACCCTATTTGGATTACTGTTAGCGTTGTATTTTATTGTAACTTTTAAAAAACATAATAAAATTGTCTTAGTTTTTGCATTATATTTTAGTTACGTTTTTTTTATTTCAGGAATTTCAAGTACGCAAGGCGATAGATTTCATATTGTATTTTATCCAATTGTGCTGTTATTACTTTTCATTTTTTTAAAAAATATAAAAAACATTACTAACAAATACATGAAATAAGTAAAGGTGTGAGCCATTACTATTCCGTTAATTCCAAAAGTGTGTAACATCCAATTTGATGAAAAATATAGGATACATAAAGAAATTATTTCTGTAATAATAAACGTCTTTGTTTTTTTATTTGCAATTAATATGGTTCCAAAAATTAGAGAAATTGCTTTTAATAAATCACCTAGTAATTGCCATAGAAATAACGATTCCATTGTTTCAAATTCAGAAGAAAACAAAACTTGAATAATTAATTTTCGCAAAAAATAAATAATTACTAAACCAATAGTGAAAAGTGGAATAATCGTTTTTAAATAATTAAAAATAATTTCCTTTAAATTTGAATTTTTTGCAGCTAATTTTGGGTAAAAATAAATTGTCATTATCGAAGAAACAAATAATAAATAATACGAGGAAATCCGTTGTAAACCTTCATATATACCGGCATTTTGTAATCCCGTTATTGTAACAATATCGGTACGAATTTCCAATAATACGAATGAACCAATTACACCTGAAACCAAGGCCATCAACACATATTCAGACAAGTTTATGAAAACCGAAAAATCAAAAGATGAAAAGGAAAAAACATCAGAAATTGAAATAAGATTTTTAAGATAGAACAAGCAAACAAAAAACACAAAAACTGGTGCTAAAACTAAGGAAACCAAAGCGCCAAATGTGGAATAATAATAGATTAAAAACAACGAAAATACTAACGCAATACCACTTGAAATAATCTGAATATAAATAACCTTTTTATATTCCTGAAAACCGTTAACTACTGAAATACAATACGTTGAAAAAACATATAATGGAAATAAAATAGCCAAAATATAAAACAAAAAACCATACATTTCAGATTGATTAAATAGTTGTTTTGACAAATAATTGGCACCAAAAATCAAGATGAAACTAATTGCAATTGAAGAAGATAAAAGCAACAATCCAAAAGTGGCTAAAACCGATTTCAATTTAGTTTTATCGTGCTGATATTCAGATACATATTTTATTATCGCATTCTGAATTCCGAGTAAGGAAAAGTTTTCAACTACATTTAAAAAAGCTCTAAAGTTTCCTACGTATGCCATTCCGTTTGCACCAACAAAAAGAGCTAACGCCTTAGAAGTACTAAAACCAAAAATTAATTTCAACAAAATATGAATACTATTCAAAGAAGTAATTTTGAATAAAGGTTGTTGAATTATTTTCTTAATTTCTGACAATTAATAGGAATTTAAAGTAGCAATAATATGGGTAATTTCAGCTTCTTGCAAAACAGAACTTATAGGTAAACTTAAAACTTCATCATGAATTTTTTCTGTTATTGGCAAATTCAAATGATTATAATCCTGTAATGCTTTTTGTTTATGAGGCGGAATGGGATAATGAATAACGGTTTCAATTCCGTTAGAATTTAAATATTCTTGTAAATCATCTCTATTTTCTGTACGAATAACAAATAAATGAAATACATGTTCATTGAAATTGTTGCAAATTGGCAATTCAATTTTTTTGTTTTTAATTTCAGATAAATAACGTTTTGCTATTCTTTTTCGCGTCTCATTTTCAGTATATAAATGTGGCAACTTAATGTTTAAAAATGCCGCTTGTAATTCATCTAAACGAGAATTTATTCCAATAAAATCGTTATGGTATTTTTTGTTAGAACCATAATTTCTTAGAGAAAATAAAACTTCTGCTAAAGTATCATCGTTGGTTGTAATCGCTCCACTATCGCCTAAAGCACCTAAGTTTTTTCCGGGATAAAAGCTAAATGCTCTCGTGTGATTTCCTATAAAAGTTAACCCATGAGCTTGAGCAGCATCTTCAATAATAAGTATATTATGAGAGTCACAAATAGCATTAATTTTATCCATTTCGGCTAATTGACCATACAAATGAACCACTAAAACGGCCTTTGTTTTTGAAGTAATTTTTTCTTCAATTAAATTGGGATCGATATTGTACGTTTCAATAGTTGGCTCTACAAAAACAGGAAGTAAATCGGCTTGCAAAATTGCTAAAACAGAAGCTATATAGGTATTGGCTGGAACAAGTATTTCATCACCTTTTTTTAATTTTCCTAATTCAATATAAGCTTTTAAGATTAACACTAAAGCATCTAATCCGTTTCCAACTCCAATACAATGCTTTGATTGAGAAAATGTAGCAAAACTTTGTTCAAATTGTTTCACTTCATCACCTAAAATATACCAACCTTTATCTAAAAATGCTGCCGTTTTAGATAAAAATTGGGCCTCAAATGGCTTGTTTAATTTATGTAAATCTAAAAATTTTATCATATCAAAACCTGCTTTAATTTTACATAATTTTTAGTCTCAATTTCATAAAAATTTTGAACAATAGTTCTTGCTCCAAAAGATTCTTTCCAATAATGTAAACTTTCGTTTAATTGTAAACCATTATTTTCATTAGAAATACCAAAATCAAAATACTTATAATTACTAAAAACACTGTTAATTAAGTGATTATATAAAAAATCTAATCCACCATATTTAGTATTGAATGCCATATTTCCCGAAATATATTGTGGATGCACTACATTTTTAGTAACAAAAACGGTAACACCACCAACAATTTTATTTTCAAAATACACATTGAATTGCCTAATTAATTTTGGAAATTTTGACTTTAAATAGGTTATTTCTTCTAAAGTATGAATGGGTTTTGTTTGATATTTTTGTGCTAAATTTGGAAGTAATAATTCCTTCCAAAACAAATCAAAAGTGGTTTCTTCAACAATTTTTAACTGATGTTTTTCGCCGTTTTCAATACCTCGCTTTCTAACTCTAGAAGGAGTAATTTTATTTCCTAATTCCACAATTGCTATTGCGTCTCTTCTGGTTAGTTTGGCTTTTAATAAAAAGGAAATATATTCCATTTCATCTGAAGGAAATGAATTATAAATAGTTGGAATTACCTTTAGATGAAGTTTTATAATTTCAGCATCAAATAAATAGTGTATTAGCTGATAATTTAGCTGTATCACTTCCGAAAGTTTACAATTTGAATCTAAAACTAACCCGCCATAAGTTAAACCTTGATGCGAATATATTTCGTCACCTACTCTATTTGCCGGTAAAAGTGCTATTAAATTATCTTTTTCATCAAAAATAAGCAATGAATAATCTTCAAATCTATCGGAATGATATTCCATAAAATCTCTATGAAACAAAAATGTAGCATTTTTAGCTTTTGCTACAAAGTCATTCCATAAATTATAATGTTCGGAAGTATATTTTACTATTTTATAAGTATCCATTATTGATTTTAAGTATTCAAATTTTGAAAAATAGGAATTTCGTATCTTAAATCTTTGGGGAAATTAGTAAAATTTATTACTTTGGTAAAATTATTAAGCATAAATATTAAATATTTAAACCTCTTGATGAAAAAATCACTTGTTTTTTTTATGTTTATTTTACAATTTTCATTTTCTCAAAATATTGGTTTATATAACCAATTTAATGGGAGATATGACTTTACATTTGTAGGAAACACACTAAATCCTATTGAAAATTCATTTCAAACTACACCAGCGGTTTTAACAACATCTTCCGCTACATTGGCACTTAATCCAAATGATAGTATTGAAAGTGCTTATCTGTATTGGGCAGGTTGTGGAACTGGCGACTTTAATGTCAAATTAAATGGAACAGATATAACGGCAACCAGAACGTTTTCAAATACATTAACACAAGGACAATCCTTTAATTTTTTTAGCGCATTTGCTAATGTTACCTCTCTAGTTCAAGCCACCGGAAATGGTACCTATACGCTTTCAGACTTAGATGTAAGTTCTTTCATATCGCTACATGCGCAAAACAGTACCAATTTTGCAGGTTGGGCTTTAATTGTAGTCTATAAAAATCCTTCTTTACCTTTAAATCAGTTGAACGTATACGATGGTATGCAAGTGGTTTCTTTTTTTCAAAATTTTTTAAACGTGCCTTTAAATGCTTTAAATGTTATTGATAATGTAGATGCAAAAATTGGTTTTTTAGCTTGGGAAGGTGACTCCGGTATTCAAGTAAACGAAACCTTGCGAATTAATGGAAATATAATTAGTAATCCGCCTTTAAATCCAGGAAACAATGCTTTCAATGGCACTAATTCGATTACAAATTCCAATCAATTATATAATATGGATTTGGACATTTATAACATCCAAAATAACATAAATATAGGAGATACTTCGGCATTAATTCAGCTGACTTCAGGGCAAGATTATGTAATGATTAATGCAATAGTAACCAAATTGAACAGTCAGTTGCCCGATGCACGAATTACTTTTCCTGCACCTATACTAAGTTGTAATGAAAGGCAACTTCAAATTAATTATATTGTAACCAATAACAATTCTACAGCCAGTTTACCTGCTAACACGCCAATTACTTTTTATGCTGATAATATAGTTGTTGGTTCGTCTTTTACGCAAAACACCATTCCAATCAATGGATCTGAAACAGGAACTATTTTGGTAACAATCCCTTCAAACATTCCTTTGCAATTTAATTTTATTGCAAAAGTTGACGATATAGGCAATGGAACCGGAATTGTAAATGAAATATCGGAAACTAATAACACATTTAATTTACCATTACAACTTAAAGTTTCTCCAAATTTCAATGCTCTTGATGATCTTGTAAGTTGCAATTTAGGATTAACAAAAGGTAGCTTCGATTTTTCTGAGTATGAAGGTTCCGTAAAAACAAATCCAGGACATTTGAGTACATTTTATTCTTCTGAAGCAGACGCTTTAAATTTCACCAATCAAATACTATTTTTAAATAATTTTGAAGCATTACAAACTCCAAAAACTATTTGGGTTAGAATAGACGATGAACAAAATGGTTGTTACAGCTTAACTTCGTTTGAATTATTTACAAAAAATTGCGAACCTATAGTATATAACGCTGTTTCACCTGATAATGATGGTTTAAATGATTTCTTTTTTATTGAAGGATTACGAGATATTTTTATACATTTTAAGTTAGAAATTTATAACCGCTGGGGAAGATTATTATGGACTGGAAATAACAATAAACCTGATTGGAATGGGTATTCAGAAAATACAATGGGAAATAATGAAGCGCCAAGTGGAACCTATTACTACATTTTGTATCTTAATGATCCTGATTATCCAAAACCAATAACTGGTTATTTATATTTAAGAAGATAGCAGATGTAAACAAAACTTAAAATTATAACTATAATTTTAAAAAGTAACTTGTCTCAAATAAATTTTATACTTTTAGCCAACAAAAAACAAAAAACTATGCGAATATTTAATGTCCTGCTAGCAATATTAGCTATCAATTTAGGTTTTAGCCAAAATTATTTTCCAAAAAATGATGGGGTCAAACAAACCTATAAAAATCCAGTTGCAATTACTAATGCAACTATTTACTCCTCTTCAATAGTTAAAATTGAAAATGCAACGCTTTTATTTGAAGGCGATAAAATTTTAGAAATCGGAACACAAATTTCAATTCCTAAAAACGCAACAATAATTGATGCTACAGGAAAAACCATTTATCCTTCATTTATTGACTTATATACTGAATTTGGAATTCAAAAACCACAAAGAAAATCAGGAAATTCAAGATCACCACAATACGACTCTGAAAGAAATGGGTACTATTGGAATGACCACATTAGAGCCGATTTTAATGCATATGAGAACTTAAATTATGATGAAAAAACGGCGAAAGATTTAAGAGAAACTGGATTTGGAACAGTTTTAAGTTTTAATAACGATGGAATTGTAGCCGGAACAGGATTACTTTGGACATTAAATGACATCGAAAATAATGGTGTTAGAATTTTAAATAATAAAATATCACAACACTTAACATTTAAAAGAAGTTCGCTTTCCGGACAATCCTACCCTTCTTCTTTGATGGGAAGTATGGCATTAATTCGTCAGTTTTATCATGATGCTAATTGGTATGCTGCTGGAGGCTCAAAAACAAAAGATATTTCATTAGAAGTATTTAATCAAAATAAAAATTTGGTGCAAATATTTAATGCTGGCGATAAATTAAATATCTTAAGAGCAGATAAAATAGGTGACGAATTCGGAATAAATTACCTAATTAAAGGTAGCGGAAACGAATTAGAACGTATCGAAGAAATTAAAAAAACAAATGCTTCATTTATTATTCCAATTAATTTTCCTGATGCCTATGACGTTTCCGATTCTTTTTTAGCAGAACAAGTGGTTTTGTCTGATATGAAATTTTGGAATCAAGCGCCATATAACCCTAAAGTACTTGCTGAAAACAATATTAATTTTGCAATAACAACTGCCGATTTAAAAAATTCAAAAGACTTTTTAACTAACTTAAGAAAAGCCGTAGAATTTGGTTTTCCTAAAGAAAAAGCATTAGCTGCATTAACGGAAATTCCTGCAAAAATTGTAAACCAAACAAACATTGGTTCCTTAAAAAAAGGAAACTTAGCAAATTTTATTATCGTGAGTGGTGATATTTTCGAATCAAAAAACACAATTCAAGAAAATTGGGTGCAAGGAAATAGATTTATAATTGAAAAAATACAACCTTCAGATATTAGAGGTAAATACGATTTAATTTTAGATTCCAACACTTACAATTTAGCCATTGAAGGTGAAATCACAAAATTAGAAGCTAAAATTTCGCAAGACAAAATAGAGTTCGGAACAAAAATTACATACAACGATCCTTGGATTACGATGGTTGTTAGAGGAAAAGATACTATTTCATCGAAATTTATAAGAATTTCTGGATTAAAATCTGAGACCGGTTTTTCTGGAAAAGCCTTTTTAGAAAACGGAAAAGAAGTAGCTTGGAGTGCTGTTAAAAAACCAGTAACTACTGAATTAAAAAAAGATACTGCAACTGATAAAAAAGAAGATAAGAAAACACCCGTTTTTTATCCAGTTACTTTTCCAAATATAGCTTTTGGAAATTTAACTAAACCCAAACAAGAAACAATATTATTTAAAAACGCCACAGTTTGGACAGGAGAAAAAGAGGGAATTTTAAAAGAAACCGATGTCTTAATTGAAAACGGAAAAATTATTAAAATTGGCAAAAACTTACCTCAAAAAGGAAAAGTTATTGATGCCACAGGCAAGCACTTAACCGCAGGTATTATTGATGAACATTCGCACATTGCCATTTCAAATGGAGTAAATGAAGGCGGACAAAATTCGTCGGCTGAAGTTACCATTGAAGACGTTGTAAATTCTGAAGACATTAACATTTACAGAAATTTAGCTGGTGGGGTAACATCTGCTAACTTATTACATGGTTCTGCCAATCCGATTGGTGGTAGAGCTGCATTTATCAAGTTAAAATGGGGATACAATCCAGATGAAATGTTAGTTAAAGATGCACCTAAATACATCAAATTTGCTTTGGGTGAAAATGTAAAACAATCAAATTGGGGTGATATTGAAAGACTACGTTTCCCTCAATCCAGAATGGGTGTAGAACAGGTATATGAAGACTATTTTTCACGTGCAATGGCGTATCAAAAAGAATGGGAGGCATACAATACAAACAAAAGTAAAATTGCACCTCGTTTTGATATAGAATTAGAAACCTTAAGTCAAATTTTAAATAAAAAACGATTCATTACTTGTCATTCCTATGTGCAATCTGAAATAAATATGTTACTAAAAGTAGCTGAAAAATATAATTTTAAAATTCAAACATTCACTCATATTTTAGAAGGTTACAAAGTGGCAGACAAAATGGCTAAACACGGCGTTGGAGGTTCTACTTTCGCAGATTGGTGGGGTTATAAATTTGAAGTAAATGACGCCATTCCATACAATGCAGCATTAATGAATACTGTTGGTGTAACCGTTTCAATCAATTCTGACGATGCTGAAATGTCAAGAAGATTGAACCAAGAAGCAGCAAAAACACTAAAATATGGTGGTGTAACAGAAGAAGCAGCTTGGAATTTTGTAACCTTAAATCCTGCTAAATTATTACAAGTGGATGATAAAGTTGGAAGTATAAAGTTGGGTAAAGATGCCGATGTGGTGCTTTGGTCTGACAATCCTTTAACGATTTATGCTACTGTAGAAAAAACTATTGTTGACGGAATTATTTTCTTCGATTTGGATCAAGAAAATGCCAAAAATGAAACGGTGCAAAAAGAGAGAAATGAATTAATTAATTTAATGTTAGAAGCTAAAAACAAAGGATTAAAAACTCAAGAACCAAAGAAAAAATCGAGCGGACATTACCACTGTGATACCCTTGGTGAAAAATGTAGAGAATTTCACGCTAAATACAATAATTAATAAGTATTACACTATTTTTCAACACAGATTTCACAGATTAAAATAATTTCAAAAATCTGTGTTATTAAAAATTAATATAAAATGAGAAAATTAACATATATACTAGCACTAACTACTTTAATTAGTTTTGCACAACAAACGCCAGCGCCAAAGCAAACGAAATCAATTTTAATCATTGGTGGAACGGCACATTTAGGTAACGGAAAAGTTCAAGAAAACAGTTTAATATCCATTGTGGATGGAAAAATTGCTTCCGTTTCAGATGCAACGGTAACTAAAATCGGCAAACACGATATTGTGATTCAAGCAGATGGAAAGCATATTTATCCGGGTTTCATTGCACCAAATTCTACTTTAGGATTAGTGGAAATTGATGCCGTAAGAGCTTCAGATGACGAAAGTGAAATTGGAGAATTTAACCCACATATTAGAAGTTTAATTGCATATAATTCCGAATCAAAACTAACAGAATCAGCAAGACCAAATGGGGTTTTAATTGCCCAAATTACACCTCGTGGTGGAAGAATTTCTGGAACTTCTTCTGTGGTTCAATTTGACGCTTGGAATTGGGAAGACGCAGTGATAAAAGAAAATGACGGAATTCATATGCGATGGCCAAATAGTTATGCACGATTAGGATGGTGGGCAGAACCAGGTGGCATAGAATCTAACAAAAAATATGACGAGCAAACCAAAGGCATTCAACAGTTTTTTGACAATGCGTTTAATTATTTAAAATCAGATAAAAAAACAAAAGACATTCCTTATGATGCGATGAATGGGTTACAAAGTGGCGAAAAAACGTTGTTTGTAAACGCAAATGGTGAAAAAGAAATTACCGATATTATCTTATTCAAAAAGAAAAACAATATTAAAAAATTAGTCATTATTGGTGGCTATAATGCACATAAAATTGCCGATTTATTAAAAGAAAATAATGTGTCTGTTTTATTGAGAAGAGTGCACGACGTTCCAAATTCGGAAGATGAAGATGTAAATTTACCCTACAAAATTGCTAAAATTTTAACCGAAAAAGGAATTGTAGTTGGTTTAGAAAATTCTGGTGATATGGAACGTATGCAAACGAGAAATATTCCGTTTTACGCCGGTACTTGTGCCGCTTGGGGAATGAATAAAGAAGAGGCACTTAAATTAATTACATCAAACACCGCTAAAATTTTAGGAATTGATGCTAAATTTGGAACCATAGAAGCTGGAAAAAGCGCTACCCTATTTATTTCAGAAGGGGATGCATTAGATATGAAAACAAACAAATTAGCTCACGCTTTTATTGATGGACGACAAATTAGTTTAGAAAGTCACCAAACCGAATTATACGAAAGATATAAAGGGAAGTTTGAAAGGGAAGGTTCCTCAAAATCGGAAGTGAAAAACTAAATCACAAATTAATAATTTAAAAGTCGCAAAGCCATTCGTTTTGCGACTTTGTTTTTATATTTAAAAAAGATAACTTTGTAACTTAGATACTCAGCAACTTAGTCACTCATAATGAAACAAATCAAATCCATTCAAAATCCGTTTGTCAAAAACTTAGTTGTATTGCAAGAAAAAGCCAAAGCACGCAAACAATCGGGAACGTTTATTATTGAAGGACAACGTGAAATTGAATTATCCGTAAAAGGCGGTTACGAATTAGAAACAGTACTTTTTTATCCAGAATTGTCTGGAAAATCCGAAAATCTACAAATAGAAATAGCTGAACATCTTAAAATAGAAATTTCGAAAGAAGTTTATCAAAAATTAGCGTATCGCGATACAACTGAAGGAATTATCGCTATTGCTAAATCGAAATCATTACAATTATCCGATTTAAAATTATCTAAAAACCCTTTAATTTTAGTCGCAGAAGGATTAGAAAAACCAGGAAATTTAGGTGCTTTATTACGAACCGCTGATGCAGCCAATATTGATGCCGTTATTATAGCCAATCCAAAATCGGATATGTACAATCCAAACATTGTGCGTTCGAGTGTGGGTTGTTTATTTACACGTCAAATTGCCGTGGCGACTTCAGAGGAAGCAATTGCATATTTAAAAGAAAACAACATAAATATTTATTGTGCGACTTTACAAGATTCAGCCACATATCACACACAAAATTACAACGAACCAACCGCTTTAGTTGTGGGAACGGAAGCCACGGGAATCACAGAGGTTTGGCGAAAAAATGCAACTAAAAACATCAACATTCCGATGCAAGGTATTATCGATTCTATGAATGTTTCGGTAGCAGCGGCTATTTTACTATTCGAAGCCAAAAGACAACGTGGGTTTTAATGAGACAATTATCAATTAGTCAATGTGTCAATAAAAAAACTCAGATTTAAGAAATTTTAAAAATTTTAATAATTCCTTAAATCTGTGTTTCAAAACTTTTAATCTAGCTACATAGTATTTTTTTAAAAACTTTTTTGAAATCTAAATTTTAAACACTATTTTTATATTCTTCAAAAATGGAATATGATAGAGATTGATTTAGAAGCCGAAAACAAAGCCATTGCCCATGAATATAAAGAGTTACTTCGTATTAGTTATCAAAGTTTAACAGCTGATGATAAAAAAATAATTCGGAAGGCTTTTGATGTGGCAGTGGATGCGCATAAAGAACAAAGAAGAAAATCTGGAGAAGCGTATGTTTTTCACCCTATTGCTGTTGCAAAAATTGTAGCCTCACAAATTGGTTTGGGTGCCACAGGTATTGCTTCTGCCCTGCTTCATGATGTGGTGGAAGATACCGACATTACTATTTCTGACATTGAAAAAATGTTTAATCCTAAAATTGCTAAAATTGTTGAAGGATTAACCAAAATTCCGAAAGTAAAAAACGACCAAGAAATTTCGCTTCAAGCAGAAAATTTCAGAAAAATGCTGCTTACGCTTAATGATGACGTTAGAGTAATTTTAATAAAACTTGCCGATAGATTGCACAATATGCAAACTATGGACGGAATGTCTGACTATAAACAAGCAAAAATTGCATCAGAAACCTTGTATATTTATGCGCCATTAGCACATCGATTAGGGCTTTATAATATAAAAACACAACTAGAAGATTTAGGTTTAAAATACACAGAACCAGAAGTTTACGCAGATATAGTCAGTAAAATTAAAGAAACCAAAGAAGAGCAAGACACCTATATTAAATCTATTTCAGACATTTTAAGTCAATCTATGACTCCGGAAGGAATTGATTTTATTATTAAAGGTCGACCAAAATCGATTTACTCCATCCGAAGAAAAATGAAGTTGCAAGGGGTAACTTTTGAAGAAGTTTACGATAAATTTGCACTTAGAATTATTTACAAATCAAACCTACATGATGAAAAATTCTTAGCTTGGAAAATTTATTCTGTAGTAACAAACCATTACAAACCAAGTCCAAGTCGTCTTCGTGATTGGATTTCATCACCAAAATCTACAGGATACGAAGCGTTGCACATTACTGTAATGGGACCTTTAGGGCGTTGGGTGGAAATTCAGGTGCGAAGTGAACGAATGGATGAAATTGCAGAAAAAGGTTACGCAGCACATTATAAATATAAAAATAATACAACAGAAGAAAACAGCTTAGAAATTTGGCTAAACCAACTAAAAGAAGCTCTTGAAAATTCGAATAATAATGCTGTAGATTTTGTTGAAGATTTTAAACTGAATTTATATGCTAAAGAAATATACATTTTTACACCAAAAGGTGAAATAAAATCGTTACCAAAAGGAGCTACTTCACTAGATTTTGCTTTTAGTATTCACTCTGAAATTGGCGTGAAAACGCGAGGTACAAAAGTAAATGGAAAATTAGTACCATTAAATCATATATTAAATAGTGGCGATCAGGTTGAAATTATTACTTCGCAAAATCAAAAACCAACAATTCAATGGTTGGATTATGTTTCCACGTCCCGTGCAAAAACTAAAATCAAGAATGTATTAAATGAAGACATTAAAAAAATCGGAGAAGAAGGTCGAGAAATTTTAACCAGAAAATTACGTCACTTAAAAATAACATTAAACGAAAATTCAATTAATGAACTAGTAAATTATTTCAAATTAAAAACCAGTCTAGATTTATTTTATCGTGTTGGAATTGGGGCAATTGAAAACCAACAATTACGTGATTATGCCGCACAAAAAAGCAATACTTTAGTAAACTTCTTTAAAAAAACAATCAAAAGAACTACCAGTTCATCAGATGAAAAAAATCAAAAATATAATTCAAAAGAACAACTTGATTTATTAGTTTTTGGAGTAGAACAAAGTAAACTAGAATATAATTTTTCTAATTGTTGTAGTCCAATTCCAGGTGATCTTGTTTTTGGTTTTGTTACCATAAATGAAGGAATAAAAGTACATAAAATGGACTGTCCAAATGCGATTAGTTTACAATCAAACTTTGCTTACCGCATCATTCAAGCCAAATGGATTGATTCTACTCAAGAAGAATTCAATGCTATTTTAAAAATTACAGGAATGGATGTTCTGGGTTTAACCAATCAACTAACCAAAGTCATTTCAAATCAAATGCATGTTAATATTCAAAGTATTAGTTTAAATTCTGAAGCGGGTATCTTCAAAGGACAAATTACAGTAATGGTGCAAAATAATGTCATTCTTAAAAAGTTAATTGAGAATATTAAAACCGTGGAAGGCATTGATAAAGTTACCAGAGTTTATAATAGTTAAATAAATGAAATTGAAAGATAACTTACGTTAATAATTAAAATATTTTTTTACTTTTCACTAATCACTTTTTACTATATTTGCATTTCTTTCATTTAAACTTAAAATGGATATCAATCAAAATCAAGAAACGGTAAAAAACGTTTTTACAAAATACCTTGAAGAAAAAGGACATCGCAAAACGCCTGAACGTTATGCCATACTTCAAGAAATATACGAAAATAAAGAACACTTTGATATTGAATCACTCTATATCAAAATGAAAAACAAAAATTATCGTGTTTCCCGTGCAACTTTATACAATACTATCGAATTATTATTAGATTGTAAATTAGTTCGTCGTCATCAATTTGGGCAAAATCAAGCACATTATGAAAAGTCTTATTTTGATAAACAACACGACCATATTATTTTAACGGATACGGGAGAAGTAATTGAATTTTGCGATCCTCGTATTCAGCAAATTAAACAAACTATGGAAGAGATGTTTGGAATTAATATAGAAACACATTCCTTGTATTTTTACGGAACAAAAAAGAATTAATAAATAAGGACAATTGTCCATTCAAAGCAAACAACACAATGAATGTAGATTTACTACTTGGATTACAATGGGGTGACGAAGGAAAAGGAAAAATCGTCGATGTATTAACTTCAAAATACGATATTATTGCGCGTTTTCAAGGCGGTCCGAATGCAGGACATACACTTGAATTTGATGGAATTAAACACGTTTTAAGAACCATTCCTTCTGGAATTTTTCATAAAAACAATGTAAATATCATTGGAAATGGTGTGGTAATGGATCCAGTGGTTTTTCAAACAGAAATTCAAGGATTAGAAAAATTTAATTTAGATATTAAATCAAAATTATTTTTATCAAGAAAAGCACATTTAATTTTACCAACGCATCGTTTACTGGATGCCGCTTCAGAAGCTTCAAAAGGAAAAGCAAAAATTGGTTCTACATTAAAAGGAATTGGTCCCACTTACATGGATAAAACCGGTAGAAATGGTTTACGAATTGGCGATTTAGAAATGGCTGATTTCAAAGAAAGATACCGTGCTTTAGCTGACAAACACGAAGCCATGATAGCATTTTATGATGTAGATTTGCAATATAATTTAGCAGAAATGGAAGCTGAATTTTTCGCAGCAGTGGAAGAATTAAAAACATTGACTTTCATTGATTCTGAAGAATATTTAAACAAAGCTTTAAAAGCAGGAAAAACCATTTTAGCAGAAGGCGCTCAAGGTTCTTTATTAGATGTTGATTTTGGAACCTATCCATTTGTAACTTCTTCTAACACTACTGCAGCTGGAGCTTGTACAGGATTAGGAATTGCACCAAACAGAGTAAAAGAGGTTTTTGGAATTTTTAAAGCCTACACCACTCGTGTAGGAAGCGGACCTTTTCCAACTGAATTATTTGACGAAGTGGGTGCCAATATGGCAAAAATTGGAAACGAATTTGGTTCAGTTACTGGTAGGGCCCGTCGTTGTGGCTGGTTAGATTTAGTGGCTTTAAAATATGCTGTAGAAGTAAATGGTGTAACCGAATTGTACATGATGAAAGGTGACGTTTTATCCGGATTTGAAACACTTAAAATTTGTACCGCATACAAGTACAAAGGAGAAGTTTTAAAACATTTTCCATTCAACATTGAACCCGAAAACGTGCAACCAATTTACACAGAAATGAAAGGTTGGCAAGCCGATTTAACTGGAATGACAACGTATGAAGAATTACCTTCAGAATTAAAAGAATACATAGAATTCATTGAAAAAGAATTAGAAGTGCCAATAAAAGTAGTTTCAGTAGGGCCTGATAGAACGCAGACTATTACAAGATAAGTTTTATAATTTAGTAATACTGAACTCTTTTCAGAATCTCACATTTAAAAACCGCATATTGCAGATTATTCAAAATCTGAAATCTGCGGTTTATTATTTTTTATCGTTTAAAATCCTTAACATTTGTGTTCCTATCAAAAAAACCATAAAATATTCTTAATACGCATTCATTATTCTACATTTTACTTAAATTTGACAAAAAATTGAGAAATTGAGAAAATATATATCTGCTGTCGTTTTGGTGTTTTTTATTTGGGTTGGAAATGCTCAAATTATTAATCAACCTATTGCGCCATCAAATCCAAATGGAATAAAAATTTTACATTCTGATTTTATCGATAAAAATCAAAATGAAATTCCAGGTGCTATTATATTTACCGGAAATGTGCAAGTACAACATAATGGCGTATTAATTAATTGCAATAAAGCGTATCATTACACCGACGAAGATTATGTAAAAGCGTTTGGAAACGTTGTATTAAATCAAGGCGATACTATTGTAATGAATAGTCGATATGCGGAATATAATGGAAAAACGCTTCAAGCATTTGCAACTGGAAATGTGAATTTGCGTTCGCCCGATTCTAATTTAACAACCGATACTATTTACTTTGACAGAAATAAACAAGAAGCCTTTTATAGAAGTTGGGGAACCATACTAAATAAAGAAAATACTTTAAAAAGTAAGTCTGGTAGATATTATATAAATAATAAAAAATATGTTTTCAAAACGGCAGTTACCGTTTTGAATCCGCAAGTTAGTATTAAAACCAATAATTTAGAATTTTACGACAACTCAGGTCACTCCTACGTTTACGGACCAAGTACCATTACTAGTAAAGAGAATGTAATTTATACGGAAAACGGATTTTATGACACTAAAAATGATGTTGGAAGGCTTTTAGATAAATCTAATATCGTTTATAATAATCGGAAAGTAGAAGGCGATATTATCAATTACGATCGAAAGAAAAATTTTGCAAAAGCGACCAATAATGTAAAAATTACGGATACAATTAATAATATGATTGCTACCGGACATTACGCAGAAGTATATCGAAATATTGGCGGTACCAAAAAAGATTCGATGTTTATTACCAAAAAAGCGTTAGTAAAAACATTAGTAGAAAAAGATACAATGTATTTACACGGAAAAAAAATACTGGTTACGGGTCCGCAAGAAGATAGAACCATTAGAGCGTTTAACAACGTACGTTTCTTTAAAACGGATATGAGTGGCAAATGCGACTCTATACATTCGAATAACAAAACACAACTCACAAAACTTATCGGAAGACCTGTAATATGGAATGCCGATAACCAAATGACAGGTGATGTAATTCATTTAATTGGAAATAATAAAACCGAGAAATTAGATTCCTTAAAAATACTCAATAATGCTTTTTTAATTCAAAAAGACACTATTGGTGAAGACAATTTCAATCAAGTGAAAGGGCAATTTTTATACGGAAAGTTTAGAGATAACAAATTATATGAAGTAGATTTAATCAAAAATACCGAAAAAATTTATTTTATGTATAACGATGAAAATGAAATGGTTGGAATCGATAAAGGGGTTTCAAGTAGTATCAATATGCAATTAGAAAACAATAAAATTTTAGAATTAACTTCTTTCAAACAAATTTTAAGCGATACTTATCCGGATAAAGAATTTCCGAAGAACGCAAGGCAACTTCGAGGTTTCATTTGGCGAATAGACGAAAAAATAAATACTATCGAAGATATTTTTCCAGCTGAAGAAAAAACTATCGACGAGAAAGTAAAAATCGAAACAAAAAAGAAAGAAAAAGAAGAAAAAAAACCTATGACTGTGTTAAAAGAAACAACCGATTATGGGAAAAAAGTAGGAAGTAAAAAGGAAAAAGTGAAAAGTAAAAAGCAGTAAATTTTATAACCTTTCACCTAAAACCCAATAAAATGATAAACGATTTCTTTAAATATCAAGCACAAACCTCTCCTCACCCATTAGCTATGGAAATTTCTTATGCTAAAGGGTCTTATATTTACGACACTGCTGGGAATAAATATTTAGATTTTGTAGCAGGTGTTTCTGCATGTAGTTTAGGACATCAAAATGAGCGTGTCAACAATGCTATAAAAGACCAATTAGACAAATATTCTCACGTAATGGTGTACGGCGAATATGCCCAACATCCAGCAACAGAATATTGTAAATTATTAGCCGAACATCTTCCCTATCCCTTAAAAAAAACGTATTTGGTAAATTCGGGTACAGAAGCTACAGAAGGCGCTTTAAAATTAGCCCGAAGAGTGACTGGTAGAAGTCAATTTATATCCTGTCATAATGCGTATCACGGAAATACAATGGGAAGTTTAAGTGTGATGGGTTTTGAAGAACGCAAACAAGTATTTAGACCATTAGTACCAGATGTAGATTTCATTACATTTAATAACGAAGAAGACATACAGAAAATCACAACCAAAACAGCGGGAATTATCTTAGAATCTATTCAAGGTGGCGCAGGATTTATTCAACCTCAAAACGATTTTTTAAAGAAAGTTAGGGCGCGATGTACTGAAGTTGGTGCGATGTTAATCATAGATGAAATTCAACCCGGATTTGGTCGTACTGGAAAATTATTCGGCTTTGAAAATTACGATTGTGTACCAGATATTTTAGTCATCGGAAAAGGTATGGGCGGCGGCATGCCAGTTGGCGCATTTGTTGCTTCCGAAGCACATATGGATTTATTGTACGATAATCCGAAGTTAGGCCATATCACTACTTTTGGTGGACATCCCGTTATTGCAGCGGCATGTTTAGCAACATTACAAGAAATTACGGAAACGAATTTAATAGCTGAAACACTAGAAAAAGAAATTCTTTTCAGAAAATTATTGGTACAACCTTTAATTACTGAAGTTCGTGGAAAAGGACTAATGCTTGCCGCCATGACAAAAAACGCAACTATTACAAACGAAATTATTTTAAGATGCCATAAACGTGGTTTAATATTATTTTGGTTACTATTTGAAGGAACAGCCATCCGAATTACACCTCCATTAACCATTTCCAATCAAGAAATTGAAGAAGGTTGTAAATTATTATTAGAAGTTATGGACGAAGTGCATGCTTTGAATCTTTAAAACCTAAATATTAATTTTTTAAACACAGATTTAAGAAATCTTAAAAATTAATATAATTTCTCAGAACTGTGTTGCTTAACAACTGTATTTGAACTTAATTTTTGTTAATTAAATTGTTCAAAAGATACACTTGGCAAAGAAATTGCTAACACTAAATTACGTAATTTTATTACTGTAACTTTTAAAAAGTTGTTGCTATGAATATGAGCTCTAATGAAGAAGAGAAAGAAAACAGTTTGTCACTTTCTAAATTCGAATCTATGCTAAAAACCAACAAGGTTTTTTTCTTTGATTCGGAAGAATTTGAAGACATTGTTTTACACTATATGGATACGGGGCGAATAAATTTAGCAAAAAGAGCGCTCCGATTGGGTTTAGAACAACATCCAAAATCAAATGGCTTGAAACTGGTTCATGTTGAATTATTAATTTACGATGACAAAATTGAACAGGCCGAAAAAATCTTAAACGATATAGCATTATTGGAGCCTACTAATGAAGAAGTTTATATTCAGCGTGCTAATATTTGTTCCAAAAGAGACCAACACGAAAAAGCTATTGAACATCTACAAATTGCGCTTCGCTATACAGATGATGAAGCCGATATTTATTCCATGATAGGAATGGAATATCTATTTATGGATAGCTTAGAATTGGCCAAAGAAAACTTTATTTTGTGTTTAGAGAATGATGAAGACGATTTTTCAGCTTTGTATAATGTAGTATATTGCTTTGATTTTTTAGATCAAAATCAAGAAGCAATCGTGTATTTAGAAAAATTTATTGACAAAAATCCTTACAGTGAAGTCGCATGGCATCAACTTGGACGCCAATTTTATGCTTTAAAAAATTATGAAAAAGCCATTTGGGCTTTTGATTATGCTTGTCTTATTGATGAACGTTTTTTGGGGGCATTCTTAGAAAAAGCAAAATCTTTAGAAAAACTTCAGCACTATCAAGAAGCCATTGATTGTTATTTAATCACAATTGAATTAGACGATCCTACTTCTTTTGCTTTTTTGCGAATTGGAAAATGTTACGAAAAACTTGGAAATAATGAACAAGCTCTAATTTTTTACTTAAAAACCGTTCATGAAGATCCCTTATTGGATAAAGCCTGGTTAGCTATTACTGATTTTTACATCAAACAAGAAAATTACCAAAAATCATTATACTATATTAATAAAGCAATTGGAATTGATGGTGAAAATCCATTATATTGGAGAAGATATGCTTCTATCAATCAATTTTTAAATTTCTTTGAAGAAGCAGAAGAAGGCTACCGAAAAGCATTTGAAAACGGCGATGTGGCGTTAGAAAATTTTCTTTTTTGGAGTGATGTATTATATGTTTTAGGCGAAGTAAATGCGGCTTTCGAAATCTTAAATCAAGCTAAAGAATTATATCCTAATGAAGCCGAGATTTTATATCGTTTAGTGGGCTTATTTTACAATATTGAAGAGGAAACTAACGCCATCGAAGCATTAGAAATAGCTTTAACCATCGATTTTCATAAAAATTACATATTAAAAGATGCCTTCCCACACGTTTGGGAATGCGAAACTGTACAAAATAGTATTAAAAAACATACATTATAAGCCAATTCATGGAAATTATCGACTTTCTATTGCATTTTTTAAAGGATCCATTAACCGTAATTACTCAATTAATTGATCAATATAATACACTAATTTATTTTATATTATTTTTAGTAGTTTTTATCGAAACTGGTTTTGTAATAATGCCATTATTACCAGGTGATTCCATGCTATTTGCTATTGGAGTTATTGCTGCTACAACAGGAAAATTGAGTTTACTTATCATTATACCATTATTAATTCTTGCGGCTTTACTTGGTGATAATTTAAATTATTTTGTAGGACATAAATTTGGAGAATTAATAAAAGAAAAAAAGAAAATCCTTTTTCTTAAAAGAGAATATATTGAAAAAACAGAGGTATTCTTTGAAAAAAATGGTGGAAAAGCGGTAATAATGGCTCGTTTTGTACCTATTGTTAGAACAATTGCCCCATTTGTGGCTGGAGCCGGAAGCATGAAATATAAAAATTACATTCTAAATTGTATTTTAGGTGCTGTACTTTGGGTAGCTGGAATTACACTTCTAGGCTATTTTTTAGGACAATTTGAGGTGGTAAAAAACAATTTTGAAAAACTTGTTTTAGGAATTGTTTTGGTTTCAGTGTTGCCTATATTTATTAAAATTTTCAAATCCAAATTTAATAAAGCATAACGGAAATGAAAAATAAATTAAATAAAAAGCAGCGTAAATTTGGACTTATAGGTAAAAACATAAGTTATTCTTTTTCAAAAAAATATTTTTCCGAAAAATTTACAACCAATCATTTTCATAACTGTGAATATGAAAATTATGATATTAAAAATATAAAAGAAATTACTGAAATTATTGATAAAACTAAAGGTTTAGTTGGTTTAAATGTTACCATTCCGTATAAAGAAAGTATACTTCCGTATTTAGATAAAATTTCAAAAAATGCGAAAAAAATTGGAGCGGTAAATTGTATTTCTATATCCAAAAACAAAAAGCTTAAAGGGTATAATACGGATTTTTATGGTTTCAAAAAATCAATTAAACCATTATTAAAAAACAACCACAAAAAAGCGTTAATTTTAGGAACAGGCGGAGCCAGTAAAGCCGTAGCTTTTGCCTTAAAAAAACTAAATATTGAGTTTGATTTTGTATCTCGAAATCCAACTGAATACGAAATAGGATACAATGAAATTAATGCAGCTATTTTCAATGAATATCAAATAATTGTAAATACAACACCTTTAGGTACATTTCCTAATGTTTCTGAATTTCCAAAATTAGATTATACTTTATTTACGTCTAAACATATTGCTTTTGATTTAGTATATAATCCCGAAGAAAGTACTTTCTTGAAAAAAGCAAAAAAATCAGGTGCTGTAACAAAAAATGGTCACGAAATGCTAATTAATCAAGCAGAAAAAGCATGGTTAATTTGGAACAAATAACATTAATTTGATATTTTAATACAATTTCTTTGTATTTTCCACCTCTTTAGTTATCTTCGAACCCTTAACTTAAGCATCAAAATATGTTAGAAGAATTGAATGATAACCTGCAACAGGCAGACGGACAAGAAGAAACAACTTCAGTTGAAAACCATACTCCCATTTCAGAGGATACTGAAATAGAAAATGAAGTTTTGGAAGCTACTGATAATGAAACGATTTCGGAAAAATTAGAAGAAGAAACAACCGTTTCCGTACAAGATGAAATAGACAATCATTTGGCCGAAGCCAGCGAAGAAGGTTCTATTGAAACTGATTTAGAAATTGAAGTAAAAGATTACGAAAAACTTTCTTTAGAAGAATTAGTTGATGAATTGGCAACTCTTGTAGGCCATGAAAAAGTCTTAGCTTTCAAAAATCAAATTGAAGATGTCAAAAAAGCCTTTTTAAATCAATTTCACCAATTACTTGAAGAAAAAAGAGTGGCCTTTTTTGCTGAAAATGAAACGTCTACAGAATTTGAATATCATTCACCTATAAAAGTAAAATTTGATCAATTGTTAGATACTTTTCGTAACAAGAGAAATGCAAATTTTAAAAATATTGAAAATCAATTAAAAAATAATTTAACAGAAAAAACAGCTTTAATAGAAGAATTAAAAGCATTAATTGCTAGTAATGATTCTAATATTTCAGAAATGTTTAAAAAATTCAACGACATTAGAGAACGTTGGAAAAACTCTGGAGCAATACCAAAAGACAAGTATAATTTAGTTTGGAATAATTTTCATTTTCATGTAGACCGATTTTACGAAATTGTACATTTAGATAGAGAAATTAGAGATGCTGATTTTAAAAATAATTTAGAACAGAAGTTAGAAATTATTGCAAAAGCAAAAGTTTTAGTTGAACAACCAGATGTGACTAAATCTTTCAGAGAATTACAGTTATTACACCGTGTTTGGAAAGAAGAAATCGGGCCAGTTGATAAAGAAAATAGAGAAAAAATTTGGCAAGAATTTAGCGAAATAACTAAAATTCTTCACGATAAACGCGAAGCATTAGCGGAACAATTTAAAGAAAAAGAGCAAGAAAATTTAACTCGAAAAAATGAAATTATTGCTGAAGTAATAGCTTTAAGCACTGAAAAAGTTACAAACCACGGAGAATGGCAAAATCAAATTGTAAAATTAGAAGCGTTTCGCGATGCGTTCTTTAAAGCCGGACGAGTGCCAGCAGAAGCTACTGAAGTTACTTGGAGTAATTTTAAAAATGCCGTTCGTGCGTTTAATGCTACAAAAAATTCATTTTACAAGGATATAAAAAACGAGCAAAATCGTAATTTAGAATTAAAATTAGCCTTAATTGAAAAAGCCAAAGCTAATATTGATACAGAAGATTTTGATGCTACCACTCCAATAATGAAGCAAATTCAAGAAGAATGGAAAAAAATTGGTCATGTACCAAGAAAACTTTCAGATGAAATTTGGGAAACGTTTAGAAAAACTTGTAATACCTATTTTGATAGATTACACGAATCAAGAAAAGAAGAAATAAGTGTAGAAGTTGAAGCGTTTGAAAAGAAAAAAGAATACTTAGAAATCGTGCGTGCATTTGAACTTGTAGGCGATCATAAAACAGATTTAGACGCCATTAAAGCCCATATTGCCGCATGGAAAGAATTTGGTAAAGTGCCTCAAAATCGTCGACACATTGAAGGGAAATTCAATAAAATTTTAGATGCTTTATTTGAAAAACTAAGTTTATCTAAAAAAGATTCTGAAATGATGAAATTCAGTAATCGTTTAGAACAACTTTCGGAAGGAAACGACCAAAGAGCACTTGCAAACGAGCAAATTTTTATTAAAAGAAAAATTGATGAATTGAATCAAGAAATCAATCAGTTGGAGAACAACATTGGCTTTTTTAGTAATGCAAAAGGGAATAATCCTTTTGTAAAAGAAGTGCAAAAGAATATTGAAAAACATAAAGAGGAATTACAAACTTGGAAAGACAAGTTAAAAAAATTAAATACTATTTAATTCTTTATTCATTACATTAAAAAAGACTGCAATAGCAGTCTTTTTTGTTTCTAAAATGATCAAACTTACAAATCATCATTAAAAAACGACAGTTGGGTTAGATATAATTTTATAATTTAGCTAGTTAGTATTTTAAATAATGTATAGCTTTTTGAATACTATTTTATATAACTATTAATGACTAAAATATGAACTGAATTTTAAAAAAGGCCTAATCCATTCGATACTATCAAACAAGAGCAGTTTCAATAAGTCAAGCCAAAAATTAATATTAATTTTTTTCTGTTTTATTATTTTCTAAAAGCAAATAAAATTGTGCACTAAATAAGAAGGTTGCCAATACCAAATGTAAAGTCTGACTTCCAAAAGGAAAATCACCATAAACCATAACAACACCTAGAATAATTTCAAAAATTAATATTCGTATTACCCAATTAACTTTTTCAAATCCCAATTGAAGATTTCTGTTTCGAAGGAGTAAAAATAAATTTGCCAAAAAGACAACAATTGAAAAACTTCGGTGAAAATAAAAGGTGATTTCAGGATGTAACAACCAAAACGATTTTGGAGCTCCGGATTTTTCAACCGTATCTATGAACTCACGAACATACGTTCCTAAAACTACTTGGACAACAGTAAGAAGTAGTACTACAACAAGTGTTATATTAAACTTTTTATCGTATTTTCTAACTCTATTTTTATCCGAAACCACATATATAACATACAACTGTAACGCTACAATTAAAAAGGCAGTTAACATATGAGTTGTAATTTTTACAGGACTTAACACCGAATCAACCACTGTTTTTCCTAACCAAGCTTGAAAGCCCATTAATACACAAACCAAAAGAGAATAGGCAACTATTTTTTTGTTTTCTTTCCAATAACCAAATGCGAAAATAAATGTTACAAAGCAGGCAATTCCTGCCAAAGCACCAAGCAATCTATTGATGTATTCTATCCAAGTATGTGCTGGATTAAAAATAGCATAATCGTGTTTGGTATAAGCTTCCCAATTATTTTCTGAAAAAGAAGTAGCTGCTGTAAAATCAGATTTTGCTACAAGTAAACCTTCGTCTTTAATAATAACTTGTCCTTCATCGTAGGCTTTATTAGGTGTAAATTCAAGTTCTTTTTGTTCTGTGGGTGGAATATAATAACCGAAACATTTTGGCCAATCCGGACAACCCATTCCTGAGCCAGTCATTCGTACCAAAGCTCCTGCAAGTATTACAAGATATACTAAAATTAAAGCGGTTTTTGCTGTTGCAAGAAAGTATTTTTTCATTTGTTAAGACTGCAGATTTATAAATTATTTTTGATTATTTACATTTTTTTTAAGCCCATTTTTTCAGCACGTTTAAGAACAAATTCTTTTGCCGTTTCGTATTCATTTGGAATTTCGCCTTCTAAAATGGCTTCTTTTACAGCTTCTTTTAAAACACCAATTTCACGACCTGGTTTTAATCCGAATAGTTCCATAATTTCTTCTCCAGAAATTGGTGGCTGAAACACACGAACTCGATCCTTCTCCTCTACTTCAACTATTTTCTGACGTACAATTTTAAAATTATTATGATATTTTTGGAATTTTTTACTGTTTTTTGTGGTAATGTCCGCTTCACAAAGTATCATTAAATTTTCTATATCTTCTCCAGCATCAAAAACTAAGCGACGAACGGCTGAATCAGTAACAATTTCTTCAGCTATTACAATGGGACGTGAACTCATCATAACCATTTTTTGAACAAACTTCATTTTCTGATTCAAAGGCATATGAAGTCTTTCAAAGATTTTTTTTGCCATTTTACTACCTAAAAATTCATGTCCATGAAACGTCCAACCTTGCTTTTTATTGAATTTTTTTGTGGGTGCTTTACCTATATCGTGTAATAATGCCGCCCAGCGTAACCAAACATCTTCTGTATTTGGACAAATATTATCTACTACTTCTAACGTGTGGTAAAAATTATTTTTATGAGTATGCCCTTCTACTTCTTCTACATTATTAAGAGCCGTCAATTCAGGTAAAATTAGGTCCAATAAACCTGTTTGAAACAAATGTAAAAATCCAATAGATGGCTTTTCTGATGACAAAATTTTATTTAATTCCTCTACAATTCGCTCACCAGAAATAATTGAAATTCTAGCTGCGTTTTTTGTAATAGAGGCTATTGATTCCTGTTCAATTTCAAAATTTAATTGGGTAGCAAATCTAATGGCACGCATCATTCGCAAAGGATCGTCGGAATAGGTAATATCTGGATTTAATGGTGTTTTTAAAATTTTATTTTCTAAATCGGCAACACCATTAAATGGATCCACTAAAGCTCCAAAATCATCAGAATTCAGAGAAAAAGCCATTGCATTAATGGTAAAATCTCTACGTTCTTGATCATCTTTTAATGTCCCATTTTCTACTAAAGGATTTCTACTATCGTGTGTATAAGATTCTTTTCTTGCACCTACAAACTCAATATCCATTTCCTTATAACGTAACATGGCTGTTCCGTAATTTTTAAAAACTTGTACTTTTGGTTGGTTTGGAAGTAATTCGGAAACTTTTAAAGCTAATTCAATACCACTGCCCACTGCAACTATATCGATGTCTTTTTTATGATTTCTATCCAATAAAATATCACGAACAAATCCACCAATCACATAGCATTCCATATGAAGATCTTGTGCGGCTTGCGAAATGATTTTGAAAATTTTATTTTCTAAATGTTGATTGTAATTCATGTTTTAATTTGAAAATTTGAAAATTAGCTAATTTGAAAATTGGGATAAATTCAAATCTTCAAATCTTCAAATTATTATTTTCTAATCACCTTTACCTGGCTATCTAATGTTAATTTGATAATTGCTGATGGTTTTTTGCAAACTTTATCGTGATGCAAATTTACAACATAGTCGACTCCTTTTATAATTTCTGGAGAAATTTCTTTGAAATTCATCGGCGTAGCTTCTCCAGATATATTTGCAGAGGTGGAAACTAAAGGTCGTTTCATGCGTTCCATTAATTTAAAACAAAAAGGTTCTTTTACTATTCTGATTCCTAAGGTATTATCTTCTGCAATTATATTTTTAGCTACATTTTTTGGTTGATCCAAAATTAAAGTTGTTGGTCGTTCTGAATGGTCTAAAATTTCCCAAGCTACTTCAGGAATTTTCGCAAAAACATGATACATCATTTTCTCTCCATTCATAAGGCAAATCATACTTTTGCTTTCTTCACGTTGTTTTAGCGCATATATTTTAGCAATAGCTTTCTCGTTGGAGGCATCGCAACCAATTCCCCAAACCGTATCTGTTGGATACAAAATAATTCCGCCATTTTTAATGACTTCATAAGCATTGTGAATTTCGGTATTAATATCCATGTTTATATTTCTAATTTTGGTAATTCTTTTTTAATTATGGCAGGTATACCAGCTACCATACAATTGTCTGGTACATCTTTGGTTACTACAGAACCTGCTGCAATGATTACGTTTGAACCAATTTGTACATTAGGTAAAATAGTACTATTAGTGCCAATAAAAGTGAATTTACCAATTTTACAATTTCCCGAAACATTAACATCTGGACAGAGCTCTACAAAATCATCTATAAAAACATCATGACCAATAGTACATGATAAATTAATTAACACACCCTTTCCAATAGTAATATCGTTTGTAAGTACTGAATTTGTCATAATATTCGCACCCAATCCAATTGAATTTCCAAAACTTCCAATATGAGAAAAAGGACTAATCAATGTTGATAATTTACCACCAATACTTTCAAATTTTTTAACTAATTTATATCTAAGTATTGGATTTCCAATTCCAATAATAAAATTAGAATCACCATCAGCAAATAGTTTTTCGACTTCTTCAATTGATTTTAAAATGGGAAAAACATCGTATAATAAAGTTCCAATATCCTTATTTACATCATCGTAAAAAAATAAATTATCTATTTGGTTTTTTTGCTTAAAAATTTCTAAAACTTCTTTTGCAAATCCTTTTGCACCAATTATTAGCATGCTACTGTGGTATTAATAATAGTTGTAATTTTTTCTAAATCTTGTTTTTCCAAACCTACAAACAAAGGTAAACATAAAATTTTTGATGCTATAGATTCTGAAATTGGCATGGCTTCGCCTTTTACAAAATCAATAGTATTTAAAGACGGGTAAAAATATCTTCTTGGGTATATTTCTGATTCATTAAGTTTATTTTGAACTTTTAATAACTCTTCTTCAGAATTAAATATCACAGGAAAATAACTGAAGTTCCATTGTGTTTTTTCTCTAATTTTGATTGTAGAAATTTGTGTGAAATCTAAATGATTTAAATAAAAATCTACAACTTTTTTTCTTTCAGAAAAAATAAAATCCAATTCATCAAACACAGCCAATCCCATTGCTGATTGCAACTCTGAGATTTTAGCATTAATTCCTAAACCGTGAAATTCCAAAGGTCCGTTATGACCAAAATTATGACTATAAAAAAGTTTTTGAAACAAATTTTCATCATTACAAAACATTGCACCACCTTCACCTGTATGAAATATTTTAGTAGCATGAAAACTACATGTACTTACATCACCAAAATTAAAAATTGAAGTTCCGTTATAAGTTACTCCAAAACAGTGTGCAGCATCGTATATTACAGCTAAATTATGCTTTTTAGCAATTCTTTCAATTTCTTCAACATGACAGGGATTTCCGAAAACATGAGTAGCTAAAATGGCCGTTGTTTTTGAAGTAATAGCAGCTTCAATTTTTGTTTCATCTATAGACAAATATTCAGGATGAATATCTACAAAAACAGGAGTACAATTTTCCCAAAGAATAGCAGACGTAGTGGCAACATATGAAAATGGCGTTGTAATAATATCACCCTGATTACCTAATAATTTAAGTGCTATTTGTAGTGGAATTGTACCGTTATTGGTAATAATTAAATTTGTAGTACTATATTTTTGCTTTATTTTATCTTCAAGCTCTAACGTTAATTCCCCTCTATTTGTTAACCATACTTTATCCCATGCTCTTTTAAGATACAATTGGTATGACTCAATTGATGGTAAAAATGTTTTTGTTACATATATCATTTATATTTTTTTTGTAAAAATAAAGATTTAAATTTGTAAAAAAAACATGTATTTAATAAATAAAATTAAACGAAGAAAAATAAAAATACTATCATTTTTTTTTCGATTACGTTTTTTTAAAAAATCTAAAAAATCTAAAAAAATAATTTTATTTTTTATACCTTCTGAAATAAATTCAATTAGTGGTGGATTACTCTCTATATGCTCAATTTTTAATGAAACTTTAAAATTAAAAAACATACATGGCAGTGATTGTTATACTGTATATTTACCTCAATATACCAGTTATAATTACAGATACAAACAATTTAAAAATGATTTAGTTCTTTTTAATTTAAAATATATAATTAAAAGATATAAACAAATTGAAAAATTAGAGATTCAATTACCCGAAATATTTATTAATTCTATAATTGAAAATAATAATAAAACAGAATACTTTCATAGTTGGTTTAATAAAATAGGTAAGGAAAATATAAAAATTAACATTTTAAATCAAAATGATTTTTTAATGTCAAAAAACGGTATTACTTTATTAAAAAATATCACGAACAACATTACAATGACAGTAGCGCACGAAAAGTATGCTAGTATCGAGAAAAGAATTGAATATGATGTTCCTTTACATTTAATATCGCCATGGTTAACTCCAACACCGTATTTTTTTAAAACATTTAATGAAAAAGAAAATCTTATATTGTTTTCACCTGATGAAATTGAGCATTCTATTTACAAAACACCTTTAAAAAGTATTGACATCATTAATCACTTAAAAAATATTTTACCAAATTATGAGTTTAAAATTATAAAAAATATCAAATATGATGATTACAAAAATTTAATTAGTAAGGCAAAATTTGTTTTTACATTTGGAGAAGGATTAGATGGTTATTTTGTCGAGCCCTATTTTAGTGGAAGTATATCTTTTGCGGTAAAAAATGATGTTTTTTTTAATGAAAAATACAATGATTTTAATACTATATTTGATTCATATGAAGAATTACTAGAAAAAATTGAAAACGTAATTTCTGAACATAATAATGAAGCTACTTATAACAAAAGAAGCAAAAAAATACGTGAATTTTTTAATACAATTTATAGTTTGAATAAATTAAACAATAATCTAAAATCATATTTTGTTGGTGATTATGATTTTAAATAGATTTAAATATATTTTTCCAAACATTAATTATATCTTCTTTTTCAATTTTTAAATTATAAGTTTCAATTATATTATTAGAAATTTCTTTACTTAATTTATTCATATCAAACGTTTGATTATCAATATTAGAAACTAAGTCTTCAACTTTTAATACGAATTCTTTTATATTTCTATCTACTATTTTAAAAGTATATGGCAAATTAAAATATTCGTTTCCACCATTGCCAGAATAACCTACAATTACACAACCACAAGACATTGCTTCAACAGGTGGTAATCCAAATCCTTCTTTATAATTAAAACTTAAAAATATCGATGAAGTTTTCATAGTTTCTGCGACTTCATTTTCACACATATTGTCAATTGGAATAAACTCCCAATCTTTACATACATTTCTTATTTTTAATAAATTAATAACTTGAATTACATCTTCATTTAACTTTCTTGGCATATAACAAATTTGTTTCTTTTTGATTTCGTTTAAAGAAAAAATATTAGAATTTATACCCAATCTTATTCTATAATTTTTAACTTCATTATAAAACAAATTTAAATAATCTAGTGAATCATTTGAAACAGTAATATTTGCTATATGATTATTAATTTTGTAATTAGTATTATTTAACGTTAAAAAAGTATAATAACAATTTTGATTAAAAATAACAATCTTATTTTTTAATTGGAGAGAATTAATATAACCTAAATATATTTCAGGAAACACTAAAATATCATTTTCATTAATCATTACATTTTTAGCTATTTTATCTTTAAATAAATTTAAAATAAATTTTAATTTAATTTTAAATTTACTTCTAATTTTTGAAGATTGTGAAATTCTTAATAAATAAAAAAAAGATTTGCTATATAAACAACGCGCTTTAGAATCAAACCAATTTAATTTAAATCCTTTGTTTTCATGTAAAACAAAAGATTGATAACCAGATTCAGCTAAAACTTCAGCCATTCTATAAATTTGTTTTTCACCCCCAATTGCAATTTTATTTTCGGGACATACAAATAATATCTTATTTGTTATCTTAATATTGTGTTCACCCACGATTTCAAACTGTATTTATTATAAATATCTATGCTTAATTCTTTATATGGCAATTCTAAAAAATAATCTGGTATCTCTTCATTAATATCATTTAATAAATAAATATTTTGCATATCATAGAAGTCATAATTTACAACATTTTTATTTGTAGTAATAACTTTTTTTCTCAAACATATACCTTCAAAAATCCTAAAAGATAATCCGGATTGATTTTCATGAGCAATATCTAAAATGAATTTTGTTCTTTTTGCAAATAAAAAAGAATCTTTAAAAGGAACTATTTCATTTGAATATTCTAAATAATCTTGTTTATTAATAATGTTTTCTGATTTATTTGAATAGATATAACCACCACATGCAAAACCTCTATTAATTAATTTATTAAAAATAGTAGTAATTTGAGAATATCGTTGGTCATAAGTTCCTAAAAAATAAAAATCATATAAAACGGAATCATTGTAATTTGTGGGTACATAAAAATTAGAAATGAGATTCATTTTAAAATTGGTACAATCGTTAGTATCAAAGCTGAAATGATTATTAAAAAAAATCATCGTATTTTTTGTTGCTGGTATTTTCTCAAAACTATCCCAGTAATAAACAATCCTTTTTTCAGATTTTCTTTCTAATAATTTTAAATTTTCAATTGATAACAAATCTGGTCTATTAACAAATATTAAATTATATTTTTTTTCTTTATTTATATTATTTTTTATTTTTTTTTGTTTAAAATAATAATGTTTTAAATTTTTTTTAAAAATAAATTTTGAAAATAAATTTAAAATCTTTTGCCAAATATTTTTATATGTAAATTCTTCGTTTGTATTAATCCTATTAATTTCATAATTAGTATATGAAATAAAACCTTGATAAATAACTTCATCAAAACCATAATAATTTGGAAATATAAATAACATCTTTTTTTTCATTATTTAAAAATATTAATTTCCTGGAAAGGTTCTTGATTTGTAATAAAATTTATCCAATTACTAAATGAATATTTATTTCTAATTTCTTCATTTATAGGAGTAAATTCATCATTTATAAATTTTTCCAATCCTTCAAAATTAGGATTTACAATAAAAATATTTTGTGGGGAATAAAAGTCGTATTTTTCAACTATAGGATTAGTTGTAATTAATTTTTTTTGATACCCAATAGCTTCAAATGTTCTAAAAGACAATCCTGTATGCAAATTTTTATGCGCTAGATCAATTATCATTTTAGATTGTGATAACAATTCTAAGTTTTCGTAATATGTTAACGATTTTTTAATATATTTTATAAACTTATATTTTTTTAAGTCTTTTTTTGGAGATGTAGCTAATAAAATATTTAACTTTAAACCTAAACCTGATAATTTGTCACAAATACTTATTAAATCGTTAATTCTAGAATCATAAGATCCAATAAAATAAACATCATAAATAGGTTTCTTTTGAAATAAAGAAGAGTAACAATCAAAATAAAAATTTGTAGTGTAAGATAATTTTTTAGAGCTGTTTTCAATATCATTTTCATCAAAAACATAAAATTTATCAAAAAAATCAATAGTTTCTGTAACTTCTGGAAATCTCGACATACCATCCCATTGATAAGCAACCATTTTTTTTGATTTTATTTTTGCTGCTTCGAGAACTTTTAAACTAAATTTATCAGGTCTTATTACTAATGTAAAATCAAAATTTATTTTTTGTTGCTCCAATAAAAATAGGTTATGATTCTCTTCATAAGTTCTAATTAATTGTCTTTTATAACTTTTGTCCTTTTTAAATACTTTTCTATAAAAATTAACTAATTTATCTTGTATACTTTTATATTTAAAATCATCATTTACAATAAGAACAACATGATAATTTAAAAATTCTAAATTTTCTTTGACCGAATTACATATTTTAACATCGGAAGTCATCATAACAAGAAATGATTGTTGTTTCATAATTGAAAAATATTTTTAATAAAATTAACTATGCTATATTTGTTTATTATATCATTAGAATAATTTTCTTTATTAAATGAAAATTTATTTGGTTTAAATAAATTATCAAAGTAAACAATTTTTCCAGAATTATAAATATCGTAAGTGGTTATGGATTTATTATTAGTAATTAGATTTTTTTGCAAACCCAAAGCTTCAAAAATTCTAAAACTTAAACCCGATTGATTATCACGAACTAAATCGACAATAATTTCACTTTCTGCATACATTTTTAATGTTTCAATTTGAGTAAATCGTTTCTTTTTAAAGATAATATTCTTATATTTTCCTAAAAATAATTGTTTCAGTTTATTGATAAATGCTTTTTTTCCGATGGCATAAAAAAGAAAAGATTGTTGATGCTTTTTTATTTGTTCACCAAAATCATTCAAAATTTTTAGTCTATTGTCTATTGAACCTATATATACAAAATTTTGCTTTTGTATGGCCTCTTTTTCAGGAGTATGAAAATAGATGTAATTTGTAGTTTCTGAAAATCCATAAGTAAAAACATCATTTTTATCAAATGAAAATATTTTATCAAAAACACCCTCTAAAAGATGCTCTACCGGACATCTTGAAACACTATCATACAAATAAGCAATATATTTATCAGTATATTTTCTAATTGCTAAATGATATTCTAAATCAATTAAATCTGGATTAATTACTAAAATTTGATTTTGAAAACCCTTTTCTTGAAGTTGTTGAAGGATGTATTCTTGACGTTTTTTTAGTTTAGGGTTTTTTCCTAAAAAGACTTTACTAAATGTATTTAGTATGCGTTCCCAGGTATTTTTATACTTAAAATCACCAATTTTTATATGAAAACTTTCTATTCCTTTTTTTTGTAAAGCAGTAACAATATGGGCATCATAATTCCAATGATCAAAACTAATTACAGCAATTTTATGTAACATATATACATTTTTAAAAAACAAAGATATTGTTTTTTTACAAAGATTTCAATTACATTTGTAAATCAAATACAACCTATGGATAAATCGATAGTAAACATCATTAAAAATTTTGGAACCGAAGGCGATTTACTAGTTGCAGGAAAAAGGAATATCATTAAAACATTTCCTTACAATACAATTGTTTTAAATATAAAATCTTTTAAAATCCCAATACTATTTAATGGAATTATTTATAGATATTTCAGAAAATCCAAAGCTCGAAGATCTTATGAATTTGCTACAATTTTAAAACAAAAAAACATAGGAACTCCAAATCCAATTGGGTATTATGAAAACAAAACCTATTTACGTCTTTTAGATAGTTACTATGTTTGCGAACACATTACACCAGATTATGTATTTAAAGATTTATTTGGCGTGGACAATCCCGATACTGATGAAATTTTAAAGCAATTAGCCTATTTTTGCTTCCAATTACACGAAGCAGGTATTGAATTTAAAGATCATTCTCCAGGAAATACTTTAATTAAAAAAAATAAATCGGGTACTTTTGATTTTTTTCTAATTGATTTAAATCGAATGACATTTCATAAAGAAATGGATTTCAATTTAAGAATGAAAAACCTTTGTAGATTAACTCCTTCAGAATATATGGTTCAGGTTATAAGCTATGAATATGCAAAACTTTATAACAAACCAGAAGAAGAAGTTTTTAAATTAATGTGGAAATACACAGATACTTTTTTTAATAAATCACTTATAAAAAGTAATTTCAAAAAAAGTTTAGGATTATGATTGCAAAACTTTTAAATAATAAAAAAACAATAATGGCTATTTGGATTTTATTAGCATTAATTTCTGCAATAAAACAATATTTTATAGGCAACTACAACAATTACCTTATTTTTAAAAACGTTTTTTATCATACTTTAGAACAAAAATCATTATATGCAACGTATCCAAATTTATACTTTGATCACAACCATTACGGACCTATTTTTAGTCTTTTTATTGCGCCTTTTGCACTCTTAACAGATGGTGTTGGTATGGTTTTATGGTGCGTATTTAATGCTTTAGTATTATTTTATGCAATTAGTCAAATTAACATAGAAAGCTCTAAAATCAACCTAATTTTATGGATTTGTGCTCATGAATTTTTAACCGCTATTTTGGGACAACAATTTAATCCAATCATGACAAGTATCATAATTTTGTCTTATGTGCTAATTGAAAAAGAGAAAGATTTTTGGTCTGCTTGTTTAATTATTTTAGGGACATTCATAAAATTATACGGCATTGTTGGCTTAGCGTTTTTCTTCTTTTCAAAGAATAAAATCAAATTTATTGGTTCGTTAGCAATTTGGTCAATTGTGTTTTTTGTATTACCAATGACAATTTCTTCACCTGAATTTATTATTAATAGTTATTCAGAATGGTTTGCCAGATTAGTAGAAAAAAATAGTGAAAATGCGTCCTTAACTTCTATGCAAGACATTTCAATCATGGGAATCGTTAGAAAAACTTTAAATTTGCCACATCTTTCAAATATGCTATTTTTAATTCCTGGTTTATTGCTCTTTGGATTGCCTTATTTAAGATTTAATATGTTTTCGAACAAAAAATTTCAATTATTATTATTGTCATCTGTGTTGATTTTTACCGTTATTTTTAGTTCGGGATCGGAGAGTCCAACTTATATTATCGCATTTGCAGGTGTCGCCATTTGGTTTGTTATTCAAGAAGAAAAAACAAAATGGACCTGGTTTTTGTTTATATTTGCTATGTTATTAACAAGTTTTTCGCCTTCCGATATATTTCCAAAGTATATTAAAGAAACATATATAAAACCTTATGGATTAAAAGCATTACCTTGTGTCATAATTTGGTTTCAAATTACTTACGAATTAATAACAACTCAATTTTCAAAACAATACTTAATTACGAAATAATGAAAAAAAAGATTTCATTTATTATTCCTTGTTATAATGAAGAAAAAAATATTGACTTAATATCTGAGTCAATTCATTTAGTAATGAGCAAACTTAATTTTTCTTATGAAATTATTTTTATTGATGATGGTAGTAAGGATAGCACATTTGATGTTTTAAATGAAAAATCATTAATTGATAAAAGTTTAAAATTTATCTCTTTCTCTAGAAATTTTGGTAAAGACAGTGCATTGAAAGCTGGATTTGATTATGCTAATTGTGATGCTGCGATTACAATAGATGCAGATTTACAACATCCTCCCGAATTAATAACGGAATTAATTTCAGAATGGGAAAATGGTTATCAAGTTGTATATGCTTACAGAGAAAAAAATAATCCACACGTTAATATTTTTAATAAATTATCTTCAAAAATATTTTGGCTTTTTTTGAAGAAAATTTCGTCATTAGAGTTAGAGGTTGGTGTTTCTGATTACAGAATAATAGACAAAAAAGTTGTTGCCGTTTTAAAAGAATTAAATGAAATTGAAATATTTTATCGAGGTATAATTAAATGGGTTGGTTTTAAACAAAAAGGAATCCCCTACACACCGGATGAAAGAATAAATGGGAATACTAGTTATTCAAAAAAAGCATTATTTAAATTAGCAATTCAAGGTATAACATCATTTAGTACAAAGCCCTTATATTTAGCTATGTTTTTAGGAATGGGATTATCCGCTATTGCAATAGTATTTTTTATTTTTTATGTAACATATAGTCTATACTTTGATCAATCGATTTCTGGCTGGGCATCAGTAATAACTACAATTGTATTTTTTGGTGGATTAAACTTAATTGTTTTAGGAATTGTTGGAATGTATATTGGTAAATTATTTATGCAATCGAAAGGAAGACCAAATTATTTAATAAGTAGTACCAATTACAAATGATTTTACTTAGTTTTGACATAGAAGAGTTTGACATGCCTTTTGAGTATGGTAGAAATATTTCATTTGAAAATCAAATAGCTGTTTCTGAAAAAGGAACTGAAATTATCTTAAATTTGTTACAAAAACATCAAATTAAAGCTACGTTTTTTTCAACAGTTGTATTTGCTGAAAAAGTACCGCATTTAATTAAAAGAATTAGTAATGAAGGGCATGAATTAGCATCTCACACCTACTATCACAGTAATTTTGAAGTGGCTCATTTAAAACAATCTAAAGATGCTTTAGAAGCACTTTCAAATTTAGAAGTTGTTGGCTTTAGAATGCCTAGAATGTATCCAGTAGATGAACGAGAAATCGAAAAAGCTGGATACCTTTATAATTCATCTATTAATCCAACATTTTTACCAGGTAGATATAATCATTTAGACAAACCCCGAACCTATTTTAAATTGCACAATGTTTGGCAAATACCGGTATCTGTAAGTCCTTTAATTCGATTTCCTTTATTCTGGCTATCTTTTCATAATTTACCTTTAAGTATTTACAAATTCATAGCTAAATGGACATATAAAAATGACGGATATTTAAATATCTATTTTCATCCTTGGGAATTTACTCCTTTAAATAATAAAGCCATATATAATTTTCCTAAATATATAAGTAAAAATTCTGGTGAAGCGATGAAAGAAAGATTAAACAGTTTCATAGAAACCATGAAAGAAAAAAAATATATATTTGGTACTTTCAAAGAATTTTTAATTTTAAAAAATTTAAAATAATCTTATTTGAGTGCAATTTCCATAATACTTACTACTTATAATTCTGAAACTTGGCTAGAAAAAGTTTTATGGGGTTATACTATGCAGTCTTATATAGATTTTGAATTAATTATTGCAGATGATGGATCTACAAATGAAACAAAAAATTTAATTGAAAAATTTCAAACTAAATTTAAAAATCCAATTATTCATGTCTGGCAAAAAGACGAAGGGTTTCAAAAAACTAAAATCTTAAATAAAGCCATTGTTAAAGCATCTTGCGAGTACATTTTATTTTCAGACGGAGACTGTATTCCACGATATGATTTTGTAGCTACCCATTTAAAATATCAAAAAAAAGGAAGTTTTTTATCTGGTGGTTACTTTAAATTAAATGATTTTGTATCTAATTCTATTTCTGAAACTGACATAAAAAATCAAACTTGTTTTCAAACCAAATGGCTTTTGGAAAATGGCTTAAAATGGAATTATAAATTAATAAAATTAACCAAAAATAAGTTTTTTGCCTATTTTATGAATTGGATAACACCCACAAAAAAAACATTCAATGGTCACAACACTTCTTGTTTTAAAGAAGATTTAATAGCCGTAAATGGATTTAATGAAGACATGAAATATGGTGGTTTAGATAGAGAAATAGGCGAACGGCTATTTCACAACAACGTTAGAAGTAAACAAATTAGATATAGCGCCATTTGTTTGCATTTAAATCACAATAGAAGTTATGCCACAAAAGATAATTGGCAAAAAAACAACAACATAAGGCAATTTAACAAACAAAATAAAGTGATTGCGATACAAAATGGTTTAACTAAATATTTGAACAATGAAGCATAAAATTTCAATATTTATTATAACATATAACGAAGCACATATTATTTCTAAATGTCTAGAAAAATTAAAAACCTTTGATGAAATAATTGTTGTCGATTCTGGAAGTACAGATGCTACCGTTTCTATATGCGAATCATTTGGGGCAAAAGTAATTTCACATAAATTCGAGAATTTTGGATTACAAAAACAATTTGCATTGGAGCAAACAACACACCATTGGGTTTTATCATTAGATGCTGATGAAGTATTGTCAGATGCCTTAATATCAGAAATTCACAACATACATCACCAAGAAAATGTAAAGGCATATACCATTCCAAGAACACATGTTTTTTTAAATAAAATTTTTAGATATGGCGCCGAAAGTAAACGACCTATTTTAAGATTTTTTAATAAAAATTTCGGAAAATTTACTCCCAACAAAGTACACGAAACCATTGAAGTAAATGGTATAATTGGAAAACTTCAACAGGAAATGCTTCATTATACAGTTTTTGACATAAATACTGCCATACAAAAGCAAATTAAATATGCGATGTTAAGTGGTGAATTACTCTACGAAAAAAAGAAAAAAAGCAGTATATCAAAAATAATTATCAAATTCCCATTTGATTTTATTAGATATTATATATTGCAACGCAATTTCCTTAATGGGTATGAAGGGTTTACATGGAGTATTTTTGCCGCATTTAGCAATTATCTTAAATATGCTAGGTTGAAAGAACTTGCTGATAACAATTCATAATATTTTTTGCAATTTCTTCATCATTAAATTGCTGAACAAATTGAAACCCATCCTCTTTCATTTTTGAAGCAAGTGACGAATCTTCTAAAATAAGTGCAATTTTGTCGGTTAAATCCTTCACATCAAAAGGTTCAATATATAACGAATTAGGCCCAGCTGCTTCCGGAAAAACTCCGCCTTTTGTTGTTATCACTGGTGTTTTTGAAAATAATGCTTCTATTATTGGAATACCAAACCCTTCAAATAGTGATGGATAAACAAAAACTGTCGCTAATTGATAAATAATGGCCAAGTCTGTGTTAGATAAACCTTTTAAAAAATGAACTCGTTTTTCTAATTTATTATCAATTATATATTGGTGAATTTTATCCGTATAATCTGTTTGCTTTCCTATCAAAACTAAATCGATATGTAAGTTTTTTATGGCTTTTACAATAGTTAATGCGTTTTTTCTCTCCTCTATTGTTCCTACGTTTAAAACAAATTTTTGTGGCAAATTATATTTTTTGGAAACCAGTTGCTTTTCTATTTCTGTATACTCTTTTTTATAAACATCCTGACAACCTTGGTAAACTACAACAATTTTACTTCCATCAATATTTAAATACGAAATAATATCTTTTTTTGTTTGTTCACTAATTGCTATAATTAAATCTGCATTAATGGCTGCTTTTTTAAACTTATAAAAATAAATTTTTCTATCAAAAAAAGAATATAATTTAGGATATCTAACAAAAATTAAATCGTGAATAGTAACTATCGATTTAATCCCTCTTTTAGACAAACCTGAAGGCAATTCTCCTGAAAGCCCATGATATAAAACAATTTCATCCTTTATCAAATCTTTAACTACCGTATTTTGTCGCCAATAATTTTTAAATTTTTGATTGAATTTTGATACCGGATTTCTTTCGAATACATTCGTATTATTTGATACGAATAGCGTTTTTTTATTCTTTTTAGGATTGTACAAAAAATAGATGTTGTCAGGAAAATAATTACTTAAAATCCGAACTAAATCTCTACTATAATTTCCCAATCCAGTTTTATTATGAAAAACACGTTTGGCTTCAAATCCAAAATTCATTTACTTACAATTAAAATTTAAAAAATCATGCAGCTTTTCGAAAAAGTAATTGGGTTTAAATTTACTGTATTTTTCAAATAAATCGCCTTCGCTAGGTAATTTGTCTAAATAATCGTCATAATGTACAGAAATATTGGTTGTTGTGTTTTCAAATATATTCCAACTAGTTTTCGTAATTCCCGGAGAATAAATACTAAAAGTTGGTATTTCTAATGCTTTTGCCATATTTGCAGCGCCACCTTCATTGCCAATTAATGCTTTACAATGAAATAAAACAGCTAAAAATTCACGTAAATCCTCTTGAAAAAAATCAATGAATATATTATTTTTAGTAGTTTCATTACATAAATTATATATTTCAATTGCCTGATTTTGTTGCCAGGGAAGGTAATTAAACAAAATCTGCACCTCTTTTTGAACCACGATATAATCTAAAACTTCCGCCATATAGTGCAATGGATAATTTTTGATATCCTGGCTACCTAAAGCACTAATCATAAGTATATTTTTAGAAATATCAATTTTGGCATCCATTAGTTTTTGTTTACCAATACTGATTTCTTCTTCAGATAAAAATATTTTTGGAGCAATTAAATTAAAATCAATTCCTAGTGGTTTTAATAAAGCCATTCTGTGTTCGATAGCTTTGGATGCGTTTGATTCTGAAGCAATATTTCTATTAATTACATCTGTTAGAAGTAATTTGGAATACCTTTTTTCAAACGAAATTGTTTTTTTTGCACCTGAAAACCAAGCTAATATCACGCTATTTGGTTTTCCATAAGCATCAATAACGATGTCGTATTTTTCTTTTCTTATTTTAAATAAAAAAGCAAGAAAAGCCAACTTTCCCTTTCTTGATTTTTCATCAAGAACAACTATTTTATCAATAAATTTATTGTTCTTTACAACGGCGTAACTATTTTCGTACACTAAATAATGTAATTCAGCATCTGGAAAACGCGCTTTGAGGGCTTCCAGAATAATAGTACTTGTTAGTACATCTCCAATTCTTTTTTTCTGAATTACTAAAATTTTCATTATACGGCTACGTTATATTCGCGTAAAGCATCGTTTAAAGAAGTTTTTAAATCCGTAGAAGCTTTTCTTTGTCCGATAATTAAAGCACAAGGCACTTGAAAATCTCCAGCAGGAAATTTCTTAGTATACGTTCCAGGAATTACTACAGATCTTGCAGGTACAACTCCTTTGTATTCAATTGGTTCAGCACCTGTAACATCGATAATTTTAGTAGAAGCGGTTAAACACACATTGGCACCTAAAACGGCTTCTTTTTCTACCTTTACGCCTTCTACCACAATACAACGAGAACCAATAAATGCACCATCTTCAATAATTACAGGTGCAGCTTGTAAAGGTTCTAAAACGCCACCAATACCTACTCCACCACTCAAATGAACATGTTTTCCAATTTGTGCACAGCTTCCCACTGTAGCCCAAGTATCTACCATTGTTCCTTCATCTACGTAAGCGCCTATGTTTACATACGAAGGCATTAAAATTACACCAGATGAAATATACGCCCCATGACGCGCTACAGCGTTTGGCACTACTCGAATTCCTCTTTCGGCATAATTTCGCTTTAACGGAATTTTATCGTGATATTCAAAAATACCTGCTTCTAGGGTTTCCATTTTTTGTATGGGAAAGTACATTACAACCGCTTTTTTTACCCACTCGTTTACTTGCCAGCCATTTGCAACAGGCTCTGCTACACGAAGTGAACCATTATCTAATAAATCAACAACTTCCCTTATGGCGTTTTGTGTGGCTTCTTGTTGCAAAAGTTCACGGTTTTCCCATGCCTTTTCTATGATTGATTGTAAGTTTGTCATAATACTATTTTTAACAAAGATAAAGTTTCAAATTAGTATTACAAATAAAAAATCCTGCTTTTAGCAGGATTTAAATATTATTGACAAGAATTACTTAAGTGTTTTCTTTTTGTTATTGCTGGTCGATTTCCATTACAATCAGGAATATCATTAAAATTATAATATCCGTTAATCTTTTGAATTACTGGAATAACATCAAAAAGTTCCACTTTAGTTAATTTTCCATCATTATCATCATCAAAATCAGCATAATCTGGTTTTCCGTCACCATCGGTGTCTAATGCTGTGCCTGATGCGGGTCCACCATATTCATCTTTCGATAAAATTTTATCCCCGTCATGATCTTTATATCGAACATTCATTAATTTAAAAGTAAAAATAATTGGTGTATAGGAACCAATTGCACCTCCACCAGTTCCATTAAAATAAGCTAAGCCTGATGGAACAAACATTACACCAGCTCCAAAATTATTAAAAGTAACAGTTCCGTCATCAGGATTTATATTTTGTCCATTAGAAGATTTAAATTCTGGGAAAACTTCTTGCCAACCTTGAATTACATCTTGTAATTGAAACCAAGTAGGACTTGACGCTGCATCAAAACTTGACAGATCCGTTTTATAACCTTTATATGCAGTAAAAACAGAATCTAATTTTGTAGGTTTAGAACCTGCTCCTTCATTAAGTTTTAAAAAATATAATTTATGATCTACACCTTCTTTTGAGATGGTTTTTAATTTCAAGGGTTTTGCTGGATTATTTTGGCTGGTAGAAGTATCTAATGCATCAAAAATTGGTGTCCCTGGTGTTGTAGCTGTAATTTTTGTAAAAGAAACATTAAAGTTAGCATCTACAGTAATGTAGTGAGATTCCATAAAATCCTCAATTTCTGTAATATCTTCATTGTAAACATCTAAATAAGATCTTAATTGAATTGGTTCAGTTGTATCATCTTCAGGACATCCTACCATGACAAATATAAAAGGTAATAAAAGCAATAATCTTAATGATAATTTCATTTTGAATAAAATTTAATTTAAAAAAGTGGTGGCAAGATACGATTTTCATTTATTTTTGTACAAATATTAACATTCATTTTTGATTTTTATGCGAATAGATAAATATTTATGGTGTATCAGGTACTTTAAAACAAGAGGTTTAGCTGCTGAAGCAATAAAAAAAGGACATGTTTCTGTAAATAATGTAAAAGCAAAAGCATCAAGAGATGTGTTTCCTTTAGACAAAATTACGCTTAGAAGAGACCAAATAAACTACAGTATTAAAGTTTTAGACATTCCACCAAGTAGAGTAGCAGCAAAAATTGTAGATTTATACAGAAAAGATGAAACACCGCCAGAATCCTTTGAACATTTAGAACTAATTAAACTTTCAAAAGAACATTATAGAGCTAAAGGTGAAGGAAGACCAACGAAAAAAGACCGTAGAGATATTGACGAGTATACCGAATAAAAGATGTTGTTAAATAAAGAATATTGGGAAGAAAGATACAAATCAGCAACTACAAATTGGGATATAGTAGAAATTTCAACTCCATTAAAAGCGTATATTGACCAATTAAAAGATAAAAATAGCCGTATTTTAATTCCTGGGGCAGGAAATGCTTATGAATTGGATTATTTAATTGAAAATGGTTTTCAAAATGTCTTCGTTTTAGATTATGCAAAACACCCATTAGATGCCATTATAAAAAGAAATAAATCATTAAAAAAACATTTAATTCACGATAATTTTTTTAATCATACTGGTACTTATGATTTAATTATAGAACAAACCTTCTTTTGTGCCTTACAGCCGAGTTTAAGACCTAAATATGTGGATAAAATGTATGATTTGTTATCCAAAAAAGGTAAAATTTCTGGATTATTATTTAATTTTCCATTAACTAAAGAGGGGCCGCCTTTTGGGGGAAGCCAAGAGGAATATATAAATTTATTTTCTAATACGTTTTCAATAAAAACATTAGATAATGCATATAATTCTATAAAACCTAGAGTAAATAAAGAATTGTTTTTTACATTTGAAAAAAAATAAATCATGCAACACATAATTTTATCTCATAAAGAAATAGAACACAAAACAAAACGTATTGCGTATCAAGTGTACGAAACATTTGCTAACGATTCTGAATTAATTATTGCAGGAATTTCTAGTAGTGGGTTTGTTTTTGCACAAAAAATTGCCAAACAATTAGAAATAATAAGCGATATAAAAATTACTATTTGTGAAGTAAATATCAACAAGCAAAACCCTTCTGATACGATTACCACATCATTACCTGAAGAAGCTTATGCTAATAAAAACTTAGTTTTAGTTGATGATGTATTAAATTCTGGCGCGACCTTAATTTATGCTATTAAACATTTCCTAAACGTACCCTTAAAAAAATTTAAAACTGCCGTTTTAATTGACAGAAATCATAAAAAATATCCAGTAAAAGCGGATTTTAAAGGATTATCATTATCTACTTCATTACAAGAACACGTACAAGTAGTTTTTGAAGAACAAAATTCTTACGTGTATTTAAGCTAATTTAGAAACAATTTCTGAAACAATTTCCTGTTCATTTTTGTTGTCAATTGTTATAACAGTTTGAGCTTGGTTGTAAAAATAATTGCGCTCAAATAAATGTTTTGCTACAAATTCATTTAGATCCTCATCATTTAATTTCGCTATTATTGGTCGATTATTTTTATGTGTTTCCAAACGTTCTAATAAAGTAGAAACTGATGCTTTCAAATAAAAACTCTTTATTTCCTGATTCTGATACAAATTAAAATTATCATAATAGCAAGGTGTACCGCCACCTAATGCCAAAATATAATGATCTGTATTATTTAAAAATGATATTAACACTTCTCTTTCTTTTTTTCTAAAGAAAAGTTCACCTTTTTGATCAAAAATTTCATTTATTGTCGCCTTTACATTCAGCTCAATAATCGCATCTAAATCATAAAAAGGTATTTTTAACGACTCAGAAAGTAGGTTTCCAATAGTTGTTTTTCCAGAACACATATAGCCGATAAGAATTATTTTCATAATTATTCAGAAATTTTACGGTATAAAAGTATAATAAAATAATGAATTTTTTACCATAATTTAAACCAAAAACACATCAAACACTTCTTAACTAAGGGGTTATAAATAAATTAAAAAAAAATATAAAATTATTACAAAAAAGCTATTGCGAAATAAATAAATCCTCATATATTTGCACCCGCAATGAAGAAATAGTTTTTAGACTCTGTAGCTCAGCTGGTAGAGCATTACACTTTTAATGTAGGGGTCCTGGGTTCGAATCCCAGCGGGGTCACAAAAATATTTCAAAAATAAACAAAATTATCACTTCATTGCTACGACTCTGTAGCTCAGCTGGTAGAGCATTACACTTTTAATGTAGGGGTCCTGGGTTCGAATCCCAGCGGGGTCACAAAAATATTTCAAAAATAAACAAAATTATCACTTCATTGCTACGACTCTGTAGCTCAGCTGGTAGAGCATTACACTTTTAATGTAGGGGTCCTGGGTTCGAATCCCAGCGGGGTCACAAAAAGAAGTTAAGCACCAGCTTAGCTTCTTTTTTTATTTTCGGCCATATGGAGGAATTGGTAGACTCGCCATCTTGAGGGGGTGGTGCTGCAAGGCGTATGGGTTCGAATCCCATTATGGTCACTTTAAAATCTTGCATTTGCAAGATTTTTTTCATTTTATTGCAATTGTTTCTTTTTTTTATGTATTTTTGTTTAATCTTTTTAATAAAAAAATGAACAATATAAAATCTACATTCAGTATTAAAGACCTAGAAAACCTTTCTGGTATTAAAGCACATACTATTCGCATATGGGAAAAAAGGTACAATCTACTTGAGCCTATGCGAACAGACACTAATATTAGATTGTACGATTTAAAAAATCTTCAAAAACTTTTAAACGTTGTTTTATTAACTAATTTTGGATATAAAATTTCTAAAATATCTAAACTAAATCAGATAGAAATTGAAAAATTTGTTGTTAAAATTCAAACAGAAAAAACAGTAAATAATCATGTTTTAAGTAGTTTCAAAATGGCAATGTTAAATTTTGATCAGCCACTTTTTGTAAAAACGTACAATGAATTACTTAGTCAGAAAACTTTTAGCACTGTATTTTTTGAAACATTTATTCCTCTTTTAGAAGAAATAGGTGTTTTATGGACCACAAATACGATATCACCTGCACACGAACATTTTATTTCTCATTTAATAAAACAAAAAATATTAATTGAAATTGAGAAATATCAAATTCAACAAGATAGCGTTTCAGATCAAACGTATATTTTATACTTACCATTTAATGAAATTCATGATTTAGGACTTTTATTTTTACATCATGAAATAGTAACAAAAGGACATCATTCTGTATACTTAGGAAGAAGTTTACCAATTGAAAATTTATTAGAATTAAATAATCATTTTAAGAAAATAACGTATATTACCTATTTAACTGTAGAGCCAAATGAAGATGAAATAGAAAACTACATTCAGGTTTTTAAAAATACCATATTAAAAGAAAATTCAAACGAACTTCTGATTTTTGGAAGAAAAGCACAGATTATAGATAAAACTAAACTACCTATAAATATTAAAACTATCGAAAATATTAAAGATTTTTTATTTACTTTGTAAATCATAAATACACCTACATGCCAAAAACAATACACATTATAGGTTCTGGATTTTCATCATTAGCTGCGGCTTGTTATTTAGCCAAAGAAGGAAATAAAGTATCTGTATTTGAAAAAAACTCCAGCTTAGGAGGTCGTGCACAACAATTTACTGCAAACGGATTTACTTTTGATATGGGCCCATCATGGTATTGGATGCCCGATGTTTTTGAAAGTTTTTTTGCAGATTTCAATAAAAAACCTTCAGATTATTATAGTTTAGAAAAGCTAAATCCCGGTTACAGAGTATTTTTTGAAAACGAAACACATTTTGACGTATCTGAGGACTTAAATACCATTATATCCGATTTTGAAAAAATAGAAAAAGGAAGCGGTAGAAAATTAAACGAATTTATTGACAACGCTAAAAAAAATTACGAAATTGCTATAAAAGATTTGGTATATAGACCTGGCGAAAGTATTTTAGAATTAATTACACCGCAAACCGCACTTAAAATCGACCAATTTTTTTCAAACATAAAAAGAGATGTTCGTAAAAAAATAAAAAACAAAAACTTACAACAAATTTTAGAATTTCCAGTGTTGTTTTTGGGTGCAAAACCTTCAGATACCCCATCATTTTATAGTTTTATGAATTATGCCGATTTTGGCTTAGGAACTTGGCAACCAAAAAATGGTTTTTTTGATGTAGTACAAGCCATGGTGAAATTAGGTACTGAATTAGGTGTAACGTATCACACAAATGCTACTATTTCCAAAATAATTATAGAAAATAATGCTGCTACTGGTATTGAAATAAATAATGAAATTTTAAAAGCAGATGTTGTGCTTTCGGGTGCGGACTACCATCATACTGAAACTTTGTTACCCAGTGAAAACAGACAATATTCTGAAGCGTATTGGAACAAAAAAACATTTGCACCTTCTTCCCTATTATTTTATGTTGGTTTTGATAAGAAATTAGAAAATGTGTGTCATCATAATTTATTTTTTGATTCTGATTTTGAGAAACATGCAGTTGAAATTTACGACCATCCAGAATGGCCATCTGAACCCTTATTTTATGCTAATTTTACTTCTTTAACAAATAAAGAAACGGCTCCAGAGGGTTGCGAAAATGGCTTTTTTCTAATACCAATTGCACCAGATTTAGAAGATACTGAAGAAGTAAGAGAAATCTATTTTGAAAAAATAATGAGTCGATTTGAACTCATTACTAAACAAAGTGTTAGAAAAAACATTATCTTTAAAAAATCTTTTTGTGTAAAAGATTTTAAATCAGAATACAACTCCTATAAAGGAAATGCATACGGAATGGCAAATACATTATTACAAACTGCCGTTTTACGACCAAAATTAAAAAGTAAAAAAGTTAAAAATTTATATTTTACGGGACAATTAACCGTGCCTGGACCTGGTGTTCCACCAGCATTAATATCAGGCAAGTTAGTTTCTCAATTAATAAAAAAATACCAATAATATGAAGGCATTATTTGATACCGTTTCTTTCGCATGTAGCGTTAAAGTTACCAAAGCATACAGCACCTCCTTTTCATCTGCGGTAAAGATGCTAGCGCCATCAATCCGACAAGATATTTATAATATTTATGGTTTTGTTCGATTTGCTGATGAAATAGTAGATAGTTTCCATGACTACAACAAAGAAGATTTGTTTGAAAAATTTGAAAACGAATTAGAAGATGCTATTCAGAATAAAATTAGTTTAAATCCTATATTAAACTCGTTTCAACACACGGTTAATAAACACAATATTAGTCAAGATTTGATTGATGCGTTCATGAAAAGCATGAGACTTGATTTAGTAAAACAAGAATACAAAACCACAGAAGAATATCATGAATATATTTATGGAAGTGCTGATGTAGTTGGATTAATGTGCTTAATGGTTTTTGTAAATGGCGATGAAAAAAAATACGAAGAACTAAAAGCATCAGCCATGAAATTAGGTTCTGCTTTCCAGAAAGTGAATTTCTTGAGAGATTTAAAAGCTGATTTCGAAGGTTTAAATCGTACTTATTTTCCAAATACCGATTTGAATAAACTAACAGAAACTTCAAAAAAAGAAATAATAGAAGACATTGAAGCAGATTTTAAAATGGCTTACGAAGGAATTTTACGTTTACCTATTGAAGCTAAATTTGGTGTATACACGGCATACAGATATTACAAACGTTTGTTAACGCGTTTAAAAACGACGCCTTCTACTGAAATAAAAAATACAAGAATCAGAGTACCGGATTACCAGAAAGTAGAATTATTAGCGCGTTGTTATGTAAAATATCGATTAAATTTACTTTAATTAGTAACTTAAAAAGCATTAATTTTCAACATTAAAACTTTAAAATAAAAAAATTATGTGGTTATATATTGTAGTGTTTCTTATCACTTTTTTTATGATGGAATTTATGGCGTGGTTTACGCATAAATATATTATGCATGGATTTCTTTGGAGTTTACATGCCGACCATCACAAAAAAGATCACGATTCGTGGTTTGAAAGAAATGATGCGTTCTTTATTTTTTATGCAGTAGTAAGCATGGCGTTTTTCTTCCTATGGCAAAACGGAATATTGGATATCGGATTGGCAATTGGATTAGGGATTTTCGCTTATGGATTAACATATTTCCTGGTACATGATATTTTTATTCACCAACGTTTTAAATTATTTAGAAACGCAAATAATAAGTATGCTCGTGCCTTAAGACGTGCACACAAAATGCACCATAAACATATTGGAAAACATCAAGGAGAATGTTTTGGAATGTTATTATTTCCATTTAAACATTATAAGAATGCATAAAAAAAAGCTCCTTTTGGAGCTTTTTTTATAAATAATATATTTCTATTTTTCAATTTCCTTTAAGCTTTCCATTTTCTTGTAGGCCAAAAATCCTTTGATATCTTCAAAATGTTCTTTAACACGTTTATTTCCAAATTCGAACACTTTTGTAGCTAAGCCATCTAAAAAGTCACGGTCATGTGAAACTAAAATTAAGGTGCCATCAAAATCGCGTAAAGCATCTTTAATAATATCTTTGGTTTTCATGTCTAAATGATTGGTAGGTTCATCTAAAATCAAAACATTTACAGGTTCTAATAATAATTTAATCATAGCCAAACGTGTTTTTTCTCCACCAGAAAGCACTTTAACTTTCTTTTGAATATCATCACCTTTAAACATAAAAGCCCCTAATAAATCTTTAATCTTAGTGCGTACATCACCAACTGCAATTTGGTCTATTGTTTCAAAAATTGTCATTTCACCATCTAACAATGAGGCCTGATTTTGTGCAAAATAACCAATTTGAGAATTGTGTCCCACTTCTAGTTTGCCTTCAAATTCAATTTCCTTCATTATGGCTTTTATCATGGTAGATTTTCCTTCCCCATTTTTTCCAACAAAAGCTACTTTCTGCCCTCTTTCAATAACCATATTGGCATTTTTAAATACCACGTGATTGCCGTATTTTTTTGATAAATCTTCAACTACAACCGGATATTGTCCTGAACGTGGCGATGGCGGGAATTTCAACTTCAATGCCGATGTATCTACCTCATCCACTTCAACGGGTACAATTTTTTCTAACATTCGAACACGAGATTGCACCGCATCTGTTTTAGAAAATGTACCTCGAAAACGATCTATGAATGCTTGATTGTCTGCGATAAACTTTTGTTGCTCGTCAAAAGCTTTTTGTTGGTGAATTCTTCTGTCTTTTCGCAATTCTAAATATTCAGAATATACGGCTTTGTAATCGTAAATTTTTCCCATTGTAACTTCAATAGTACGATTTGTAATATTATCTACAAATGTTTTATCGTGGGAAATGACCATTACTGCTTTTGCCGAATTAATTAAAAAATCTTCTAACCACTGAATACTTTCTATATCCATATGATTGGTTGGCTCATCTAACAGAATTAAATCTGGTTTTTTTAATAAAATTTTCGCCAATTCAATTCGCATTCTCCAACCTCCAGAAAATTCCTTTGTTAATCGAGTAAAATCTTCTCTCTCAAAACCCAAACCTTTTAGAACTTTCTCTACCTCTGCCTCATAATTTACTTCTTCAATCGCATAAAATTTTTCAGAAAGTTCAGAAACGCGTTCAATTAATTTCATATACGCATCACTTTCATAATCCGTTCTGATGGTTAATTGCTCATTAATTTCGTCAATTTCATTTTTCATATTTAACACGTCCGCAAAAGCTTTAGAAGCTTCTTCCATAACGGTACAATTATCGGATGTTAATAAATGTTGCGGCAAATAAGCAATTACTGCATCACTTGGTGCAGAAATACTGCCACGTGTAGGTTTGCTTTCTCCAGCAACTATTTTCAATAAGGTTGATTTTCCTGCGCCATTTTTACCCATAAGGGCAATTTTATCATTTTCATTGATGGCGAAAGTAACCTCGCTAAAAAGAGTGGTTCCGCCAAATTCAACGGCGATATCATTAACTGTAATCATTTTATTTTAAGGTAAAAGGTTTTGGGTAAAGGATTAAAGGATTTGTAAATTATATAAAACTTTTCACTATTTACTAATCACTAATTACTACCATTACATATTCATTTTAAAATCTTCAATTGCATCTCTCACTTTCATAAAATCGTCTTCTTCAATAAACAATTCAATTATAGCTGTATTTCCTGAATTTTGTTTGTTTTCTCGTTGTGTCACCATTACATTTTCAGCTTCAACTGCAGTTTGTAATTTTTTAGCTATAGTTTCTTTTCCAGAAAATATCTTTATTAGTCCCATGTTTATGTATTTGGATTTTTGAGGTGCAAATATAGTCTATTTCAATAATTTTAGGCAAAATTGAAAGATTAATAAATTATTGTGTGACAATTTATTATAAATTATAAGTAAAACCAGATTTGAATAGGTTGCACTTCAATAAAAGAAGTTATATTTACAAAACAAATAATGCGAAGTAATTAGAAAATTCAAAAATCATGGCTAAAAGTCAAGACGCAAAAAAAGGACAAAAGAAAGAACCTTTAAAAACTCCAAAAGAGAAAAAGGAAGAAAAACGAGATAAAAAAAACAATCCTAAAAGAGATTAAGAAATCAAGTCCTGAATTAGAAATAATTGAGGATTTTTTTATTATAAACTTTTAGTACTTTTACAAAAAAATTGAATGAACTATTCTGAACAAATAAATGCTATATACGACCGCCTAAAAACCAGTTTATCTAATGGTACTTTTGCTAAGCTAACCTTAGGTAAAACCATTGGAAAAACCGAATTAACAAATATTTATTTTCGTACGATTATAGATAATAATACTTTAAAATTCAATGTAACGTTTAGATATTTATCGGAAGAGATTATAGAAATAAAACCTATTGAGGATTTAATACTGCTTTTAAATCAATACCTAAACAATCCGTTTTTAACTGTAATTTTATTTACTACAGAAAAAGATATTTTGATAAAACTTAACAAAAAACGAATTGCCTCAATTACTGAAATGGACAATACGTTTAAAAACGCAGATCCTGTTTTGTTGGAATATTTGAAGAAATAATACTTTTACAACTCGTCAGGGAAAATTTTCCCAGGATTTAATATGTTATTTGGGTCAAAAACAGCTTTTATTCTTTCCATGAGTTCCAAATGACCTTTGTTAAAAGCAATATCCATGTAGTTTTTTTGCACCAAACCAATGCCATGTTCTCCTGACAAGGTGCCTTTTAGGGAAACTGTTAATTCAAAAATTTCTCGAATTCCTTTCGGTACTTCTATTTTCCAATTGCTGTCAGACATAGAACCTTTTATTATATTCACGTGTAAATTTCCATCACCGGCGTGTCCATAACACACCGATTGAAATCCGTATTTTGAACCGATTTCTTTAATTCCTTTTAATAATTTTGGCAGTTCATATCTTGGTACAACCGTATCTTCTTCTTTGTAAATAGAGTTTGCTTTAACGGCTTCAGCTACACCTCTACGCATTTTCCAAAGGGCATTTTTCTGATCTTCTGTATCCGCAAACAACACTTCATCGATTTCAAATTGTTCTACCACTACCAATATTTTTTCTGCTTCTTGCATTAAAATTTCAGGGTAATTACCATCTACTTCAATTAATAAATGGGCTTGATGTTCAGGTTTAACATCTACTGAAATACCCTCTAAATATTTAACCGACCAATCTATGGCATCACGCTCCATAAATTCTAAGGCACTCGGTACAATACCAGCTCTAAATATAGCAGAAACCGCTTCACAAGCTTGTTCAGCTTTATAAAATGGGACCAAAAGCAATACATTATGTGTGTTTTTCGGAATTAATTTTAGAACAATTTTGGTTACAATCCCTAAAGTACCTTCGCTTCCCACTATCAATTGGGTAAGGTTATAACCCGTTGAATTTTTTAATGTATTGGCACCTGTCCAAATAATAGCACCCGTTGGCAAAACCACTTCTAAATTCAATACATAATCTTTAGTAACACCATATTTTACCGCACGAGCGCCACCTGCATTTTCGGCAACATTACCTCCTATCCAACAACTTCCCATACTGCTAGGGTCTACTGGATAAAAAAGATTTTTTTGGGAAACTGCTTCTCGTAATACTTGTGTAATTACTGCTGGTTCTGTGGTGACTTGCAAATTATTTTCGTCTATTTCAATAATTTTATTTAATCGTTCTAAAGACAAACCAATGCCTCCAAAAATAGATAAGGCACCACCACTTAATCCTGTTCTAGCACCTATTGGAGTCGTTGGAATTTTATATTGATTGGCTACTTTTAAAATTTCCGAAATTTCTTGTGCATTGGCTGGTTTAAGAACTACTTGTGGTGGAAATGATAAATCTTCGGTTTCATCATGACCAAAATGCAAGCGTGTTTCGGCATCTATAAAAATATAATTTTCGCCTACTATGGTTGTTAATTTTTGAAAAGCTTCGGTATTGAAATTCATAATTATATATTTTATTACCATTAAATTTCGAAGGAATCGAATAGTAAATAGTTTTTTGTTTTTTGAAATTAAATTTACTTCTTTTGAACACTGATGCCCTAGCCCTGATAGAAGCGGTATCCTTATATTTTACTTGTTAAAGAGTAAAATATAAGATTTAGCGGAGAGCAGGAATGGCTTCATTTAAAAAAAATTATTACTTTTACACAAAGCAATTTTAATTGAGTAAAAATAATAAAATATCTGCACTTTCCGAAAAAGACGGAATAATTAAACCTGAAATTGTAAGTTCTCAGGTAGCAAAGCACATTCAAGCGTTTAGAAAGCAAGAAGTTAGTGCGGCTGAGTTGATTGAAAAAATTATTTTAGGCGATAAAGTAGCTTTGAGCAGAGCTATTACTTTAATTGAAAGCACCAACCCACTCCATTTTGAGAAAGCCAATGAAGTCATAAATGGTTGTTTGCCTTATGCGAATAATTCTGTTCGAATTGGAATAACGGGTGTACCAGGTGTAGGAAAAAGTACTTTTATTGAAGCGTTTGGGAAATACCTAACCAGCATTGGAAAAAAAGTAGCGGTTTTAGCTATTGATCCTAGTAGCACATTAAGTCACGGAAGTATTTTGGGAGACAAAACCCGAATGGAAGAATTGGTAAAAGATGAATATGCTTTTATACGACCAAGTGCTTCCGGTGAAAGTTTAGGTGGAGTAGCAAGAAAAACTAGGGAAGCCATTATTTTATGTGAAGCCTGTGGTTTTGATACCATTATTATTGAAACCGTTGGCGTTGGACAAAGTGAAACTGTGGTACACAGTATGGTAGATTTCTTTTTGCTATTAAAAATATCGGGGGCTGGTGATGAGCTACAAGGTATTAAGCGTGGTATTATGGAAATGGCAGATGCAGTAGTAATAAACAAAGCGGATGGGGACAACATACAAAAGGCAAAAATGGCGCAAATAGAATTCAATAGAGCCTTGCATTTGTTTCCAATGAAAGATTCAGGATGGCAACCTAAAGTTACCACTTGCAGTTCGCTGACTTCGGATGGTATAGCTGAAGTATATTCGATTATTATAGCTTACATTTCTCAAACCACTGATTCTGGTTATTTTAATGCTAACCGAGAAGCACAAAACCAATATTGGATGATGGAAACTATAAATGAACAGCTGAAAAATAGCTTTTATCAGCATCCAGAAATAATAAAACAATTAGAATCTGTAAAAAAACAAGTAGTACAACACGAAATATCTCCTTTTGTAGGCGCCAAATATTTATTAGAACTTTTTAAGAAATAATAGAATAAATTTTTACAAATTATACAATTCTTTACAAAACAAACTTTACCATTTTATATGCAAAATATTGAAACCGTATTAAAATTAGAAGATGAAATTGCTATTATTGAAGCAGTTGGTACTCATATTTGGGACAAAAAACAAAAAACAGATTTAAACCACGCTGAAAAAACATTTGTACTTATAGATATTTTTGAAGCAGCCATGAATGAAGGCGGTTTGCATTATTTCTTTAATAATGAAAGTGGCGATTTTGCCGCTGAAATTATCCAAGCGTATAAAGAGATTGAAGCTCCTAAAACAGCCACATTACTTACTAAAGCTTTTCAATTATTTACAGTTAAGTATTCTGAAAACACAGCAAAAAGACAAGAAGTTATTGCCAAACTTGACGAAAAAATTATATCCGGATGGGAAGATTTAGATGAAGTTTTCTTTACTGAAGAAGAGGAAGATGTGGTTGCACTTATTGTAGCGTATATTCGAAAAAACAAGACGAAATTTCTAAACGAATTCGTGTAACACGATTACGTTTCTTGCGACTTACAATTAAATTAAATATATAAACCTATTGGAAACTATATTAAAAATAAGCAATCTTCATAAAAAATACGGCAAAGTTCACGCGGTAAATAACGTTTCTATTGAAATAAAAAAAGGAAATGTATATGGGATTTTAGGACCTAATGGATCCGGAAAATCAACTACTTTGGGCATAGTATTAAACGTAGTAAACAAAACATCTGGCGATTTTGAATGGTTTGATGGGGCACATACCACACATGAAGCCCTTAAAAAAGTTGGCGCGATTATCGAACGTCCCAACTTTTACCCTTATATGTCAGCAGAAGACAATTTGAAATTAGTCTGCAAAATAAAAAATATTCCTTTTACAAAAGTCTCTGAAAAGTTAGAATTAGTAGGTCTTTTAGAAAGAAAAGATAGTAAATTTAAAACCTTTTCTTTAGGAATGAAACAGCGATTGGCTATTGCCTCAGCTCTTTTAAACGATCCAGAAATATTAATTTTAGATGAACCAACAAATGGTTTAGATCCTCAAGGTATTAGACAGATAAGAGATTTAATTCGAATTATTGCCAACCAAGGCACAACAATTCTTTTGGCTTCTCACTTATTAGATGAAGTAGAAAAAGTCTGCTCACATGTTATTGTGATACGAAATGGCGTTACTTTATACCAAGGAATGGTTGACGGAATAACAGCAAATGAAGGGTTTTTTGAGTTAGAATCAGATAATTTAGCGCAATTAAAAACCGCGTTACTATTGTTTCCTCAAATTGAAAAAATAGAAGAAGAGGATTCAAAAGTATTGGTGTATTTAAATGCAAATTTGGATGCAGCAGCATTAAATTCGCAGTTATTTAAACAAAATATCACACTTTCGCATTTAGTGAAACGTAAAAACAGTTTAGAAGAGCAATTTTTAGAATTAACGAAACAGAAGTAAAATTCCAAAACCCAAATTCCAATAACTAAAACCTTATACCCAAAAAAATGAAAAGATTACTTGCTATAGAATTACAAAAAATTTGGCAAAACAAAGCTAGCAGAATACTAACCATAGTCTATTTTTTATCGCTATCCTTATTAGCTACAGTAGCTTTAATTGAATTTGATTTTGGTGTGTTTAAATTTGAAGCCGCTAAAAGTGGCTTTTTCAATTTTCCATATATTTGGCATTTCACAACTTATATTGCCTCTTGGTTGAAAATATTTTTGGCTGTAATTATAGTTTCAATGATTGCTAATGAATACAGTTATGGTACATTAAAACAAAACTTAATTGATGGCATGTCAAAAAAAGAGTTCTTATTATCAAAAGTGTATACCATATTATTATTCTCATTAGTTTCTACCACTTTAGTTTTTGTAATTAGTTTGATTTTAGGTTTAAAATACTCTTCCTTTACAGAAATAGGCATCATTTTTTCTGATTTAGAATATTTGTTTGCTTACTTTTTAAAGCATTTAGCGTTTTTCTCCTTCTGTTTATTTCTTGCCTTGTTAATTAAACGATCTGCATTTACATTAGGGTTTATTTTTATTTGGTTTTTAGTTGAAAACATTGGTCATGCCATCTTAAAATATCAAATTTTAGGCTATACACATTTAGATAAAGACACCACTCCAATTGATTTTTTAAAAAAATTATTTCCTTTAGAATCGATGTCAAATTTAATTGTAGAGCCCTTTACGAGATTAAATTTTGTAAAATCGGTTACCACTACTGTTGGCGCAACTATTGAAAAAAATTATGCTGTAGAGCCTATTAGTATTGCCATAGTACTATTTTGGACATGCTTATTCTTGTTTTTATCCTTTTACATCCTTAAAAAACGAGATTTATAGTATTATATCTTAATGTTATATTTTTAATTTAAAATATTATTTATAAAATGTACCATTAAAGTATATTTGCAGAAATCATAATTACTTTAATTAAATGATAAAAAATATATTTTTGGTACTGCTGGGCGGCGGAATTGGCAGTGTGTCCAGATATTTATTAAGTTATTTACTTACTAAAAATAACACGACACAATTTCCTTGGGCCACTTTCATTGCAAATGCCTTAGGTTGTTTGCTAATTGGTTTACTTTTTGGATATATTCAGAAAAATAATTTACAAAATGAAACGTTTAAACTTTTACTAATAACAGGATTTTGTGGTGGATTTACTACTTTTTCAACATTTAGTTTAGAAAACATACAATTCATTCAAAATCAAAATTATAACTTAGCGCTTTTATACACAATATCATCGATTTTTATTGGTTTTTTAGGTGTACTAATTGGTTTTAAACTATTCAACTAATGCAACATATAAACGAAAGTCAAATTTCTGAAATAAAACAACTTTTAGCAACTCCTAAAAAAATTGCTATTATTCCGCATAGAAATGTGGATGGTGATGCTATGGGTTCAACGCTTGGATTATATCATATTTTAAAACAATTAAACCACCAAATTACAGTTGTTGTACCCAATGAAATTCCAGATTATTTGGAATGGATTCCGGGTACAAATGAAGCAACCTTAGTTTTTGAAGGCGCACATACCAATAAAGCAACTTCTATTTTAAAGGAGGCTGAACTAATTTTTACTTTAGATTTCAATGCATTTCATCGAACGGGCGAACAAATGGAAACGGTTTTAAAAACACTTTCTACAACTTTTATAATGATTGACCACCACGAGAAACCGGATAACTATGCAAAATATATGTTTTCAGACATCGAATATAGTTCCACTTGTCAAATGGTTTATGAATTAATCCAAAAATTAGAACTTGGCGACTACATAAATTTAGATGCAGCCACGTGTTTATACACCGGAATTGCAACAGATTCGGGTGGATTTCGTTTTCCAAGAACTACAGGGAACTTACATCGTATTGTAGCTAATTTAATTGATATTGGCGTGAATAATTCGCAAATTCATGTAAATTTATACGATAATGGCGATTACAATAAACTTCAAATTTTAGGAAAAGCACTCTCTAATATGAAAGTCTTACCGGAATACAAAACCAGCTATATAGCACTTTCGCAACAAGAACAAAACGATTTACAAGTAAAAAAAGGCGATACAGAAGGTATTGTAAATTATGGTTTAACAATAAAAGATATTGATTTTACAGCATTTTTTACAGAAGTTTCAGAAGAAAAAATAATTAAAATTTCGTTCCGTTCGCAAGGTAATTTTGATGTAAATCAGTTTGCTAGAAATCATTTTAATGGTGGTGGACACAAAAATGCAGCTGGTGGAAAATCTTTTGATAGTTTAGACGACACAATAACTAAATTTATTGCTATTTTAGCAATCGAAAAAAAATAAACTAACAAAAATGAATATATTCAAACATTTATTAGTTGTTGCGCTAACCATTTTCATTGCTTCATGCTCTGAAAAACAAGCACGTCAACCCATTTCTCACTCTTCAGGAACTTTTATGAAAGAATCTATTGATAGAAATAAAAAATTGAATGAACAAGAAAAACTAGCCATCGCAAAAATCATTCAAAAAGATACCGCATTCCTTTATAATCGGTCTGAAAAAGGATTTTGGTATGCATATGAAAATAAAAGTACGGAAAATGTATTTCCAGTAAAAGGAGACGTAGTAAATTTTGATTATGAAATTACAGATTTATACGGAAATACTATTTATTCTGCCGAAGAATTAAAAACCCAAACCTATCATGTAGACAAACAAAACATCATGAGTGGTTTAAGAAATGGGATCAAACTTATGCATAAAGGCGATAAAGTGAAATTTATTTTTCCTTCACAATCCGCATACGGTTATCACGGTGATGATAAAAAAATAGGAACCAATCAGCCAATTATTTGTCTGGTAACGTTAAATGAAATAAAATCAGAAACCCCTGAATAATTAAAAAAATGAAAAAGATACTTCTAGCATCCCTTTTTTTTAGTACCCTCTTTCTTTCTTGCACAAGTAAATTTAAAAACGGCAATTTATCCGATGGCTTATATGCTTTAATTGAAACTTCTAAGGGTGATATTACTATAAAATTAGAATTCGAAAAAGCGCCTTTTACCGTAGCAAACTTTATTACGTTAGCTGAAGGAAAAAACAATTATGTCAACGCAAAATATAAGGGCATTCATTTCTACGACGGTTTGACGTTTCACAGAGTAGAAGCAAATCCTCCCATGATTCAAGGTGGAGATCCTTTAGGGTCAGGACAAGGCGGACCTGGTTACAAATTTAAAGATGAATTTCATCCAGAATTAAATCATGGAAAAGCTGGGATTTTATCCATGGCAAATTCAGGACCTAATACAAATGGTTCTCAATTTTTCATAACAACAGATCAAACACCTTATTTGGATAGAAAACACAGTGTTTTTGGCGAAGTAGTAGAAGGATTAGATATTGTGAATACAATTGTGGTTGGCGATAAAATAAATACTGTAAAAATCATCAGAAATGGGGATGCTGCCAAAAAATTCGACGCAGTTAAAGTTTTTAAAGAATATTTTGACAAACAAGTTGAATTACAAAAAATACTGGATCAAGTAAAAATCAAGAAAGTAGCACAAATTGAAAATTTAAAAGCAACAGGAACCAAAACCAAAACAGGATTAATTTATAAATTAATTTCTTCAGGAAAAGGAAAAAAACCCGTTTATAGCCAAGAAGTATTTGTACACTATGCCGGCTTTTTTGTAGATGGCACTCTATTTGACACAAGTTATAGCCAAGTTGCTGAAGAAAATGGCGTATTAGATATAGCCAGAAAAGAAGCTAACGGATATGCACCATTTCCATTTACTTACGGCAGTAAAACTGGCTTAATTCCTGGGTTTATTGAAGGATTAGAAAATATGAAATTTGGAGATAAAATGGCCTTATTAATTCCCGGTCATTTAGGTTACGGCGAGCAAGGCTATGGTGCAATTCCACCAAATGCTACGCTTTTATTTGAAGTAGAACTATTAGAAAAACAATAAATTATTTAAACATGAAAAAGTTAGTATTACTATTGTGTGCTTTAACAGCCACTATTTCGTCAGCACAAACTAAAAATGCGAAACCAAAACAAGTAGTTTTGGAAGGTATATTTGCAGAAATATATACCAACAAAGGTAAAATTGCCTTACAATTAGAGTATGTAAAAACACCTATTACTGTAGCTAATTTTATTACACTAGCCGAAGGTAAAAATGAATTTGTAACCAACGAAAGAAAAGGAAAACCTTATTATGATGGTTTAAAATTTCATAGAGTTATTGCTAATTTTATGATTCAAGGTGGTTGTCCACTTGGAACTGGGGCCGGAGATCCTGGATATAAATTTAAGGACGAATTTGATCCAAGCTTAAAACACGACAAACCTGGAATTCTTTCAATGGCAAATTCAGGTCCTGCAACAAATGGGTCTCAGTTTTTTATCACACATAAAGACACGCCTTGGTTAAATAACAAGCATAGTATTTTTGGGCATGTTATTGAAGGACAAAAAGTGGTTGATGCAATTGCTCAAGATGATGTAATTGAAAAAGTGGTAATCGTTAGAAAAGGAAAATTAGCTAAAGCTTTCAATGCCGAAAAAGTATTTTCAGAATACATGAAAATAAAACCTGAATTAGATAAAAAAGAAGCAGAAGAAAACAAAATTAAGGCAGAAGCTGCAGCGAAATTAGAAGCTGAGAAAAGACAAAAAGATGCGGAAGCAAAAGCTATTGCTGATAAAGAAATGAAAGAAAAATTAGGTCCTCTTTTAGCAGCTAAAGTTGCTGAATTAGCAGCCTTAAAAGCAAAAACTACAACTACAGCTTCTGGTTTACAATATAGCATCTTACAAAAAGGAACAGGCGTAAAACCAACAGAAGGAAAAGATATTTATGTGCATTATGCAGGATATTTAGAAGATGGTACTCTTTTTGACAGTAGCTACGAAGCCATTAACAAAATGTACGGTAAATTTGACCAAAACAGAGCCAATCAAAACGGCTACCAACCTTTTCCATTTAAATACGGAAGTAAAGGTGGTTTAATCCCTGGATTTTTAGAAGGAATTAACAATATGAATTTTAATGATAAAGCAATTTTCTTTATTCCAGCTAAATTAGGATATGGAGAAAAAGGTGCCGGAAATGTAATCCCACCAAATAGTAATATCATTTTTGAAGTGGAAATTTTAGAAAGTTTACCAACTGCAAAACAATAAATACAGAAATATTAATATTAAAATCTCATCTTGAGTTTTCAAGGTGGGATTTTTTATTTGTCAAATTCATACATTTACATTGGGTTTTACTTACTTTTGTACTTAAATTAATGAAATGGCACGAATTTTATCCATAGATTACGGACTAAAACGAACTGGAATTGCGGTTACAGACGACTTTCAAATTATTGCAAGCGGACTTACCACTATTCCATCTACAGATATAATTGCTTTTTTAAAAACCTATTTTTCGAAAGAAAATGTAGAAACTGTACTCATCGGAGAACCAAAACAAATGAACGGTTTGCCAAGTGAAAGTTCAGAAATTATAGAAAAATTTATAGCGCAATTTCATACCGAATTTCCAAATATGAAAATGGAACGTGTAGATGAACGTTTTACTTCAAAAATGGCTTTTCAAACTATGATTGATAGCGGTTTAAAGAAAAAACAACGCCAAAACAAAGGATTAATAGACGAAATTGCCGCAACAATACTATTGCAAGATTATTTGAATTACAAAAAATAAAGCGTAAATTTAAATATAAGATTTACGAATTTAGATTTACGAAACCTGAAACAAAAAATATAACATTATGAATTTAGAAAGTCCAAAAACAAACGTAGAAAAATCTGCAGAATATATTTTTAATGCCTTATCAGATATTAAAAACTTCGAAAAATTAATGCCTGAAAATATGGCAAAATTTGAAGTTATTGATGAAAATTGCTTTGAATTTGGTTTAAAAGGCATGCCAGAAATTAAATTAGTAAAAAAAGCAAGCACGCCAAATTCAGAAATAGTTTTAGGAGCCGCTTCAAGTAAATTACCGTTTACTTTAACTGCAAAAATAGATGCTATTTCAGAAAACGCAACAGATATACAATTGTTCTTTGAAGGTGAATTTAATGCAATGATGGCAATGATGGTAAAAGGACCAATCACTAAGTTTATTGAAACTTTGGCTAGTAATATGAATAAATTGTAATTTACGATTTACGAATTTAGATTTAAGTAAATCTAATTCAGCTCAATTTTATCAATTACTAACTGAAAGGATTCATTTTTTTTATTGCCAATTAAAAACACTAGTTCTTCAAAAGAGTTGCTATTATAATTTGGTAAATCTAAATTTTGCCCACGGAAAGATGGATATAAATCTTTCATATTGATACTAATTTCTTGCCAATTACCATTAGTTTTAAACGTGGTGATATAAGAATAGTATTTTGATATTTTGTCTTTAATTCTAATTTGATATTCTTTACCGTCGCCTTTCAGTCTTATAGAAATTTTACTATCAGATACTGTATTAATTTTGTCAAATTGATATCTTACAGACGAAAATCCACCATAATTTTCAGTAGAAACTGTACCCGAAAATACGCCATTCCCATCTTCGTCTAAAGAAAAACGGCCATTGGAACGACCACCCATAACTACGTCATCAACAATTATCCAATCGGAAACTTTTGAGTTTTTAGAAAAATCATAAATTGAAATCGTGTTCATATAAAAGCTTAAAAAAAGTAAAAATAGTAACTTCATAACGGTTTAATTTGTGTGTAATATTTGTAAACTTACAATATAAAATCCCAATTGACACTAGAATTATAAAATAATTGCCCGTTTTTAATTTCTAAAGGACAATCGAAATTATTGGTATACAAACCGCCGGTTCCTAATCCTTGTGGCATTTTATTATGTAACGTGTATGTAAATTGTGCAATCGCATTTAAACCCACATTACTTTCCAAAGCAGAAGTAATCCACCAGCCAATATTTCGTTTTTCCGCCAGTTCTATCCATTCTAAGCTACCTTTTATGCCGCCAATAAAACTTGGTTTCAAAATAATATAGTGTGGCTGTATGGCGTCTAAAAGCATTGCTTTATCTTGATATTTAAAAACACCAATTAATTCTTCGTCTAACGCTATTGGAATGGGTGTGGTTTTGCATAGTTCTGACATCTTGTCAGTATTGTTTTTTTGAATAGGTTGCTCTATGCTATGTAATTCAAATTCAGATAATTGATTTAATTTTATTAAAGCTTCATTTGAAGTAAAAGCACCGTTTGCATCTACACGTATTTCAATGGTTTTTACATCAAAATTTTGACGAATAAATAGCAATAATCCCAATTCTTTTTCAAAATCTATAGCACCAATTTTTAATTTAATACAGGTAAAACCTTCCGCTAATTTTTCTTCAATTTGTTGTTTCATAAAGCCTTCCTCACCCATCCAAACCAATCCATTAATTAAAATTGAATCTTTAGATTTGGTAAAATCAGAAGGAAATAATTCAAATGGAGAAATAGCTTGCAAAGACAAAAATGCCATTTCTACACCAAATTGAATAGAAGGAAATTCAATAAGTGCCTCCCATAATTTATCCTTTCCGAGATGAATATTTTCACATACCCATTGCAACTTTTCTTCATAATCTGGTCGGTCATCAATAGATAATCCTCGCAACAATCCACACTCACCTATTCCAGTTTTACCATTTTCTTCCAATAGTAAAAACCAGGTCTCTTTTTCCGTCATCACACCACGAGAGGTGCCACTTGGACGTTTGAAGTTTAGGATGTATTTTTTGTAGGTAGCGTGCATTTAAAATTCCAAATTAAAAAATTCCAAATTCCAAACTTAACGAAAACGAATTGGGATTTGGGATTTTGTTATTAACTTTTATTCTAGGATTCTTAGTATTTTTTTAAAATTATCGGTTGAAAATCCTCTTTTCTCGAAATCTTCAAAATCATATTTGGTTTGTGCTATCCAACTTTTATTTGCCGAAATATTATTGTCTTTATACAATTTATGAATGTCTTTTGCTTCGCCAATTTTATTAGAAAACATAAAAACATGTGCTAATTTTAATTGGTATCTTAATTCTGAAGTGTTTTTATCAATAGCTTTTTTATATTGTTCTTCGGCTTTTACAAATTGCTTATTGAATAAATAAATATCTCCTAAAGCACTGTAATCATTGTCTTTAGCGTATTTTTTATCGATAATTTCCTTTTGAATTAATGTGATGGCTTCCTCTGATTTTCCTATCTTAAACAAATCGAAAGAAGCACTTCTAATTTTATCTAAATAATTTTGTAATTCTCCTGATTGTGCTAAACTTTCGGTAGCGATACTTTGCATTGCATTCATTTTTTCAATAGCAAGTAATTGTTTGTATTCACTATACTTATATTTTGCTGTAAAAACTTTTAAAAACGTAGCTAAATAATTATTTTTATTTGCCACCATTTTAACTGTAGTTACTTTTTCAGCTTCTGTTAAAAGTTCTTTTTTTGTTTCTAAATTCCAACCTCTACTGGCTGAATAATCTATCCAAGAAACCACTTCCAATACAATTTTGGTACTTAATACCCAGTTTTTATTTTCAAAACCAAACCAAATTGAAGGTGCGTTTTCAAAACAATTGGTATTTTTAATTGAAATCACTTTACTGTCTTTATTTATAGGGTCTTTTTTATAATAGCAAGCCGTTTCTAACTTTCCATCTTTTAAAAACTGATTTCCAGCCTTCTCAGACGTGTAAATACCATACACACAAGTATCCTCGCCAGAGAGCGAATTCGTTAACACAATTGCACCTGCTGTGCCTTGACTAATACCAGTAGGATCTGGAATGGCTTTTAATATAGATGCTAAACTAGTAGTGATTTTTCCGTTTTCATCAATTAATAAAATTCGGAATACAAATTCGGATGCTCCTTCGGGTAAATCGTCAATTTTTACTAACGTTCGGTTGCCTGATGAAAGTTTAATTTCTTTAGTAAACGCGCGTTCTTTATCCCAAAAACCATCTTTCTGAGCGAAAGAAATTTGAGCAATAAGAAGAAATAAGAATATTTTTTTCATGAAATAGTTTTTTCTATTGTTGAGCAATTTTGATACCAGAGTTTATAAATCGATGCTTTGTCCTATTTCTAATAACATTAAATCTTTCCCTTTTTGAAAGAATTTTCGTTTGGCGTCTTCGTGATTAATTTCGATATAACCGAAAGTATCATAATGATAGCCCAGTATTTTATCGCATTCTACAAAGTCTGAAGCGATAATAGCATCCTCCACATCCATTGTGAAATTACTTCCGATTGGCAAAATGGCCAAATCTAATTGGGTACGAAGCGGAATTAATTTCATATCCATTGTTAAAGCCGTATCGCCTGCAATATATATGTTTTTATGTTCGCCTTCAATTACAAATCCACCTGGTTGCCCACCATAACTTCCATCCGGAAAAGAGGAGGTATGAATCGCGTTTACATATTTGACATTACCAAATTCGAAATCCCAACTTCCTCCGTGATTCATCGGATGATAATGAAACCCTTTATTTCCATAATGTGAAGCAATTTCATAATTAGAAACAATTACCGCATCTGTTCGTTTGGCAATGGTTTCTACATCTAAAATATGGTCTTGATGTGCGTGTGTTAGCAAAATATAATCGGCTTCCATCTCATCAATTGAAATGTGCGACGCTTTTGCATTTCCTGTAATAAAAGGATCTACCAAAATATGAATGTCATTGATTTGAATGCCCAAGCACGCATGTCCGTAAAAAGTTATTTTCATAGTTACTATTTATTTAATCGTCAAGATTTACGATGTAATTATTTTTAATGACAATAAAATGGCAAACAAAAAAGTTGTCAATGCGACAGTCTTTAATAGCGGATCAAATTCATTTGGAGAATTTTTTTCAACTATTTTTGTTATCGTTTTATTGTGTGATATTGCTAAATATAAAAATAAAAATGAAAATCCTGGTGTACCATTTTTAAAATTAAATGAAAATATAATGTATAATAATATTGGTATAAAAACCAAAACTCTTTGATACCAAAGTCCAAACTTCAATCCAAATTTTACCACTAACGTATTTTTATTTGCGATTCGGTCATTTTCTATATCGCGCATATTATTTAAGTTTAAAACAGCGGTGCTTAACATTCCTATAGCTGTGGCGGGAAGAAATAATTTAATATCGATATGTTGAGAGTATAAGAAATTACTTCCAATAACGGCTACTAATCCAAAAAAAATAAAAACGAAAACATCACCAAAACCGCTATATCCATATGCATTATTTCCAACAGTATATTTTATGGCTGCAGCGATAGAAGCAATACCTAACACTAAAAATGTAAACGAATACAAAAAGTTTTCTTGTCCAAAAGCAAAATAAATTAATAAAACGGCTAATACAAACGCTATGATTCCGTTGATTATAATTGCCTTTTTCATTTGATTTGAAGTAATTTCACCTGAAGCAACCAAGCGTTTTTCGCCAATTCTATTGGTATCTGTACCTTTTATGCCATCGCCATAATCATTAGCAAAATTAGATAATATTTGAAAAGACAATGTGGTACATAATGCCAACACAAAAATAATCCAATCAAATTTATGTTGGTAATACGCATACGCACTACCTACCAAAATTCCAGAAATAGATAAGGGTAACGTTCGTAAGCGTGCCGCTTGAATCCAAGGTTGTATTGTGTTTTTCATTAAACTAAGAAAACGATTACAATTGTAATTATGTTTAATGCCAAACTAAAATAGGACATTAAACTATTTTTGATTTTAAACAATGAATAAGTATTAATTATTGGTAAAACAAACAACATGACTAACATTGGAAGCCAAATAATTTCATAAAGCACTCCTAAAAAAGTCATCTGATATACATCAATTGTTTTAGAAAGTAACCAAAACAAAAGCACTGAACTACTTAAAACTAAAAGAGGATTTTTATTTGTGAACACTTTTTACTTTTTACTTATACCCTTTACCCAAAACCCTTTACCCTACACTCATTTAAGGAATGTACTTTTTCTCAAAATTAGGTTTTCTTTTTTCTAAGAAAGCGTTGCGGCCTTCTAAAGCTTCTTCGCTCATGTATGCCAATCGTGTGGCTTCACCAGCAAAAACTTGTTGTCCTACCATTCCGTCATCAGTTAAGTTCATGGCGAATTTTAACATTCTGATAGACATTGGCGATTTTTCTAATATTTCTTGCGCCCATTCAAAAGCGGTTGATTCTAATTCATCATGAGGAATCACAGCATTTACCATACCCATGTCGTAGGCTTCTTGTGCCGAGTAATTTCTTCCTAAAAAGAAAATTTCTCTGGCTCTTTTCTGACCTACCATTTTAGCTAAATATGCCGATCCATAGCCCCCATCAAAACTAGTTACATCGGCATCCGTTTGTTTAAAAATGGCGTGTTCTTTACTTGCTAAAGTTAAATCGCATACCACATGTAAACTATGTCCGCCACCCACAGCCCAACCCGGAACCACAGCAATTACTGCTTTTGGCATAAAACGAATTAAACGTTGCACTTCTAAAATATTTAATCGGTGGTAACCGTCTTCGCCTACATACCCTTGCTTGCCTCTTGCTTTTTGATCTCCACCACTACAAAAACTCCAAATTCCGTCTTTAGAAGATGGACCTTCAGCTGATAATAAAACCACTCCAATAGAAGTATCTTCATGCGCATCTTTAAAAGCATCTAATAATTCGGCAGTTGTTTTTGGACGGAAAGCATTTCGCACCTCTGGTCTATTGAAGGCAATACGCGCCACTCCATCACATTTTTTATACGTGATATCTTCGTATTCTTTTACGATTTTCCAATTGATAGTTGACATTTTATTAATTTTTTATCAAAAATACTTCAAAAATACTTTAATTTGCAAAAGCAGCAGACATTTTTACAGGATCGTACTTAATTAATATTTAGAGAATGTAATTTGTCTTAAAAAAAAAAGCAAAACACTACATGAAATACAAATCGGACTTTAGTAAAATTAATTTTTTTATACCCCTTTTTCCTGCATTAATTATATCGCTTATTGCAATTTTTTCAGGAGATCCTATTGAAATGGTTTTGGCACCAATTGGAATTTTAATTTTATTTTTAAGTGTATTAATTTCAGTTACATTTTTTACTACGTATTACGAAATTCAAGAAAACCTATTGGTTATTTCGATGTTTTTTTACAAAACAAAAATTAAAATTTCAGAAATTAGAACTATAAAATATTCTAATTCTATAATGAAAACTAATTTTTACAAACCGGGCTTTCATCACAAAGGTATTGAGATTGTGTATCACAAATACGACGACATTTTTATATCGCCAAACAATAGAGACCAATTTATTGAGCAGTTAATCGAACAAAATCCAACTATAGAAATCAGAAAATAATGAGAATACGTCTTTCCCTTTTATGCCTTACTTTATTCATTCTATCTTGCAAAGACAAAGCATCTGAATTTTCAAAAAACAATGGCACGCAAAATGAACAAAGCGATTTTTTTGTGGTATTTAACGAATTAGATCCCGCGTATTGCGAGAAACAGAAAAAAGAAATTAGCTATCAATATAATAAATTGATAAATAAAAATGACTTTTATGGTCAGTTTTTAGTAGCAAAAAACGGAAAAATCTTATTTGAAGACTACGAAGGTTTTGCCTACAAAGAAAAAGACGATAAAAACGGGAAAAACAAGCCCATTCACATCGCTTCTGTAAGTAAAGTATTAACGGCCGCTGTAATTTTAAGAATGGTTGACCAAGAAAAAATTGGTTTAGACGATAAAGTTACTAAATATCTTGACGGTTTTTATCATAAAGATATCACAGTAAGAATGCTCTTAAATCACAGAAGTGGATTGCGTAATTATGGTTATTTTATTGAACGTGATGTAAAATGGGATCGCTCTAAAAAAATTACCAATCAAGACATTTTAAAACTAATAAATTCCGGTAAAATTCATTTAGAAAGTAAACCGGGCACCCGATTTGCGTATTGCAACACCAACTATTCGTTGTTGGCGTTAATCATTGAAAAAGTTTCTGGAATGCGTTATCATGAAGCCATGAACGAACTTCTTTTTAAACCATTAGGAATGAAAAATACGTTTGTATTTGATTACGAAAAACACCACGACACGGTAAGTCAAACTTATAAATCAAACCGATTACGTTTGGCTTTTGACCATTTGGATTTGGTTTATGGCGATAAAAACATTTATTCTTCGGCACGCGATTTATTAAAATTTGACTTAGCCACGTATTCGGATAACTTTTTTAGCGAAAAGCTAAAAAAAGAAATTTTTAAAGGATACAGTTACGAATCGAAAGGAGAAAAAAATTACGGTTTAGGTATTCGATTACGAGAATGGCCTGAAGCACCACCCTTAACGTATCATAACGGATGGTGGCATGGCAATACCTCATCCTATATTACTCAAAAAACAGATACAGTTACCATTATTGCTTTGTCTAACAAAATGACTTACAATACCTATAAAACTAAGAAATTTTTAGCGTTATTTAACCCCAAATACCCAATAAAATTAGATAATAGTGATGTTGGCGGCGCCAACGAATAATATTTACTCTTTTAAAAGAAAATTTGCTAATTTTGCAAAAAAAAAGAAACCATGATTTTACCTATATACGGATATGGCGAAGCTGTTTTAAGAAAAGTTTGTGAAGACATTACACCAGAATATCCAAACTTAACGCAAACCTTAAGTAACATGTACGAAACCATGTATAACGCTTATGGTGTGGGTTTAGCTGCACCTCAAGTGGGCTTACCAATTCGCTTGTTTGTAATTGATTCTTCGCCATTTGCAGATAGCGATGATATTTCTAAAACAGAAGCAGCAACATTAAAAGATTTTAAACAAACTTTTATTAATGCTAAAATTTTAAAAGAAGAAGGAGAAATTTGGGGTTTCAACGAAGGGTGTTTGAGTATTCCGGATGTGCGTGAAGATGTTTTTAGACATGAAACCATTACTATTGAATATCTTGACGAAAATTTTGTAAAAAAAACCGAAATGTATAGCGGTTTAATTGCACGCGTTATCCAGCATGAATACGATCATATTGAAGGTATTTTATTTACCGACCACCTTTCTATGTTAAAGAAAAAATTAGTAGGTAAAAAACTGCAAAACATTATGGAAGGCAAAGCCAGACCCGATTATAGAATGAAATTTGCCAACTTAAAAATTAAATAAATCCGACCTAAAAATTTTATATTTTATTTTAGATTTTCAAATTGGAAATTCATTTTTTAAAATATATATTTGCTCACATTTAAATTATATCCCATGAGTTTTCAAAAAATATTAGCCATTTCTGGGAAACCAGGACTTTACGAATTAAAAGTACAAACCCGTTCTGGATTTGTGGCAGAATCTTTATTAGATGGTAAAAAAATAACCGTCAGTTTAAGAAGTAATGTTAGTTTATTAACTGAAATTGCCGTGTTTGCTTACAATGAAGAAGTAAAATTAATTGATATTTTTAAATCAATAGCTACCAAAGAAAACGGAGAAGCTACTATTTCACACAAAGAAACAGACGACAAATTAAAGAGCTATTTCCGTGAAATTTTACCAGAATATGACGAAGATCGAGTATACACTTCGGATATTAAAAAAATATTCAATTGGTATAATATTTTACAACCTAAGGGCTATGTTACTTTTGAGGCTTTAAATGCAGAAGTAAAAGAAGAAACCGCTGAATAAGTTTTTTCAGTTAAAAAAATATAGTATATCCCATTCTTAATTTAGTTTGGGATATTTTTTTTAACTTTGGGTTCTGGGTAAAGGGTAAAGGTTTGGGGTTTACGGCATAAGATATAAGTCTATAATCTAAAACTCTAACAAATCTAATAATCTAGCAATCTAAAAATCTAAAAATTTAAAAAATGAATTCACGAGCACAACAACTACAAGCCTTTGAAAGATTACTAGATATCATGGACGATTTACGTGAAAAATGTCCGTGGGATAAAAAGCAAACGTTAGAAAGCTTGCGTCATCTTACCATTGAGGAAACGTATGAATTAGGTGATGCTATTTTAGACCATGATTTGCCTGAAATAAAAAAAGAACTGGGCGATTTGTTGCTTCACATTGTGTTTTATGCCAAAATAGGTTCGGAAACCAATGATTTTGACATTGCTGATGTGGCCAATGGTATTTGCGATAAATTAATAGACCGTCATCCGCATATTTATGGAGATATTGTTGTGGAAAACGAAGAACAAGTAAAACAGAATTGGGAAAAGCTGAAACTAAAAGAAGGCAGAACTTCCGTTTTAGAAGGCGTTCCGAAAAGTTTACCTGCTTTAGTAAAAGCTAGCAGAATTCAAGATAAAGTAAAAGCCGTAGGATTCGATTGGGAAGAAACCCATCAAGTTTGGGAAAAAGTACAAGAAGAAATTGCCGAATTACAAGTCGAAATAGCCGCTAACAATCAAGATAAAATAGAAGCCGAATTTGGCGATGTTTTATTCTCTATGATAAATTACGCCCGCTTTTTAAACATCAACCCAGAAGATGCCTTAGAACGCACCAACAAAAAATTCATCCACCGCTTTAAATATTTAGAAAGCAAAGCCACCGAATTAGGCAAACCGTTATCGGATATGACCTTAGCCGAAATGGATGTGTTTTGGGAAGAAGCGAAAAGGGTTTAAGGTTAAGGAAAATATCTAACAATCTAATAATTCTAAAATGTCTAAAATGTCTAAAAATCTAAGAAATCTAATCCGTCTAAGTAGTCTACTATTTAGCATCCTATTCATCTCTTGTGATGAAACGGAATGTGATTGTGTGTCGCCACCAGAAGAAGCGATGTATTTCCCACCTAATACAGGAACTTGGGAAACCAAATCACCTGAAAGTTTGGGATGGAACACGGCTAATATTGCGGCACTTGACGCCTACTTAATTGAAAAAAACTCAAAAAGTTTTATTGTTTTATCCAATGGAAAAATAGTTTTAGAAAAATATTATAACGGGCATACTGCTACTACGCCATGGTATTGGGCAAGTGCTGGAAAAACATTAACCGCTACCGTTACAGGGATTGCAGCACAAGAAGGATTTTTAAACATTAACAACAAAGTATCTGATTATATAGGAACAGGTTGGACAAGTGCCCCAATAGCCAAGGAAAACCTAATTACTTGCAAGAATTTATTAAGTATGAATTCTGGGTTAAACGATGCTTTGGGCGATACGGTTACACCCAATAATTTACAATACGTAGCCGATGCAGGTACCCGATGGGCCTACCATAATGTATATGTTAAATTACAAAATGTAGTAGCCACTGCCACCAACCAAACGTGGGACAACTATTTTAACAACAAATTACGCAACCCAATTGGAATGACAGGCGCTTGGGTAACCGACCCAACAGCACTAAGTGTCTATTGGAGCAACAGCCGAAGTATGGCTCGTTTTGGGTTACTGGCTTTAGCCAATGGCAATTGGAGTGGCGCTCAAATTATTAACTCCAGTTATTTGAATGCTGCCACTACCACTTCGCAACCAATTAATTTGGCGTACGGCTATTTGTGGTGGTTAAACGGAAAAAGCAGCTTTCATTTACCGCAAAGTCAATTACAATTTAATGGTAGCCTAATTTCCACCGCTCCTGCAGATATGTATTGCGCATTAGGAAAAAACGACCAAAAAATTTACGTCGTGCCTAGCCGTAAATTAGTCATCATACGTATGGGCGAAGCCGCAGACAGCAGTAACTTAGCACTTTCTAATTTTGATGAAGTGCTTTGGCAGAAGATTAATGCGGTGTTGAATTAGAGTTTTAGATTAGTAAGATTTTTAGATTACAGAGAAAAGAATATAGACTTTTCCCTTTACTTTACTCTTGTTTGATAGTAATGAATCTTTCTACAAAATAGTGGTAGTATTAAAAAAGGTTGCAACAAATTAAAAGCCCATTTGATGATTTGCAAGAAAAAATAATTATATTTGATTTTAATAAAAAGCGAAACAAAACATTCGCATAGCTACCCAAATATGGGTGTATAAACGAAACTTTATTTCGCATATATATAAGTTAGCAGTAATTTTTAAGAACATCGAACTATATAATTAAATTTGAACTGAAATGAAAAACATTTACATTATTATTTTGTTAATCGTTTTTGGTGGATACTCATACAGCCAAAGTCAAAATCCAAAATTTCTAGGCGATTTGCCATTGTCTACTGGATATGAACATGTAGGACATAAAGATTTATATGTAGGAAATAAAGGGTCAGAATTATTTTTTGCAAACATAGATGATAGTACTTCTCTTGGATATATCAAAACTGAAAATTTCCCCGACTGCCTTCTAGCTGTAAATAAATTTGGTGGAAATGATATTTACAAAAAACTAAAGTCTGGAGGATTTCAAAGAATTATACACGTGAAAAAGATTGACGGTACGTTTAAAGTATTTTACGTTGACAATAACAATGAAAGTTATAATTTAGTTTTGACTGCCGAAGAAAAAGATGGACATACAACATTTTCTGCAACACTATTAGGATATACTTTCTATTGGAATAATCTTTTAAAATAACTGTATCCAATAAAACTACTGCTAACAGCGGTTTCAAGAAATGGCGAGGCACGGGATTTATCAGAAATTTGAAAGGTTTTTAATTAAAAGTTTTGTTTATATTAGTGAAGGCTTTGTGTTGGTTCATCGCCACTTCATGAAGCCGCGAAACGTTGTGTGCAATATTGACTAACCGCCTGAAAACAAAAATATGTCATTAAAAGAATTATGGAAAAATGGTATTGACTTTGAGAAAATTGACAAGAGTTATCTTGTTTTATTCTTTTTAATAGGTTTTTTGCTCATATTTCCATTTGTGAAAGACGATATTGTTTTTACTTTTAATTCTTATGAACAAAATAAGGAATGGCGAAAACAAGATTACGAAAAAGAATTTTTTGGTAGAATTATTAAGAAAGGACGAGATAAATCGAATCATAATTTTGCATATTTTCAATTAAAAGATTCAACAAAAATATTTGAAAACGAAGATAAAATATGGAAAATAGTAAATGTTGGAGATTCAGTAGCGAAAAAAAGAAATTCAAAAATTTTGCTGGTGATAAAAAATCAACGAACAATAACTGTTAACTATGATGATATTTATAAGTATCGAGATAGTTTAATTCGAACTGGAAATTATTAAAAATACTGCACACAACAGGCGTTTGGCAAGATTGCGAATTTTATAGTAAATACACGTTTATTTCTCGCAAGAAATATTATCTTGCTAGAAAATAATCAGTACCGAGGTTTACATCATTAGATTAAAAAAGAATAAGTAAAATCAACTTGTATTACTTATTAAAATACTTTTTTCGCAACCAAAACGCCACATTTACTAAAATAATTAAAGCCGGTACTTCTACCAAAGGCCCTATAACTCCCGCAAAAGCTTGGCCGCTATTGATACCAAAAACCCCAATAGAAACCGCAATGGCCAACTCAAAATTATTTCCTGATGCCGTAAACGATAACGCCACCGCATCACGGTAATTGGAACCCATCTTTTTAGCCACAAAAAACATTAAGAAAAACATAATCGCAAAGAAAATTACTAACGGAATAGCAATTCTAATAACATCCAGAGGTAAATTTACAATCATTTCGCCTTTTAAACTGAACATAATTACGATCGTAAATAACAATGAAATTAATGTAATTGGAGACACAAAAGGAATAAACTTTTGATTAAAGAAAGTTTCACCAATATATTTTTTTATAGCAAAACGACTCACCATAGCTAAGGCAAAAGGAATACCCAAGTAAATTCCCACGGTTTTTGCAATTTCTAAAATGGTTATATTTAATTCTAACCCTTTGATTCCGAACAAAGGCAACATAATTTCAAGATAAAAATACGCATACAAACTAAAAAAGAAAACTTGGAGCAAACTATTAATTCCAATTAAACCAGCGGTTAATTCGCGATTGCCTTCGGCCAATTCGTTCCAAACGATAACCATAGCAATGCATGGTGCAATCCCAATAATAATTAAGCCTGTCATGTATTCGGGTTCGTCTTGTAAGAAAAAAGTCGCCAACAAAAACATTAAAAATGGCCCTACAATCCATGTAATAAGAAACGAAGCGGTGAGCAATTTTGGTTTTTCAAACATTTTTGGCACTTTTGAAAAATCAATTTTGGTTAATGGCGGATACATCATTAAAATTAATCCAATAGCCAAAGGAATATTAGTGGTTCCTGATGAAAAAGATGTAATAAAATCGGATGAATTTGGTATAAAATAACCAATGGAAACCCCAATTAACATCGCTAAAAATATCCATAAGGTTAAAAATCGGTCTAAAAATCCTAATCTTTTTTTCATAATAATTTATTTTATTTGAGAAAACACAAAAAACATTTCTCTAGCAATTTGCCTGCATCTTTCGTCATATTTTTCAGTTTGTTGTGGTGTATTGTCAGAAATTTTTGGATCTTGATAAGGCAAACCCTGACGAAAATCGGCACCTGGCACAATTGGACAAGATTCGTTAGCCTCTGAACAAACCATAATGGCTCCAAAATTTGCATTTGGATTTGTAGCATCCGTATACACTTTAGAAAACAAAACTAATGGAGGAAAATTTTCGCCAATAGTAGCGGTCCAAATCGGATTATCACTCTGCTGGTTAGACTGTAAAGGAAGGCCAGCTTTTTTTAAAGTTGAAATAGCATTTTTATTCACTCTTGTTTGTTCCGTGCCACCAGAAAAAGTAGCTACGTCTTTAATATTATAATAATAAGAAGCAACTTGAGACCAAACTTGTGCCATATGACTTCTTCGAGAATTACTTGTACAAACAAAAAGTAAATTAATTTTTTTATGGTTAGTTTGTTGCTCTAAAATAAAATTTGAAATTTCTATTAAGTCAAGTTTTCGTTCCTCAGAAATTAAATTAAACTCGGATTCTAGCGATTGACAATAAAGTAATAAATTTGAATTAAGTTCAGATTTTTGTGCTGTGGCATTTGTGAAAAGTAACATTACACAAAAACTAAAAAACACTTTTGACGATGTATTGAATAACTTTTTCATTTTAATTTAATTTATTTTAGAAAACACAAAATGCATTTCGCTTGCAATTTGTAAACTTCTTTCGGTATATTTTTCATTCATTTCTGGTGTTCCATCAAAAGCTTTTGGGTCGTCGTATTTGGATGAAAATCGCGCTTCCGCACCAAAAACCATAGGACAACCTTCGTCTGCATTGTTGCAAGTCATAATAGCTGAGAAATTGGTTTTCGGATTAAAATCATCAAAATATGTTTTTGAAAAACAAATAATGGGATGTTGATTTTCATCGAATTTTACAGCATAAACGGGATTTGCTGTATCTGAAATTTTTTGAATTTCAAATCCTTGATTCGTTAAGGTTTCAGCTACTTTTGGAAACATTGCTGTAGCTTCTGTTCCGCCAGAATAGCAAAATACATTTTGAAGTTGAAAATGAAACGCCATAGTTTGTGCCCAAATTTGCGACAAATGACTTCTTCTAGAATTGTGCGTACAAATAAAATTCAACCGAATTTCTTCTTGAAGATTGACTTTGTTTTGTATGTAATCCACTAAAGGTTGTAATACTGCTTGTCTTTCTATTGAAACTGGAATTTCTTTTACAATTTCAATGGTTTTTGATAGATTATTGAACATGTTTTCAGCAATTTAAAATTAACAACATTTGGCATCTAACTTAATATACATACCCATAAAATAGCGCCCAATGGTTTCAAAAACGTCTTTGTTTAAACAATAACAAATAGACTTTCCTTCAATAGTACCTTGTATGATATTGGCATTTTTTAATTCCTTTAAATGCTGAGAAATGGTTGGTTGTGCTAATGGTAATTCGTTTACAATATCGCCACAAATACAAGAATCAACCTTTAATAAATATTGAATTATAGCAACTCTAGCCGGATTTGCCATAGCTTTAAACAAGTTGGCCATATCGTTTTGTTCGTTTGTAAAAGACTCAGATTTTGTAATTCCCATTGTATCCTATTTATATATTGCAATATTACGATAATAACATGAATAAAAAAATGTTTCTGTAAAAAAAGAAACATTTTAAGTGAATTTATTTAAAACCAATTTTTTCTTTTGAAATAAATAATCATGGATACAAACAAAAGAAACATACCTGCCACGACATAAAAATAGCCATATTTCCAATGTAACTCGGGCATATTGTCAAAATTCATTCCGTAAACACCTACAACAAATGTTAACGGCATAAAGAATACTGAAACTACTGTTAAGGTTTTCATTACTTCATTCATTTTATGACTTTGCAATGAAAAATAAAACGATGAAGCACTTTCCAATGAACTCAAATCGGCATCCACTTGGTCTAATAATTCCAAGCATTTTTGATGCAAACGAGAGAAAAAAGTATAATTTTCAAACGTAATCACATTAAAAACATCATCATCTTTAATGCTTTTTATAGAATATAAAGAATCGCGAAGTGGTACTATAGAACGACGTAAAAAGTTTAAATTATCTCGATGGTATTCTATTTCTTCTAATATTTTTGGATTGGGTTTGGTTTTAATTAAATCAATAACGGCATCAATTTTTTGCTCCTCACTTTCTATGGTAATATAAAAGTTTTCCATTACGGCGTCTAAAAGCAAATAGAGTAAATAATCAACTTTTCTATCTCTAACAATTCCGGCATGTTGGCGCATTCTTTCTCGAATATGCAAAAAGAAATCGCTCTTTTTTTCCTGAAACGAAAATAATAATCCATCACGTAAAATAAAACTAATTTGCTCCACGTCAATACCTTTAGGATCTGGAAGTAAGGACTTAATATTAAAAAATAGTGTGTGATTGTACTCCTCAACTTTTGATCTTTTCAGAATATTTAAAATATCACCTAAAATAAAATCATCAATTTTAAATTTGATGCCAATTTCTTTTATCAAAGCAACATCAGACAATCCGTGTAGATTGATCCAATTGTTTTTGGCCGGGTCTAAATGTTTATCTAACTGAGATATTTTTATGTCTTCAAATTCAGATAATTCCTCTGAATTGTACACAAATAGCTGCATTTTGGGTTTAACATTTATGTGTTTACCTGTGTACTCAATTAAAGTAGGTACAACTTTTCGACCTTTTTTGTATAATAGTTTTCGCACTTTATATTAAATAAGTATTTTTACCTTTTACAAATATAACTATTTCTTATGCAAACCATTATTATAAATATAAAACAATTACTCCAAGTTAGAGCAACTTCAATAAAAAAAGTTTCAGGTTCGGAAATGGCGGATTTACCCATTTTAGAAAACGCCTTTTTAGTTTTGGAAAATGATCTTATCTCAGATTTTGGTTTGATGGAAAACTGTCCAGAAATAAAAAATGTAACCATTGTTGATGCAACTGGAAAAATTGTAATGCCAAGTTTTTGCGACAGTCACACACATATTGTATACGCTGGAAATAGAAGTGGCGAATTTGTAGATAGAATAAATGGCTTGTCCTACGAAGAAATTGCCAATCGTGGTGGCGGCATTTTAAATTCAGCTAAGAAATTAAATGAAACATCCGAAGAAGAGATTTACAACCAATCGAAAAAGCGTTTGGAAGAAGTCATTTCGCAAGGCACCGGAGCGGTTGAAATTAAATCAGGATATGGTTTAACCGTAGAAGGCGAGTTAAAAATGTTACGCGTTATAAAAAAACTAAAAGAAAACTATCCTATTGCGATAAAAGCAACTTTCCTTGGCGCACACGCTTTTCCAACGGAATACAAAGAAAACCATCAAGCGTATATCGATTTGATAATTAACGAAATGCTACCAAAAATCGCAGCAGAAAATTTAGCCGATTATATTGATGCATTTTTAGAAACGGGTTATTTTAGTGTTTCAGAAACCATTCAAATTATGGAAGTTGGAAAAAAATATGGTTTAAAACCAAAAATTCACGTAAATCAGTTTACAGCCATAGACGGTATTAAAGCTTGTGTGAAAAACGGAGCGTTAAGTGTCGACCATTTAGAAATTGTAACCGATGAAGATATTGAAGTTTTAAAAAATGCTGATTGTATGCCTGTGGCGTTACCAAGTTGTTCGTATTTTATTTCTATTCCTTATACACCAGCCAGACAAATGTTGAAAGCAGGTTTACCTTTAGCATTAGCTTCGGATTTTAACCCAGGAACAACACCTTCGGGAAATATGCATTTTGTGGTTGCTACGGCTTGTATCAAAATGAAAATGACTCCAGAAGAAGCCATAAACGCCGCCACAATTAACGGCGCTTACGCCATGGATTTAAGTGAGTCGCACGGAAGTATTACAAAAGGTAAAAAAGCCAATTTGATAATTACGAAACCTTTGCATAGTTTTTATGAAATTCCGTATTGTTTTGCTACAAATTTGATTGATAGTGTTTGGTTGAATGGGGAAATTTTTAATTAATAGGTACGCAGATTTAATGGATTGTAAAATAAAATCTAAACAAAAACTTAGCGAAAACCTTTGCGACTTTGCAGTAAAAAAAACCTAAAACTCCGCTTCCACAATAAACTCCATAATTTCCTTTGAAATCGGATGTTCAAACTGAATATATTCGGCGTGCAAATGCAACCTACCGGCTTTCGTACCGTATAAATCGTCGCCAACTATCGGTGTGTGTAATCCTAAACTATGAGAAGCGTGAACTCTTAATTGGTGGGTTCTTCCGGTAATGGGATAAAAATGAACTTTCGTTTTACCGTTTTTAACTTCAATAGTTTTCCATTTGGTTTGTGCCGATTTTCCGTGTTCGTAACACACTAATTGTCGGGGCCTGTCTTCTAAATCAACTCGCAAAGGCAAATCAATATATCCGTGAGATTGTTCCAATAAACCATCCAATAAAGCGACATAGCGTTTCTTAATGGTTCTATTGATAAACTGACTTTGCAGTTGTACGGCTGTAGCTTCATTTTTTGCGATAAGCATAACTCCAGAAGTGGACATATCCAACCGATGTACAATTAAAGGACCTGTGGCTTTCGGATATTTCTCCTTAATTCGTGCATAAACCGAATCTGAAATGGTTTTTCCAGGTACCGATAAAAACTCGGTAGGCTTATTGATTACTAACATCACTTCATCTTCGTACACAATTTCAATATCTTTTCCTTCCGCGTGATTCATAATAAATGGATTTTCTTCCATTTCTATACCTTTTAGCATGTGCCCCATTAAAATAGGTTCGCATTTACTTTTGCACGATGGATAAAACTGCTTGTGTTGGCGCACTTCAGAATTTGGCGATTGTCCCCACCAAAATTCAGCCATACAAATAGGTTTTAATTGATGTTGAAAAGCGTAATGCAATAATTTTGGCGCCGCACATTCTCCAGCACCAGCAGGCGGATTATTATTAAAAATTTCAGCTAAACTTTTCTTCTCTTGATATTGATTGTAAAAAGAATATTCTGAAAATAATTTTTGTTGCAATTGAGCCGATTTTGTTTTTCGGTCTTCTTTTAATTGATTCATTTCATTTGTAAACACGGCTACTTTTTCTTCTAAAGATTGCAACGTCAATTTCCAATATTTGGTCATTTTTTTTAACAAAATACTTTCTTGCTTACTGGCTTCTGATAATTCTAAATTAAGAAGTGCTACAGCTTCTTTGCTTAAAGTAGTTTCTAGTTGATTTCTCTTTTCGTCACGAAGGATTTTTTGCTCTTTTATTCTAGTTTTTTGCTGTTGCAATTCGGTTTCTGCTTGAATTTTTGCTTGATTAAAAGACGCTAAAGCCTGTAAGTAATTCGCATCATTTTCCAAATTTTCAAGGGTACGATTAAAAACATTTAGTACTTCTTCTTCTTTACGAAAAAAGCTGTCTTCTGTTAACATATCAAAAACCGTAGGTACAAAATAAAGATGCTGATTTTCATTTGCTAATTTTCCTGAAAACGCCCATAAATAACCTAATTCCCCTTTTTCATTTTGACAAACCAAAACACCAAACATTTTTCCAATGACCAAACCTTTCTTAGTAGCATCTAATCCAAAATTATGATGAAAATTAGATTGAGTTGCTAAATAATCTTGCAAAGAGGTAGCTGCAATTTCACTCAATTTATGTGGCTGATAATAAAATGGAAACGTGAATTTTTCAGGTAAAGAAATTCCTGAAATATCGGTATTAAAAAGTTGGAAAAATTGATTTTGCATGTCGCAAAGATAACATTTAAAAATTCCAAAAATAAAATATCAAATTTCAAAAAATTACGCACTTATGAATTAAAAATTTATAAACTCAAAAAAAAAGGTCAAACATTTTTTTTTACTACTTGCTTATTTTATTTTTGCAAGACAATAATATAAGTACAATGAAAAAACTTACTATACTTTTTATATTTTTTTCAACAATTGTAGTTGCTCAACAAAGAGCAATAAAATTAAATCCTATTGGCTTTTTTTATAATGGAATTGAACTAAGTTACGAGGAAAAAATTGAGAATAATAATAGTGTTGAATTTTCAATTGCAACATCTAGATTCAACATTAATGATGATAGTAACAAAAACCCATTTAATGCAATTGGTTTTGAATTAAAATACAAATTCTTTACTTCTGGTAACAACACTACTTTTGAAGGTTTTTATATTGCTCCAGTTGGTCAATTTGTAGATGCAAATAGAAAACAAAATAACGGAGGTCGAAAAGACAACATTACACAAATTGGGGTCGGTGGAATTGTAGGAAATCAATGGATTATTGGAAATAAAAACAAGTCTAATGGATTTGTTATTGATTTACATGGAGGATTACAAGCAAATTCTGTAAAAGCCCCTGTAACTATTGATGTAGAAAATATAAAAGGATTAAAAGTTCGTTTAGGAGTTTCTATTGGTTATTCTTTCTAAAATTATATTACAAAAATCCAAAATAACATTAAAAAAAATACGCATACCTTTGCAAAAAATTAATACATAAACTCAATACAGAAATGGGAAGAGCGTTTGAATTCAGAAAAGGAAGAAAAATGAAGCGTTGGTCAGCAATGGCTAAAGCATTTACCAGAATTGGTAAAGATATTGTAATGGCGGTTAAAGAAGGAGGTCCAAACCCGGAAGCTAACTCGCGTTTAAGAGCTATTATACAAAACTCAAAGGCAGTAAATATGCCAAAAGAAAACGTAGAACGTGCCATTAAAAAAGCAACGGATAAAGATACCGCAAACTATAAAGAAATTTTATTTGAAGGATATGCGCCACACGGAATTGCCATTTTAATTGAAACGGCATCTGATAATAACAACAGAACCGTTGCGAATATTAGAAGTTATTTCAACAAATGCAACGGAACAATGGGAACGCAAGGTTCGGTTGAATTTATGTTTGACCATACTTGTAATTTCAGAATTCCAGCTGCTGGACAGGATATTGACGAATTAGAATTAGAAATGATTGATTTTGGAGTAGAAGAAATTTTCGCTGATGATGAAGATGGCATTTTAATGTACGCCCCTTTTGAAAGTTTCGGAGCCATTCAAAAAGAATTAGAATCTAGAGGTTTAGAAATTTTATCTTCTGGATTTGATAGAATCCCTCAAGTAACTAAAGAATTAACACCAGAGCAAGTTGCAGATGTTGAAAAATTATTAGAAAAAATTGAAGAAGACGATGACGTTATGAACGTGTTTCATACTATGTTGGAAAATTAGTATTCTATTTAAAGTTTACATTTTAAAACTTCAGAGTAATCTGGAGTTTTTTGTTTAAAAAAACTCAAAATGAACATCAAACTTATCGCCATAGGCAAAACAGACAATAAAAATCTAAACGCTTTAATTGAAGAATATACCAAGCGATTGGGATTTTATATTAAGTTCGATTTGGAAGTAATTCCGGATATCAAAAACGTAAAAAATTTATCGGAATCGGAACAAAAAATAAAAGAAGGACAACTTATTTTAGGAAAATTAGTACCAACTGACCAATTAATTTTATTGGACGAAAACGGAATGGAACATACAAGTGTTGGATTTTCTGATTTTTTACAAAAGAAAATGAACTCCGGAATTAAAACCTTAGTATTTGTAATTGGTGGGCCTTACGGATTTTCAGAAGAAGTGTATCAAAAGGCACAAGGAAAAGTGGCTTTATCGCAAATGACTTTTTCACATCAAATGGTACGTTTATTTGTAATTGAACAAATTTATAGAGGGTTTACCATTTTGAATAACGAACCATATCACCACCAATAAAATTTTAGATTTACGATTTTTGATTTACGATTTCAAGCCATCCCAAATCTAAAAATCTAAAATCGTAAATACAGGTTCACGCATTCCACCGCTTCTTTTACATCGTGAACTCTTAAAATAGTCGCGCCTTTTTGTAAACAAAAAGCATGTAGAAATGTCGTTCCGTTTAACGCATTTTCTGGTGAAGAATCTAATGTTTTATAAATCATTGATTTTCTTGAAATTCCTGCTAAAATAGGTAAATCGTGAAATTGTAATAGTTCTAAATTATGTAGTAATTCGTAATTGTGTTCTAAGGTTTTCGCAAAGCCAAAGCCAGGATCAATGATGATATCATTTAAACCAAAACTTCTCGCTTTTGCAATTCGTTCCGAAAAATAAAAATTCATTTCTTTTAGTAAATCGTCATAATTGGCCAAGCTTTGCATGGTTTTTGGCGTGCCTTTCATGTGCATCATAATATACGGAACTTGCAATTTCGCAACCATTTCTAACATATTTTCATCTAACAGACCAGCAGAAATATCATTAATCATTGCCGCACCATTTTCAATAGCCTGTTGGGCAACTTCACTTCTAAAAGTATCAATAGAAAGTAAAATATCCGGGAATTTTTCAACTAATAACTTTACAATTGGTATCACGCGATTCAATTCTTCCGTTTCGGAAACAAATTCGGCTCCTGGTTTGCTAGAATAGCCACCTAAATCAATAAAAGTAGCACCATCACGCAACATTTTTTCTACTTGAAATAAAATTTCATTAGAATTTGTAAGTTTTCCACCATCAAAAAATGAATCTGGCGTCACATTAACAATTCCCATCACTTTAGGTGTTGATAAGTTGATGAGCGTTCCTTTACAGTTTATTGTTGACATCGTATTTTTTACTTATATTTGAAGTTTGATACAAATATAAAATAATAATGAGCAATACCTCACAAGAATACGACAAAGTTATAGCAATTTGCAGAGAATTATTTACAAAAAAAGCGCACGATTATGGTACGGCTTGGCGTGTTTTACGTTTGCCATCATTAACCGATCAAATATTCATTAAAGCACAACGCATAAGAAGTTTACAAGAAAACGACGTCAGAAAAGTTGATGAAGATGAAACGTCAGAATTTATTGGGATTATTAATTATTGCGTAATGGCATTAATACAAATGGATAAAGGAATTGCTTCTCAACCGGATTTATCAGCCGATGAAGCCATAAAATTATTCAATCATAAAATTGAAATCACAAAGGAATTAATGGAAGATAAAAATCACGATTATGGGGAAGCTTGGCGCGATATGCGTGTAAGTTCTCTTACAGATTTGATTATTCAGAAGTTATTACGCGTGAAACAAATTGAAGACAACCAAGGAAAAACATTAGTTTCTGAAGGAATTGATGCCAATTATCAAGATATGATAAACTATTCGGTTTTTGCTTTGATTTTGATGGGAAAATTTTAATAACATCTCATTAACAAAAATTATCAAAAAGCCTGTTTATATTTGTTAAAACACATTAAAATGAACAAAAAAAATATTTCTTGGAGTATCAGAATAGTAGTTGCTTTACTTTTTATAGTTTCAGCGATTGCCAAATTATATCCGTCGCCTTATTTTGCAATTTCCACTTTTGAAGTAAAACAATTGTATACTTTAGGATTCTCAGATTCACTTGCACCCTATTTTTCAAGAATATTAATTGGAATTGAATTTGCTCTTGGCTTTTTATTACTTAATAATCATTTCTTAAAACGCATAACGATTCCTGCAACAGTTGGTTTGTTGAGTGTTTTCATCATTCATTTGAGTTATGTTGCTTTTTTAAGTGGCGGAAATTCAGGGAATTGTGGCTGTTTTGGTGAATTAATTCCGATGACACCAATTGAAGCCATTATTAAAAATATCATCGCAGTTGGATTATTAATTTGGCTATGGAAAATTTTAGAGAACGATAAAAAATCGAATATTTGGATGTTAATATCTGTGACTTTAGGTTGTATTTTAGGCTTATTTATGTTGGCACCCATGAAAGCGAGTTCAACATCAATATCAAATAGCAATGACAATATCAATATTTCAACTGATTCGATATCAAAATTAACGGATTCAGTAAAAATCGAGGAAATTAAAACCATCGATTCCTCGAAAATAATAACAGAAAAAGCGGTTGAAGAAGTTAAAAAAGAAGTGGGTCCAAAACAAGCGGTTTCAGGTTATGCTGACTTATATACAGATATCGACAAAGGACAAAAAATATTGTGTTTCTTCGTTCCAGGTTGCGAACATTGCCGTGATGCAGCAAAAGATTTACACGCTTTACAAAAAAAACATAAAGATTTTCCACAAGTACAAATTGTTTTTATGGATGAAGAAGCGGAAAAAATTCCAGATTTCTTTAAATATGCTGGCAAACAATTTCCATATAAAGTGATTGATATTATTCCATTTTGGACAAAATTAGGTACAGGAAAAGACACACCCGGCGTTGTGTATTTATACAACGGAAACGTAATTAAATTTTACGATGGAATTGCGGAAAAATCATTTAACAGTAAAGCATTAGAAAAAGTTATATACAAATAATAAATAACAAATTCCAAATTTCAATTTCAATAAATTATTAAACAAAATATTATGAAAAAAATCATAGCTACATTAGCATTAAGTCTTGGATTAACATCTTGTCAAGCACAAACTGAATTTTCAAAAGAAAGTTTAACCGCAAAATTAATCAACTCTGATAATCAAGCGATTTCTTTTGAAGAGATTTTAAAACAAAACCAAGGCAAAACTGTGGTAATTGAAGTTTGGGCAGCTTGGTGTTCAGACTGTGTTAAAAACATGCCCCAGGTTAAGGATTTAAAAGCCAAATATCCAGAAGTTGCTTTTGTAAATTTATCTTGTGATAAAACTTTTGATGCTTGGAAAAGCGGAATTGAAAAACATGAGGTTACGGGCGAAAATTATCTAATTCCAGATGGAATGAAAGGTGAATTTGGAACTTCAATAAAATTGGATTGGATTCCTCGTTTTATAGTAATTAACAAAGAAGGAAAAATTGTTTTGTTCCGCGCCATCGAAAAAGACTTTGATAAAATCATTAAAAGTATAGAAACATCTAAATAAAATATTATAACCAAAACAAGCCTTATTTATTAAAACACAGATTGGAGAAATTTTAATAATTTTAATAATTTTAATAATTTCTCCAATCTGTGTTCAAAAAAAAATGTTATAACTAAATTAAAAAATGAGAAAAAACATCGTAGCCGGTAACTGGAAAATGAACAAAACCTTACCGCAAGCCATTGAATTAATCAATGAAATTAAAAACAATAAACCAAGTAATACAGCTGAAGTTATTTTAGCGACTCCTTTTCCTTATTTAGCAAAAGCCGTTGAATTAGTTGCCGGTTCTAATATTAAAATCGCAGCCCAAAATATGCATCAGGCAGAAGGTGGCGCGTTTACAGGGGAAGTTTCCGCATCAATGTTAACCAGTATTGGCGTTAACACTGTAATTTTAGGACACAGTGAAAGGAGAGCTTATTTTCACGAAAATGATGCCTTATTAGCTAACAAAGTAGATACCGCATTGGCACACGATATGACTGTTATTTTTTGCTTTGGCGAAGAATTAAAAGACAGACAAAGCGACAATCATTTTAACGTTGTAGAATACCAATTACGTGATGGTTTGTTTCATATTTCGAAAGAAAACTGGAAAAATATTGTATTGGCTTACGAACCTGTTTGGGCAATTGGAACTGGTGAAACCGCCTCTCCGGAACAAGCACAAGAAATGCATTTGTTTATTAGAAATTTAGTGGATAAAGTGTTTGGAAGAGACATTTCAGAAAATGTTTCCATTCTTTACGGTGGAAGTGTAAAACCAGACAACGCCAAAGAAATTTTTTCAAAACCAGATGTAGACGGCGGATTAATCGGTGGTGCAGCATTAAACGCCAACGATTTTTTCGGAATTATTTCTGGAATATAATAAGTCAAATGTCTTAAAATTGAAAGTTGTAAAGCTTTTAACTTTAAGACATTCTAACTTTTAGCTTATAATGGAATACATATTAATCCCAATTGTAGCATTACTTGCATCTGCCCTAACCTTCTTTTCTGGTTTTGGATTGGGAACCTTATTATTACCTGCTCTTGCTTTGTTTTTTCCTGTCGATGTGGCGATTGCTTTAACAGCGATTGTGCATTTTTTGAACAATGCATTTAAATTCGTTTTAGTTAAAAAACATATTGTTTGGAAAATCGTATTGCAATTTGGTCTTCCTGCTTTGCTTTTTTCTTTTCTTGGTGCACTGCTTTTAGATAAGATTACTTATGCTACTATTATAGCCGAATATACAATTAACAACTCCGTTTTTCAAATCACAATAATGAAAAGCATTGTGGCTATTTTACTTATTTTCTTCGCTTTATTTGAGTTACTTCCAAAACTAAAAAACCTGCAATTTCCAGAAAAGTATTTGCCTATTGGTGGTATATTAAGTGGCTTTTTTGGGGGACTTTCAGGGCATCAAGGTGCATTACGAAGTGCGTTTTTAACGAAAGTGGGGTTGTCTAAAGAAGCGTTTATTGCCACTGGTGTGAGTATCGCGTGCCTGATTGATATAAGTCGGATATCCGTGTATTTTACCAACATTTCAAAAGTGAAAGATAATTTAAATATCAACTTAGTAATTATTGCAACACTTGCTGCGTTTATAGGTGTGTATATTGGAAACAAATTGATAAAAAAAATAACCATAAACACCGTTCAGAAAATTGTGGCACTTATGATTATTGTGTTTGCGATTGCTTTGGGGTTTGGGATTGTTTAAATAGGTACACAGATTATACGGATTTAACAGATTTGCACAGATTAAATTAAAAAGTTTGTCAATCTGAACTTATTTCAGATTCTATTTATACTATCTCTTTTCTATACTCTATCTTCTGTCTTCCCTTTTCACATAATTATGCAAAAAATCGCCTTTTGGTTTTCCTAAATCAAAAGAACTGAATTTCGTTAGAAAACGGGTTTCTTTTCTGGCTTCTTCTCTCTCCCAATTTTCATATTCTATACGATAAATGGCGGAATACATTTCGGCTCTTCCCACACCGTGAAAACAATGAATTAATACTGGATAATTTGCTTTATTGTCCATTACTTTAAAAAAAGCGTCTAAATTTTCAGGTTTTGGCACTTGATCTGAGCCAATATTGAAATAATTCAATCCTTGGATTTTAGCAGCTGCTTCTTTTTCTGCAATAAGTTCTACTGGAATTTCTGGATTATTCACATCGTCACCGGTTCCTGGAAAACGTAAATCGATAATGCTTTTAATATGGTGTTCTTTTACAAAATCGGCAATGTCTTCAGGTGGAATTACGCCACTTTTATAGACTTTTCCTTCGGAAATTACTTTTAAATTATGATTTATTTTATAATCATAAAAATAGCGCTTTGCCCAGAAAATAACTCCAATTATTAAAATTGAAAGTAATATCGTTATTATTTTTTTATTCTTTTTAAACATATAAGTCTTTTACTTTTTTTTTGTTATTGAATTTTGAAATTGCTATTGATATTTTAACTTTTTATCAATAATTCTATTAAAATAATCCTGAAGAAACCCTTTACAAGCCGTTTCCATATCATTCATTTCTTTGTTTCTTTTTCCAATTAAATTGTGCAATTGTTCTTTATCTTCTTTACTATAAAAACCAACGGCAACTTTTCCGTCAAAAGCACAAACGTAATTTCCTCTGGCAAAGTTATACATTCCTGTATTATAATTAATTACAAAAGGTTGAATTCCTTGTTTTTTATCCATTAAACTTCTTCCCCAACTTCTAAATGGTTTATTATATCCAATAATATCCATAACAGTTGGAAAAATATCAATATGTTGTGCCAACTCATTACTTTCCCCTTTCAGTTTATATTTTGGAGAATAAAAAAGTATAGGAACAGCTAATCTATTCATTATTTTATGATAGTATTCTTCATAATAATTCACTAAATTACAATGATCTGCGGTGATAATAAATATAGTATTTTCAAACCAAGGTTGCTTTTTAGCAGCTTCAAAAAACTTTTTAAAAGCATAGTCTGTATACCTTACAGGCTGATGCATAGGGTTGGTTCCTTTTGGTAATTTATTTTTAAACTCAGCAGGCACCACGTAGGGTTCATGTGAAGTAACCGTAAAAATGGTACTAAAAAATGGTGCTTTCTTTTGGCTTATTGTTTTATTCATAAATTGCATAAATGGCACGTCCCAGATTCCCCACGAACCATCAAAATCGGCATCATTTCTATATTCTTTCATACCATAATAATGGTCAAATCCTAAAATATTTCCAAATCCTAAAAATCCCATCGAACCGTTTGGTGCGCCATGAAAAAATGAAGTATCATACCCTTTACTCTTTAAGCAGGAAACCATAGAACCTATGTTTTGTTTGGCATACGGAGAAGATGTAAAGGCATCTTTAAAAGAAGGAATCCCAGATATTATAGACGACATACCATGAATGGATTTATACCCATTGGCATAAGCATTTGTATAAATAAAACTTTCTGTAGCTAACGAATCAATGAATGGTGTATAACTTACATAATCCTTAATTTTTGTGTTTTTATTAAACGCACCAATATATTCTCTTCCCATACTTTCTGTAATTATTAATACAATATTTGGTGTGGTTGGAGCATTAGAATCGTACAATTTAATTGGTTGAAAATTAGCATTAACAACAGATTCTGGTATGTTAAAATCTGTTTTTTTAAAAGATTGTACACCTAACGTTCTTAGAAACGAAAAAGTTGAATTTAAAACTAAATCCGCTTGTTGCGATTTCTTTACAAATCTATTAGCATCAACTAAATTAATTGGTCGAGTGCTTTTCTTGAAATCGCCTCGAATCCCACCAATACATAAAGTGGCAATAACTAACACACCAAAAATAGATTTGGCAACATATTTTATCTTGGCATTCTCTACTAAATTATGCTTTACTTTTACTTTTTGATACAAAAAAATCCAAAAAGCTGATACTACTATAAACAACAAAAACACGTGCCAATAGGTAATTACAAATCTAAATAACATGCCGCCTTTTGCTTCTTCATTTTTTAGCAAATCCCAAGCAGCAAGCGTTAAACGAGAAAAATTGTATTTGTAATAGATTAAATCTACAAAATTAAAGGCGAAAAAAAATAAATTTGATATGAAATACAAATAAAACAATCCTTTTTGATAGTTAGGTTTTGTATTTATAAAAAATGGTAAAATAGACAATAAAATAAATAGCCCATTTACATATAAAATGGCGGTGGTGTCAAAAACTAAACCATGATACGATATCTGTAAAAACTCCGATATAGACGTTACTTCAACAATATCACTATTATAGGCATAAAATAAAATTCTTGCTATAAAATAAAACAAATAAGCTAGTGCTATTCGGTAAAATAACACGGAATATTCATTTAATCTGAAAAATGATTTCATTTAACTAAAGTTTAATTGATGCAAAATTAACAATAATCAAAGTTTTACAGTTAAAAATTTTTATAAAGTTCTATTTTTTCATAAATTGCAGTTTAAAATAAAATAATATGCAAAACATAACAAGACTTTTTGATTTTCCTTATTTTCAATTAGAAAATTACAACTTACCAGATGCTTTAGTAACTAAAAATGGTACTGATTGGATTAAAACTTCTACACAAGAATATATCCATAAAGCCAATGCCTTATCAAGAGCCTTATTACATTTAGGAGTAAATAAAAATGATAAAATTGCTATCATTTCTTCAAATAACCGCACAGAATGGCATATTTCAGATATTGGAATTTTGCAAACTGGGGCACAAAACGTGCCAATTTATCCAACCATATCTTCTGAAGATTACGAATATATTCTAAATCATTCTGAAGCAAAATACTGTTTCGTATCCGACCAAGAAGTATATGAAAAATTAAAAGCGGTACACGCTAATATTCCATTATTACAAGATATTTTTTCGTTTAACGAAATTTCCGGTTGTAAAAAATGGAGTGATTTATTAGAAACAGGTAACGATGCCTCAAATCAAAATGACGTAGAAAATCGTAAAAGTGCTGTTTTGCCTTCCGATTTAGCAACCATAATTTATACTTCAGGAACTACAGGCCGACCAAAAGGGGTAATGCTTACGCACGACAACATTGTTTCTGATGTCTTAAATTCAGATAAACGAATGCCTTTACGAAAAGGAAGTACGCGTGCGTTGAGTTTCTTGCCTATTTGCCATATTTTCGAAAGAATGTTAACGTATTTGTATCAATATGGTGGAATATCCATTTATTTTGCAGAAAGCATTGAAAAAATATCTGACAATTTAAAAGAAGTACATCCGCACGTAATGTCAGTTGTACCAAGACTTTTAGAAAAAGTATACGATAAAATTTACGCAAAAGGTGCTGATTTAACGGGAATTAAGAAGAAATTATTCTTTTGGGCATTAGATTTAGGTATGGATTACAAACCTTATAATGAAAATGGTGCCTTGTACAACTTCAAATTGGCCATTGCCAGAAAGTTAATTTTCTCTAAATGGCAAGAAGGTTTGGGTGGCGAATTGGAAATGTTAGTTTCAGGTAGTGCAGCTTTACAAACGCGTTTAACAAAAGTATTTACAGCCGCTGGAATTCCAGTAATGGAAGGCTACGGATTAACGGAAACGTCCCCTGTAATTTCAGTAAACGATATGCGAAATGGCGGATTCAGAATTGGAACTGTTGGTAGAGTTATTGAAAATGTAGAAGTTAAAATTGCAGAAGACGGAGAAATTCTTTGTAAAGGGCCAAACGTAATGATTGGGTATTATAAAGATGAAGCACAAACTGCTGAAGTAATTAAAAACGGTTATTTCCATACTGGAGATATTGGTGAAATTGATGCCGATGGTTTCTTAAAAATCACCGATCGTAAAAAAGAAATGTTTAAAACATCTGGTGGTAAATATGTTGCGCCACAAGTATTAGAAAATTCCTTCAAACAATCTCGTTTTATCGAGCAAATTATGGTAATTGGCGATGGCGAAAAAATGCCAGCCGCTTTCATTCAACCGGCATTTGATTTTGTAAAAGAATGGGCAATAAGACACCAAGTTGACTTAGGAAATTCTAATGAAGACCTTTGCAACAATCCAAAAGTTATTGCACGTATTCAAGAAGATATTGATAAAGCCAACAAAAAATTCGGTAATTGGGAACAAGTAAAACGTTTTGAATTAACGCCAGATATTTGGTCAATAGATGCAGGGCATTTAACGCCAACTATGAAATTGAAACGTAAAATTATCAAAGAGAAATACCAAACCCTTTACGATAAAATTTATCAATCCTAAAATGAAAAAACTTTTTTTTGTAATTATATTTTTATTGTCCTTTTCTGGATTTGCACAAAATTCGAAAAAAACATACACATTACACCTTGGCGAAAAAGATAATGATACTTTGGTATATGAAATGGAATTATATGACAATTTCACTTTTGTAAATCGCAAATACTCGAAAAAAATAACAGACACTACAAATGATTATAAAAACTGGATGGTAGAAATAAGAAAAGGGACATTCAAAAAAGAAAAAGGTTTTTTTAGACTTACTCAAATTGACGGTGACCAAAGCATGAATGACGGTTTAATAAAGATTGTATTTCGTCAAATTTGGTTTTATAGTTGCCCCGATGAAAAGGGAAAAGTGCGACATTGCAGATCAATGACATATCATAGAGTTGACTAGTAAATGTAGATACTAAAACAAGTTCAGTATCTCAAAACAAATAAATTAATTATTCTGCAGAAATCAACTTTTACCCTTAACCCTTAACCTTACACCCAAAAAACTAATGCTCTTCGTCTTTTCCTAAAACTTTAGTATCTACAGGAATAGCAGGTTGAAACATAAGTGTTTCTTTGTAGTACAAATAAAAACCTTTGTTGGTTCGGAATTCGAAGTCTTTATATTTGAAGTTTTGGTCTTCACTTTCTCTTTTAAAAACAATGGATTCTTTAGAATCTGGTAAGAAAACTTCCGCAATTAGGCTATCTTCTTCCACAAAGAAAAAGGCATTTTTTCTTCTGGCTAATGAATCTCTTTCAATAGAAGTTAAGCGGTAGCCTTCTTCAAAAACACGTACACATTTTTTGTACATATTTGACCATTTATAGCCCGCTTTTAAATCGCAACCATTTTCGTTTTTATCATCATTCACCTGATTCTTCACGATAGAATCCATTTCCGTGGTATCTTTTGGTGGATTCTTTAAAATATAATCGCAAGAAAATAGCGATGTCAATACTAAAATATATACAAGTTTTTTCATTTTTAATTTAGGGTTTCTTGATAAATTAAGGTTTCTACGGTTTCAAATTCGGTAGGTTTATCGGCATTATGAAAGTATTTAATCAGCACTTCACCCCAAACTTTACCATCAGAAAAATTAGCAATAATCCATCTATGATTTAAAATTTTTATGTTATTAATCAAAAACGGATTGTCGCCGATTTGATCGTAAGAAACATATTTATTTCCTTTTTTATCCGCGTTAAAAGCAGTTAAATCTTCTTTTACTTTAGTTTGTAATGCTTTTATATCGTATTCAAAATAATACTCTTGCGCATTTTCATTAGTGGCTAAGGAAAACGTATCATTGTCACGTAATTTCGCAATGGTATCTTGTGCTTTTTTTAATTCCTTTTTACTAATTGTAGACACTTCTTCGCTTCTTTTCAAGATGTTTGAAGAATTTACAAATTGAAAAATATTAATTAATACTGAAAATACGATTCCGTAAAGCAATAAACTTTTTTTCATTTTTATATTTATTTTATTTCTATTTCTAAATTATCGTAAGCCAAAAAAACGTTATCTGGCAATTGTTTTTGTACCTCTTCGTGCAATCCTAAAATATGACTAATATGTGTTAAATACGCTTTTTTAGGTTGCACCAAATTTATAAATTGTATCGCTTCTTCCATGTTAAAATGCGTTGTATGTGGTTCAAATCGTAATGCATTGATAACCAAAACCTCCACATTTTTAAGTTTTTCTAATTCAGAATCTTCAATGGTTTTTACGTCCGTTAAATATACAACATCTTTTATTCTGTACCCAAAAACTTGTAAAGTTCCATGCATCGCATTGATTGGAATTACAGTCTGATTTTTAATCGTTATATTCTGATTATTTATTACTTCAATGGGCAACACAGAAGGTGCACCTGGATATTTATTATCTTTTTCAAAGATATAATCAAATCGCCTAGCTAAATTTTGCAACACGCGCGAATGTCCGTAAACTGGAATGTCGCCTTGTTTAAAATAAAACGGACGAATATCATCTAAACCAGCTGTATGGTCTGCGTGCTCGTGCGTAAAAAGCAAGGCATCTATATGCGAACAAGTACTGGTAAGCATTTGTTGTCGAAAATCGGGACCGCAATCAATTACTACAGAAAAATCCTCGTCGTGTATCCAAACTGCAACGCGCAATCGTTTGTCTTTTACATCCTCACTCAAACAAACAAAATGTGTACTTCCAATTACTGGAATGCCTTGAGAGGTACCTGTGCCTAAGAAGTATAATTTCATATGTTTAATTTTTTTTAGCGGTAACAACGGTTATCGCCTTTTTAATCTTCGGTGTTTGCTTGCACAAACTTTTTGTTAATGGCGATTTCATATTTATGTATTTGATACACTAAAAAGATTACCTTCTACATTTTTAGTTAAGTGTTACTATATTGTTATGATAGTAATTTCTTTTTTACAAAAATAACAAAATACTCTTGTTAAAACCTATAATTTATTAACTTTGCATAGTAATTTAATTTGCTTAAAAACACATTTTGAATAAATGAGAACTGAAATCACATTAAGAGGAGACAAAGCAATTGAACAAATTCCTTCTACAAAGGATAAAGCACTCCGTATTAATTTAAACGAAAATATTTACGGAACCTTTGCTGAAATTGGTGCCGGACAAGAAACGGTGAGGCATTTTTTCAGAGCAGGTGCATCATCTGGTACGATTGCAAAAGCGATGTCTGCCTACGATAAAGATTTTAGTGATGCCATTTACGGAATTGAAGAAGATGGAAGATATGTGACAGAAAGCCGATTAAGAAAAATGCTTACGCACGAAACGAAACTTATTGAAGATCGTTTAAAAAGAGACAAGCACCCAAATAAAATGTTTTTTAGTTATGCGAATACCGTAGCCACTATTGATTTTGCAAAACAATTTAAAGGACACGGTTGGGTAGGAATTAAATTTCAAGTAGAACCCGATCAAGCGTATAATGAAATTTTAATTCACATTCGTTTTAAAGAAAATGATGCGCGTTTGCAACAAGAAACCTTAGGTATCTTAGGCGTAAACTTAATTTATGGTGCGTTTTACAAACACAATGATGCTAAAAAATTATTGCGTTATTTATACGACCATTTAGAAAAAGACCAACTTGAAATTGATACTATAAATTTCTCAGGACCAAGTTTTGCAGATGTAGACAACAGATTAATGAGTTTACAATTGGTAAAATACGGTTTTACAGATGCTGTAATGTTTAATCCGGAAGGAAAAAATATTTTACCAGCAGCTGTTTTATACAAAAAAAATATTTTAGCGTTACGTGGTAGTTTCCGACCTGTAACTAAAGTAAATATGGATATGTATAAGCAATCTTACGAGATGTTTATACAAGAAAATAAAGTAAGTAAAGAAAATACTTTTGTGGTTTTCGAAATCACGCTTTCTAACTTAAAAGCAGAAGGTGAAATTGACGAAAGAGATTTCCTAGATAGAGCAGAACTTTTATGTGCTTTAGGTCAAACGGTAATGATTTCTAACTTTCAAGAATATTATAAAGTATTAGAATATTTCTCCTCTTTTACAAAATCACGTACTGCGTTAGCAATGGGTGTGAGTAATTTAGTAGAAATTTTTGATGAGAAATACTACCGTCATATGTCTGGTGGAATTTTAGAGGCATTTGGTAAATTGTTTTACAGAGATTTAAAAGTGTATTTATATCCGATGAAAGATCCAGAAACGGGTGAAATTATTACTTCAGAAAACTTAAAAGTGCATCCAAGAATGAAAGAATTGTATAAGTTCTTTAAATACAACGGAAAAGTTACCGATATAGAAACTTACGATGCCAAAACTTTAGATATTTTCTCTAGAAAAATATTAAAAATGATTGCTAAAGGCGAATCTGGCTGGGAAGATATGCTACCAGATGGTACCGCAGAAATCATTAAAAAAGACCATTTATTTGGCTATCAAAAAGAAAAAGAATTAGCCAAGTCATAAACTAAAAATTCCTGATAAATTCAGGATTTTTTTTACAATTTTTTCACTACAAAAGTGACAATTCCCCAGATAATAAAATTATTTTCCTCTGTAATTTCAATGGGTTCAAAGAGTTTATTTTCTGGTAATAAGAGTAAACTATTTTCTTGTACTTTAATTCGTTTCACGGTAAATTCGCCATCGATAAAACAAACGGCGATTTTTCCGTCTTGAGGTTCTATACTTTTATCGATTACTAAAATATCGCCATCGTCAATTCCGGCACCCGTCATAGAATTTCCATTCGCTTTAGCATAAAAAGTAGCCAACGCATTTTTTACTACTATTTGATCAATACTTACTCGTGTGCCGTCAAAATCTGCTGCTGGAGAAGGAAATCCAGCTTTAATTCCGCTTGAAATGTAAGGCATTTCTATATTGCTTTCCGTATTTGGAATAAAAAACAATAATTTATTTTGTGCTAACATTTTATATCTAATAATTCTTTAAAATCTGTGGTATATTTTTTGGATAAAAAATTTTGCTTCATTTTCCAAGTGCGTTGTAAATCTTGATTCCCGAGTCGGATTTTTCGTTCGCCGGTTTTCTTTCGGATGTCATCCATTACTTTCATTAATTTTTCGTGTTTCGGATTTTCTTCTACAAATAAATTAAATTGCTTTTGATCTTGCGGAATAATATCCGAAATAATGATTCCCGCTTTTGTATAAGTTTCGCCAGGCTGAAACAATTTTTCTAACATTTTAATAGCCGTTGTACTTATTGTTAAACTTGATTGTGTGGCAAAAGGCATCGTTTCGTAAAGGGTAAAATTATAACGTTCATTACCTGCTTTATACTTGTCTTTTCTGAGATACAAAACCAAACCGTAACAACACGATTTTTGTATACGTAATTTTTCGGAAGCTACTGTTGCAAAAGTAGAAACGCGCTCTTTCAATTCGCTTAAATTGGTTATTGATTTTTCAAAAGTTCTCGTTACCGCTATGTTTTTTTTGGCTTCTGGTTGTTGCTCCAATTCTAATACAGATTGCCCTAAAAGTTCCGCACGGAGTCGTTTTCCTACCACGCCCATGGTTCTTTTAATAAAATCTTCATTATGTGGTGCCGTAAAGTCATAAGCCGTAACCATTCCAAAAGCCTTCATTTTTTTAGACAACCGGAAACCTATACCCCAAATATCTTCAACTTTTGTCCATTTTAAGGCTTTGATTCGTTTTTCTTCGGAATCAATAACATAAACACCACCTGTTCTAACTTGAAACTTTTTAGCAATTCTGTTGGCGACTTTACTCAGGGCTTTCGTTTCGGCAAAACCAATACAAACTGGCAATCCAATCCATTTTTGCACCCGTTGTTTCATTTGCAAACCACAAGTTTCAAAATTAGTTGTATTGGTATTTTTAAAATTAAGAAAAGCTTCGTCTATACTATAATTTTCGATATCTGGTGTAAAAGCACTTAATACCTCCATGACACGTTTGCTTAAATCGCCATACAGCGCATAATTGGATGAAAAAACAGCGATTTGATGTTGTTTGATTTCGTTTCTAATTTGAAACTCAGGTACACCCATAGCAATGCCTAGCGCTTTAGCTTCATCACTTCTAGAAATCACACAGCCATCGTTATTAGATAAAACTACAACTGGTTTTTTTTGAAATTGAGGTTGAAAAACACGCTCACAAGACACATAAAAGTTATTACAATCGACCAATGCAAACATAGCGTAAAGGTACAATTTTGACTTGGAAAATAGATTGAAAATTTATTAACAATCGAAATATTTTAAAACAAAAAACCCCAAATTCCTTAATAAAATTTGGGGTTTATTATCTGAAATCTATTTAATTACACGTGTAACGCTCTATTTGCTGTTGCTGCTAAAGCGGCTTCTTTAATGGCTTCGGCAAAAGTAGGATGTGCGTGTGACATTCTTGAGATATCTTCTGCAGATGCTCTAAATTCCATTGCGGTAACCGCTTCTGCAATTAAATCCGCACAACGTGCACCAATCATATGAACCCCTAACACCTCATCTGTTTTGGCATCGGCTAATATTTTTACAAATCCGTCCGTGTCGCCTCCTGCTCTAGCTCTTCCTAATGCTTTGAATGGAAAACTTCCCGCTTTAAACGCGATGCCTTCAGCTTTTAATTGCTCTTCTGTTTTTCCAACAGCTGCCACTTCTGGCCAAGTATATACTACACCAGGAATTAAATTATAATCGATATGAGGTTTTTGTCCGGCTAAAATTTCTGCGACCATAACACCTTCTTCTTCCGCTTTGTGCGCTAACATGGCACCACGAACTACATCTCCAATTGCATAAATATTAGCTGCTGAAGTTTGTAAATGATGGTTCACTTCAATTTGCCCTCTATCAGTAACTTTTACTCCTGCTTTTTCTGCATGTAAACCATCCGTATAAGGGCGACGACCTACTGAAACTAAAGAATAATCCCCTTCTAATGTAATGATTTCTCCTTTTGCATTTTCTGCTTTTACAGTAACCTTGTCTCCTGCTCTATCCACAGATTGTACTTTATGTGAGGTATAAAATTTCATACCTTGTTTTTTCAATACTTTTGTTAATTCTTTAGATAAAGAAGCATCCATTCCTGGAATAATTCTATCCATAAATTCTACTACAGAAACTTGAGCGCCTAAACGAAGATATACTTGTCCTAGCTCAATTCCAATAACACCACCACCAATAATTACTAAATGTTTTGGAACTTCTTTTAATTTTAAAGCTTCCGTTGAAGTAATGATTCTGTCTTTATCTAATTTGATAAAAGGTAATGAGGAAGGTTTAGAACCTGTAGCAATAATGATATTTTTTGATTCGATGATTTCTGAAGTACCGTCTGCTTTAGATACCTTAACAGAAGTAGCGCTTTCAAAAGAACCTAAACCTTCAAAAACAGTAACTTTATTTTTATCCATTAAGTATTTTACACCACCAGAAGTTTGATCTACAACCGCTTGTTTTCTGGCAATCATTTTTTCTAAATTGACTTTTACTTCACCAGAAACTTCAATTCCGTGGTCTGCAAAATGTTGCAATTCTTCATAATGATGTGAGGAGGCTAATAATGCTTTTGATGGAATACATCCTACATTCAGACACGTTCCACCAAGCGTTGCGTATTTTTCAATAATTGCTGTTTTAAATCCTAATTGTGCACAACGAATAGCGGCTACATATCCTCCAGGTCCAGAACCAATAATGGTTACATCAAATTGACTCATAAATATATTTTATAAAATGTTATAGTATGTTTTTAAAGTACAAAAGTAAAGTTTTTATATAAATATGTATCGCTATTTTGCGAAAAAACTTTACTATTTTTAATTCAACACAAATGAAGTAGAATTTTTCACTTCTCCAATCATAAAAGTACTATGCGTGCTACCAATATGCTGCAAAGTGGTTAACTTAGTAACCATAAATTCTCTATATTCCTCCATATCTTTTACGCAAATTTTCAGAATATAATCGTAGTCGCCACTTACATGAAAACATTCTAAAACTTCCGTTAGTGTTACTACTTCTTTTTCAAATTCGGAAATTAAGTCTCTTGAATGTTTAATTAATTTCACGTGACAAAACACTACAAATCCTTTATTTATCTTAGTTTTATCTAAAATGGTAGCATATTTACTAATAATGCCTTCACGTTCCAATTTTTTTATGCGTTCATACACTGCGGTTACAGATAAATTTAATTTACCAGACAATTCTTTTGTTGTTTTTTTTGAATCGATTTGCATCAATTCTAATAATTTTTTATCAATTGCATCCATACGTGTCGTAATTTATTTGGTAAAAATACATAAAAAACCAAAATTAATGATAAATAATCTATCATTAATACATATTACAGATAAATAAACTAAATTTTAAGGTACTTATTGAAATTTTAATTTATTATTTTGAATTTTGATAGATAAAACTAAATCATCATGAGTAAATTTAATCCAGCCGACAACATACAAGATTTACAGTATTTTGGCGAATTTGGAGGGGTAAACCCTTCTATATCCGATTCATCTACCTACACGTTTCTTTCAGCTAAAACTATGTTTGATACCTTTGAGGGTAATGCAGAAGGATGTTATTTATATTCCCGACATTCTTCACCTAGTAATTTGTATTTAGATAAAGCGTTAGCAGCAATGGAAGGCACTGAAACCGCTAATGTTTCTGCTTCTGGTATGGGCGCTATTACGCCAACAATTTTACAACTTTGCGGACAAGGAGACCACGTGGTTTCTAGCAGAACCATTTATGGTGGAACATATGCCTTTTTGAAAAATTTTACACCAAGATTGGGTATAAAAACTACTTTTGTTGACATTACAAAATTAGACCTTGTAGAAGCTGCCATAACCCCAGCAACTAAAGTTTTATATTGTGAAACAGTGAGTAATCCCTTGTTAGAAGTAGCCGATATTGCTTCATTAGCCAAGATTGCAAAAAAACATAACCTTAAATTGGTAGTGGACAACACTTTTTCACCTTTATCGGTATCGCCGGCAAAATTAGGTGCGGATATTGTGATTCATTCCTTAACAAAATACATCAACGGAAGTTCAGATACAGTAGGTGGTGTAACGTGTGCTAGTCAAGACTTCATTAACGATTTAAAAAACGTAAATTCTGGTGCCAGTATGTTGTTAGGTCCTACAATGGATAGTTTGCGTTCGGCATCAGTAATGAAAAACTTAAGAACACTTCATATCAGAATGAAGCAACACAGTCATAATGCCATGTACTTGGCACATAAGTTTGAAGTAGACGGCATAAAAACTGTTTATCCAGGTTTGGCTAGTCATCCTAGTCATGAAATATATAAAAATATGATTAATCCAGAATATGGTTTTGGAGGCATGATGACTATTGACGTAGGAAGTTTAGAAAAAGCCAATGCCTTAATGGAATTAATGCAAGAGAGAAACTTAGGCTATTTGGCGGTAAGTTTAGGCTTTTACAAAACGCTTTTTAGTGCACCAGGAACATCCACTTCTTCTGAAATTCCATTAGATGAACAAGCAGAAATGGGTTTAACAGATGGATTAATTCGTTTTTCTATAGGTTTAGATAACGATATTGAAAGAACGTACCAAAGTATGCACGCTTGCATGAAAGAATTACATATACTTTAATAAACATATTCAAAATATATTATCCGTCCCGAAGTAATTCTGGACGGATTTTTTTATTTAAGTTTTAACATTTAAGACAATTTACTAATAAACTTCGAATAGGGATCTTTAAACTGAAAGCCATCTTCGGTTCTTTCCTTTGATAGTTTTTTATATTCCACTAAGGCCCAAAGGATAAATTCTTTAAGGAAATAGATGTCTGAAATAGGAATTTCTGGTTGGTATTTTTTAATTAATTTTTCTAATGGTTGTACCTCATCAAGGATATTTCTGTATGCTTCATCAGAACAATCATCCGTTAATTCAAAACCGGATTCGTTGAAAAACCATTCCGTAACTTCGGTGTATGGTGTAGATACATCTTGTTTCTCTAACTTTTCAATTTTAGGAAAATAACCTGGAAAAAAAGTATGAATCGCATTGGCAATTAAATATTGTGCTACTACTCCAGCGCCTTCTTGTTCGCCTTCGTAAACCAATTCTACTTTTCCAGTTATGGCTGGGATAATTCCCAAAAAGTCAGACAAACGAACCGTTGTTTTTTCTTCTCCGTTTAATAAGGCTCTGCGTTCGGCAGTACTAATCAAATTTTCATAAGCGGTAATACTCATAAGTGCTGAAACCCCACTTTTCGCATCTATAAATTCGGATTCTCTTGCTTCAAAACCTACTTGCTCTAACAAATCTTTTGCTAAATTAGGCACATGCACTAAAGACGTTTGATTTTCGTCTAATTTAGCTTCTTGCGTAGTAATAATTTTAGCAATTTCAATAGTTTCTGGATAATGTGTTAATATTTGCGAACCAATTCTGTCTTTTAAAGGCGTTACTATACTTCCACGATTGGTATAATCTTCTGGATTTGCAGTAAAAATAAATTGTAAATCTAAAGGCATTCTTAATTTAAACCCACGGATTTGAATGTCGCCTTCTTGCAAAATATTGAATAAGGCTACTTGAATACGAGCTTGTAAATCAGGCAATTCATTGATTACAAATATACATCTATTGGCACGAGGAATCATTCCGAAATGAATCACACGCTCATCGGCATAGGATAATTTTAAATTGGCGGCTTTTATTGGATCTACATCACCAATTAAATCGGCAACTGTAACATCTGGAGTCGCTAATTTTTCGAAAAAGCGTTCGCTTCTGTGTAACCAAGAAATAGGCGTATCGTTTCCTTTTTCAGCAATTAAATCTATTGCAAAACGAGAAATTGGATGTAACGGATCGTCATTAATTTCAGAACCGGTAACAAACGGAATGTACTCGTCTAAAAGTTCGACCATTTTTCGAGCCAAACGTGTTTTTGCTTGACCGCGTAACCCCAATAAATTAATATTATGACGTGATAAAATAGCACGTTCTAATTCTGGAATAACAGAATTCTCAAAACCGTGGACACCTGTAAAGGTTGGTTGTTTGGCTATTAGTTTATTTCTTAAATTCGTACGTAACTCTTCTTTTATGTTTTTAGATTGATATCCTGATTGTATCAATTCCCCTAATGTTTTTATGTGTATCATAGTTGTATTTTTAACCGTAAATTAGCAGATGCTGTTTTATGTTCGTTTATTATTTGATGTTGCTTATTTTAGTTTCTTTTTTCTATTCGCTTCGTAATCTTGGAAAATCATTTCTCCTAAACCGCTTAAACCCGTGTAGAAGGCTTTTCCTTGATTGGCTTCCGTAAATTTATCTACAAATTGTTGCAAATAGGGATCGTTAGCAATCATAAAAGTGGTAATTGGAATATGTAATTTTCTGGCTTGAGCGGCTTGTGTGTAGCATTTTTCAACAATATATTCGTCTAAGCCATTACTATTCATGTAATACGAGCCATCTTTTTCCCGAACACAGCTAGGTTTTCCATCAGTAATCATAAAAATTTGTTTGTTGGTATTGCGTTTTCTTCGCAGCATGTCCATTGCCAACTGCAAACCAGCAACAGTATTGGTATGATAGGGTCCTACTTTTAAAAAAGGTAATTCTTTTATAGAAATTGGCCAAGCATCGTTACCAAAAACTAAAATGTCAATGGTGTCTTTCGGATAACGAGTAGTGATAAGTTCCGCTAGCGCCATAGCTACTTTTTTAGCAGGAGTTATTCGGTCTTCACCGTACAAAATCATACTATGAGAAATGTCAATCATTAAAACAGTACTCATTTGAGATTTGTAGTGCGTATCTTCAATTACCAAATCATTTTCAGTAAGTTGAAAATCACCTATTCCATTATTGATTTGCGCGTTTTTTAGACTTTCTGTTAATGAAATTCTATCTAAAGCGTCGCCAAAATTATAACTTCTAAGTTCGCCCGTAAGTTCATCGCCACCTCCAAGTTGTTTCGATTTGTGATTGCCACTACCCGATTTATTAAGATTTCCAAAAATTTGGTCCAAAGCGGCTTGACGAATAAGACGTTCCGTTTTTGAAGTAATAGTAACTTCACCCGTTCCATCGCCCATTATTTCTTCACGAATGAAACCTTTTTTCTTTAAATCTTCAATAAAATCTTCAATAGAATAGTCTGGAGTGGTTAATTTGTATTCGGCATCAAGTTCCCGAAGCCAATCTATAGCTTCGTCGAAATCACCAGAAGTATGTACAATTAATTCTTTAAAAACACCAAAAAGGACTTCAAACGGTGTCTTAAATGGCTTTTCATACGATTTAAAATAAAACCCTTTTTTCATGTTATAAAATTACAAGGTTAGTTTTTAATTACAAGAAAACGATTGCTAATTTTTAGTTAAAACTAATAAAATTTACCGTCCACATAAAACCAGTTATTTTGAAAAAATATAAATGTAGATTTTTCGTGATGGATTTGTGGGATTTTGTTTTCATCGAAAAAGTAGGCTTTAAATTCTACGGTATTTTCAGTACTGTTTAGAATTTCTAATTTTTGCCAAATATTTTGTTTTGCCCAAGTCAAAATATCTGATTTATTCGTATATTTTTTTTGAGATATATGTGTGGTGTTATATAAATATTCGGCATTATGAAGACAAAATGCTGTAAATCTGGATCGCATTAATTTTTCAGCTGTGGGTACAATTACGTGCTCCTGAATATAGGGCAAACAACATTCTTGGATGCTAATATGGCTGCCACAAGGACAAAGATTAAAGTCTTCCATTTTGGATTTTAAGTGCTAAATGTTTCAGCAAAACCTGATATTTACTTAATTCAATTAAATGGTCATCTGACACCACTTCATCAATTAAATTTTCCACTTCCTCACTCACTTCAAGCAGCAAAAGTTGGGCGATATCCCAATCTTTTTTTGCTAACAAATCAATAATTGTTTGAACTTTTGGCTTTAAATTAACTAGTTGTTGAGAATGCATTACTGGTTTTTAAGCGATTGCTTGTATTGTTCAAGTATAGACGCTTTTTTAGCTGCAGACGTTTGTTTTGTTTTTTGAATTTTCTTCAAATGATTGTCCAATTGCTTTTTATGCTTGTCTTTATTTATGGCATTATTTCTTCCCATGTTGCAAAATTTTCTTCAAATTTACGAAACTTTCGTTGGTATTAGTCAATTCTGTTAGCATTTTCGATTTAATTACTTCAAAATCATCGAAAACTAGGTGTTTCGCCCAAGAAGAATCTTTTAATACAATTTTGATTTCTTTAATCCTTTTTGCTATATCCGATGCGTTTCTGAGTAATTGATGATTATAATTTGGATGGTCTTTATGATTAAAATGGACTTCGTTATTGTCAATATCAATTACAATAAAAAACAATTTTTCTGTTTCATTATTTGGATAAAAATCTGTCCATTTCGCAAATCCAATAATTTCTGTTTGATTTTTGTAGCTAGAATTAGGAATCAATCTCCATCTGCAATTGGCAGCTCTTCCCCAATGATTGGATTTTCGATAAACACCCAATTCTGTAAAATAATAGGTACTTCCAGAAGTACTTTTATAGCCCAATTTCAAATCTACCAAAGCAGTACTTTCCACTTGCTGAAACAGGCAAAAGGTATGTTTGTGAAAATTAGTACGATTATACATTAAAACTCACCTAATTTTAACTCCCAAACTGTTTTTTTATTTGATCCAAATGACTTTTGAACTGGAAAGAAGTATACTTTTTGAGTAAAATTATACGTTTTAGTTACTGATTTGTTTGTAACTAACAATTGATATTTAATATTGAAACTATTTTCGTTTACAGCAATGTTTTGGATGTCATTAACACTAACAACTAACTTATTCTCTTTACAAAATTGTAAGGCTTGTTCAAGAGTTATTTTCTGATTTGAACCTGTTATAAAATCTTCTACCAAAACTTTATCTGATAAAAATAGTTGCGTAATAGTAGTGTCTAATTCCTTAAGTAAATCGATAGCGTCCAATTGACTATACATCGCTAAATAAGTATAAAAATCTCTTATTAGCTGCTCGCTTTGAGTCGCGTAAGCTGAAATAACTTTAGAATTAAAATTAACAGCAATTGAATTGGAATTCATTGTTTTTTTAGAAACCTCTTGTGTTAATGAAACCGCTTCTTTCTGAGATTGATTTTTATCAGAACTTTGTCCAAATAATAATAGTGGAAAAATTAATAAACTATAGTAAATAATTTGTTTCATTTTATTCTGTTGTTAATCTTAAAAAAGATATTTTATTGTCATTTTCTTGTTTCAACTCAACAATTTTTAATTTTTTCAAGGATGCTGTAGGTAAAATTACTTTTTGAGAAAATTCTTGTTTATTAAAATATTCCGCTCCTAAATTATTTTGTAACATCACCATTACTTCTAAATTGTCCGATAAAATTTTATTTAGTTGTTCTTTTCTGGTTTGCCAATCTTTAATGTCGCTTTTCATAAAAGCTTTTAGCATCATGGCGTAATCGTTTGGATTTAGTTCTACACTAGTTATTGGTTCATTTGGCAAAATAGTGATTTCTTTTGGCTTATAAAATGGGCTTTTAAGTACTACTTTAGTGGCTTTATCTATTTTAAAAGTGGAAGAATTTATGTCAATTTGCTTTTCTACAGTATCTTCAACAATATAGGCTTTTACTTCATCTTTTGCAATAGAATCTTTAGTAAAACTATTTTGAAATTCTAATTTTTGTTCCTCTTTTGAGGCGAACTTCCAAATAAAAAATCCAATACTTAAACTACCTAAAAACATCATCCAAATTCCAAATTTCTTACTGAAACCAAACCCTACATTCTTATTGTTATTGCTATTGCTATTATTATTGTTATTGCTATTGTCATTTTTATTGACATTATTATTAAAAACAAATTCATCCCAACCCGATTTTCCAACATACACACTTAAAATATCTAACATATCCTTTCGTGGTAGTTTTTGGTTGGTTTCAGGTTTCAAATGGGTATATATCCACTTTTCGCTAACCGTCTGTTTAGTTGTAAGTTGTATGTCATCAATTAGATTCAAAATATCTTGGGTACTAAAACTTTTCCAACTTCCATTAAAATAAGGATAGCTGTTTTGGTATTGCACCAAAACGCATTTTTTAAGTTGATAAAATAGTTCTAAATCGGTCATAAATTGCTTTTCAAAAGTAGTAGTTCTTTCTTTTTTTACTACTGTAAAACGGCTGTAAATGTACTGAAAATACTTTACATTACTAATACAGTGGTTTTACCAAGAAAAAATTTTGGTGTTGTGATATGTTTGCCTTGTTAAACTTTTAAAACAAACTAATATGAATGCTAAAATTCCCTTATTAATTGCAATGCACGTATTGTCTAATTCTTTATTCGCGCAAATTAGCGGCAATCAAATTTATAAAGATAAAAACAATACGTATCATAGAAATGAAAATACAACTATAATAAATACAAGTCCAAATATTACTATGAATGATTCGATGTTATTCATAACAACGAAAGTCTTATTGAATCAAAAAGCAGATCAATTTCTAATTACTCTGGGTGTTAACGAAGAAAGTAAATCGTCCATTTCCTGCGACAATCAAATTAACAATCGAATTTCCGATTTAATTTCGAAATTAAAATATTTTGGAATAAAAAAAGAAGCTATTTCTGTAGATTTTATTTCACAATCAAAAATATACGACAACCAATTTATTAGAGATACTATTAAAGAATATGAAAAAGGATTTGAGATTAAAAAGAACATAATTATCGCAACAAATAGGTTGGAAAACATTGATTTAATTATAAAAACTGCAGCAGAATTTAAAATTTATGATATCGTAAAAGTTGACTATTTAAATGATGATTTAACTGCTATTCATGATGAAATTTTTGACGAAGCTTTGAAAATTTGCAGATCAAAAAAAGACAAATACTTACGGGCATTTAATAGAACTGAAACCGGTCAAGTAAACATGAGTGAACAATTTTATTTTGTGTTTCCGGAAACCCAATACAATGAATACAAAGCGTTTGAAACTACTGAATTTGAAACAAATTACAATAATTACACCGCTAGGGTCATCAAAAAAGAAAGAAAAAATACTACCTATTATTACAACGGAATAGATTGTAGAGGTTTTGACAAAGTCATACATGCCGCAGAAACTGAAGTTGGCGTACAATATATTCTAACCATAAACATCTCAGTAAAATTAGCAAACCAAAATAAAAAATAATTTTAATCCTTAAAAATCAATTAATTATGAAATCAAAAAACACACTTTTAGCAGTAGCATTAGTAGTAAGTGCTACTTTAGTTGCACAACATTCTGGAAATGTAAATCAGGAGGATCTTTCAAAAAAAGAAATGAGTGGCAACTTCAATTATCAAAATCCAAATGCCTACCACAATCGGGATGTACCTACAATTCAGACATCATATAGTAATGACAACGAAATGGTGATTAACATAAAAGGAATTTACAATGAAAAAGCAAGTTGTCAGAAAGCCGTGTTTAGCGTATTACAAGTTGGAAAAACCGCAGAAGAAGTTACGAATTTAATGGACGAAAGATTAGAAGCTGTAATGCAACAACTGAAAACATTTAATCCTGAAATTGATGTGATTACAGATATGATATCCTTTGTACCTATGTATGATTATGAGGTAACAAAAAAACTTTTTAATCCGAAAACATATAACGAAAAACCTAGTGGGTTTGAATTAAAAAAAAATCTAATCATAAAGTTTAAGAACACCAACGATTTAAACAAAATCATGAATGTTTGTGCCAAACAAGAAATTTATGATTTAGCAAAAGTAGATTATGTAACCAGTAATTTAGATCATATTAGAGATGTGTTACAACTTAAAGCATCAGAGGAATATAAACAAATGCTAACCAATTATTCTGCCATTATGAATACTGATTTGTTTAAAAAAGAAAAAACATTAGTAGAAGGATATACGACTTTATACCCAATGGAAAGTTACAAAGCATATACGGCTTATAGTCAGGCAGCAACCAACTTTTCACCTGATAGTCAAGTCAACAACATTAGAAAAAATACTACGCAGTTTTATGACGCATCGCTAGCAAAATCACACACTTTTGTGGTAAATGCAGATATAACAGAACCAACCATTCAAATATTTTACGATTTAACCATTCGAATCAAATTACGTGAAGACCAACTTCCAAAAAACACCATTATAAGAAATAATAGATATTATATAATTACAGCAACCGGAGATATTAAGCCACTCGCCCTATAATAATAACTATCAATTCATGAATCCTCAACTTTAAATTAATTTTCATTTAAGTTGAGGATTTTATGTTTTAGTAAGATTTTATAAATCCTAAAAAAATACTACATTTGCATTTATTAAAAATAAAAACTGAATTTTTCAGGATAACCATTTAGAAAAAAAACAATGAAACAAGTAGTACTATTATTTTCGGCATTAATATTAATTTCTTGCAATAAATTTAAAGTTGAAGGAACAGCAAAAGGAGTGAAAGACGGCACCAAAGTATTTTTAGAAGGTTCTGGTGAAATGGGCCCGATAGCAATGGATACAGTAGAAATCAAAGAAGGAAAATTTGAATTTGAAGGAAAAAGTGAACTTCCAGAAATTGGAATTATTAGTATTGATGGTGTAATTGACCCACAATATCAATCAAAAAAAGCACTTCCTTTTATTATTGAAAGTGGTACGATAGAAATTGCTTTTGATATCAAAGACATTCAGAAATCTAGAATTTCAGGAACAACTGACAATGACTTGTTTCAAAAATATACAGATGAATCGGTTATTATTAACAAACCGATAATGGATTTTCAGAAAAACAATAATGAGGCAATGAAAAAAGCTATGGAAACGAATGATGTAGCGGTTCAAACGCAATTAAATCAAGAATATGGCAAACTAGCGCAGTCTATTTCTGCAAAGATGGATGCAAAATCTAAAGATTTTATGAAAAACAATCCGAGTTCAATACTTTCAATGTTGTTTTTAGAAAATTATGTTAGCCGAGGAATGATGCAAGGAAAAGAGGCCAAAGATGCTTTTGATAAATTAGACAAAAAACTACACGGAACTAAAAGCGGTAAAAACGTAAAAAAAGCATTGGACGCACAATTAAAAGCTGCGGCTCCAGAAAAAAAAAAGTAACTAAAGCGCCTGATTTTTCTGCAAAAACGACAGATGGCAAAACCGTTTCGTTAAAAGAATCGTTAGGAAAAGTTACTATTATTGATTTTTGGGCTTCGTGGTGTGGACCTTGTAGAGCAGAAAATCCAAATGTAGTTGCCATTTATAATGAATTGCACAGTAAAGGATTAAATATTATTGGCGTTTCTTTAGATGAAGAGGCTGCAAAATGGAAAGCAGCCATTGCTAAAGATAAATTAACGTGGACTCAGGTTTCTAATTTAAAAGGTTGGGAAGATCCTATTGCAACGGCATATGAAGTTGATCAAATTCCTGCCACATTTATATTAGATGCAAAAGGAAATATTGTAGCTAAAAACCTTAGCGGCGAAGAATTAAAAGCTAAAATAAAAGAAATATTAGGTATAAAATAATAAATAATTATCCCATTTAGTTTGAAAGAATTAAATGGGATTTTTTTATGCTATTAATTTCCAGAACGTTATAAAAATTTTATACATTACATAAAAATAAGTTTGCCACAATAAAAAACAATTCTATATTTGCAATAGAAATGGCCTGGGGAGATACTCAAGCGGCCAACGAGGGCAGACTGTAAATCTGCTGTGAAAACTTCGCAGGTTCGAATCCTGCTCTCCCCACTAAAGCACTTCTAACGAGGTGCTTTTTTTGTTTATAAAGTTGGTAAAAAACGACTCACATAATCTTTCCAAGGCGAATTTATTAACCATCTAAGAAGTAGTTTCTTTTTATTAAACTAATGAGTTAAAAAAAATCAGGACTACTAATCACTTATACAAATTAAAAGCCCAATTGATGATTTGTAAGATTTTTTTGATATTTTTGATAAAGTAAAAACTATAATTTTAAGATATATTCATATACAAGTTGGACGTTATTTTGCTTGGAAAAAAGCAGAAAAAAAATAAAAAATATGAAAAAAACATTCTTAATAATTTTTAGTGTAACGTTAACTTCTTGTGAGTCTTTTATTCAGTTAAATTTTGATAGAGATTTAACACACAAGATAAAATCAGAATATTTAAAAGAAAAGAAACCTATCGATTTAGATAATTTAACAGATTTTGAATGGGATAATTACTTCATAATTTATCCTTATTCAATTCCTGAAGAAATTGAAAAAAAGTACAAAATAGATTTATCAAATTTATCTGAATATGTTGCCATAGATGATTTCAAATTAGTTTTAGTCTTTATAAAAAATAAAAAATCAATTAAAATTTGTGAGATAAAATATCGAGTAGAATTTACCGAAAACAAAAAATTGAAAATTTGATAAATAAAAAAAATAACCTTCAAAAGCTGACTAGCTAGAATTCAAATTTTTTAAACAAATTTATAATTTTTTGGTTTTTACTAAATACATCAAAACCGCAATTGGGATTAATAAAATACCAATAAAAATTAATCGGGATTGAAACAAACTTGGTACCAAAAGTAATGTTATTATTAAACCGCCAATAGCACCACCCAAATGTGCGGTATGCCCAATGTTATCGTATCTTCCTTTCATACCATAAACGGAATACCCCAAATATAGAAACGCAAAAATATATCCCGGAATAGGGATGGCAAAAAACATTCTTAGCTCAATTTCTGGATACAACAAAATGGCACAATAAATAATTCCTGTTACTGCTCCAGAAGCACCAATAGCAGAATAATGGAGCTCATTTTTATGAATATAATAGGTTAACAAACTACCGATTAACATACTTCCAAAATAAATAATTAGAAAATTTGTAGTACTAAATTCTTGAGTTAAAAAATTGGCAAAACTCCAAAAACTAAACATATTAAATGCAAAATGAAACCAATCGGCATGTAAAAAACCAGAAGTAATCATTCGAAATTGTTCGCCTGATTTAATTTTTGAAATGTTGAATTTAAAACGATCAAAAAATGTAGCATTAGACAAACCCATAAACGTAGCCAAGGTTGTAATTGCAATAATAATGGTGGAAACAGAATACATATCAAATAATTTAATGAAGCTAAAGGTACTATAAATATTGAAAAATCAATAAAAAAACATATTATGTCATAATTTTCTAAGAAATTACAAAACATGTATATTTGTAAAAAAAACATTCATGCAATTTCTATTATATCTTATCATTTACCCTTTCATTTGGATAATTTCTATACTACCTTTTCCTGTATTGTACTTATTATCTGATTGTGTATACTTTCTTGTTTATCGCATTTTTAAATATCGAAAAAGAGTGGTTCGTGGTAATATTGCCTTAGCACTTCCGCATCTATCTGGAAAAGAAAGAGCGGTTGTTGAGAAAAAATTCTACGCTCACTTGTGCGATTTGTTTCTTGAAATGATAAAAACATTATCTATTTCAAAAAAAGAAATTGAAAAACGCTACACCTTTTCAAATATGGAAGTGTACTATGATTTAGAAAAAAAAGAAAAGAGTATTGCTTTGTTATGTGCGCATTATGCAAGTTATGAATGGGCCGTTTCTATGAATTATCATATTCACTTCAAGGGTTATGGCGTATATAAAAAATTAGCCAATCCGTATTTTGATAAATTAGTACGAAAAATTCGTTCTAAATTTAAAAGCCATTTAATCGATAGTAAAGAAACCATTCCTACGATGGCATCAAATTATAGAAACAAAACGTTTAGCGTTTATGGTTTAGTTAGTGATCAGTCTCCTAAATTAAGTGCTACCCATCACTGGCAAAAATTTATGGGTATTGAAGTTCCTGTGCATACCGGAGGCGAAATGTTAGCCAAAAAATACGATATGAATGTGATTTTCTTAAAGACAAAGAAACTAAAACGTGGGTATTATGAAGCTAGTTTTGAAGTGCTATCGGATGGAAATACAAAAGATGTTCCAAATTATGAAATCACCGATAATTTCCTAAAATTAGTAGAACAACAAATTTATGAGGCACCAGAATTTTACTTATGGACGCATAAACGTTGGAAGCATATGAGGTAATGGGTGTTGGGTGTTGTAAAAAATAATTTTTATGTTAATGAAACCAACTTTTCACCATAGCTACTTCTGGCTTGGTATCGTCTTTATGATTGAAATCGTTTTTAGTAGGATGATACACGTAATCTTCTTGCCATGTGGTGAAGTTTTCTGCTACATCAATAATTGCATCACAAACCAACTGAATTTCTTCTGAAGTAGTTGTAGGGTGAATTGACATTCTAATCCAACCTGGTTTATTGGTTAAATCACCTTCGTTAATACTGCAAGTAATAGAATTTGATGTTTCTTGATTGACATTCAGTAAATAATGCCCGTATGTACCTGCACAACTACAACCTCCACGAACTTGAATACCGAATTTATCGTTTAATAATTTTACACCTAAATTAAAGTGTAAATCGGTAATGTAAAATGAAATTACCCCTAACCTATCCTTGTGCTCTGCTGCTAAAATATTTATGTTTTCAATTGGTGCTAATCGTTCAAAAATATAGTCTACCAATTCGTGTTCCCTATCTAAGATGTGTTGTACCCCCATTTTCTCTTTTAACTGAATAGCAAGTGCGGATTTGATTACTTGTAAGAAACCTGGTGTTCCACCATCTTCTCTGTCTTCAATATTGTCGATATATTGGTGTTCTCCCCATGGATTGGTCCAAGAAACTGTTCCACCACCTGGACAATCTGGAATGTTGTTTTTATACAATTCTTTATTAAAAATCATCACACCACAAGAACCTGGTCCGCCTAAAAATTTATGTGGCGAAAAGAAAATAGCATCTAAATACGCTTCTTTATCTTCTGGATGCATGTTAATTTCCACATAAGGTCCAGAACAAGCAAAATCAACAAAGCAAACGCCATTATTTTGATGCATAATTTTTGCTACTTCATGATAAGGAGTTTTTATTCCCGTTACGTTAGAACATGATGTAATAGAGGCAATTTTAAAACTTCTATCCTTATATTGGTGTACTAATTTTGTAAAATTATCTATAGAAAACAAACCGTTTTCATCCGCTGGAATCACTACCACATCAGCAATAGTCTCTAACCAAGAAGTTTGATTAGAATGATGCTCCATATGTGAAATAAACACAATGGGCTTAATTTCATTTGGAATGGTGGTATATTCTTTTAAGTTTTCAGGAATTCGCAACCCTAAAATACGCTGAAATTTATTTACTACCGCTGTCATTCCCGTTCCGTCTGTAATCAATACGTCGTTGTCGGTTGCGTTTACATGGTCTTTTATAATATGACGCGCTTCATGATATGCCATTGTCATAGCTGTTCCTGTAATAGAAGTTTCTGTATGCGTATTAGCTACAAAAGGTCCGAAAGTATTCATTAGTTTTTCTTCAATTGGTCGATACAATCGGCCGCTTGCTGTCCAATCTGTATAAACAATGTTTTGTTCTCCAAATGGCGACAAAAAAGATTGATTTATACCAATGATATCTTTTCTATACTGCTGAAAATAAGTTTCTAACTTAGATTTTGTTTCTATTGCAATCATGCTATGAAATTTGGTACAAATATACATTTTATTAAATATTTTATAAAAATTTTATTCTGTAACTTTGTAAATTATTAAAAACCCATGTCAATTCAGTTTCTTCATAAGTTTACCACAAATTTGCCTTCAGATCCTATTGAAGAAAACTTTACGCGTCAAGTAAATAATGCTGCTTTTTCATTTGTAAAACCAAAAATACCTAGTCATCCAAAACTACTTCATCTGGTAAAAGAAGTTCAAGATTTAATTGGTTTTTCGGATGATTTTGTACAATCTGAATCGTTTTTAAATTTGGTTTCTGGATCCGAAATTATAGGAAATGCTAAACCATTTGCTATGAACTATGCCGGACATCAATTTGGAAATTGGGCAGGACAACTTGGAGACGGAAGAGCAATTGTACTTGGAGAAATTGAACATAACAATCAGCTTTTTACTTTACAATTAAAAGGTGCTGGCCCTACACCCTACTCCAGACGCGCTGATGGTTTGGCGGTTTTACGATCGTCTATTCGAGAACATTTGTGTAGTGAAGCTATGTTTCATTTGGGCGTTCCAACAACCCGTTCGTTATCTTTAGTTTCTACTGGCGATGAAGTGGTTCGAGATGTTATGTATGATGGAAATGCCGCATTAGAAAAAGGAGCTATTGTATGTAGAATTGCGCCAAGTTTTATTCGGTTTGGAAGTTTTGAATTGTTTTCGTCTCAAAATGATATTGAAAATTTAAAATTACTTGCCGATTATACGATTACAAATTATTATCCTGAAATTAATATAACAGGAAAAGAAAAATACCTTACATTTTTTAAAACTGTTGCCGAAAAAACAAGACAATTAATACTACATTGGCAACGTGTAGGTTTTGTACATGGTGTAATGAATACCGACAATATGAGTATTCACGGCATTACAATTGATTACGGACCTTACGGATGGCTTGAAGATTTCAATCCGAATTGGACACCAAATACAACAGATGCAGCAGGCAAAAGATACCGTTTTGGCAACCAATCAAATATTGCTTTATGGAATTTATACCAATTAGCAAATGCTTTATATCCGCTAATTGAAGAAGCGGAGCCTTTGGAAGAAATTCTAAATGATTTTGCCAAAAAATACGAGGAAGATTTTTTAGAAATGATGCTGAAAAAACTCGGTATTACATTAAAAAATGACGAAAACGAAAATCTGATTCAACAATTGCTTTATAATTTAGAGCAAACGGAAACAGATTATACGATTTTTTTTAGAAATTTAAATCAGATTGAAAAAACAGATACAAGTGAAGCTTGTGTAGCAAAAATTACGGACGCGTTTTACAAACCTGAAGAAGTTACAGGAATTATTTTAGAAACTTGGCATTTTTGGTTTGCAAATTATGTAACACTTTTAAATAAAGAAGTCCTTTCAAATAACGACCGAAAAACGCTTCAAAATTCGGTTAATCCGAAATATGTTTTGCGAAATTATATGGCTCAAATGGCGATTGAATTGGCAGAAAAAGAAGATTATTCGTTATTAAATGAATTATACCAACTGCTTTTGGATCCGTATGAGGAACAACCCAAATTTGAAAAATGGTTTGCTAAAAGACCCGATTGGGCAAGAGAAAAAATTGGAAGTTCTATGCTAAGTTGTAGTTCTTAGTATACACTTATTAGACTTCTTAGATTGTTAGGTTGTTAGATTAAAAAAACCGATAGATTAACTATCGGTTTTTATTTATGCTTTTTCGTAACGTTCCATTTCTCTGTCATAAAATTCACCGGCCAGGGTAATTAAATGTTCCATTTCGGCTTCTAGCTCGGTTTGATCTTCTTCTTCAACATCTTCTAAAAATTCTACAGAATCATCTTTAAGATTGATAAAAAATCGCGGATATTCTAAATGAATGATAAAAATATCATCTGGAAAATCGGTGTTGTCTCCTATAACAAATTTTGGTAATTCCATTTTTTAAAATTTTGAATTATAAATTTTCAATTTTCAAAAGTACAAATCTTTTTAAGATATTTATCTATGTTGTTTTAATAGAAATCTAAATCTTAGATAAAGCATTAGTGCTGCAGCTGTTAATCCGGCTAATAAGCCAATCCAAACGCCTTCGGCTTTTAAATTTGTATATAAACCTAAATAAATAGATATTGGAAAACCAATAATCCAATAGGCTACAAAGGTTAAATACATAGGCACTTTTACATCTTGTAAACCACGTAATGCGCCTAAAACTACTACTTGTATTCCGTCTGAAATTTGGAAAAATGCAGCAATTATTAATAATTTTGATGATACAGAAAGTACTTCTTTAATTTCAGATGCATTTAATGCCATTTCTGAATTTACAAAAAACGAAGGAAAAAACTGGCTTCCTAACATAAAAACCACTGCAAAAATAATTTCTAAAATAATCGCCATTAGAAATATAGAATGGGCTACCGTATTTAATTTTTTATAATCATTTAATCCTTTTTGATTGGCCACTCGAATCATAGCAGTAACACTTAATCCCATAGCAAACATAAAGGTTAGCGAAGCCAAACTTAACGCAATTTGATTGGCTGCCTGACTGGTTGTTCCAATCATACCACATAACCAAATGGCGCCTGTAAATAAAGCGACTTCAAAAAACATTTGTAATGAGGAAGGAATTCCCAACTTAATAATTTTATCTGAAACACTTTTCTGAAAAGATTGCCAACCAAAATACTTGAAAAAAGATTTGAATTTTTCGTTTTTAGACAATATATAGTGCATATAAATGACCATAAATACACGTGCTAATAATGTTCCAATCGCAGATCCTACAATTCCCATTTTTGGAAACATAAACAATCCAAAAACCAATAAAGCATTAATTACTACATTGATAATGTTTCCATAAATTGTGGCATACATGGAATATTTGGTTTCACTCATACCGTCTGCAAATTGTTTATATGCTTGAAAAATCACAAGAGGCACCAATGAGAAACCAACAATATCTAAGAACGGTTTGGCCAATTTTACTACATCTGCTGGTTGGTTCATATAGGACAACAAAGGTTTAGCAAAAAACAACAAAAAGAACAATCCAAAACCTAAAATGGTACATAAAATTAATCCGTTTTGAAAAGCAGTTCTTCCGCCTTCTCTATCTTTTGTACTATCAAATTCCGCTATAATTGGTGTGATGGCTGTAGAAAATCCAATTCCAATAGACATTCCAATAAACACAAAACTATTTCCTAAAGAAACCGCAGCTAATTCTGTAGAACCTAATTGTCCTACAAAAATATTATCTACTACTCCAACTAACGTATGACCGACCATACCTAAAATAACAGGTAACGCTAAATTGAAATTGTATTTGAATTCTTTGAAATATTTTTTCATTCTATTTTATTTTACACAGATTTTCACGGATTTTCACAAATTAAAATCCGTTTTAATCTTTGAAATCTGTCTATCTATCTAGTAATTTATTTTAATTTTTCTATTAATTGGTCTAACGAAACCGTTTCTTGTTCACCAGAAACTAAATCTTTAATTTTATATTGATTTTGTTTGATTTCTTCTTCACCAACTAAAACTGCAAATTGAATGCCTTTTTTCTCAGCAAACTGAAATTGTTTAGCCATTTTAGTCGCATCTGGATACATTTCGACTTTAATATTATTTTGTCTTATTTGGGAAATGGCTTTTAAGGAAAATAGTGTTTCAGCTTCACCAAAATTTATAAATAACGCTTTTGAAGTTGTGGTTACTGTTTCTGGAAACAAACCTAATTCGTCTAAAACCAAATAAATTCGATCTAATCCGAAAGAAATTCCCACACCACTCATGTTTTTTAATCCAAAAATTCCAGTTAAATCATCGTAACGACCTCCACCACCTATCGAACCCATGTCGACACCAGTTGGAGCGCCTACTTCGTATATGGCACCTGTATAATAATTTAAACCACGAGCTAATGTAACATCTACATCTAAATTTGCTGATTGTAAACCCAATTCATTAATAGCATTACAGATGAATTTCAACTCTTCAACACCTTTTAAACCTTCATTTGAAGATGCTAAAAGCGTGGCTAATTTTTCTATTTTTTCAGGAATGGTTCCTGTAAAATTGAAAAGCGGCTGTACTTTTTCAATGGCTGCTTCAGAAATACCTTTTTCAAGCATTTCTTTTTTTACACCGTCTTCTCCAATTTTATCTAATTTATCTAACGCAACCGTAAAATCAATTAATTTATCTGAAGCACCAATTACATCTGCAATCCCAGATAATATTTTACGATTGTTAATTTTTATGTGTACACCTTTTAAACCTAAAGCAGTAAAAATGGTATCGTACAATTGTACAAATTCCACTTCTTGCCAAAGCGAATTGCTTCCCACCACATCGGCATCGCATTGAAAAAATTCTCTAAAACGGCCTTTTTGTGGTCTATCCGCACGCCAAACGGGTTGTATTTGGTATCGCTTAAACGGAAATTCTAATTCGTTTTGATGCTGTACGACATAACGAGCAAAAGGCACAGTTAAGTCATAACGCAATGCTTTTTCTGAGATTTGACCAGTAATTTTTTTAGTATTTTTTACAGATAAATCTTCTACTGAAACTTTATCTAAATACTCTCCCGAGTTCAATATTTTAAAAATCAATCTATCGCCTTCTTCTCCATATTTTCCCATTAATGTATCCGAATTTTCAAAAGAAGGGGTTTCAATAGGTTGAAAACCAAACTGTTCAAAATTAGATTTTATAATAGAAAATATATAATTCCGTTTAGCTACTTCTGTAGATGAAAAATCGCGAGTTCCTTTTGGAATACTAGGTTTGGATGCCATAATAGTACTGTGTTGATGCGGCAAATTGCCAATTATCAATTATTGAATTGCAAATATCTTACTTTTAAATGACAATTGAAAAAATGAGCTAAGGAAAAAGTTCAATATCAATTATAGAATCAAGAATATTGACCACACAGATTTAAGAAATTTTAATAATTTATAAAATCTGTTTAATCTGTGTTCCAAATATGTCAAAATCTATATTCTTTACTCTATACTCTATTTTCTATATTCTTTTCAAAAATCATGTAACATTTAAAACAAAAGGTAGTCAAATAGACATGATTGGATTATTTAAAGAAAACACAAAAATTGCTATTGACTCTATTAGAAGTCAGGCATTGCGAACCTTTTTAACAGTTTTTATTATTGTTATTGGGATTACTTTTTTGGTAGGAATTTTAACTTTAACCAAAGCTTTAGAAAATAATCTATTTGGAAATTTTGCTTCAATGGGTGCCAATACATTTTCTATAAGTCAGTATGATTTTTCGGAACAAATTAGCCGAAATGACGGTGCTCAAAAAATAAATCCAATTATTAGTTATCCACAAGCTAAAGCATTTAAAGATAAATTTAACTTTCCTTTTACAGCCACTTCATTATCCTTTACAGCTTCAGCGAATGCAGAAGTAAAATTTGACAACAAAAAAACAGATCCAGAAATTACCGTTTTAGGAGCTGACGAAAATTTTATTCCAAATAATGGTTTCGACTTGGAATCGGGTAGAAATTTTAATTCCTTTGACGTAGACAACAATAATTATGTATGTATTGTTGGTGCCAACTTTAAAGATGGGTTGTTTGAAGGTGTTAATCCTATAGACAAAACTATTTCTGTTCGAGGTGCTAAATTTAAAGTAATTGGATTATTGAAAGAAAAAGGGGCGACTTTCGGAAATAATCAAGATTTACGAATTATACTTCCCATTCAAATTGCACGTTCTATTTTTTCGCAGCCAAATATAAATTATGATATAGCTGTAAAAATTAGTAACAAACAATTATTAGACGAATCCGTTGATAATTCGATAGTAACCATGCGTCGTGTTAGAAAATTAAATCCGGTTGAGAAAGAAAATTTCGGCATCAAACGCAGCGACGATTTAATTCAGAAATTAGGAGAAAATATTGCCGTAATTAACATTGCAGCAATTGCTATTGGCGCCATAACTATTTTTGGATCTACAATTGCATTGATGAATATAATGTTGGTTTCCGTTTCAGAGAGAACACGAGAAATTGGTATAAGAAAGGCGCTTGGTGCAAAAAGTATTACCATTGCTTGGCAATTTTTTACCGAAACCTTTGTCATCAGCCAGATTGGTGGAATAATTGGAATAATTTTAGGATTGTTACTCGGTACATTAATTGCTTCCGTAGCTGGTTTTGAGTTTGTAATACCTTGGATGGCAATAATTGCAGCTTTTGTTACTACATTTATTGTAACTATTATTTCTGGATTGTATCCTGCAATTAAAGCTTCTAAGTTAGATCCTGTTGAAGCGTTGCGTTATGAATAAACTTCAAAATTCGTTGTTCCAAGTTCGTTATTCGTAATTTTAAACAACGAATTTTCAATATTGAATATTGAAATTATAAACCACAACAAATCATTCTATCATTACCTATAAAATCTTTGCGCAATTCAATGTTTTTGAAACCTAATTGTTCTACTAATTCAACCGTTTCTTTTGCTAAATATTGATTGATTTCAAAAAATAATTTTCCGTTTGGTGTTAAGCTTTTCAATGCCAATTGAGCAATTTTTCTATAAAATAATAACGCGTCCGAATCATCTACAAACAAGGCTAAATGCGGTTCGTAATCTAACACATTTTTTTTTATTTCATGCTTTTCTAAATTTCGAACATATGGCGGATTGGAAACAATAACATCGAAAAGGAAATTTGAAGATTTGGAAATTTGAAGATTTGAAGTTTGTAAAATATCTTGTTGAATAAAATTCACCTCCACTTGATTATTTAAAGCATTTTTACGAGCCATTTTGAGTGCTTTTTCTGAAATATCAATTGCTGAAACTTGGGCACTTGGAATTTCTTTTTTCAAAGCAATTGGAATACAACCCGAACCTGTACCGATATCTAAAACCCTTTGCCCTTTACCTTTTATCTTTAACCCATCAACAATCCATTCTACTAATTCTTCTGTTTCAGGACGTGGAATTAACGTGTTTTCGTTGACTTCAAATCGTAAGCCATAAAACCAGGCTTCACCAGTGATATATTGAATTGGTTTTTCGGTTTTTAGTTCTGAAATTATGGATTGCCATTTTTCAAAATCTGTCTCAGAAACTTCAAAATCAGGATGTAGAGAAACGTCAATTCTTTTTAAATTATGAAGAAATTCCGTCAAAATAAAAAAGAAACTTTCTATTTCTGCATCTTCCTGAATGGTTTGCAATTCAGTAAAAAAATACGTTTTTAAACTTTTAATATTCATTTTATATTTTTTAAACACCAATTACCACAAATTAATTGGTGAAAATTTGTGCAAATCTGTATTAAACATTTTACAAATCTTTAATCATAAAAACATCGCAAGTAGTATGTCCTGTAGCACCTAAAGGTCCGTCTATGTATGTAAAGCCTGATTTTACATATAATTTTTGCGCATCTTTCATAAATGGTAAAGTTTCAATGTAGCATTTATCATAACCCACTTGTTTAGCAAATATTAAACATTTTTGCATTAATTCTTTTGCAATTCCTTTTCCACGAGCCTCTTTTGCTAAATACATTTTTTGTAATTCGCATATTTTAATTTCGGCATCCACTAAATTTCCAATTCCACAACCTCCTAATATAATTTCGTCATTTTCTAATACAAAATAAATTTCGTTGTCTTTTTGATATACTTCGAATAAAGTATTTAAATGCGGATCAGCATAAGCAGTTCCTACTTTTGGAGCATCTAATTCTTCAAAGACATTTCTTATCACGGCTGCGATTTTCAAATTGTCTTTCGGTTCAATTTCTCTTATTATATAATTCATTTGCAAATATAAAATGTAAAAGTACTAAATTTGTAAGATGATTGAGCATGAAATATACATGAAACGCTGTTTGCAATTGGCTAAAAATGGTTTAGGCACCACATACCCTAATCCGTTAGTAGGAAGCGTAATTGTATATAATGGAAAAATTATTGGGGAAGGTTGGCACCAAAAAGCGGGTGAACCACATGCAGAAGTACATGCCATTAATTCTGTAAAAAACAAAGAATTACTTTCCAAAAGCACCATTTATGTAAGTTTAGAACCGTGTAGTCATTTTGGAAAAACACCTCCGTGTGCAAATTTAATTATCGAACATAAAATTCCGAAAGTAGTGATTGGTTGTATCGATAGTTTTTCAGAAGTGGCCGGAAAAGGTGTTGAAAAATTAAAACAAGCCGGTTGCGAAGTTGTACTAAATGTTTTAGAGGCAGAATGTTTGAGAATGAATAAAAGATTTTTTACATTTCACAACAAAAAGCGACCTTATATTATACTAAAATGGGCAGAAACAGCAGATGGATTTATTGCGCCTTTTTTACCTAATTCAAAGACCTCTTTTGCTATCTCAAACGACTATTCTAGGCAATTGGCACATAAATATAGAACGGAAGAACAAGCTATTTTAGTTGGAACGACAACTGTTTTAAATGACAATCCAAGTTTAGATGCTAGAGATTGGTTTGGAGAGCATCCCACTCGAATTATTATTGATAAATCTAATAAAATTCCGGATGGATTTAATGTAAAAAACAAAAAAAATCCGACAATAATTTTTACGGAACAAGAAAATTGTGTACATTCGATAAATATCGCTTATGAATGTATACAGTTTGATAGTCATTTGATTTCTAATATCTTAACTCATTTATTTGAAAAAAACATTCAATCTGTTATTATCGAAGGCGGCACATTTACCTTGCAACAATTTATAAATAACCATTTATGGGATGAAGCAAGGGTTTTTATAGCTGAGACAAAAATTTTAGAGGGCGTAAAACGTCCTGAATTTAATTTTATTCCCGAAAGAACTATAAAAATTAAAAATAACCAACTAAAAACATACATAAATTATGATTGAAGCGATAATTTTTGATTTAGGAGATGTATTTTTAAACTTGAATCATCAAGCGAGTGCTGATGCGTTTAAAAAATTAGGATTAAACGCTTGGACGGACGATTTAAAAGCCGCTGCTATTTTATTTGAAACAGGCAAAATAGATGAATTGCAATTTATGGAAACCATTCAGAAGGACCTGCCAAATGCCGAGCTTGTAGAAATTAGAGAAGCTTGGAATGCTATTATTGGTGATTTTCCTCTAGAACGATTAGAATTTTTAGAAAAACTACAAAACAAGTACGATATATTTTTATTAAGCAATACGAATCCAACACATATTGATACATTTGAACATCAAGTAGGTTTAACTTTTGCAAGAGAATTTTATGCCCATTTTAATAAAGTTTATTTTTCCTATGAAATTAAAATAAGAAAACCAGATGAAGCAGTTTTTAACTTAATTTTGAAGCATAATAATCTAAATCCAAAAAAGACCCTTTTTGTTGATGATTCTATTGAACATATTGAAGTTGCAAGAACTTTAGGCATAAATACTTGGCAAATACTTGTAGGACAAGAAGATGTAACCAATTTATTCGATAAAAAAATACTATAAAATTGCAAGATTTTCAAATTAAAGACACCTATAAAACCATTGAAATTTCAGTTGAAAATATTTTATTTAAAGAAAAAAACAGTAAATTTTTTGGTTATGCTTACCCTATTACTTCAGAACTTGAAGTTAAAAAACACCTTGATCAATTAAAAATAGATCATTTTTCAGCACGACATTGGTGCTTTGCCTATCAAATTGGGACAGAAAATATTAAGTTTAGAGCTAACGATGATGGCGAACCAAGTAATTCCGCTGGAATGCCTATTTATGGGCAAATACAATCCTTTGAAATCACTAATGTATTAGTAGTAGTTGTACGCTATTTTGGCGGCGTAAAATTAGGCGTTGGTGGATTAATTTCAGCTTATAAAATTACGGCTCAACTCACATTAGCGGAAGCAAATATCATTGAAAAAACCATTGACAAACAGTTCAAAATTACTTTTGATTATAAAAACATGAACAAAGTAATGCGAATTATCAAAGAGAAAAACATTCAAATTGTTCAACAGAAAATGGAAATGAATTGCGAAATTCAGATTGCTACAAGGAAAAAAAATGCCAAAGAAATCGTTGCTATTTTCAAATCTTTATTTGAAATTGAAATTGAAGAAATTGAGAAATAAAAAATTAGTTTTACTATTTTTTTGAGGAGATATTAAAAGTAATATTTAAAAAAATCCACTGAAGTTACTCCTTTTAAACTTTATTAAACAATTGATCAATTTTAATTTTATCTGTTATAATATTTCACCAATTTTATCTGAAAGGTATTTTGGTGGTATAATTGGTCTTCCGGTTTTCATATCAACAAAAACAAGCATCGAATAGCCGGTTGTTAATAATTGATTTTGCTCATTAAATATTTCGTAATCAAATTCTATTTTTACAGTGCTCTGACTTTTAAGTATAGTTTTTATTCGCAATACGTCGTCATAACGAGCTGGTTTTTTATAATTTAATTCAAGAGAAACTACCGGGAGCATTACGCCGTTTTCTTCCATCCATTTGTAGGAAATTCCTAAATTTCTTAGCCACTCTACTCGACCCATTTCAAAATATTGAGCGTAATTTCCGTGATATACCACTCCCATTTGATCGGTTTCTGCATACCTAACTCGTACATAAAATTCGTGTTCTCTCATTATTTTATTTATATTTATGGCTTAAAATTTTTATTTTTTATAATTAAAAAAATCATATACAATAATATTTTTTAAATTACAATAGCTTTTGATTTTTTTTTAAATAATTTTATTCACATATTTGCTCTCCCAATAAATATCTACGCAAAAATAAAGATTTACTCTTATTTTTCTCAAATTAGGTTTAGAAAATTTTAAAAATTACAACAAATTATGATTAATGCAGCAAAATCTGTCTGGAATAATTGCTTGTCCTTTATCAAGGACAACATTACGGAACAAGCCTACAAAACGTGGTTTGAACCTATTGTAGCAATAAGCCTTTCAGAAGATAATGCCTTACTCATTCAAGTGCCTAGTAAATTCTTTTACGAGTGGCTGGAAGAACATTTTGTAATTATTTTAAAAACTGCTTTAACTAAAGAACTTGGAAACCAAGCAAAGCTAGTGTATAAAATTAAAATGGAAAACACTTCTGGTAACAAACTTCCATTTACTGAACAAATTCCAAGTACCTATCGCAGTTCGGTGAAAACACAAGAAATTGATGTGCCGATTGTGAATAAAAATCCGGAATTGAAAAATCCGTTTATTATTCCAGGTATCAGAAATGTAAAAATCGAATCTCAATTAAATTCAAATTATAGTTTTGATAATTTTTTAGAAGGCGATTCTAATAGATTATCAAGAAGCGCAGGTATGGCTGTAGCTAATAAACCAGGTGGTACATCATTTAATCCATTATTAATTTTTGGTGGCGTTGGTTTAGGAAAAACGCATTTAGCACACGCAATTGGAGTTGAAATTAAAGATAAATTCCCTGAGAAAACCGTTTTATATATTTCTGCTGAAATTTTCACGCAACAATATATCGAATCTGTAAAGAAAAATACTAGAAATGATTTCATTCACTTCTACCAACTTATTGATGTATTAATTATTGACGATGTCCAATTTTTATCTGGAAAAGCGGGAACACAAGATGTATTTTTTCATATTTTCAATTACCTACACCAAAACGGCAAACAAGTCATTTTAACTTCAGACAAAGCACCTGTAGACATGCAAGATATTGAGCAACGCTTATTATCTCGTTTCAAATGGGGATTGTCTGCTGAATTACACCAACCCGATTATGAAACAAGAATTTCTATTTTAAGAAATATCTTATACCGTGATGGTGTTGAAATGCCGGATGAAATTTTAGAATACGTAGCAAAACATATTAAATCAAACGTAAGAGAATTAGAAGGGGCTATTATTTCATTAATTGCACAATCTTCATTTAACAAACGTGAGATTAACATAGAACTAGCTAAGCAAGTTGTAGAGAAGTTTGTGAAAAATATCAAACGTGAAATATCTATTGACTATATCCAAAAAGTGGTTTCCGATTATTTCCAATTAGATACAGAAACTTTAAAATCGAAAACCAGAAAACGTCACATTGTTCAAGCGCGTCAATTAGCTATGTATTTTTCTAAAAAATTCACAAAAGCATCATTGGCAAATATTGGTTCACAAATTGGCGATAGAGACCATGCAACCGTATTGCATGCTGTAAAAACAGTTGACAATTTAGTGGCTACCGACAAACAATTTAAAAAGTTTGTGGAAGACATTAACAAAAAGCTGAGTATATAAAATGCCCACCAAGGTTTTAATGGTTTGTTTAGGCAATATATGTCGTTCACCGTTAGCAGAAGGTATTTTACAATCAAAACTCCCAAAACAAGATTATTTTATTGATAGTGCCGGAACGGCTAATTATCATATTGGTGCGGCGCCAGACAAACGTTCTATTTTAACTGCAAAAAAATTCGGCATAGACATAAGCCAACAAAAGTGTAGACAAATTACGAAATCTGATTTTGAAACTTTTGATTATATTTATGTAATGGATACCTCAAATTACAGAAATGTAATTGATTTAGCACCTGATGAAAAATCCAAACAAAAAGTAAAAGTAATTTTAAAAGAATTACACACAAACAATAATTTTGAAGTACCGGATCCATATTACGGTGAAATGGAAGATTTTGAACATGTCTTTCATTTATTAGAAGAAGTATGTACCATAATTGCTTCAAAAATTAAATCAAATTAGTTTTATTTAAACTCATTTTCTTTACTAAAAAATATACAATGAATTCAACTTCAACATATGGTAAATTATATTTAATCCCTTGTACTTTATCCAATCCTGGTGAAGTATCAGTTGATCCTAACGACGTTTTACCACAAACCATTAGAAGATGTATTGAACTTTTAGATAATTATATAGTTGAGAATGAAAAAACGGCTAGAAAATGTATCAAAGCAATTTGCCCAGATAAATCGCAACCTAGTTTACAATTATGGTCCTTAAACAAACATACTGAAGTTAGCGAACATAATGAGATGATTCAACCGCTATTAAACGGTATAAGTATGGGTGTAATGAGTGAAGCCGGATGCCCTGGAGTTGCTGATCCAGGAGCTGTGATTGTGAAATTAGCTCACGAAAAAGGAATTCAAGTAGTCCCATTAGTAGGACCAAGTTCTATTCTTTTAGCATTAATGGCTAGCGGCATGAACGGTCAAAATTTTGCTTTTACTGGCTACTTACCTATTGATAAAAACGAAAAGAAAAGTGCCTTGAGAAATTTAGAGAAATGGTCTCAAGAAAAAAATCAGGCGCAACTTTTTATGGAAACGCCGTATAGAAATAATAAATTCTTAGAAGATATTTTAACCACACTTCATCCGCAAACTAATTTATGTATAGCATGCGATGTTACGCTACCGACAGAATATATAAAAACAAAAACGGTGAACGACTGGAAAAAACAAAAGGTCGATTTACATAATCGACCTTGTATTTTTATTATTCAAAAAAATTAATCAGTTACCTTTGCGAATCTATTTGATATTACGTTAGAAGTATCATATCCATTAAATTTTTTAATGTAAGATCTTAAAGAAGTTCCAAATCCGTCTTTAAAACCATTTTTTCCATTACTTCTAAGATAAGCTTTTACTGAACTTGCACCTGATAAATGTGCTGCCGCTAACAATCCCGATTCTGTAATTTTGATTCCATTAATTATTCTACCCGAATAATTTTTAATTTCTTTTCTTAACTCCCATTTATTTATGCACAATAAGGCATAAAAAGCGTTTTCTTGTAAGATAGGATTATTAAGAAAGTTTTTGAAGTTGTAAACACCAATGTGTCTTAAAGTGCTTTTTCCGAATTGATATTTCCCCATATAACCATAAGGATTAACCAAAGTGTAAATACCAGCAGATTCTTTTACACCTATAGCTTGTGTGAATCCGATAAAAGTATTTCCTGAATAAGGTATAGAAAAATTCAACTTGACCGATTCGTCTTTTGAAGGTACTCGATACTCGTAAACTTCCGAATCATCGATATGAAATCCTGTTACAGATTCCTCTTTAAATGCACTAAAACCAGAGCTAATTATTACAATAAATGCAAGGGCAACTCCAAAATAAAAAATGTCTTTTCTCATGTAAATTTATTTCTCAAAAGGGTAAAAAAAATCATTTTTTACATTGTGTTTGATTGACATAAATCATACCACTCCAATTGAATTAACTTGACAAAGATATAACTTTTTTTATTATTTTTCTGAAAATCAAGTAATTAACTTTTTATTAAGATACAGAAACGGTCAAATTTTGGTATAAAAATGTTGATTAGTAGGCCTTAAGAGAAAACCAAAAATTTAGAAAAAAAAAGTAATAATAAAAAAAACGCCAATCCAAACAAGCATAAAAATAATAACTTGCTATATTAATAAACTATTTTACCATGATTTATTTTTATTGAAAACAAACCAATATAAAATAAAAATTATTGGTAAAAAACAGCAAAATGAAGGGAATAAAAAAGCATATTTTAGGACCCAATTGCTTGATAAATGAATCCAATTTTTTCTAATTCTGTTTTATTTAATACATTTCTTCCATCAAAAACAAAAGCAGGCTTCAACATATTATCATATATTTTTTGCCAATCGTAAGTTTTAAACTCATCCCATTCTGTTAAAATAGCAATGGCATGAGCATTTTTACATGCGTCGTAACCATTTTTTTCTACTGAAATGTACTTATTATTTTCTTCTTCTGAACGAGATTCTAAATAATTTAAATCCGAAAGAATTTGATTTTCTTCAACTTTCGGATCAAAAACGGCAATATTTGCACGTTCACTTATTAAATCATTTGCCACATAAATAGCAGCAGATTCACGAGTATCATTGGTATCTTTTTTAAAGGCCCAACCTAAAAAAGCTATTTTTTTTCCAGAAACAGTATTATACAAGGTACTTATAATATTATTAGAAAAACGTCGCTTTTGATGGTCATTCATAATGATTACTTGCTCCCAATAATCGGCAACTTCATTTAATCCATAGGATTTAGCGATATACACTAAGTTTAAAATATCTTTCTGAAAACAAGATCCACCAAAACCTACAGATGATTTTAGAAATTTTGAGCCAATTCGACTATCTAAACCAATGGCTTTTGCTACTTCATTTACGTCGGCACCTGTTTTTTCGCACAATTCACTCATCGCGTTAATTGAGGAAACACGCTGCGCTAAAAAAGCATTTGCTGTTAATTTTGATAATTCGGATGACCAAACATTTGTTGTTAAAATAAGATCTTTGTTTACCCAATTTGCATACACCTCAACCAATTTACGAATGGCTTCTTGGCCTTCAACTGTACTATCTCCTCCAATTAACACTCTATCTGGAGCAAACAAATCTTCAATTGCTGTTCCTTCTGCTAAAAATTCAGGATTCGACAAAATTTGAAAGTCTACACCGTTTCCTGTATTATCTAAAATATCTTTTATGGCTTGGGCTGTTCGAACTGGTAACGTCGATTTTTCAACAACAATTTTATCTGTTTTTGCTACACGAGCAATTTGTCTGGCACATAATTCGATATACTTTAAATCTGCAGCCATGCCTTTTCCTACTCCATAGGTTTTGGTGGGTGTATTTACTGAAATAAAAATTAATTCTGCTTCATAAATTGCTTGATCTACTTCAGTGGAAAAGAATAAATTTCTTCCTCTTGCCTCTTTTACAACCGCATCTAAACCGGGTTCATAAATAGGTAATAAACATACATCTTCATTGTTCCAAGCATTAATTCTATCCTGATTTAAATCTACAACAGTCACCTTAATATGTGGACATTTTTGAGCAATTACGGCCATAGTTGGACCACCAACATAACCTGCACCAATACAACAAATATTTTTAATCATCTTATAATTATGTTTATCTTTAACTATATTTTTTGTTAGAAACCCTAAATAGATTTCATAGAAGATTCAAAAGGAATTCTTTGTAATAAACTTCTTCCTAACGTAACTTCATCTGCATATTCTAATTCGTCACCAACAGAAATACCTCTAGCAATTGTTGACACATTTATTGAAAATGGTTTAATTTGCTTAAAGATATAAAAATTTGTAGTATCACCTTCCATAGTGGAACTCAACGCAAAAATAATTTCTATAACTTTTTGCTCCTTTACTTTTTCAACTAAAGAATTAATATTTAATTGGCTAGGTGAAATACCTTCAATTGGTGATATCTTTCCACCTAAAACATGATAAATTCCTTTATACATTCTAGTATTTTCAATAGCCATAACGTCTCTAACGTCTTCAACTACACAAATTATTGAATGGTCTCTTGATGGATTATTGCAAATTTCACAAACTGCAAAATCAGAAATATTATGACAATTTTGACAATAAATAATTTCATTTCGCATTTTAGTTAGTCCATCTGTCAATAATTGCGTTTGATTTGCAGGTTGTTTTAGCAAATGCAATACCAATCGCATAGCCGTTCGTTTACCAATACCCGGTAACATTGCTACTTCATTAACTGCATTTTCCAATAACTTTGACGAAAATTCCATTTTGCAAATATATTAAAAAGAAAAAACCTATTTGCATAAATACAAATAGGTTTTTTAAGATTTTATTTTGTGCTAATTTTTATAAAAATAACAAGTATAAAGATTATTCTGTTATTTTTGTAAAAAAAATTATGCAACCAATAACAATTCTACTATTTTTTGTTTCGTATTTCATTGTTCTGTTTGGAATTTCCTATTTCATGAACAAAAAATCAGGAAGTAGTAACGATACTTTTTTTAAGGCAAATAGTAAATCGCCATGGTATTTAGTAGCTTTTGGAATGATTGGGACGGCACTTTCAGGTGTTACCTTTATTTCTGTTCCTGGCGCTGTAGCGGCCAATCAATTTGCTTATTTTCAATTTATATTAGGGAATGCCATTGGATTTATTATTGTAGCCACAGTATTATTACCTTTATATTACAAACTTAATTTAACTTCAATTTATACCTATATTGAACAGCGCTTGGGGTATTTTAGTTATAAAACGGCTTCTTTTATATTTTTATTAAGTAGAACAATCGGTTCGGCTTTTAGATTGTATTTAGTAGTTTTAGTTTTGCAGCATTTTGTTTTCAATACCTATGGGATCCCCTTCTGGGCGACTGTTTTGATTAGTCTAGGATTAATTTTTGCATATACATACAAAGGCGGATTAAAAACAATTATTATTACAGACACTTTACAAACCTTATTCTTAGTAAGTTCCGTTTTTTTTACCATTTATTTTGTTTGCGATAGTTTAAACCTTCGATTTAGTGAGGCTATTGCAGTAATTGATGCCTCAGAATATTCAAAAATTTTCTTTTTTGAAGATTTTATTGGTTCCGGGCAACATTTTGTAAAACAAATTTTAGGAGGAGTTTTTGTAACTATTGCCATGGTTGGTTTAGATCAGGACCTAATGCAGAAAAATTTAAGCTGCAAAAATATTAAAGAAGCTCAAAAAAATATGTTTACGTTTACCGGGATATTTGTAATCATCAATTTGTTTTTCTTGAGTGTTGGTGCATTATTATATTTATTTGCGGCTAAAAACAAAATTCCAGTTCCTACACTAAATGATGCTGTGAGAACCGATTTATTATTTCCTGAAATTGCATTCAATCATTTTGCTTTAGTGCCAGCAGTGGTGTTTTTATTAGGATTAACCGCAGCCACTTTTGCCACAACAGATTCTGCATTAACCGCATTAACAACTTCATTTTGTATAGATTTTTTAGGAATGGAGAAAAAAGAAGAAACAAAAAATACTGTAAAAACTAGACATTTAGTCCATATTGGATTTTCGTTAGCCCTATTTATAGTGATTTTAATTTTTAATTCGTTAACTAATCAATCCGTTGTTAAACTAATTTTTAAAGTTGCATCCTATACCTATGGGCCACTTTTAGGTTTATTTGCTTTTGGAATTTTAGTCAAAAACCGTTCTGTAAAAGATAAATTGGTGCCATTTATTTGTTTGTTATCGCCTGCTATAACCTTTTTAATTAGTGCAAATTCTGGAATTGATGCGGAAGCACCAAAATTAATTCCATATGTTTTTGCCGAAGAACTAATAATTGTAAATGGTATGATTACTTTTATTGGATTATACTTAATAAGTAAAAAAGATAAAATTAATACTGATTTGTAGCTAATAAAACCAACGTGCAAGCTACTTCAAATTCGATATTATTTTGTTTTAATATTTCATAAAATTCTGGGTTTTCAGTTCCTGGATTGAATATTACACGTCTTGGCTTTAATGAAATAATATAGTCATAATATTCTTCTTGATTCTTTGGATTTAAATATAATGTAACGGTATCCACACCAGTAAATGGAAATTTTATTGTTTCAATATTAACATCTAAAGCCATGCCCTCTTTAGCACCAATAGCAACTACTTGATGTGATTTATTTATTAAACTTTGTATGGCTTTATAAGCATATCTATCTTTATTTGTTGTAGCTCCTATAACAAGTGTTTTCATCTATTGGGTTTTTAGTTGAACTAATTTACAAAATGTTTTTTAATTTACATTTAAATAATTATATTATAAATTCTATCTTTGAGCAACGTGATATATTTGCAAAAAAACTATGGACATTTTTATTTATTTATTTGCCGCCTTATTTTCTGTTTTAAATCCTATTGGAACTGTGCCTATTTTTGTAGGATTAACGCAAGGATATTCTTCTTCGGAACGATCAAGAACCTCTTTAATCACTTCAATTAATGTATTTGTAATTTTACTTATTTCGTTTTTTGTTGGGCAGTATGTATTGTCTTTTTTTGGAATTACCATTACTGCTTTACGAATTGCTGGTGGAATTATTATTGCCAGTTCAGGATTTTCTTTATTAAATGGAAACTTTAGCAAAAACAAAGGAATTAATAAAAAGGTACAAAAAGAAGTGGAAATGCGTCAAAATATTGCACTTACGCCTTTAGCAATGCCCATGCTTGCTGGCCCTGGATCTATTTCTTTATTAATAGCATATTATCAAGAATTGACAGAAACAGATGCTTCTATTTCCTCATCGGAAATTTTATTTTCATGTTTTGCCATTTTAGCTGTAGCTATATTAATTTATTTGGTATTACGAAGTGCGCATTATTTAGCAAAAATATTAGGCTCATCAGGAATTGTTGCGATATCAAGAATCATCGGATTTTTAACTATTGCCATAGGAATTCAATATATTATTAGCGCTGTTTTAAGTATCATTAGAGGAATATAAATTTAGAATATTCCAAAAATAAAAATTCCAAATTCCAACTGAATAGTGTTGAAATTTAGAATTTAAGCATTTAACCATTTATATTTATTCTACTTTCGGTAAGAAAACCTCAGCCATCATACAACGAGCACTTCCGCCTCCGCACGCTTCAATAACATCTAAACTAGCGTGTAAAATTTCACAATGTTTTTCAATTTTATCTATTTGTGCTTTTGTTAAACTTTGATATGCTGAATTGCTCGTTACCAAATATCGTTTATCAGCTGCACCACGAACTTGTAACATATTTCCTGCAAAATTATTTACTTGTTTTTCTGTTATTAAAATAATTTCTTTACCGTCTGCTTTAAGGTTTTCTAAAACCATTTTACGTTCTTTTTTATCATCTATACAATCGGCACAAATTACGGCAAACGTTTCCGCAATACACATCATTACATTGGTATGATAGATCGCTTTTCTTTCGCCATTTACGGTTTGAAAGGCTTCAAAAATAATGGGTGACATATCAAAATCTTCACAAAATTCGATAAATAATTCTTCGTCAGCTCTTGGAGAAAGTGCACAATACGCTTTATTAAATTCTCTATCTAAAACCAAACTTCCTGTTCCTTCTAAAAACACATTATCTTCTTCTGCAGAAGTATAATCCATAATTTCAGTTATTTCAAAACCTTTATCTTCTAAAACATCTAAAACATCTTCTCTTCGTTCTAATCTTCTGTTTTCTGCAAACATTGGATATAAAGCTACATCGCCAGTTTCATGAAAAGAAATCCAGTTGTTTGGAAAAATACTATCAGGTGTGTCAGGTTCTTTCTTGTCTTGAATTACAATTACATGTATACCTACACTTTTTAATTTTTCAACAAAGGCATCAAACTCCTGCACTGCTTTAAAATTTACCGTTTCTGGCGTTATATCATCTAAAACTTTTTGATAATAGTTATTTACAGCAGTTTGTTCGTTCATACGAAACGCCACAGGACGAATCATTACTATGGTGTTGGTAGTTTGTTTCATAATTTGTTTTGTTATAAGATTCTTAATCTCTAATTAATGGTAAAGTAGAACATCGTAATAGACCTTCTTGTTTTGAAATTTCGGCATAAGGAATTTCTTCAACTGTAAAACCGTTTTTGCGTAACCAAGTATTTAATCTTGTGAAATTTTTCTCAGATACAATTACATCTGGAGCTATTGAAAAAATATTGGAGTTCATATGATACATTTCCTCTCTTTCGATATGAAACAAATTATCTTTACCAAACAAATTTACTAAAAACATATAATCCGCTTCCTCACGGAAACCACTTTTGTAAATTATCCCTTTATCAGTTCCGATTGGCTGAAAACAACAATCTAAATGTAAAGCATTATCTCTTGGTTCTATTTTAGATTTTACCAAATCAAAAGCTTTTACTTTTTTATTAGGAAACAAATTTTGTATGTAAGCAACTCCCTTCAAATTAGTTCTGGCTGTAATATAATCTTTATAATCTGAACCTTTATAAGTACCAATAAAAATGTAGTCATTCCAAGGCATTACATCGCCGCCTTCTATATGAACATCCTCTGGTGGACGGACTACTTTATTAGGATCAATTTTATCAATTATGTATTGAATAGCCTCTAATTCTCTTTCTCTATCGGGTAAAATATTGGCTTTAATAAAAACATCTTCTATTACAAAACCAATATCTCTTGAAAAAATTTGATTGTAATTTTCAATAATTTCAGGACGATAAACTTTTACATCATATTTTTGAAAAACCATATTAAAAGCTTCCATCTCAGCAACCATATCAGCTTCAATGGGGTACGTTCCTGCCTTGATATGTTCTAATGATTTTGGATCATAAGCTTCTTCAATCGTAGGTGTTGGCCCATTGCTAATAGCTGTTCCAAGTACAACTACTCTTAATCGTGAGGTTTCGTTCTTTACATTTAATGACAACATAAAACTGTTTTTTACAAATATAGAAAATTGATTGATATGGAGAAAGTTAGAATCTTGGTTTTCAACAAAAATTTAAACTAAAAATATAAAACAACTAAAAATTTGTGAAAATTTTATTTTGTGTATTGATTTCCAATTACTTATCTTTGGCGAAACTTAAAACTAAATTATTATGGGATTATTAAATTTTTTTAGCTCATTATTTGGAAAAGCTAAACAAACTTCAGAAAATACTATTGAAAAAAAATCAGAAATTTCAGAGCACAAGTCTGAAAAAGCTGTTGAAATAAATAAAAATATTACAGAAAATATTGAACCAAAAGCAGTAAAGCCTAAAACAAAAAAAGCGCCTGTAAAAAAAGCACCTCTAAAAAGTGCTACACAAAAAGAAACCACAGAAAAAAGTACTACAAAAAAAGTAGCTGTGAAAAAAGCCCCAGTTAAAAAAGCCCCAGTTAAAAAAGCGGCAATTAAAAAAGCCACTCCAAATAAACCTATAGTTGATACCAAAGAATAACCTTTATAAAAAAGCTTCAGAATAATCTGAAGCTTTTTTTTATAAATTTAATTTTCCAACTATTTTTTTTATGTCTTGTTCTTTTGATTTTGGATAAATAAAAAGCACATTTTCTTTATCAACAATAATATAATCTTTTAAACCATCAATAACTACTAATTTTTTCACTTCTGTTCTAATAATGTTATGTGAAGCGTTTTCTAAATAAACCGTAGCATTTACAATAGCGTTATTAGATTCATCCTTATCTAATTTATCGTATAGAGAACCCCAAGTTCCTAAATCATTCCAATCAAAAGTTGCTGCTAAAACAAAAACATTTGGTGCTTTCTCTAAAATAGCATAATCAATAGAAATATTTTCAGCTAACGGATAATTTTCAGCGATAAACATTTTTTCATTTGGTGTATTATAGCTATCCCATCCTTTTAAGAAATCTGCATACATTTTGGGTTGAAAACTTTCAAAAGCCTTGGTTATTGAAGCTACACTCCAAATAAATATACCAGCATTCCAAAGAAAATTTCTACTTTGAATAAATTTTTGTGCAGTTTTATAATCCGGTTTTTCTCTAAATTGAACTACTTTTTTTATTATTCTAGAATCTAATTTATCATACTCAATGTAGCCATATCCTGTATTTGGAAAAGTAGGTAAAATTCCTAATGTCATTAAAGTATCTTGCGTTTCACAATGATAAAAAGATTGTTTTAAATTTGCAGCAAATTGCATTTCGTCTTCAATCCAATGATCACTTGGCGCAACTAAAATTAAGGCATTTGGATTTTGTTTTTTTATTTTTAACGAAGCATACAAAATACAAGGAGCGGTATTTCGCATGGCTGGCTCTAAAATAACTTGTTCTTGTTTTACGGAAGGAAGTTGTTCTAAAACAATAGCATTATAACTTTCATTGGTTAATATTAAAATATTCTCTTTTGGGATAATTTGCGCTAGGCGACTAAATGTCTTCTGAATTAAGGTTTCTCCCGTTCCTAACATGTCGTGAAATTGCTTTGGATATTCAGCTGTACTAACTGGCCAAAATCTAGAACCAACTCCACCAGCCATTAAAATGGCATAATAATTTTTATTCATTTTTATTGAATTTCTTTAATTTGAAATCACTTCAACTTCTGCATTAGGTTGAAATAAGAACAATCTTCCTGAACTTATTTCTAAACATTCATATCGTTTCACACGCAAGGCAATTTTTTTAAAAACTTTTCCGTTTTTTATTCTAAATGTACTACCGTATGGAATTTCAAAGATATAATTATTCTCTGTATTTCTTTCATCAAATTGTTTTAAAGCTAAAGACAAAGTAGCATCTGTATCTGAACTTGCCTTTGGATTTCTAAAATGTCTTGCCATTAATGGTAAAATTCGTTGCGGAAATATTTCCGGACGAATAAACGGAATCATTAAATGTTGAAAGGTTATTTTCCATTCGGTTCCATGTGGTAAAATATTTCTACCATATTTTTCAAAGGCAACCAAATGAGCGATTTCATGAATTAACGTCATTAAAAATCGGTATTTATTCAAATTGGCATTAACCGTGATTTGATGAAAACCGTCAGGATGTCTCCGATAGTCACCATGACGTGTATTTCGTTCATTTACAATTTTTAAATGCACATGATTCGCTTTTATCAATTCAAAAACGGGTTCCACGGCATGTTCGGGTAAATATTTTTGTAATACGTTCAAACAAATAGGTTTTAAGGTGTTGATGCACTTACCTGTAGTACTTTACCATTATAATACTTATTTCCCGTAAGGGCAAAATTAAATATATAATCTGCCATTTCAGTTGCAGAAAGTGGTGCCTCATAACCCGGAAAAGCTTCTTGTAACATTTCTGTATTGACAGCGCCCAAAGCTAAAACATTAAATGCAATTCCTCTTTCTTTGTATTCCTCAGCTAATAATTCCGACAAGGTGATAACGGCTCCCTTACTTGAACTGTAAGCTGAAAGTCCTGCGAATTTCATACTTCCTTGTATGCCTCCCATAGAACTTATAGTAAGAACATGGCTCCCTTTTTCCATAAATGGAATACATATTTTAGTTAATTCTGCAACAGCAAAAACATTTACTTTATATATATTTTGAAATTCTTGTGAAGTAATTTCAGTGAAATTTTTATGCAGTAAACTCCCTGCGTTATGAATTAGAACATCTACTTTTTGCCAAGTTTTTGATATAAACTTGTGTATTTGTAGCAACTGATTTTCATCTGAAATATCAATTGATAAACACGTAATATTTTTGTGTTCAATTAAAAGTTGAGGTGTTTTACGAGAAATGGCTAAAACTTGATGACCCGCATTAGCAAACTGTAAGGCCATTTGATATCCGATTCCTCTAGAAGTACCTGTTATTATTATGTTTTTATTTTGCATTATTTTCGTTATTGTGAGTTTATTTTTTTTTCCTAAGGTAAATTAACCCCATTCTAGTAAAGCAAAAATAACTAATTATTTGTAATGTTCTTGAATATAATCCGCTAATAATCGGCCAGATTTCATTGCGGCATTTATGGACCCATTTAATAAATGATCTCCACAAATAAATAGATTTTCATTTATTTTCATTTGTGAACTACTCAATTCATCGAGAACACTATCTTGATTAGGTAAAGCATATTTGATACGATACGCTTTTAACAGGTTCCAATCTTCAACTTGATTGCCTAACCATTTTTTTAATTCATTTTTCATGTTTTGTGACAATGTAATGTCGTCGTCCGTTGGTATTCCATTTAAGGAAATAGAAATCAAAACCTTTCCTTTTGGAGCATATTTAGCTGATACATTAGACATAACAGTAAAGTTAGTTACCCATTTTTTAGTAGTCGCAGCATTTAAAATTACCACTGCTTTTTTTGTAGGTGCATATTTGGCCTCAAAATATACATTAGTAACTTGATGAAAATTTTGCTTGCTTACAGAAATATAGTCTTTTGCTAAACCTATAGCTTCGGTGGCAATAATTATTTTATCTGTTAAAAACGTAGTGCCATTTTCGCAATGAATGGAATTTTTTTTAATCGTTTCGACTTTATGATTATAAAAAATACAATCATTTGGAAGTAACTGAACCAGCTGTTTAGGAATTTCTTCCATACCTAATTCTGGCACTGCGGCATCTCCTTCGGAAAACATTTTCATTACAAAATCGAACATGTTGCTAGATGTTTTTAAGTCGTTTTCTAAAAAAATACCTGAGAAAAAAGGTTTGTAAAATCTTTCGATCATTTTCTCACTAAAACCATATTCTTTTAATTTGGTTTCCGTTTCAATCTCTGATTGTTCAAAAATTTTAGGAAGTGTATTTTGTACTAACTTCTTTTTCAAAAAGAAAGTATTCAATTTGTCTTTTAAAGTACCCACAGGAGCAAAAAGTGTAGATAAAAATGCTGATGGCCGTCTGAAAGGATCTGCAATTTCAAACTTACCCTCATCGTATAATACAGTAGCCCCGGGAAGAAATTTTTTCAAAGCTAATTTTTCGTAATTTAATAGAGCCTTAGCTTCAGGGTACTCTGTTAGAAATACTTGAAAACCTCTATCTAATAAAAATCCATTTATTTTATCGGTTTTAATACGACCACCAGCTCTATCAGCTGCTTCTAAAATTTGAACCTTGTACCCTTTTTGGTGTAAGTAAACTGCAGCAGTTAATCCTGAAATTCCTGCTCCGATAATTAGTATTGCTGGTTTCGTTGACATAATTTACCTTTTTTTAAAACTAATAATAAAGCTACTAATAACCAAAAATCCCGTCAAGAATTTTCACAAGACGGGAATTGTATGTATAAATTTTATAAAAAAAATTAGGCTAGCATTGTAACCGGATTTTCCATAAACGCTTTAAAAGTCTGTAAAAACTTAGCGCCTGTAGCCCCATCTACCGTTCTATGATCGCAAGCTAAAGTTACTGTCATGGTGTTACCCACTACAATTTGTCCATTTTTAACTACTGGTTTTTCAATAATAGCTCCTACAGATAAAATAGCTGAATTGGGTTGATTAATTATTGAAGTAAAGGATTGAATTCCAAACATTCCTAAGTTAGAAATGGTAAAGGTACTTCCCTCCATTTCGGCTGGTTGAATTTTCTTTGATTTCGCTTTTCCTGCTAAATCTTTTACACTTACACCAATTTGAGTTAAACTCATTTGATCTGTAAATTTTAATACTGGAACCATTAAACCATCTTCAACAGCCACAGCCACACCAATATTTACATGATGATTAATTACCATAGCATCTTCTCTCCATTGTGAATTTACTTGTGGATGTTTTTTCAATGCCATAGCAGAAGCCTTGATAACCATATCGTTAAAAGATACTTTGGTTTCTGGCAAGCTATTAATCATATTTCTTGAAGCAATCGCATTATCCATGTCTAACTCAATTGTTAAATAATAATGCGGTGCTGTAAATTTAGATTCTGATAAACGTCTCGCAATGGTTTTACGCATTTGCGAGTTTTTAATTTCTTCTTGGAACATTTCTCCAGCTGGAACAAAAGGTTTCACAGCTGAAACTGCATTAGTTGCATCTGAAACGGCTTGAACCGGAGTACTAGCAGCTGATGGAGTAAAGTTTTCTACATCTGATTTTGTAATTCTTCCATTTTCACCGGTACCTCTAACTTGAGATAAATTCACCCCTTTGTCCTGCGCCATTTTTTTAGCTAAAGGAGATGCGAAAATTCTGTCATTTGTATAGGTTGTTGCGTGTTGGATATTGGGTGTTGGGTTAGTGTCTTGTTTAACAACTTCCTCTTTTGGAGTTTCAACTGTTCCACCAACTGTAAAGCTAGCAGCTATACCTGTAACATCTGTTCCAGCTGGTCCTAAGATTGCTAAAATTGTATCTACTGGAGCGGTTCCACCCTCTTCAACACCAATATATAATAAAGTACCTGAATTGAAAGATTCAAATTCCATTGTAGCTTTATCTGTTTCAATTTCAGCTAAGATATCACCTTCTTTAACGGTATCACCTACTTTTTTCAACCAAGTCGCTACCGTACCCGTTGTCATAGTATCAGACAAACGAGGCATAGTTACTACTTTTACACCTGCAGGAATCTCTGATTTTGTTTGAGTTGCAACAGATGCTTCTGATTTAACTTCTTCAACTACTGGAGTTGTAAGGTTTCCATTTATTAATCCAGAAATATCTTCACCTTTTTTTCCAACAATGGCTAATAATGAATCTACCGGAGCAGATTCGCCTTCTTGAATACCAATATGTAATAAAACCCCATCATAGAATGATTCAAATTCCATAGTGGCTTTATCCGTTTCTATTTCTGCTAAAATTTCACCTGTTTTTATTGTGTCACCCACTTTTTTCAACCAAGTGGCTACCACGCCATCTGTCATGGTATCACTTAAACGGGGCATTGTAATTACTGTTGCCATAATTTATAGTCTGTGAGGAATAAATGGATAATTTTCTTGTTCGTAAACCACATCATATAATTGTTGTGCTTCTGGAAATGGAGACTCTTCAGCGAATTTTTCGCATTCATCTACTAAATTATTTACTCTTTGATCAATTACTTCAATTTCTGCTTCCGTAGCGTACTTTTTCTCTTTAATAATATCTAAAACCTGTGTAATTGGATCAATTTTTCTGTATTCTTCTACTTCATCTTTAGTTCTATAGTGTTGTGCATCAGACATAGAATGTCCTCTGTATCTATACGTTTTCATCTCTAAAAAGGTAGGACCTTCCCCTCTTCTAGCACGTTCCATAGCTTCATGCATAGCCTCGGCTACTTTTACAGGATTCATCGCATCTACAGGTCCGCAAGGCATTTCGTATCCTAAACCTAACTTCCAGATATCTGTATGATTGGCAGTTCTTTCTACTGAAGTTCCCATAGCATATCCGTTATTTTCACAAATAAAAACAACCGGTAACTTCCACAACATAGCCATGTTAAATGCTTCATGTAATGACCCTTGGCGTGCTGCTCCATCTCCAAAATAAGTCAATGTTACACCGCCGGTTTCAAAATATTTATCGGCGAAAGCCATACCTGCACCAACAGGAATTTGAGCACCAACAATTCCATGACCTCCATAAAAACCATGTTCTTTAGAAAAAATATGCATAGAACCACCCATACCTTTTGAAGTACCAGTAACTTTACCTAATAATTCTGCCATAACTGCTTTTGGATCTACACCCATACCAATTGGCTGCACGTGGTTTCTATAAGCGGTAATCATTTTATCTTTTCCGCCTAATTCCATAGCGTGTAATGCACCTGCTAAAACGGCTTCTTGTCCGTTGTATAAATGAAGAAATCCTCTTACTTTTTGTTGTATATATAAGGCTGCTAATTTATCTTCAAACTTTCTCCAAAACTGCATGTCTTCATACCATTTTAGATATACTTCTTTTGTAATTGGTTTCATATATAACTATTTATTTTTTTTTACGAACCACAAAAATACTACAACGTATTTTATTCTAAAAATTTATTACTGTTTAAATTAAGAAAATAATCAATTTATTTTATTTTTTACTCACGAAATCGTTATAGATTCGTTTTATCAAACATAAAAGGCAATATTTTTTTTAAAGAATTAAATTTATGTATTGTTTTTTTCTGAATTTGATAATTCATCAAACGATTCAAAGACAAACAATTTTGTTTCTAATCGTATTATTTTCAAAAGAGATTTTTAATAACTTTCACTTGTTTTAAAAAAAAATCCAAATTCAAAAAAAATTGAATTTGGATTTAATTAAATGTTATACTCTATTAATTATCATCGTATTCGTCTCCAAAATTAAATGATAGAGAAAATCGTAAAGTGTTTTCAAGTGGATTTCTAACTTTAGAAGCTGAGAACAAATAAGACACGTCAATTTTAACAATATTATATTTAAAACCAGCACCTAATGTTAAGTATTTTCTAGCACCTTTTTCCACGCTTTCACTAAAGTAACCCGTTCTTAAAGCAAACGAATCTTGATACCAATATTCCGCACCTAACGCCCAAGTAAATTCTTTTAATTCTTCCGAAAAACCATCTGGTGCATCTCCAAAAGATTTAAATATACCGCTTGTCCAGCTTATATTCCTATAATTTTGATTATTAATTGATTTATCAGTTGCATCAATATCACCGTCATTATTTAAATCTGTAACGTTTTGTGGGGTTGGTACTAATAATTTTGTAGTTTCTCCAATTAAACTAACTTTATTATAATCATCAAAAATAAAATCAAAACTTCCTCCCAATCTCATATTAGCTGGAATAAAATTTTCATTTAATAAATCATTATCGTAAGATAATTTTGGACCTAAATTTTGAAAATTAAAACCAGCTCTCCATTTCCCATTGAAACTATCATATACTTCTTCTTCTGATTGATAGATACCTGACACATCAACTGCAAATGTAGTTGCAGGTTTAACATCAGTAGTTGCATTAGCAATTTTTAAATTAGATCGAATGTAACGACCTGACACACCCATGGCAAATTCTGGACTAAGTTTTAATGAATATGATCCATCAAGTGCGAATTCATTAGGATTTACAGTTGACAAAAGGGTTCCTGCATCATCTGCTAATTGAATTTCTCCAAAACCAAAATAACGCAAGCTACCAGAAAAAGCCATACGTTCATTGAATCTATTAAAATATGTTACTTGCCCTAAAGAAATATCGTTTGCAATACTAGTCAAATAAGGCGTGTAACTTACAGAAAACCCTTGCTTTTGTTTGGAAAAGGCATATTTTGACGGGTTGTATTGTTGCGAATACGCATCGGCAGAAGTGGCTACACCCATGTCGGCCATACCTGCGGAACGCGCGTCTGCTGCAATTAATAAAAAAGGGACTGCAGTTGTAATAACTCTATCTTGTGCATGAGTTAACTGAGCAATTACGATAATTGATAAGAATTTAAATAGATTTTTCATCTGTTTGATTAAGTTAATAGTTATTTATTTCAGATGTATTTTTATTTCAATATGCAAGTTTTTATAGTGATTTGACAAATATACATTTTTTTTATAGGATTACAAGTTTTTCTATTTTTTCTGTTTTTTTACCTGTGATTGCCGATTTTACCGTAACTTTATATACATATACGCCTTTACCGATTTTATCACCAAAATCATCTTTTCCATCCCATTTAATATCTCTTGAAGTAAACCCTTCATTTACAATAGTTTGATTAATTGTTTTTACCAATTTGCCCGTTATGGTTAAAATCTGAACTTGTACATCCAATGGTTCAAAAGGGCGATTATGACTAAACCAAAATTCGGTATAATTTACAAACGGATTTGGATAATTTAAAACATGTTGTAATTCTAAATCGCCATCACCAATGACCACAAACTGAATTTCAGCCGTAACTAAATTATTATATACATCCCAAGCTTTAAACAAAATAGTATGTAAACCCGGGGTTAAATCTCGGAACGGATAGGTAACTTTTCCTTTTTTATAGTTATCTGTTTCTGTTTCGTAATAATCATTTAAATTATAAGGATTGTTTTCATCATTATCCAAAATAGCAACAATATCATGCCCAATTCCGCTTGCTGTGTTGATTCCGTTTTCGTCTTCAAGAAAAGCTAAAAAAATTGGTGACTCATTTGTAATCCCTCCACTTACAAAATTCGTATCGTTCATATATAATTTTAACTTAGGTGGAATTGTATCAGATGGAGCTGCTGTATTTACACCTCCAACTTTAATTTGAGCGTTATAACCTGTTTGATTTTGTAAAGTTGGAGCATTACTTTTTGCGTAAAAACTCACTCTACCATTTCCGATAGGAATTTGAATATCTTGTGGTACGATAAAACTAAACTCAAACTTTCCGTTAACTATAGATGCATTTCCTCTGTATATAACTTCTCCTAAGCTCACAAAATTTAGTTTAGGTTGATTATAGGGTGGCAATGAAGCATTATCATTATCTAATGTTATTCTACTCAAATTTTTATCATAAACTTGTACGGCTAAATCACCATTATAATTGGCAATCAAGGCATTGTTCTCATCCAAAACCTCACCTGTTAATGTCGCAAAAGACAAAGCTTGCAAAGCAAGTGTTGTAGTATTTATGTCTTCACCATTTACTTTTGTTAAAACTACTTTTGATTTTGGAATTGCTAATTTTAAAGCGGGATCTCCAATATAAAAAACGACTCTTTTATTTGAACCACCAATATTTATTTTAGCTCGACGAAGCGACTCTGCAATGGAAATATAGGAATTGTTTTCCATAGTGAACAAATTATTATAAATTTCTTCATTTAACTCAATACCGAGTGATTGACTAATTTGTCTAGTTGTTGCTAATAATGAAATAGCACCACCAGCTTTATTCCAATACATATATTCTCCACCCGTTGGACGATTTGGATCATCAAAACGGGTAAATTCGCAAGTGATCGTAATAAACAGTGGATATTTATATCTATTGTTAAGTACTTGTGCATCTGATTTTTCAAAAATACGTTCTACCGCAAAACTCTCTTCATTACCATGTCCGTAATAATTTAACACCAATGCACCTGATTCGATGGCGTCAATAAATGCTTTTTTGGCTTGTGGATACCTTGGTCCACCAGCACTTACTTCTTGTACATAGGCATCAGTAAAAATTTTAGCGCTATTAAAAAAAGGATTAGCTACTGAAACGTCATCCGCAAGTTCATTCAAATCCTTTTGCAACAAATAATCCCCCGATAAAAAAGGGTCTGGATCGTCTGCATAATACACTAGGTTATTTCGCCATCGTTTATAGGACTTTTCATCATGATACTCAATTACTTTGTTTACCATTTCTGAAGCTTGCGTATTTGAAGAAACAAGCATTCTTCCTACTGCTAGATCCATTAAATCTGCCGAAGCTTGCATATTTCCTTCATTGTTATCCATTAGCGCAAAGAAATCATCCGACATAAAAGAAGAAAATAAAGAAAAATTTGAACTATTATTTGGATTTAATGATTGAGACACTTCAAAACCATGAAAAACAGGTACTATATTAGTATTGTTTCGAATTCTATCTTTAAAATCGTAAGATGCATCGCCAAATAAATTTAAATATTTAACTTTATTAGCTGTATTTGAAGCATTATCGTATACGTATTTAACAAAATTTCTAATTGCGGCAACATCTTGTTTTCCACCTCCAAATTCGTTGTATATTAAAGGTAGCGTAACTACTTTAACATTCATATTTGAATTATTTCTATGGAAATTAGCCAAAGTTTCAGCTTGTGTCACCAAGCTAGTTGGAGTTACAATTAAATAATCAATATCTTGAAAAACACCTTGATTGTTTTTGAAAATGGAGCCTTTTAAATTTTGATTAGCCACATTAGTTTCTGTTTCTTTTGAAGGAAAATAAACATCAGAATAATCAACAGCAACAAACTTTTTATCTTGACCTAAAGTCAATTTAAAAGACAAACTATTTTGGGTATTATCTAATTTTGTAACATTATAGATGTCTGTAACATCCCAAACCGCTTTTACACTTGAAGCATTAGAAATGGTAAATTGTCCTACACCAATATTTGTTTTTACTAATTGATTAGAAAATAAAAACTGTTTGCCATTCCCTTTCAATTCGGCGTTGTATTTTAAAATAATATAATCTAAATAACCTTTTGAAGAAGGTACTCCATTATTTATGTATGATACATCGATGGTTACCGCGTTTGAAGTTGGAATAAAAGTAGTATTAAGAATGTTTTCATAACCTAAAGCCGATCCCGTAGCTGCGTTTATTGGAACGGTTCCAACTTCAACCGCATTAGCTTTTACTTTGAATGAAGTGGAAACAAATGAAACCGCTGCAAAATTCGCAGATAAATTTACAGGAGTACCTGAGGTATAATTTGGTAATACAAATGGAAAAGTCTGGTTGTCATCTAGATCAAATTTTTCACCAAACCATCTTCTACCGATTTTTCCGGCATTAAACAAATCTACTTCATGAAACTGATAGCCATCGTAATTTGAAAGAAATAAAGTGGATGAAGCCACGGGCTCGTTATAGGCTTGGATTCTTTTTCCAGCCGAACCATTAGTAGTTACATAATAATATGATCTATTTGCAAATTGATTTACATGTGTTAAACTTTCTTCGTTCCAAGTATCGACGCCTTCTGCATAAAACAAAATATAATCATTTTCATTAAAAACTCCGTCTTCTTCACCTGTAAATTGAATGGCATTTTCTTCTAAATCAATCGGATAAGTAATACTATTTAACAAAGGCAACATTCTACCTCCATTACCATATATTTTAATAGTTCTTGGATCTACTGCCACATTTACTCCAATGCTTTGAAGAAAACTTTTGCTTAGTTTGTAAACCCCCGATTTTTCAACATAAAATCTGTGCCAAGACCCCGAAGCTAAAACTGAGTTTTGAATAGAAGTAGTGTTTTGAAAAGACCTATTAAAATTAGATATAGAATAATTTATTGTAAAAGATTTTACCCTTTTATAACCTAAATTGTCTTTAATTATTGGATGAAAAGTAAAAGAAAGAATGGCGTCATTTCTAGCATAAGATGAAAACGATTTAAAATCAATTTTCGAGGAAATATTGGAAATATCCAAACCACTTAATTTTGATTCATCTATGGTTTCATATAGGATATTTTCAATTGAGGCAGCGCCTTCCGAAACCAATCCTGGAACTTTAAAATTATTAACATAGGTAATTGTTTTTTTGGTTTCGTTAAATTCAAAATTTTCAGATTGAAATTGTGGTATATTATACTTTGACTCACCTATAATAAAAGGAGCATTATTATTCCATACCAATGAAAAGTCTTTTGTGTTTTGAGCAAAACTCAAAAAAGTAGCGAGTAGAAATAATAAATATTTTTTTTTCATGCACATAATAACGCAAAATAAACTAAAATATTGCAAATAATGAATTTTTAAATAACTTTATACAATATTTAACACGATTTTTCGTTTCAAACTATATCAAGTAAAATTATTGTTTAATTTTTTTTTATTTTTTTGTTGCATATTAATGGTTTATTACTATCTTGCGACACTTAAATTTTTACCTACAAAAGTATGAAAGTTACTAAAATTATGACTTTAAAATTGTTGCTAGCGTTAACTGTAGCAATAGGTTTTACCAGCTGTAGCAAAAGCGGAAGCACTAAAGGTGGTTCAAGCGCAACTGGATGGCAAATCAACGATAAAAAAGGTGGTTTCCAATACAATACTAAATTTAAAAAGCAAGAAACCCCTCCTGGAATGACCTCAATTGAAGGTGGAACATTCACAATGGGTAAAGTAGAAGATGATGTAATGCATGATTGGAACAACAGCCCAACAAAGCAACACGTTCAGTCTTTTTACATGGATGAAACAGAAGTTACAAATATGATGTATTCAGAATACTTATATTGGGTAAAATCAGTTTACCCTCCTACAGAAGACAATTACAAAAATATTTATAATGGTGTAATTCCAGATACTTTAGTATGGAGAAATCGTTTAGGCTATAACGAAACGATGACAAATAACTACTTAAGACACCCCGCTTATGCTAACTATCCAGTAGTTGGAGTAAATTGGATTCAAGCTACTGAATTTTGTGAATGGAGAACCAATCGTGTAAACGAAAATATCCTTGAAAAAGAAGGATACCTTAAAAAAGGAAATAAAATCAGTGCAGAAGTAACAGCAGATTCAAACTTTGATACTGAAGCCTACATCAATTCGCCTTCAAAAACTTTTGGCGGAAAAGAAGATATTGTATTAAAAAAACAAATGGGACAAAAAGCCCCAAGTAAAAAGTCTGGAGCAGCTACTACAACCGAAGCTAAAAATGTGTATGCACAAAGAAGTTCTGGAATAATTTTACCAGAATACAGACTTCCAACAGAAGCAGAATGGGAATATGCAGCCTTAGCGTTAGTTGGAAACAGAGAATACAATATTTACAAAGGACAAAAAAAATACCCTTGGAAAGGCCAATATACTCGTTCAGGTAAAAGACAATTAAGAGGTGATCAATTGGCTAACTTTAAACAAGGAAAAGGAGATTATGGTGGAATCGCTGGATGGTCAGATGATGGCGCAGATATCACAAACTACGTAAAAGCTTATCCTCCAAATGATTTTGGTTTATATGATATGGCTGGTAACGTTGCAGAATGGGTGCAAGATGTTTACAGACCAATTATTGATGATGAAGGAAACGATTTTAACTACTTTAGAGGTAACGTTTACACTAAAAACAAAATTGGTGAAGATGGAACTGTAGAAATGGTTACTAGTGAAAATATTAAATACGATACATTAAGTACCGGAAAAGTAATTGCTAGAAATTTCCCAGGAACTATTGCTCAAGTACCAGTTGATGAAAACGAAACGTATTTAAGACAAAACTTCTCTACTTCTGATAACAGAAATTATAGAGATGGAGACAGACAATCAACTAGATATTTTGATTTTGGATCAACTGATGAAGAAGCATCTAAAAAAGATGATCCAAATCAAAGAATGTACAAATCTCCTATACACAAAATTTCAGCAGATAGCGCAGGAAATCAAGTAAGAAAATTTGACGATTCTAACAACAGAACTACTTTAGTAGACGATAATGTTAGAGTGTATAAAGGAGGTTCTTGGAGAGATAGAGCCTATTGGTTAGATCCAGCTTCAAGAAGATATTTCCCTCAAGATATGGCAACAGACTATATCGGATTTAGATGTGCCATGTCTAAAGTTGGACCAAAATCTAACAAGAAAACACCAAGAGGAAACGTTAAGAAATAATATTTCTTAAATAATATACAAAAGCCCTTTATATTTAAAGGGCTTTTTTTTATTTTAGCAGTATGGAAATAGCAACAATTTACAACTACTTTTTGCAATCAACTGGTATTGCAACTGACAACAGAAAAATCAACTCGAACAATATGTTTGTAGCGCTTAAAGGCGACAACTTTAACGGTAATAAATTTGCGCTAAGTGCATTAGAAAACGGTGCCAAATTTGCAATTATTGATGAAGTGGAATACCAAATAGACGAACGTTTTATTTTAGTAGAAAACACATTAGACACATTACAAAATTTAGCAAATTACCATAGAAATCAGCTTAATATCATTATAATTGGGTTAACTGGAAGTAACGGAAAAACCACTACCAAAGAACTAATCCACGCTGTACTTTCTCAAAAATATAATACCAAAGCAACTGTTGGGAATTTAAACAATCATATTGGTGTTCCTTTAACGCTACTTTCATTTGATGCAAGTACCGAGATAGGCATAGTAGAAATGGGTGCGAATCATCAAAAAGAAATTGAAATGCTTTGCGGTATTTGCCAACCCGATTTTGGATATATTACCAATTTCGGAAAAGCGCATTTAGAAGGTTTCGGAGGAACTGAGGGTGTCATTAAAGGTAAAAGTGAATTATACGAGTATTTATTATTCAATAAAAAAGCAGCATTTGTAAATACCGATGATGCCATTCAAAATGAAAAAACAAAAAATATAACTAGCATTACTTTTGGTTTAAATACTCCTGAAAATTTTGTTTCCATTTCCAATATAGAAACCAATCCAATGGTGAAAATCGAGTTTGACAACACCGTTATTCAATCTCATTTAATAGGTTTATACAATGCTAATAATATAAATGCAGCAATAACTATTGGTAAACATTTTGGCGTTTCAAATGAAAAAATAAAATTTGGTTTAGAAAATTATATTCCAAATAATAATCGTTCCCAATTAATAGAAAAAAATTCAAACAAAATAATATTGGATGCTTACAATGCAAATCCTAGTAGTATGCTAGCAGCGTTAACCAATTTCTTTCAATTACAAGAGCAAAATAAAATCGCTATTTTAGGAGATATGTTTGAGTTAGGTACAGAAAGTTCCGAGGAACACCAAAAACTAATTGACTTTTGTACCAATCAAACAGATATTAATTTTTATTTTATAGGAAAAGATTTTTATGCTCATAAAAATATAAATTCAAACATGCAGTTTAACGACACATTTGAATCTTTTAAAGACGCATTTATAAATCAAAAAACAGAAAATAGTTTTCTATTGATAAAAGGTTCCCGCGGAATGAGTTTAGAAAGAACTTTAGAAATGTTATAATAAAAAAGGCAACCAACTGGCTGCCTTTTTTATTATATAATTATATTTTAATATTACGAAACCAAACCTCTAGAAATTACAATTCTTTGAATCTCTGAAGTACCTTCATAAATTTGGGTAATTTTAGAATCACGCATCATACGTTCCACATGATATTCACTTACATAACCATTACCACCATGAATTTGAACCGCTTCATTAGCTACTTCTAAAGCAATTTCAGACGCATATAATTTTGCCATAGCACCCGAATGTGCAATATCTTGTCCTAAGTCTTTTTCAGTTGCTGCTTTATGAATTAGTAATCTGGCACAGGTAATTTTCACATGCATGTCAGCTAATTTAAACGCAATGGCTTGATGTTGAAAAATAGGTTTTTTAAAAGCTACTCGTTCTTGTGAATATTTCAATGCTAATTCATAAGCCCCTTGAGCGATTCCTAATGCTTGAGAAGCTATCCCAATTCTACCTCCATTTAAAGTTGACATGGCAAAGGCAAAACCAAAACCATCTTCACCAATTCTATTTTCTTTTGGGACTTTTACATCATTAAATAATAGTGTATGCGTATCCGAACCACGAATTCCCATTTTCTTTTCTTTAGGCCCCACTTCAAAACCAGGCATCCCTTTTTCTACAATTAAAACATTAATTCCTTTATGCCCTTTTGAAACATCTGTTTGTGCCATTACTAAATAAGTAGAAGCTGTCCCTCCATTTGTGATCCAATTTTTAGTACCATTTAATAAATAATGGTCACCCATATCAATTGCAGTAGTCTTTTGCGAAGTCGCATCAGATCCAGCTTCAGGCTCGGACAAACAAAAAGCACCAATAACATCGCCTTTTGCTAAAGGTGTTAAATATTTAATTTTTTGTTCTTCCGAACCATATTTTTCTAAACCAGCACAAACTAATGAATTGTTTACAGACATAATTACCGCAGCAGAGGCATCCACTTTAGCAATTTCTTCCATGGCTAAAACATAAGAAACGCTATCTAATCCAGCACCTCCATATTTAGGATCTACCATCATTCCCATAAAACCAAGTTCCGCCATTTTCTTAACTTGCTCAGTTGGAAATTTTGAATGTTCATCTCTTTCAATAACACCAGGTAATAATTCTGTAACAGCAAAATCTCTTGCCGCTTGTTGAATCATTAATTGTTCTTCATTTAATTTAAAATCCATTATTTTACTATAGGTTAATTGAATATATCATAAAAATTTCGGTCAAATGTAGGTAAATAATATGAAATTTTCAATAAGAAATTGTATTTTTAACCCATGTTTAAGCACAACTATAACGTTATCGGCGTAATGTCAGGCACTTCATTAGATGGAGTAGATTTGGCGCATGTAAATTTTGAAATAAATAATAATAAATGGTCCTATCAAATATTTGAATGTGCTACTATTTCTTATTCTAATGAAATGATTTCAAAACTAAAAAATGGAATTCATTTTAGTAAGACTGAGCTTTCAGAGTTAAATATTGAATATACAAACTTACTTGGAAATATTATTTCAGAATTCATTGCCAAAAACAACCTTTCAAATCTTGATGCGGTTTGTTCGCACGGACATACTATCTTGCATCAGCCAGAAAATGGGTTCACCCTTCAGATTGGAAATTTACCCGAAATTGCAAAAATCACAAATGAAAAAGTAATTTGTAATTTTAGAGTACAAGATGTACTTTTTGGTGGACAAGGTGCGCCTTTAGTTCCAATTGGCGATAAAATTTTATTTTCCGAATTCGATTATTGTTTAAATTTAGGTGGTTTTTCAAATATTTCTTTTGAAAAAAATAACGAGCGAATTGCTTTTGACATTTCCCCTGTAAATACCGTTTTAAATTTTTATGCCAATACTTTCGGTCTAGAATATGACAATAAAGGTAAAATTTCGGAATCTGGAAATATAAATGCAGCATTATTTGACGAATTGAATACGTTAGATTTTTATCAAAAAGCCTATCCAAAATCTTTAGGGTTTGAATTTGTAAAAGAAACCGTTTTACCAATATTAGAAAGCTATTCTATTTCTACCGAAGACAAAATGCGAACATTTACAGAGCATATTGCCCTTCAAATTGGCAAAATATTACAACAAAAAACTGGAAGACTATTAATTACAGGTGGTGGCGTATACAACGAATTTTTAATCGAAAGAATAAAAAACTACTTACCAACTATTGATGTAATTATTCCGGATGAAGAAACCATACAATTTAAAGAAGCTTTAATTTTTGCCTTACTTGGCGTGCTAAAATTACGAAACGAAATTAACGTTTTAGCAAGTGTAACAGGTGCTACACATAATCATAGCTCAGGCGAAGTATTTTAACTAATAATTTCTCGCAATCATTTTTTACAATTATATTTGCAAAATAAATCAAAATCCTTAAATCAAAACATGAAAGATTTACTACATAAATTCGAAAATAAAGAACCAGAAATTGTATTCAATTGGAAAGATCCTGAAACAGAAGCAGAAGGTTGGACGGTCATAAATTCATTACGTGGTGGCGCCGCAGGTGGTGGTACCCGAATGAGAAAAGGATTAGATCAAAACGAAGTGCTTTCATTAGCTAAAACTATGGAAGTAAAATTTTCAGTTTCTGGTCCTGCGATTGGTGGCGCTAAATCTGGAATTAATTTCGATCCAGCAGATCCTAGAAAAAAAGGGGTTTTAGAGCGTTGGTACAAAGCGGTTTCTCCTTTATTGAAAAATTATTATGGCACGGGTGGCGATTTAAATGTAGATGAAATACACGAAGTAATCCCTATGACAGAAGAATGTGGTGTTTGGCATCCTCAAGAAGGCGTTTTTAATGGACATTTTAAACCAAGCGAAGCAGATAAAATCAATAGAATCGGACAATTACGCCAAGGTGTAATCAAAGTAATTGAAAATGGAGAATTTACTCCAGATTTATCTAAAAAATATACTGTTGCCGATATGATTACAGGCTATGGTGTTGCCGAAGCCGTGAAGCATTTTTACGGAATTTATGGCGGAAGTGTTGTAGGAAAAAAAGCCATTGTTCAAGGTTTTGGAAATGTAGGTTCTGCAGCCGCTTTTTATTTAGCTAAAATGGGAGCAAAAGTAGTTGGGATTATTGACAGAGATGGTGGTGTGCTTAACGAAAACGGATTTACATTTGAAGAAATTACAGAATTATTCAGAAATAAAGAGGGTAACAAATTGGTTTCTGACCAAATGATTCCATTTGCTGAAATCAATGATAAAATTTGGAAAATTGGCGCACATATTTTTGCTCCATGTGCCGCTTCAAGAATTGTTTCTAAAGACAATGTAGAAAATATGATTACAAATGGTTTAGAAGTTATTTCGTGTGGTGCTAACGTTCCTTTTGCAGACGCAGCAATTTTCTACGGACCAATTATGGAAGAAACAGACAATAAAGTAAGTTTAATTCCAGATTTTATTTCAAACTGTGGAATGGCAAGAGTTTTTGCTTACTTTATGGAGAAAAAAGTACAAATGACAGATGAAGCTATTTTTAAGGATGCTTCAGAAATTATAGGAAAAGCCATTCAAAAAACATTTGATGTAAATACTAGCAAGACTAACATTAGTGCTAGAGCCTATGAAATTGCTTTAAAACAATTAGTATAAAAATACCTTAATAATTAAAAACTAGGTTTAAACTAATTTGAACCTAGTTTTTTTTGTTTCAACAATTTTTATTACTTTTAATCGTTACTATAAAAAAACCTAAATGAGATCAATCATAAAATTATTAAAATTACTCTATGAGCAGGGTTATTTCACCTTGCTATTGTTAGTTGTTTTTATTGGTTCTGTTTGGTTGTTAGTCCACTTCTTAAAGAAATCAACACTTTCTGATTCAAATAAATCTATTATCATTACTACGCATTCTGTAGTCTGCATTATGCTTTTACTATTTTTTGTGCGATTTTGGCCTCCTTACGGAAAAACCCAAATGCTAATTGCACAAGGTGGTGGCGGAGGTGGCGTTACCCTAAATTATGGCGATACCGATTTTGGAAAAGGTGATGATTATTTAAATGAAACCTTAGAAGTAAATATGAAAGATGTAGCTTCAGAACCAGAAGAATCAACTCCTGAAGACATCTTAACTCAAGATAATGTAGGTGCCGATGTGCCTACTCCACCAAAATCAAAAAATAAACCTAAAGAGAAAAAGCCAACGGAAACCAAACCAGTAGAAACAGCTAAAACGCCTGTAAAAAAGACCAATAGTGCTTTAAGCAACATGATTAAAGGTAAAAATAAAGGTGGCGACGGAAATAGCAATTCTAATGGAAATCAAGGTTCCGCAAATGGCAATACGAATTCCAACGGCTACTATGGCGGTGGTGGTTCTGGCGGTGGAACAGGCGGTGGAAATGGAACAGGAAACGGCACGGGAACCGGAGCAGGAAATGGTTCTGGCTCAGGTGGCGGAAATGGAAGTGGTGGCAAAGGTGGTGCCAATTATAGTTTAGCTGGAAGAAGAAATATTAGTCAACCTGTAGTTGGTAACGAATGTAATTCTTTTGGAAAAGTAGTAATTGAGGTTACCGTTGATAAAGCTGGTAATACTATTGGAGTGTCTAATGGTAGAGGGACAACGGGAGATGCTTGCTTAATTGCTTTAGCTAAAAACTTTGCTCGAAAAACAAAATGGACACCAAGTGATACCGCTGCAGAAAAACAAGTAGGTACAATTACTTATAATTTTACTAATTAATATCTAATATAAAATTCAAATATAAATTAGATATGTGTATTATTAGATCGAAGCTATAAAATGAAACAGATAATTACAATTTTGACATTATTAATTTCTTGCTTTTCTTTTGGACAAAGTTCGAGAAGTGAATTGTCGAATTCAAAAATATATTTGAAAGCAACATATTTTAATAAAGTAAATAAAAATATAGGACTTCAAACAAGGACTGATTTAAAAGACACTCTAATAAGTAATATAAGTTATAGAAAATTCCTCACAGAAGATTTTACAGATTATTCTCAAAAAAGAGAAAGGAACATTTATTACGAAACTTTTGAAAACGGATTTTTTACATTACTTGACAATAAACTAAACTTAATTCATAATGTAAATTATAAAACTAACAAGGAACAAACTGCGACCCTTTTTGGTAAAAAAACATCAATTGATATAGAATTTATTGACACCCGAAATAATTTACCAAGAGATAGTCTAATTCCAACAGAAAAAACTCCACGAAAATATTTTAATAAAAAAAATAATGAAATTTACTTAATATTAATTTCAGATCTAAAAACTCTTGCTGTTCATAGTAATGGTGAATTTTATATAAAACAACTATTTGGAGACAATTATAATAGTATTAGTGATGGTCTTAAAAACAATTATCAAGCTTCAACAAAGTTTGAAATAAAAAAAGGAGATGAAATACAACTGTTTTATAGAAGAAAATGGTACAATGACACAACAAATGTGGCGGAATATGAGGACAAACAATTTAAGAACTTCAAATATGTTAGCGATACAATAACTGACAAAGGAAAATCTTTGGTAATGGAAGTTGAAGGCTATAATTATTTAAGTGGCTCAAAAGACAATTCGGAACAATTTTTAATCAATCTTACGGATAGTGGTTACTATTCAGGTTCTCAGTTTGTTCCATACAAGAACTTTTCAACCGAACTAAAAATCATAGATTTAGATAATGAAAAACATTTTTCACTTCAAGGAGTGGATAAAATTGAAGAAACTGAAAATTCACTTTACAAAATTATTCAAACAAAAAGCAATGACCATTACAGATACTATATTTTACCATTTTTCCCTGTGCCATATATAGAATTTGGAAATGTAGAAGGAATAATTACGTATTCTAAAATTAAAGGAATTGAGAAAGGCAAAAAAAGAGAAAGAACATTAATTACTGACAAAACAAATATTAGAGATATTATAAGTAAATCTAATTATGAAGTTGAAATTCAAATTTACTTTGCTGAAATAACAGACGTTGAATTTAAAATCAACGATTTGGAAACTGAAAAAGTACTAGGAACACAAAATGCAAAATCAAAAATAGGGCTGAACACCTTTTTGGTAAAATGCTCAAAACTTAGCAAAGACAAAGAATATGGTATTCAAATCAATTATTCTAGTAAAGAAAGTTCGGGTAGTTTTTCAAATAGTGTAAAAAACAAATATTGACAAAAAAAGGCAAAAATCAGCAGTTTCAAACAATTGCGAATTTTGTAGTAAGTTCACATTTAATTTTCGCAAGAGATATTATCTTTAATAAAAAATAAATAGTTCCGAAGTTAGCTGCAAAATATTAGGAATACCCAAATAAACCTTCTAAACTTTTAAACTTTTAAACTTAAACATTTATATTTGCATCACTATAAAAAACAAAACAGATGCAACATATAATTGACCGATTTATTGGATACGTTACAGTGGATACAGAATCGGATCCAGAATCTAACACTACTCCAAGCACAGCTAAACAATGGGATTTAGCAAACAAATTAGTTGAAGAGTTAAAACAAATAGGGTTGTCAGATGTTTCCATAGACGACAAATCTTATGTAATGGCAACTTTACCAAGTAATTTAGAGTATGAAGTACCTACAATTGGTTTTGTTTCGCATTTTGACACAACACCTGATTTTACTGGAAAAGATGTAAAACCACAAATTATTAGAAATTATGATGGTGGCGATATTGTTTTAAACGAAGAAAAAAACATCATTCTTTCTCCTTCTTACTTTAAAGATTTGTTACTATATAAAGGGCAAACTTTAATTACTACAGATGGTACTACGCTGCTTGGTGCAGACGATAAAGCAGGAATTACAGAAATAATGACTGCGATGGAATATTTAGTACAACACCCAGAAATTAAACACGGCGCTTTAAAAGTATGTTTTACACCAGATGAAGAAATTGGTCGTGGTGCAGATCATTTCGATGTAGAAAAATTTGGAGCAGATTGGGCATATACTATGGACGGAAGTCAAATTGGCGAGCTTGAATATGAAAATTTTAATGCGGCTGGTGTAAAAATAAAGTTCAAAGGAAAAAGTGTGCATCCTGGTTATGCCAAAGGAAAAATGATAAATTCTATGCTTTTAGCGAATAAATTTATTGCAAAATTACCGAAAGACGAAACGCCTGAAACAACAAAAAATTACGAAGGTTTTTATCACGTTACAAATATTCAAGGTAGTATTGAAGAAACTTTAGTGCAAGTAATAATTAGAGACCACAATCGTAAGAAATTTGAAAAACGAAAGGTGTATGTTGAAGAAGTAGTTTCGAAAATCAACAAGAAATACAAAAAACAATTTGGCGAAGCTATTGCCGTTTTAGAAATAAAAGATCAATATTATAACATGCGTGAAAAGGTAGAACCTGTAATGCATATCGTAAAACTTGCCGAACAAGCTATGAAAGAACTAGACATCAAACCACTAATTAAGCCTATTCGTGGAGGTACTGATGGTTCACGTTTATCATATATGGGATTACCTTGTCCAAATATTTTTGCTGGTGGTCACAATTTTCATGGTAAATATGAATATGTTCCTGTAGAAAGTATGCAAAAAGCGGTTGAAGTAATTGTGAAAATTGCAGAATTAAACGCGATTCAGAATAAGAAATAAATTACAACTTAAAAATTCCAAATCCTAAAATGGATGTAGCATAAAATAAAAATTCCAAATTCCACTGTTGTACAGTTTGGAATTTGGAATTTATTTTTTGTAATTTAAAACTATTTTTTTTCATTTAGTTTTAAACTCATTTCTGCAGAGATGGAACTTTTTTCGATTTTTAATTTACCCGACATGGTTTCCATAACAATTGTTGTTTCAGCAATTTCAGAAACTTTACCATGTATTCCAGCGATAGTAATAATTTTATCACCTGTTTTTAAATGGGTTAAAAATTCTTTTTCTAATTTAATTTTTTTGTTTTTAGGCATAATAATTAAGAAGTAAAATACTCCTATCATTAATACTAACTGTGCAATTAACATTGGATTCATATCGTTTTTATTTAGATTTTATACTTGCTTTTATACTAATAGTTTCAACAATTTTTGCTGTGTTACAGGTAATCATGACTGATTTTGTTACTTCACCAGACTTTCCGTTAGAATCAAATTTCACATGAATTGGCGCTGAATCTCCGGGCTTTATAGCTTCTTTTGTAACTTCAGGAACGGTACAACCACAAGAACCATGAGCTTCTAATACATACAAATCATTCTCACCTATATTTTTAATAGTAAAAGTAGTAGAGACTACTTCACCTTGTTTAATTTCACCAAAATCGTGAACCTCTTTATCAAATGCTACTTTCGTTTTTGGTGCATCAGCATTTTTTTGCACATTAAGCATTAAATTTTCTTCTGGTGAAATCTCTTTTTTACATGATAAAGTTATTAACATTGTAGTTACAACAAAAATTTTAATCGTGTTTTTCATATTCATTAAATTATAACAATCCTCTACCCGCTTTATTAATTTTATTTTCGGCTTGAAAATCTTTCACTAAATTATCTAAAATTCCGTTGATAAATATACTACTTTTTGGTGTAGAATATTCTTTAGCGATTTCTAAATATTCATTTAAGGTAACTTTTACTGGAATTGAAGGAAATTTTAACAATTCGCAAATGGCCATTTTAAGAATAATAGTATCTAATTCAGCAATCCGTTCCTTATCCCAATTTGGTGTTTTATTTTCAAATGCAGTAGCGAATTCTAATTCATTTAAAACTGTTTTTCTAAATAAATTTCTAACAAACTCTTTATCGTCTAAATCTTTAAAAACAACTGGTAATTCAATAGAATCATCAAAACTTTTTATCGATTTTATTTGCTTAGAAAGTAAGGTGTTAATTACAGGAATATCATCTACCCATGTAATTTTATAGTCTTCTAAATAATCGTAAAGTTTTTCATTTGGTGCAATTATCTCATTAAAAACATCGTAAATAAAGAAAATATCTTTCTTAAATTCTGAGGTTTCAACTGCCATATATCTTTTGTATAAATCGGAAGTTTTAATCGATTCTAATAGAAAAATAATACAATCGTCATTACGTTTCCAATTGTCAATTTTTCTCTCTTTTACTTTATCAAAAAAGGCAGTATGAGTTCCTAAAATTTTAAAAAAGCTATTATTTACAAACTTAAAGTTAGGATTTTGTTCTTCTTTTGTAGCCAGATGTTTTTTAGAAGCTAGTTCTAAATATGCTTTTTCTTTGAGTTGTAATTCATTGAAAATGGAAAGCATTACTAAATATAAATCTTGAGAATTTTCTATACTTTGAAATAAAAATTTTTCCTCTGTATCTAATGAATCTGATTCGTGTCTATGCATGGCATAGATGGTTTGCATCACTTTTACTCTAAAATGTCTTCTGTTAAGCATGGCTAAGAACTTTAAAAAAATTATCCCGAAATAATTATTGTTTTATTTCGGGACAAATTTACAATTTTTTATTTTAAAGAATTATTTGTTTTGTAATTCTTTTTTTCTGTCATCAATTCTTTTTTGAGCAATATTTAATGCTGCTTGATGTGTAGTAATATTTTGAATATCTGATAAGGTAAAGATATCCATTGCAGTGTTATAAATATTTTCTGTCTTTTCCATAACTTGTGCCGATGTTAAATTTGCCAACTCCGAATACACATTAATTACACCACCTGCATTAATTAAGAAATCGGGAGCGTATAAAATTCCTTTTTCTTTTAATAATTTGCCATGAATTACTTCATTAGCAAGTTGGTTATTAGCCGCCCCAGCAATTACTTTAGCTTGGATTTTGCTAATGGTTTCATCATTAATAGTTGCACCTAAAGCACATGGAGCATAAATATCAACATCTAAACTATATAAATCGTTTCCACTAAAAATTTTAGCACCATATTTTGAACCCACTTCCTGTAATCTATTTTCATTAATGTCAGAAATAGTTACAATTGCACCTTCATTAGTTAAATGTTGTACTAAAACTTCACCAACATGCCCAATTCCTTGTACTAAAACGCTTTTTCCAGCTAAAGTAGTTACTCCAAATTTATGCTTAGCAGCCGCTTTCATTCCCATAAAAACACCATATGCTGTAATTGGAGAAGGATTTCCAGAACCACCTTTACTTTCAGAAATTCCCGTAACGTACGGAGTTACTTCTCTAACGGTATCCATATCTTTAGTTTCCATTCCCACATCTTCGGCTGTAATATATTTTCCTGATAAAGAGTTCACATATTCTCCAAATTTCCTCATCAATTCAGGTGTTTTTTCAGTTTTGGCATCACCCATAATAACTGCTTTTCCACCACCTAAATTCAATCCAGAAATAGAAGATTTAAACGACATACCACGAGATAATCGTAACACATCATTTAATGCCTCCCACTCGTTTGCATAGTTCCACATTCTAGTACCACCAAGTGCAGGACCAAGAACAGTGTTATGAATTCCAATTATTGCTTTTAATCCTGTATCTTTGTCATTACAAAAAACAACTTGTTCGTGTCCGTCAAAAGAAATTTGACCAAAAACTGGATCTACTTTATGTAGTTCATTTGTATTTATAATATCTGCTATCATGTGTATATTTGACTTTTTATCAATAATAATGCGCAAAAATATGGATAAATTATATATAATTCTTGTTTTTTATTTTATTTTTACGAATACAATAATAATGCTTGATATACAATAAACTAAAAAAAAAGCATGTTTTTTTGACAAAATTACAATTACTTTAAATTACTTTACTTTAAATGAAAGAATTACAATATTTAAATAAATATTTCATAAAATATAAATATCACTTTTTGTTTGGAATAGTCATTACTATTGTAGCTCAAATATTTGCCTTATACACTCCGGAATTAGTTGGAAAATCTATAACTTTAATTGAATTATACTTAAAATCTGAAAATAAAAACACTTCATTACTAAAAAAAGATTTATTAGAAAATATAGTGCTAATATTAATTTGTACCCTAATTGCAGGTTTTTTGACTTTTTTAATGCGTCAATCCTTAATTGTAATGTCTCGTTATGTTGAATTTGATCTTAAAAATGAAATTTTCAATCACTACCAAAATCTTTCTCAAAATTTTTACAAAAAAAACAGAACAGGCGATTTAATGAATCGTATTAGTGAAGATGTTGGAAAAGTACGCATGTATGTAGGGCCAGCTGTTATGTATACAATAAACACATGTATCCGATTTGCAGCAATAATTATTAGTATGTCGGCAATAAATGTAAAACTAACGATTTATTGTTTGCTTCCGTTACCAATTTTATCCTATAGTATTTTTATTTTAAGTAAACGAATCAATAAAAAAAGTACGGAATATCAAGAAAACCTGTCTACATTATCTTCGTTTACCCAAGAATTTTTTTCAGGCATTAGAGTAATTAAGGCCTATGCACTTGAAAAAGATAGAAATAACGAATTTATCAAATTATCTAAAATTAGTAAAGAAAAGAACTTAGCCTTAGCCATGACAAATGCTTTATTCGGTCCTCTGATGATATTATTAATTGGATTAAGTTATTTAATTGTAATTTTTGTTGGCGGACAAATGTATGTTAGCGGTGAGATAAAAGATATTGGTGTAATTGCAAAGTTTTTATTATACATTGGAATGTTAGTCTGGCCAGTGGCTTCAATTGGATGGGTTTCTTCATTAGTCCAAGAAGCGGAAGCGTCACAAAAAAGAATTAATGAATTTTTAAAAGAACAACCTGAAATACAAAATAAAGGAACAATTACCACTCCAATTGAAGGGAAAATAATTTTTGAAAATGTAAATTACACTTATGATGACACCAATATAAAAGCGTTAACCGATATAAGCTTTACAATAAATAAAGGAGAAACCATTGCAATTTTAGGAAAAACAGGCGCTGGAAAGTCAACAATATTGTCATTATTAGCCCGAATTCATGACGTTGAAGGAATTTCTAAAATTAAAATTGATGACAAAGATTTAGCAGATTACGATTTATATCATTTAAGAAAAAGTATGAGTATCGTCACACAAGATCCGTTCTTGTTTTCGGATACCATAAAAAATAATATTAAATTCGGCAAAGAAGACGCAACTGATGAAGAAATTTTAGCTTCAGCAAAAATGGCAGTTGTAGATGATAATATTCAATTGTTTACTAATAAATATGAAACTATTTTAGGTGAAAGAGGAATTACTTTATCTGGCGGACAAAAACAGAGAATTTCTATTGCTAGAGCTATCATAAAAGACGCACCTATTTTAATTCTGGACGACTGTTTAAGTGCAGTAGATACTGAAACAGAAGGAAAAATTATTACCAATTTTAAAACTATTTTCAAAGGCAAAACCACTATTATTGTTACGCACCGAGCCGCTACGGCAAAAAATGCAAATAAAATTATAATTTTAGACGAAGGAAAAATTATTCAGGAAGGCACCCACGAAAGTTTAGTTAATGAAGATGGATTTTATAAAGATTTATTCATAAAACAACTTTCTGAAAAAGAAAATGCTTAAAAAATTGTTTTGTAATGTTTTTTTTTAGATTTTTGAAACACGAAAACAACTAATAATTCAACGAAGGTTTATGAATGACAAAGAATTAGTAGAAAAAGACATTTTTTCTAAGGTATTAAGAGCAGGAAGAAGAACCTACTTCTTTGATGTAAGAGCTACAAAAGCCGACGATTATTATATCACCATTACCGAAAGTAAAAAATTTACAGAAGAAGATGGCTCTTATCATTTCAAAAAACATAAGATTTATTTATATAAAGAAGATTTTACTTCTTTTAATGAAATTTTAAGCGAAATGACTAACTATGTTATTAACCATAAAGGAGAAGAAGTAATTTCTGAAAGACACCAAAAAGATTTTAAAAAAGAATCTGGAATAGCTGAATATTCAAATTCTGAAGAACCTACTTCAACATCTTCAAACAGTTATACAGATATAGATTTTGATGATATTTAAAAAAAATGCTTTCTTAGGAAAGCATTTTTTTTATCCTTTATTTTTTAATTTTAATTACAATAAATACAAATAAAAAAAGGCAATCTTTCGATTGCCTTTTTGAGCCAGTGGAGGGACTCGAACCCACGACCTGCTGATTACAAATCAGCTGCTCTAGCCAGCTGAGCTACACCGGCGACTCATTTTGCAGTGCAAATATAGTCTTGATAATTTAATTTGCAAAAAAATAATTGTTTTTTTTGCGATTTTTTTTAGTTTAATTCGTTCACTTTTGCAACAAATTGATTTGCAGCAACTTCGAATTCTTCTTTAACTAATTTATAATGTGCTTTTTTATTTTCAACATTTTTTTGGTTTACTTTAACCATTAATGCATCAAATGTATCGTAAATGTCTCCTACTAAAGCCTCTGAAGATTCAGTTGGTTTTCCCGTTGAAGTCATTTCCCAAATATATACTATGTTTAAGATATCTCCTAAAACGTAGTTAATTTCTTTTTTCAAGTTTTTAACGCTTGCCATTTTCTTATTTTTAAAAATTATGATGCAAAAGTAAACAATATATTAATACGCTGCTAATTAAATTGTAATTTCCAATAGAGACGCTTCGCCAATAATTTCAAAACCATCTAGTATTGCTGGTATTAATAGGGTATCTCCTATTTTAAATTCAGTTTGAAAATGAAGCATTTTTACAGTAAAACTTCCTTTTGTACACATAAAAACCGTAAACGATTCTTTCGTTTTTTTCCAATTGTATTTTCCTGAAATTTCTAAAATATTGGTCTTAAAAAAAGGGCATGCTACTAAATTAACTGACTTATTTTTAACGACTTCATAGTTTAATTTAGTATTTGTAGGTTCAAAGTTAATCGCATCAAGTGCTAAATCAGTGTGCAACTTTCTACTTAAACCATTTGCATCTACCCTATCCCAATCGTATAACCGATAGGTAATGTCACTAGTTTGTTGAATTTCTGCAATTAATACACCAGCACCAATAGCATGAACTGTTCCTGTTTCTAGAAAAAAAGCATCGCCTTCTTTTACAGGTGTTTCATTTAAGATGGTGACTACTGTTTTATTATCTAAATGCTCTTGATACTCTTTTTTATTTGTTTTGTCTTTAAATCCAACAACCAATCTTGCAGTAGCATCAGCTTGCATTACATACCACATTTCTGTTTTACCAAAAGAGTTGTGACGCTCTTTTGCTAAATTATCATTTGGATGTACTTGAATAGACAAATCTTCTTTAGCATCGATAAACTTAAAAAGTAATGGAAAATTATTTCCGAAATTTTGAATGGAATTAACACCTAATATTTCTGTAGGATATTTTTCAATTAATTGATTTAAATTCAATCCTTTGCATTCACCATTTGAAACTACGCTAATATCGTTTTCTACAATTGATAATTCCCAACTTTCACCAATTTGGTTGCTTGTAAAAGATTTATCTAAAACTTCTTTTAGTTTGGTGCCTCCCCAAATTCGTTCTTTGAAAATGGGTTCAAAAAGCAAGGGATAAAATAACATTTATTCGCCTTTATAGGTTACAAAATTGCGAGGTGTTTCGTATAAAACCACTTCTAAATTTAGATTTAAATTAATGTGTTCTCTTAATTTTTGCCAAATTACAACTGAAATATTTTCGGCAGTTGGATTTAAATTTTCAAAATCCGGAACATCTAAATTTAAATTTTTATGGTCAAACGCGTTTTCAATGTGCTCTTTTATTAAATCTGATAAAATTTTTACATCAATAACAAAACCTGTTTCTTGATCCACCTCTCCAGTAACACTTACAATTAACTCGTAGTTGTGCCCATGATAATTTGGATTGTTGCATTTACCGAAAATGGCATTATTTTTTTCCATAGACCAATCTTTTCGAAATAATCTATGAGCCGCATTAAAATGTGCTTTCCTACTAACTGTTACTTTCATTTTTTATATATTGTTATCAAAATGATGATAAAATTCTTCAAATATTATTTTAAACCAAACTGTATATAGATTTGGATTCCTAATCATGTCATTTTTTACATCTTCTATCTTCATCCATTTCCAACTTTCTACTTCCTCTTTATTGATTTCTGGTATCTCGTTATAATAACCCAGCATCACATGATCTAGTTCGTGTTCCGTTAAGCCATTATCAAAAGGTGCTTTATAAATAAAGTGAAACATTTCTTTTAATTCTGTTTCAAAACCCATTTCTTCTCGAAGTCGTCTAGTACCCGCTTGAATATTAGTTTCGTTTTCTCGTTGATGGCTACAACAAGTATTGGTCCACAATAAAGGAGAATGATATTTTTGATGTGCACGCTGCTGCAACATCAACTCATTGTTATTATTTAAAATAAAAACAGAAAATGCTCTATGCAATACTGCTTTTTCATGTGCTTCAAGTTTATTCATCAATCCAATTGGATTGTCATTTATATCAACTAAAATTACTTTTTCTTCTATCACTCTTACTAATTTAATTGTCAAATTTACAAAAAAAATAATTTTTATTGCAAAGATATCTTTAAATAAGGACTTTAACGTAATGTTAATAAAATTGGTTGGTAATACCATAAAAAATTGTATTTTTACACTTCTAAAATTTTAAAATAAAAAATGGGTAAAATCATTGCAATTGCCAATCAAAAGGGAGGTGTAGGAAAAACAACCACTTCAATTAATCTTGCTGCATCACTTGGTGCATTAGAGAAAAAAGTGTTATTAATAGATGCCGACCCTCAAGCTAACGCAAGTTCTGGTTTAGGAATTGACGTGGAAAATGTAGAAATTGGTACCTATCAAATAATAGAACACAGCAATACCGCAAAAGAAGGTGTAATACCTACTAGTGCCCCAAATGTTTGGATAATACCTGCACACATTGACTTAGTTGCCATTGAAATTGAATTGGTTGACAAAGAAAATAGAGAATACATGCTGAAGCAAGCATTAAATGCGATTAAAGAAGAATACGATTATGTAATTATTGACTGCGCACCTTCATTAGGTTTATTAACCTTAAATGCGTTAACAGCAGCAGATAGTGTTGTAATTCCAATTCAATGTGAATATTTTGCATTAGAAGGTTTAGGAAAATTATTGAATACCATAAAAAGTGTACAAAAAATTCACAATCCAAGTTTAGATATTGAAGGACTATTATTAACTATGTACGATACCCGTTTAAGATTGTCAAATCAAGTAGTTGAAGAAGTTCAAAAGCATTTTAACAATATGGTTTTTTCGACAATTATTCAAAGAAATATTAAATTAAGTGAAGCACCTAGTTTTGGGGAAAGTATAATAAACTATGATGCCACTAGCAAAGGGGCTGCAAATTACTTAAATTTAGCAGAGGAAATTATCAAGAAAAACAGTAGTAAGTAATGACAAAAGCAGTAAAAAAACCTGTATTAGGAAGAGGACTTTCGGCGCTTTTAAGCGATCCTTCAAATGACATTAAATCTGTAGAAGATAAAAATGCAGACAAAGTTGTAGGAAGTATCATAGAACTTGATATTAATTTTATTGAAATAAATCCATTTCAACCTAGAACTAATTTCAATGAAGATACCCTTCAAGAATTAGCTAAATCTATTAAAGAAGTTGGCGTTATTCAACCTATTACTGTTAGAAAATTAGAATTTAATAAATACCAACTAATTTCTGGAGAACGAAGATTACGTGCTTCAAAATTATTAGGCCTTTCTACTATTCCTGCCTATATTAGATTAGCAAACGATAACGAATCGCTTGTCATGGCATTGGTTGAAAACATTCAACGTCATGATTTGGATCCAATTGAAGTGGCCATTTCGTACCAAAGATTAATTGAAGAAGTAAATTTAACTCAGGAAGAAATGAGTGAGCGTGTAGGTAAAAAACGTTCAACCATTACAAATTATTTACGATTATTAAAATTAGATCCGATTATTCAAACAGGAATGAGAGACGGATTTATTTCGATGGGACACGGTAGAGCATTAATTAACATCGAAGACCAAGAAGCGCAAAGCAATATTTACCACACCGTAGTAACTCAAAACCTTTCTGTAAGAGACACGGAAGCGTTAGTAAAAAAATATCAAGAAGGATTAAAACCTAAAACAAGAAAAACAACTGCTACAAAATCATTTGAAATTGCAACTGAAAAAAAGAAAACTTTTGCCGACTTTTTTGGTGCAAAAGTAGATATAAGCGTTGCCACAAATGGTAAGGGAAAAATAGCCATTCCTTTTCATTCGGAAGAAGATTTTAACCGAATCATAAAATTAATCAACAACTAGTGAAACCGTTTCTTTATATATTTATTTTATTTTTTTTAAGTGCTACATTTTCTGTGGCTCAAAAGAGAGAATTAAAAATTGAAACTAAAGATATTGTAAAATCCGACATTAATCCATTATCGCCCGCAAAAGCAGCATTTTATTCTGCTATTTTACCAGGATTAGGTCAAGCATACAACAAAAAATATTGGAAAATTCCTATAGTTTACTGTGCTATTGGTGCTGGGGTTTATTTTATTATGGATAATAATAAAAAACACAATCAGTACCGTGACGAATACAAAAAACGATTAGCGAATGGGGGCGCAATTGATACTTCTGATCCTACTTATGGAAAGTTAAGTACCGAAAGTGTAATTAGAGGGCAAAAATTCTATCAAAAAAACAGAGACTTATCTGTGCTTATTACTGCTGGATTATATATTCTAAATATTGTTGAAGCAAATGTAGACGCTCATTTATTGCAATTTAATGTAAATGACGATCTATCATTAAAACCAGATTTACATACCAATCCGTATACGTTTAATCAAAATGTAGGATTTACATTAACCTATCAATTTTAACAATTTTTTCACGTAACATTTTATTTAAAACAACAACTAATCAAAATGAAAATAGCATTATTAGGATACGGTAAAATGGGAAAAGTAATTGAAAAAATTGCTTTAGAACGTGGGCATGAAATTGTACTAAGAAAAGATAGATCGGACACTTTTGAAGGCTTATCAAAAGCCGATATCGCAATAGATTTTAGCGTTCCAACTTCAGCTGTTAATCATATTTCAGAATGCTTAAACCAAAATATTCCTGTAATTTCAGGAACTACCGGATGGTTAGAAAATTATAATGAAATGGTGGGCTTATGTAAAGAAAAAAACGGAAGTTTTATTTATGCTTCTAATTTTAGTTTAGGAGTAAATATTTTTTTCGAGCTAAATAATTATTTAGCTAAAATGATGAAAAACCTTAAAGAATACCATGTCTCTATGGAAGAAATTCATCACACTCAAAAACTCGATGCGCCTAGCGGAACAGCAATAAGTTTGGCAAATGGAATCATAGAAAACACAGATTATGTAAATTGGACATTGGAAAATCCAATTGAAAATGAAATTTACATTGACGCAAAAAGAATAGAAAACATTCCTGGTACACATGCTGTTTTTTATGATAGCAAAGTGGATCAAATAGAAATAAAGCATACCGCACATAGTAGAGAAGGCTTTGCTTTAGGTTCGATCATAGCTGCAGAATGGCTAGTTGGAAAAAAAGGCGTTTTTACTATGAAAGACGTTTTGGGGATTTAATTAAAATTTACAAATTACGAATTACGAATTACGATTTACGATTTACAAAAAAACAAAATTATGGAAATGACAGCTTGGATTATTACAGTATTAATAATTAGTATACTACACGCAATTTGTACTTGGAAATTGTACACAAAAGCAGGTAGAAAAACCTGGGAAGCCTTCGTTCCTGTTTATAACGGAATTGTTCTAATGCAAATTATAAACCGACCAAAGTGGTGGGTATTTTTACTTTTTTTACCTGTAATTAACTTGTTAATTTTACCTGTAATTTGGATTGAAACGTTGCGAACTTTCGGCAAAAAATCAACAGCAGATATGTGGTTGGGCGTTATTACTTTCGGATTTTATATTGGTTATATAAATTACACCCAAGACGTTTCTTATGAAGCTGAACGCGATACCAAACCAGCAACAAAAACTTTAGACACTTTAGGATCTTTAACTTTTGCTTTAATTGTAGCTACATTTGTACACACCTATTTTATTCAACCCTTTGTGATTCCTTCTTCCTCGTTAGAAAAATCGTTATTAATTGGTGATTTCTTATTCGTAAGTAAATTTCATTATGGCGCAAGAACACCTATGACTCCAGTTGCGGCACCAATGGTTCACGACTCCATTCCAATTGTAAAAAAACTATCCTATTTAAGTAAGCCACAATTACCATATTTTAGATTTCCTGCATTAGAAAAAATAAAAAATAACGATATTGTAGTTTTTAACTGGCCAAGAGATACACTTTCAAATATGTATTTACCTGCAACAGAAAGAATTGACAAACCTCGTGATAAAAAAACAAATTACGTAAAACGTTGTGTAGGTATTGCCGGCGACAGTTTGCAAATTAAAGACGGTATTGTTTTTATAAATGGCAAAGAATTAATACTACCTGAAAGAGCAAAACCTCAATATTCTTATAAAATTAGTACCGATGGGAAAACCCCAATTGATTTTGAAACAATTTTAAAAGAAATGCATGTTACTGATCCGGCAGGAATGATAACTAGCGACACGCTTTACGTTCAAGCATTAACTTTTGAAAACGCAGAAAAATTAAAATCAATTAGCGGCATCACTTCTGTAAAAAGGATGATAAACAAAAAAGCAGAAGACGGTGTATTCCCTGATTTCAAAGACGGAAAAACATCTGTAACGAACAATTGGAATGGAGATAATTTTGGTCCAATTTATATTCCACAAGCTGGTAAAACAGTTGCTTTAAATAAAGAAACATTACCCTTATATAAGTTAATCATCACTGAGTATGAAGGAAACAAGCTTGAAGTAATAGGCAACGAAATTAAAATAAACGGAAAAAAAGCTAATTCTTACACCTTTAAACAAGATTATTATTGGATGATGGGAGACAACAGACATAATTCGTTAGATGCGCGTTATTTCGGTTTCACGCCTGCAGATCATATTGTTGGTAAACCCATTTTTATTTGGATGAGTATTGATTGGAATGCTAAAGGCTTACTAAATAAATTTAGAACCGAACGTTTCTTTACAACCGTTAGCGGAGAAGGACAACCTGAATCGTATTTCAAATTTTTCTTAATTGCTTTAGCTGGCTATTTTGCATGGGATTGGTATAGAGGCAAGAAAAAGAAAAAAGAAGCAGATTTACTTTAACGGTATATTCGTAAAGTTGTGAGTTGTTGAATCGGTAAACTGTTTAAATTAGGTGATTTATGTATGTATATTCATTTGAAAAATTAGAAGTCTGGAAAGAATCCAAAAAACTGACTAAAATAATTTATCAAATTACTTCACGCTATCCTGAAAATGAAAAATTCGGACTAACTTCTCAATTGAGAAGAGCGTCAATTTCAGTCTGCTCTAATTTAGCTGAAGGATCAGCAAGAATTACCCCAAAAGACAAAGCTCACTTTTCAACAATGGCTTATAGTTCATTAATTGAAGTTTTAAATCAAATTATTATTTCTTATGAATTAGATTTTATTAACGAATCTGATTACTTAAATTTTAGAAATTTAATTGAAAGCTTATCAAATAAAATTAATTCGCTTAGAAAATTTCAGCTAAACGAATCAACAAAAAACAACTAACCTTCTTAATGAATAACATATTACTTTATCCTACTTACTTTCCGTCGATAAGTCATTACATAGCGATGATTCATGCTGAATCGGTTACATTTGAAGTAGAAGATACCTTTCAAAAGCAAACCAATAGAAACCGAATGTACATTTATAGTCCGAACGGAATGCAGATGCTGAACATTTCGGTAAAGCATGACGGCACAAAATGTGCGTTTAAAGATATAAAAATAGACCATCAATACAATTGGCAAAAAAATCATTTTAAGTCACTTGAAGCCGCTTATAAGAATTCGCCATTTTACGAATATTTTATAGATGATTTCCAACCCATATTCGAAAAAAAATATGAGTTTATGTTAGATGTAAACTTTGAACTATTTGAAAGAATAAATAAGGCTTTAGGAATTTCCATTCCATTTGAGAAAACAACGGAATATTTTCATGAAGTTACGGATAAAACTGATTTTCGTTATTTAGTTAATGGCAAAAAAGACAGCACTCAAATAAAACCATACACTCAAGTTTTTGATAACAAGTTCGGATTCATAAATAATTTATCCATTTTAGATTTATTATTTAATGAAGGTAGATATGCGGTAGATTATTTAAAACAGCAACATTTATAATTTCTTCTTAAACTTATAAAAAAAACGTCCCGATATTCATCGGGACGTTTTTATATATAATAACACAACATTATGCGTTATGTTCTGCTTCAATTTGTTTTTTATCTGATGCAGACATCGTATCTACTAATACTGGTGTTGCAATAAATAATGAAGAATAGGTTCCTACAATAATACCAATTAACATGGCAAAGATAAATCCACGTATTGAATCGCCTCCAAATACAAACATAATGGCTAATACCATAATCATCGTTAAAGAAGTGTTTAAGGTACGAGATAATGTAGTATTTACAGAGTCGTTTACAATTTTATTAAAATTACCATGGTGTGATTTTCCACCTAAGAATTCACGAACTCTATCAAATACAATTACGGTATCATTCATAGAATATCCAATTACTGTTAAAATAGCAGCAATAAAATGTTGGTCAATTTCCATATGGAACGGCATGTATTTGTATAATAAAGAATAAATTCCTAATACAAAAATAACATCATGCGCCACCGCAGCAATAGCTCCAAGTGAATATTGATATTTTCTGAAAGAAATTACTAAGTACAAACACACTAATAACATTGCCCCTAATACTGCCCAATATGCATTTGTTTTAATGTCATCTGCAATAGAAGGTCCAACTTTCATAGCTTGTAATACCCCAAATTGTTTTCCTTCTTGGGTGTTAGTAAACTGATCGTAAGAAATTTCTTTAGCAAAGAATTTTTTCAAACCTGCATATAATTTTTCATTTACTTCTTTGTCAACCTCAACACCTTGCTTGTCGATTTTATATTTTGTAGTAATTTTCAACTGATTGTCATTACCAAATGTTTTCGCTTCAGCTCTATCAAAAAAGGCAGCAGTGGAAAGCGCATTAGAAACTTCTTCTGAAGATACTTTTTGGTCAAACTGCACTTGGAAAGTTCTACCTCCTACAAAATCAATACCTTGGTCGAATCCATTCGTAAAGAAAGAAACAAAACTGATAATACAAACAATTAACGAGAATGCATAGGTGAATTTCTTAATTTTTAAGAAATCGAAGTTGAAACCTGTAAACCAGTTTTTAGTAATGTTTGTAGAGAATTGTAAACTTCTTCCTTTGGCAATATCTGCATCAATAAAGAAACGGGCTATAAAGATTGAAGTAAATAATGACGTTAAAATACCTATCAACAAAGTAATGGCAAAACCTCTAATCATTCCTTCTCCAAAGATGTATAAAATAGCACCTGTTAAAACGTGCGTTACATTCGCATCAATAATAGAACGCATAGCTCCTTTCCATCCGAAAGCAGTAGTTACTGCATTTTCTAATGACAAGCCAGCTCTTAATTCTTCTTTTGCTCTTTCATAAATAATAATATTCGCATCCACAGCCGTACCCATTGTTAATACGATACCTGCAATACCCGGTAAAGTTAATACAAAACCAAAGTTAGCCATGGCACCAAATAACAATACTAAGTTTAATAATAAGGCTACATTAGCATACCAACCTGCTCTTCCATAATAGAAAACCATCCAGAAAGAAACTAATAATAAACCTATGATTGATGACAAAATACCATTATCAATAGCCTCTTGACCCAAAGACGGTCCAACTACTGCTTTTTGAACGATATCTGCTTTAGCTGGTAATTTACCTGCACGTAATACGTTTTCTAAATCGGCAGTTTCTTCTAAAGTGAAAGAACCTGAAATTTGTGTTTGTCCACCAGAAATTGCTGCTTTTGCAGTAGCTGCAGAATACACTATATTATCTAATACAATACAAACTTGATTTCCGTTTTTAGCAATATCACCTGTTAATTGTTCCCATTTTCTAGATCCAACTGGATTCATTTGCATACTTACTGCTGGTTTACCAAATTGGTCAAAATCTGCACTAGCATCTGTAATGGCGCCACCTAATAATGGTGCAATTCCGTCTACAGTTCCTTTTAAAACATATAATTCTGTAACATCACCTGTTTTAGTTGTTGTTTTTCCCCAAGCAAATTTTGCGTTTGAAGCCGTTGCAGGAAGTAAAGCTCTAATTTCAGCTCTTTTTAAATAAGAGTTAATTTTAGCCGTATCTTTAACATTATATCCAATTAATCCAGACGGACTAGGAATTGCATTTTCAAATAATGGTCCTAAATCTTTAGCTGGTTTTTTTGCAGTATCTTTTTTATCACCTAATAATTCATTTACTTTAGATTTTGCATCTACCGCTTTAGTTGTATCCGCAACAGCAACAGCTTTAGTTGGTTTTTTCTCCGTTGCTTTTAAAGCATCATTTGCAGCAGTAAAGAAATTACCTAATTCTTCTGGTTTTAAAGTTTCCCAAAATTCTAATTGTGCGGTTTGAGATAATAATTTTTCAACTCTATCTAAGTCTTTAGCACCTGGTAATTCCACTAAAATTCTTCCAGTCTCACCAATTTTTTGAATGTTTGGTTGCGCTACTCCGAATTTGTCGATACGTTTTGTTAATACTTTATATGCACTTTCAATAGATTCAGCTACTTTCTTTTTCAAAATAACTTTTACTTGATCATCCGTCATGTTTAACTGAATTTCTTCAAAAGTTCTATTGTAGAATGCTTCAGCTGAAGCCATTTTTATAGTTCCGTTAGATTCTGCAGCAAAAGCGTCAAAAAAGGCATCTAAATAATCTTGATTTCCTTTTCTCTCTTTTGTTGCTCTTTCTAAAGCTCTGTTGAAAGTTGGGTTTTTAGAATTGTTAGATAATGTTTTTAAAACGTCTTTAACAGAAACTTCTAAAGTAACGTTAATTCCACCTTCTAAATCTAATCCTTTGTTAATTTGTTGTTTCTCAACATCTTCATAAGTAAAGCCTAAAAAAACGTCTTTTTTCTTTAAATCTTTTAAGTAGTTTAATTCTTTTTGAGAATCTCCTTTCGCAAATTCTTTCGCATCTTTTACAATTCCGTTAGCAACAAACGTAAAAGAAAGTTGATAGATACAAGCAATCGTAAAAATGATTGCGAAGAATTTAATTAGTCCTTTGTTCTGCATTATAGTTAATTTAAGTTATTTTCTTTAAAAACGGACAAATATATCATTTCATAAAGGATAAAACAATTTTATTTTCATCTAAAATTGATTTTTTTTAATATTTAATCAACATTGTAATAAATTAATCATTCTTTACGTATTTAAGTCCCTCAAAATAAGAACAATAAAAAAGCGTTGAAACTATCAACGCTTTTTATTTTAAAAAAATAGTATTTTCTATTTGTCCGTGATTGTTGATTCAGCAATTTGTTTATAGGTCCCGTTTTCTAATTTCTCACGTATGGCTTCAAAAGCCGTTAATGTTTCATCAATATCTTCTAAGGTATGTGTTGTAGTAGGAATCATTCTTAATAAAATCATACCTTTTGGAATCACTGGATACACTACAATAGACAAGAATATTCCGTAGTTTTCTCTTAAATCATTTACCATAATCATTGCTTCCGGAATAGAACCTTCTAAGTAAACTGGAGTAATACAAGTATTTGTATCGCCAATATTGAATCCTTTTTCCTTTAATCCGTTTTGTAACGCATTAACATTTACCCATAATTTATCTTTAATTTCTGAAGAATTACGCAATAATTCTAATCGCTTTAATGAACCAATTGTTTGAATCATAGGCAAAGCTTTGGCAAACATTTGAGAACGTAAATTATATTTTAAATAATCGATAACATCTTTATCAGCCGCTACGAAAGCACCAATATTTGCCATTGATTTTGCAAAAGTTGAAAAGTAAACGTCAATTCCATCTTGACACCCTTGCTCCTCACCAGCTCCTGCTCCTGTTTTTCCAAGTGTACCAAAACCGTGCGCATCATCAACCAACAAACGGAAATTGTATTTTTTCTTCATTTCTACAATTTCTTTTAACTTACCTTGTTGACCTCGCATTCCAAAAACTCCTTCTGTAATAAACAAAATACCACCACCGGTTTCGGTAGCTAATTTTGTAGCACGTTGTAGGTTTTTTTCCATACTTTCAATGTCGTTATGCTTGTAAGTAAAGCGTTTTCCACTATGCAAACGAACGCCGTCAATAATACACGCGTGGGCATCTACATCATAAACTATAACATCATTTCTGGTAACCAAAGCATCGATTGTAGATAAAATTCCTTGGTAACCAAAATTCAATAAATAAGCCGATTCTTTCATTACGAAAGCAGCTAATTCTTGTTCTAATTGTTCGTGATATTTGGTGTGTCCACTCATCATACGAGCACCCATTGGGTAAGCCGCTCCGTATTGAGCTGCTGCTTCAGTATCTGCTTTACGAACTTCTGGATGATTGGCCAAACCTAAATAGTCATTTAAACTCCAGTTTAATATATTTTTACCTTGAAACTGCATTCTTGGACCTAATTCGCCTTCCAATTTAGGAAAAACAAAATAACCCTCTGCTTGTGAAGCCCATTTTCCTAATGGTCCTTTATTTTGTTGTATTCTTTCAAATAAATCTTTAACCATAATTTCTTACTTAATTAGTGGTGCAAAAGTATAAATAAAAAAACGTTTTTAATAATTTTTTTTAAACACTTCTAACGTTTAATTTGGTTGCAATAAAAAACATATTTGAAAAAAATAAAGTTTTACTTACCTTTGACATTCTTATGAAAGCAATAAAAATTATCGAATGTCCACGCGATGCCATGCAAGGCATAAAAACGTTTATTCCTACCGAAAAAAAGGTACAATACATGCAATCTTTATTACGAGTTGGTTTCGATACGCTGGATTTTGGTAGTTTTGTGTCGCCAAAAGCCATTCCACAAATGCAAGACACAGCTGAAGTTTTAGACCAATTAGACTTGTCGCAAACACAAAGTAAATTATTAGCCATTATTGCCAATACACAAGGAGCCGAAGCCGCATCAAAACATAAAGCAATACAATATCTTGGTTTTCCTTTTTCAATTTCTGAAAATTTTCAAATGCGAAACACACACAAAACCATTGCTGAAAGTTTGATAACATTACAAGAAATATTAGAAATAGCTGACAAATCTAATAAAGAAGTTGTGACTTATATTTCAATGGGATTTGGAAATCCATACGGCGATCCATATAACGTTGAAATTGTAGGTGACTGGACAGAAAGATTAGCTAAGATGGGCGTAAAAATCTTATCCTTGTCAGATACAATTGGCTCTTCTACACCTGAAGTTATTGATTATTTATTTCGCAATTTAATACCCAAATACCCTAATATTGAATTCGGTGCGCATTTACATACCACGCCAGACAAATGGTTTGAAAAAATTGACGCCGCTTATCAAGCCGGTTGCAGAAGATATGATGGCGCCATTCAAGGCTTTGGTGGCTGCCCAATGGCTAAAGACGACTTAACCGGAAATATGCCTACCGAAAAGTTATTATCCTATTTTACTACCAAAAAAGAAAACACCAATATTAGCCCAATGAGCTTTGAAAGTGCCTATAACGAAGCGACTAAATTGTTTGGCGCATTTCATTAACATGTAAACTCAAAGCATTGATTTATTAGATAAATTAAAATTGTTTTGAATTAAATTATGTTTTACAACTAACTTTTTCTTATATTTGCTCGCAATTTAACTACAATTGCAGCATGAAAGCACATTCTACAAAAATTATAGGAGAAGGACTAACGTATGACGATGTTCTTTTAATTCCAAATTATTCAGAAATTCTTCCAAGAGAAGTTTCTATTCAATCCAAATTTAGTAAAAACATTACCTTAAACACACCAATTGTTTCCGCTGCAATGGACACCGTTACAGAAAGTGCAATGGCTATTGCTATGGCGCAAGAAGGTGGTATTGGTGTGCTACATAAAAACATGACTATTGCACAACAAGCGGCAGAAGTTAGAAAAGTAAAACGTGCGGAAAGCGGAATGATTATAGATCCTGTAACATTACCTTTAACTGCAAATGTAGGAGACGCAAAAAATGCAATGAGAGAATTTGGTATTGGCGGAATACCTGTAGTAGATGAAAAAGGGATTTTGAAAGGAATCGTTACCAATAGAGATTTACGATTTGAAAAAGAAAATAGTCGTGCGATTACAGAAGTAATGACCTCAGAAAATTTAGTTACTGCAGGAAAAGGAACTACTTTAGCCGCTGCAGAAGAAATTCTTCAAGAAAGTAAAATTGAAAAACTTCCCGTAGTTGATGCCGATTTTAAATTAATTGGATTAATTACTTTTAGAGACATCACCAAACTAACACAAAAACCAAACGCTAATAAAGATAAATTTGGTCGTTTACGCGTAGCTGCCGCTTTAGGCGTTACAACCGATGCGCTAGAGAGAGCAGAAGCCCTTGTAAAAGCAGGTGTTGATGCTGTAATTATTGATACGGCTCACGGACATACAAAAGGCGTGGTAGACGTTTTAAAACAAGTAAAAAATAAATTTCCTGAATTAGATGTTGTAGTTGGAAACATAGCTACTCCAGAAGCCGCGCTATATTTAGCAGAAAATGGCGCTGATGCTGTAAAAGTTGGAATTGGACCTGGATCTATTTGTACGACTCGTATTGTAGCAGGCGTTGGTTTTCCTCAATTTTCTGCCGTTTTAGAAGTGGCTGCCGCTTTAGAAGGAACTGGAATTCCAGTAATTGCAGATGGTGGTGTTAGATATACAGGAGATATTCCAAAAGCATTAGCTGCAGGAGCTTCTTGTGTGATGTTAGGTTCGATGTTAGCAGGAACGAAAGAATCTCCGGGAGAAACTATAATTTTTGAAGGAAGAAAATTCAAATCTTACAGAGGAATGGGTTCTGTAGAAGCTATGGAAGAAGGTTCAAAAGACAGGTATTTCCAAGATGTGGAAGATGACGTGAAAAAATTAGTTCCAGAAGGAATTGTAGGTCGCGTGCCTTACAAAGGTGAACTAAACGAAAGCATGCAGCAGTTTATTGGCGGACTTCGTGCTGGAATGGGCTACTGTGGGGCAAAAAACATTGAAACTTTACAAGCTACAAGCCGTTTTGTGCGATTAACGTCAAGCGGAATTAGCGAAAGTCATCCACATAATGTTACAATAACTAAAGAAGCTCCGAATTATTCGAGATAGTATAATATCAGACCTGACAGGTTTTGGAAACCTGCCAGGTCTGAAAAGTAAAAATCCATTCCGATTTATTGGAATGGATTTTTTTATGACACCATCAATACTTCCTAAATATTATAGAAAATTAATATATATTAATTTTTAAACCAAGTTCATTATTATCATTTTTTTTAATCAAAAATTATAATTTCACAGAAATTACGACTCCGTTTTTATAATTCAACAAAAATATTTTTAAAGTTGTGTAATAAAATTGTCTGACTTAATTTTATAATCTATTTGAAATGATATCACATGATAAGAAAATATTTTTTAGCCACAATATTGTTACTATTATTAATCACAACGTTAGTAATAAATAACAATGCTACTCAAGCAATTGCTTTTAACTCTCCAAAATTTGACACTGGAGACACAGCTTGGATGATTGTAGCTTCGGCATTAGTTTTACTCATGACACCTGGTTTGGGATTTTTCTATGGCGGAATGGTTGGTAAGAAAAATGTTATTAGTACCATGCTTCAAAGCTTCATGGCTATGGTTATTGTCAGCATACTTTGGGTAATTATTGGATTTGGTTTATCTTTTGGAGAATCAATTTATGGAATTATTGGAAATCCTTCTAAAAATATTTTTTTCAACAATGTAGGCATTAATTCTTCTTGGGAATTAGCACCTACTATTCCATTATTATTATTTGCACTTTTTCAAGCAAAATTCGCAATTATTACACCCGCACTAATTACAGGTGCCTTTGCAGAAAGAATTCGTTTTTGGGCGTATTTATTGTTTATGGTTTTATTTATTATTTTTATTTACACTCCTTTAGCGCATTGTACCTGGCATCCAAATGGAATTTTCTTTAAAATGGGAATATTAGATTTTGCTGGTGGTATTGTAGTTCACATGAGTGCAGGATGGGCTGCACTAGCGGGCGCCATGTTTTTGGGAAAAAGAAAAAATCAAAAAACAAGTCCGGCCCGTATAACTTATGTACTTTTAGGAACAGGCTTATTATGGTTTGGATGGTTTGGTTTTAATGCAGGTTCCGCTTTAGGAGCAAACGGTTTGGCAGTACAAGCATTATCAACCACCACTATTGCAGCGGCTTCAGCTTCAATGGCTTGGGTATTTTGGGATAAAATTCTTGGTCATAAAATATCTGCCATGGGTGCATGTATAGGCGCTGTTGTTGGCTTAGTAGCCATCACTCCAGCTGCAGGATATGTAAGTATGCCGCACGCAATTTTTATTGGAATTGTAAGTAGTATAGTTAGTAATATAGTGGTTATTAATTTTCCAAAGGGGAAAATTGACGATGCTTTGGATGTATTTGGATGCCATGGTGTAGGCGGAATGGTTGGCATGCTTCTAACTGCTGTTTTTGCATCAAAAGCAATTAATCCAGCCATTGAAAACCAAGGATTGTTTTTTGGTGAAACCAAATTATTTATAAACCATGTTATTGTTTTAATTATAGTATCTGTCTTTTCATTTGGAATGTCGTACTTTTTATTTTTTATTGTAAACAAAATTACACCATTACGTGTAAGTACTGAAAAGGAAGAACTAGGCTTAGATATTACACAACATGGTGAATTCCTATAAAAAAATCCCACTAAAATAAATTAGCAGGATTTTCGAATATTAGATTCTGAAACAAATTCAGAATAAAAATTATATCCCCAAATAATTACTTGGTGTAATCGCTTTTAATTCTGTTTTAATATCGTTAGAAACATGCAAGGTGTCAATAAACGCGTGAATGGATTCTTTATTGATAATCGTATTGGTTCTTGTTAAATCTTTTAGCGCTTCGTATGGATTTGGATAACCCTCTCTTCTTAAAATGGTTTGAATGGCTTCTGCTACTACAGCCCAATTTTTCTCTAAATCTTCTGCGAATTTTACTTCGTTTAACAATAATTTATTCAATCCTTTTAATGTGGATTCAAAGGCAATAAGCGTATGTCCAATGGGCACACCAATATTTCTTAAAACAGTACTGTCTGTTAAATCACGTTGTAATCTTGAAAGTGGCAATTTTGCTGATAAATGTTCGAAAATAGCATTCGCAATCCCTAAATTTCCTTCTGAATTTTCAAAATCAATTGGATTCACTTTATGTGGCATAGCTGAAGAACCGATTTCTCCTGCTTTAATTTTTTGCTTGAAATAATCCATTGAAACGTAGGTCCAAATATCTCTATCTAAGTCAATTAATATCGTATTTATTCGCTTTAATGCGTCAAAAAAGGCAGCAAAATGATCATAATGTTCAATTTGTGTAGTTGGAAACGAATGACGTAATCCTAAATTTTCTTCCACAAATTTCGAACCGAATGCCTTCCAATCATGGTTAGGATAGGCAACTTTATGTGCGTTGTAATTTCCTGTTGCGCCACCAAATTTGGCTGCAAATGGCACATTAAATAACAAACGCATTTGCTCTTCAATACGTTCTACAAAAACTAAAATTTCTTTTCCTAAACGCGTTGGCGATGCAGGTTGGCCGTGCGTACGAGCTAATAATGGAATAGCTGCCCATTCTACAGAAAGTTCTTTTAACTTCTGAACAATCGCAATTAAACTTGGTAAATATACATTTTCAAATGCTTCTTTTGTAGAAAGCGGAATAGCCGTATTGTTGATATCTTGAGACGTTAATCCGAAGTGAATAAATTCTTTAAATTTTTCCAATCCAAATTCGTCAAATTTCTTTTTAATAAAATATTCAACCGCTTTTACATCGTGGTTGGTTGTTTTCTCGGTTTCCTTAATCCAAAGTGCGTCCTCAGTTGAGAAATTTTCATAAATCCCTCTCAATTTTCCAAATAAATTTTTGTCTACACCTTGTAATTGAGGCACATCATATTCACACATAGATATGAAATATTCTACCTCAACTAAAACCCTATACTTAATTAACGCTTCTTCCGAAAAATAAGCGGATAACGATTTTGTTTTACTTCTGTAGCGTCCATCAATTGGTGATACGGCATTTAATTCAGTTAATTGCATGATGTTGTGTTTTTTAAAGTTGCAAATTTAGTAATTAGTGCTTAGTATTCCGAAATTAGTTAGGTGTTTTTTGAAAAATTAATTTTAAAATAAAATATATTCAAAAATTAGGGACAACAATTCCACCATTTTCTTTTATAGAATTTTTGTTACTTTGCGGCAAATTAAAAAGAAATGCAAAAAAACAAACTCGCTTTATTAGAATATTTAGAAAACTTTATGTCTGAAAACAGGAAAAACAGATTTATTGAAGTCTTAAAAAACAGAACCAATCATTTTACTATTGCAATGGAAGATGTATATCAACTTCATAATACTAGTGCTGTCATGAGAAGTTGTGAGGTTTTTGGCATTCAAAATTTACATATTGTTGAACAACGTTACGGTAAAGCGATAGATAAACAAATTGCAATGGGTGCTGAAAAATGGGTAGACATTACTCAACATCAAGACATGACAAGTTGTATCGCGAGTCTACGGGCACAAGGGTATCAAATCATTGCTACCACACCGCATAACGATTCGTGTATGTTAGATGCCTTTGATGTAACTAAAAAATCGGCAATATTTTTTGGAACTGAAATTGATGGACTTTCTGAATTAGTAATGAAAGAAGCAGATGGTTTTATTAAAATTCCAATGGTTGGATTTACTGAAAGTTTAAATATTTCTGTTTCAGCAGCACTGGTTATTCAAGATATTACAAATAGATTGCGGCAATCGGATATCAACTGGCAGCTCACAGAAGAAGAAGTGTTAGAAAAACGTTTGGATTGGACCAGAAAAACAATTAAAGATGTAGCGTATATAGAAAAGCAATTTGTGGAATAGTAATAAACTATTTTCTTTTCAAAACTTTATAATCATTATACGAAGTTGCCAAAGCATCTAATACTTGTAAATCACTTGCAGTATTAATGAAATTTTTAGAATAATTACATTTCTCCAATATTTTATCAATTTCATTTTTATCTAATTGCAATAACATAACCAAAACTTCTCGATTGGTGTTATTACTTAAAATAGAAGCAAAATGCGTATCATTTTTTAAATTTATTAATTTTTTGAAATCTTTTTCTTTAGAATTAAATAAAGAATACACTAAATCTACTGGATTTGACAATGATTTTAATAAATTTTCTGTAGCGTTTTTGGCTTTCATTCCAGGTTCATAACCTAAATTTAAACCTGCAATATTGTAGCGATAATTCTCATTTACTGGAATTAATTTTGTGTCAATTTCTAAATATCCTGTTAAGGTATAACTGGTTACCAAAACTGTTTCAATTTCATTTTCTTTAAGACACAAAAAAATAGTTTGAACCTCGGAATACCATTTTTGATTCACTACAACCTCAGCATAATTGTATCCCAAATGAGAAAACAACAATCTATCATTAGTTTTCGCCGAAATTTCAAAATCACCATTTTCAGAAGCTAAAACTACTGAGGATGTATTTTTATTTAAAATCGTGACTCTTTCAATTGGCATTTTGGACTTTATATCCATAATTTTTCCTTTCACTTTTATTTGCAATGTGTCGGATTGAGAAAACCCAAACGCAGCATTTAAAAGTAAAATAAGAAAAGCTATTTTTTTCATCTGAAAGTATATTTCTACAAAAATATGATTTAATTTTAAATAGTGAATCGTGTTAACATAAGATTATATAAAGTTTGATTTTATAACATAAAAAATCCCGAAACGAATACACGAATCGGGATTTTTTTATTTAAACTAAAAATTAGTCGTTTGATCTTCTTGGCGTTCTTCTTGCTCCTTCAAACCCAGAACTTCTTCTTTCTGTTGAACGACCCTCGTTTGCACGACCTTCCCCTTTTCTTCCGCTATCGCGAGAATCAGAACTTCTTCTATCGCTTCCTCCAGTTGATGAAGTTCTTGGTCTGAAACCACTTCCCCCTTCACGATTGAAACCACCTTCACGATTTCCACCACCAGAATTTCCTCTGTAGCCTCCACCTTCACGGTTTCCTCCATCACGGTTTCCTCTGTAACCTCCGCCAGAATTTCCACCTTCACGTCTTCCTGAGAATCCGCTTCCGCCTGATCTTCCACCACCACTTCTTCCGTTATGGTCTCTGCGTCCTGAACTTCTTCCACCTTCGTTTTTAGAAATTTCAACGTTAATTTTTCTGCCGTTAATATTCACCGCATTTAAAACTTCCATTACTTTTTCAGCTAAATCGGCATTGGTATTAAAGAAAGAAAAACCTTCTTTACAGTCTACTTTAAATACGTCGTCTTGACCAACTTGTAAAGTATCACGTAAATAATCTTTTAACGTCATCCAATCATAATCATCTCTTGTACCAATATTGATAAAATATCTAACCGTTCCATCAGATGGGATTTCAGCTCTACTTGATGAACCCTCTTGAGAAGCTAAATCTTTAGATTTTTTGTAATAATTTAAGAAACGATTAAATTCTACAGAAATTACTTTCTTGATTAATTCTACTTTAGGAATGTCTTGTAACAATTCCATAATTGAGGGCAAATACGTATCAATTGAATGATCTGTTTCTGTATCTTTAATTTTGTTGGCTAAGTGTAACAACTGAATTTCGCAGATTTCCATTCCTGAAGGAATAGATTTTTCTTCGAATTTAGTTTTGATAATTCTCTCAATAGAGTGAATTTTTCTAATTTCACTTTTTGTAATAATTACAAACGAAGTACCTGATTTTCCGGCACGACCTGTACGACCCGAACGGTGTGTATAGGTTTCAATTTCGTCTGGTAATTGATAATTGATTACGTGAGTAATGTTGTCTACGTCAATTCCACGAGCTGCCACGTCAGTCGCAACTAGCATTTGAATTTGTCTACCACGGAACGATTTCATTACGCCATCACGTTGTGCTTGCGATAAATCTCCGTGTAATGCAGCAGCATTATACCCGTCTTCAATTAATTTTTCTGCAACCGCTTGAGTATCTCTTTTTGTTCTACAAAAAATTACGGAGAAAATATCTGGATTCGCATCTGCTAATCTTTTCAATCCTTCGTATCTATCACGTGCATTAACTAAATAATATTCGTGAGAAATGTTTGCTGAACTCGAGTTTTTATGACCTACCGTAATTTCTTGCGGGTTTCTCATAAATTCTTTAGCGATTCTGGCTACTTCTTGCGGCATGGTAGCCGAGAATAACCATGTGTTTTTGTCTTTTGGCGTGTCTGATAAGATACTTGTAATATCTTCATAGAAACCCATGTTTAACATTTCGTCTGCCTCATCAAGAACACAGATGCTGATGTTTTTAATATTCACCATGCCTCTGTTAATCATATCTTGCATTCTACCCGGTGTCGCCACAATTACTTGTGCGCCTCGCTTAATATCACGCGCTTGATCATGAATACTCGCGCCACCGTATACTGCAACAGTATATAAACCGTCGATGTATTTTGAGTATAATTTAATCTCGTTTGTAATTTGCAAACACAATTCTCTTGTTGGAGAAAGTATTAAAACCTGTGTTTGCTTGTTGAATGGGTCAATTTTTTGGATTAGCGGAAAACCAAAAGCTGCGGTTTTTCCTGTTCCTGTTTGGGCAAGAGCCACGATATCTGTATCATCTTCCAATAATAGTGGTATAGCCTTCTCCTGTACTTCCGACGGGGTCTCGAATCCTAAATCACGTATTGCTTTTAACAACGATTCGTTTAACCCTAATTGCTCAAATTTATTCATTATATATTTTTAAATTGGGTGCAAAGGTAGATTTAAAAAACGGATTAAACTAATTTGTTTTTATTTGATTTTCAGAAAGTTACGATAATGTAATAGCATTTTAACAATGAATTTACAGTTAGTCAGATAAATTAGATAAGAAATTTATCAATTTTTGGACTGCAATTCCTCTGTGACTAATAACCGTTTTTTGCTCCATTGTCATTTGGGCGAAAGTAGTTGAAAAACCTTCTGGTTGAAAAATTGGATCATAGCCAAATCCTTGATTTCCTGACTTTTTCAAAGTGATTTCACCTTTTACAATGCCTTCAAACAAATATTGCTCTTCATTAATATTTAAAGCAATACAAGTTTTAAACTGAGCTTTTCTGTTGGTTTCAGTAGTTAATTTTTGCAAAACCAAATTCATATTATCCTCAGCATTCTTTTGTTCACCAGCATAACGCGCAGAAAACACCCCAGGCTCGTTATTTAAACTTTCAATTTCCAAACCAGTATCATCAGCAAAACAAGGTAAACCGAAATTCTCCGTTACATAATTGGCTTTCAAAATCGCATTTCCTTCAATCGTTTCTGCTGTTTCCGGAATATCCACAAAGCAACCAATATCTTCTAATGAGACAATTTCAAATTGCAACCCGACTTGTTGCTGGATTTCAGCAATTTTGTTTTTGTTGTTGGATGCGAAGACTAATTTCATATGTTGATGGGTACGCGGATTTAAATGGATTTAACTGATTTTTTATCTCTAACGTAGATTTAAGAAATTTTAAAAATTTATATAATTTTTCCAATCTGTGTTGCGAAATATTATAGGGCTTTCAATATTTTTTTATTAATATCTTTTATCAACTGCGGGCCTTCATAAATGAAACCCGTATATAATTGCACTAAACTCGCCCCAGCATTTAATTTTTCGATAGCATCATCAGCAGAATGAATACCTCCTACGCCTATAATCGGAAAGGATTTATTGCTTTTTTCAGATAAAAATCTAATCACTTCTGTGGATCGTTTTGTTAATGGTTTACCAGATAATCCGCCCATTTCTTCTTTATTTTCAGATGTTAATCCGTCACGAGAAATAGTGGTATTGGTGGCGATTACGCCTGCGATTTTAGTTTCGTTTACAATAGCAATAATATCTACTAATTGTTCGTTTGTTAAATCCGGTGCGATTTTTAAAAGAATTGGTTTTGTTTTAACTTTCGAATTATTCAAATCTTGTAAAGTCTGCAACAATTTTGTCAAAGGTTCTTTTTCTTGCAGTTCGCGTAAATTTGGTGTGTTTGGAGAACTCACATTGACTACAAAATAATCAACATAATCGTATAAAGCTTCAAAACAGATTTCGTAATCATTCGTTGCATCTTCGTTTGGTGTGATTTTATTTTTACCGATGTTTCCACCAATTAAAACGCCTTTATTTTCTTTTAATCTTGATATTGCTGCTTCCACTCCGCCATTATTAAATCCCATTCGGTTAATAATTGCCGAATCGGATTTTAAACGAAACAACCTTTTCTTTGGATTTCCGTCTTGTGGTTTTGGGGTTAGCGTTCCAATTTCAATAAAACCAAATCCGAAATCCGATAATTCATTGAATAATTTCGCGTCTTTATCAAATCCTGCTGCTAATCCAACTGGGTTTTTAAATTTCAATCCGAAAACTTCTCTTTCTAAACGTTTGTCTTCTACAACATAAATTGCTTTTATTATTGAAGTTACAAATGGAATTTTAGAGATGAATTTTACCAATGAAAAAGTAAAATAATGTACCTTTTCAGGATCGAAATAGAAAAGAATTGGACGTAAAAGTAATTTATACATAATGTGAATGTGTTGTTCTGCAAAAGTAATTTTTAATGACAGATTACACAAATAATAAAAAGCAAATATGAAATAAAAAGTACTTTTACTTCGGATTAGTAGCAATCACAAACTTCAAGTTATTCTTCACTCCTATTTGAAGTACATCCACTAAATCTTGCACTTGCAAATTAAACGGGATTCTAACTACAACGGTTTGTTCTTTATCTGTACCAATTTTGGCTAGCAATTCTTTTTCCAATTCTTCAAAACTGACAGGTTGTTTATCAATAAAAAACGCCTTGTCTTCCGTTACAGAAATACTTATAAATTGTTTGTTTGTTTTTTCGTTTGTTTTCGATTTTGGCAACGTCATTTTAATCACATTCGGATTTGCCAATGTTGAAATGATTAGAAAAAACAACAGCAAAAAGAACATGATATCACTCATTGATGAGGCATGAACTTCTGCATGAAAACGTCTGTTTCTTTTAATTGCCATTTGGTCGCTGAATTATGTTTACAAATTCTAATACTTGTTTTTGAACATTTAGCATAAAATGGTCAATTTTCCCATTTAATAAATGATAACCTGCATAAGCAATTAAACCTACGATAAGTCCAGCTCCTGAAGAAATCATTTTTTCGTATAATCCTCCAGAAATATTTCCGATACTAATATTTTCGGTAATAGAAATACTGTAGAAAATTTTAATTACACCCGAAATCGTTCCCACGAAACCTAAAGTAGGCGCCATACCAGCAATTAAACCTAATTGCCCCATTTTACGTTCCATCTCGCCTAATTCAATTTGAGCCATTCGCTCCATGTTCGATTCAATTTCAGAAATAGGTCTTCCGATTGTTAAAATCCCTTCTTTCACAACTCTTGCTGTCGCATTATTTACACGTTCTGCTGCGCCAACAGCTAAATTCATATTACCGCTATTTAAGTGCGTACGCACTTCTTTAAGCAGAAAATCGTCATTTTTTGTAGTTTTTGTGATGTATAAATACCTTTCCACTATTAAATAAATGGTATAAATCATCAAAATTAGAATTGGAATTAAGAAAAAACCACCTTTTAAAATAAATTCAAAAACCGATATTCCTTCGTTAGCAGTTGCTGTATTTGTATCTGCCACATTTGTTACAGCTTGTGCAACTGTATCAACAGAGGTTTGTAAAAAAAATCCGATCATATGTACTACTATTCTTAATTAATTTTTTGAAATTTGCACTAAAGATACATTTTTCTATAAAGTATAAAACTAAAAAAAGTAGATTTTATTTTACAGAAGATGAAATTTTTTATTAATACCTAAAAATGACCTATAAAGAATCCATAAATTGGCTATTTAGCCAACTACCCATGTTTCAAAACATAGGTGCATCCGCCTATAAAGAAGATTTAACCAATATCTTGTTGCTGACCAAACATTTACACAATCCTGAAATAAACTTCAAATCTATTCACGTAGCTGGTACGAATGGAAAAGGTTCAACAAGCAGCATGATCGCCTCTGTTTTTATGGAAGCTGGGTATAAAGTCGGTTTATATACTTCACCTCATTTAAAGGATTTCAGAGAACGAATTACCATAAATGGCAAGAAAATATCTAAAAATTATGTACATCAATTTATTTTAAATCATAAGTCGTTTTTTGAGAAAACCGAATTAAGTTTTTTTGAAATGACAGTTGGATTGGCCTACCAATATTTTTCAGAAAAAAAGGTAGATATTGCTATTATTGAGGTAGGAATGGGTGGCAGATTAGATGCTACAAATAGTATTACCCCCTTACTTTCTGTAATTACAAATATTGGAAAAGATCATACGCAATTTCTAGGCGATACTTTGGAAAAAATTGCCTTTGAAAAAGCAGGTATAATAAAGAAGAACATTCCAGTTATAATTGGAGAATATACTTCTGAAACAAAACCTGTTTTTTTAGAAGTAGCTAGAAAAAACAACTCAGAAATTTATTTTGCACAAGAAGAAACCCACCCTAATTATCCTTGTGGCCTTATGGGCGATTATCAAATGAAGAATAAAAAAACGGTTATTGAAGTATTTCGAAATTTGAAATCCAATTTCAAGATTTCAGAAGAAAATATAAAAAACGGAATTGCAAATGTAGTACTCAACACTCATTTACAAGGAAGATGGCAAATTTTGCAAGAAAATCCGAAAGTAATTTGCGACACTGCTCATAACGCGCACGGACTAGAAATAGTTATGAAGCAATTAAAAAAAGAATCATACAAAAAATTACATATTGTTTTAGGTGTGGTAAATGACAAAGATTTAGATACGATTTTACCATTATTCCCGAAAAATGCCAATTATTATTTTTGTAAACCAAAAAACCAACGTGGTTTAAATTCAAGTACACTTCAAGAAAAAGCGAAAACATACCAACTTATTGGAAACACATACACCTCTGTTTCAAAAGCTTACAAAGCAGCATTAGAAAAATCATCTGATGAAGATGTGATTTTTATTGGTGGGAGTAACTTCGTAGTTTCAGAAATAATTTAATTTTTTAGTTTTTTATTTGCAAATACCAAAAACAGATGTATATTTGCACTCGCATTACGAAAGTAGTGTGTTTTATTGGGGCAATTAGCTCAGCTGGTTCAGAGCACCTCGTTTACACCGAGGGGGTCGGGGGTTCGAACCCCTCATTGCCCACCATCCCGGACAGATTCAATTTTTTTTGAATCTGTCTTTTTTTTATCCTTTGCGAAGCACTGTTAATACTGGATATTTTTAAAAACAAAGGGTTAATATCTGCGGTTCGAACTTTTTTATTTTCAAATTGGAATTTTTTTGGAAATATCGAACCAATTAGTTTTCTTTTTTCTTCAATATCTGATATATTGTATTGATTTTCAATAGATTCCAACTTAATTAAGGTTGATTCATAGGTTTTAATAACTTGTTTTAAATCTTTATTTTCAATTTCCAAAGATTTTAATTCTTCATAAATTAAATTATATCTTTCCTTCGCAACTTTATATTCAGACTTTTCAATGTTTCCTTCAATATATAAATCTTGTAATCGAATTATTTTTTCTTCAATACTTTTTACTTTCTCATAATGCTTTGGACTAAGTTCAGTTTTTCCTGATTGTTTTATCAATGCTTCTTTAATCATTTCCATAAAAAGTTGTTGTATCGGCTTTTCTAAAGTAATTGATTTAAGAAAATCAGTAAACCAAAGATTTACATCTTCAAGGCGATATCTTTCATTACAGGGACTTATACAATGATAATAAGTATAATGCTTAGTCCTACCTTTAGAGGAACTGGCTGTTAAAGGAGTTTTGCAAATTGGACAAATTAAAAAACCTTTAAGTGGGAATTTTTCATTTACCTTTTTATGTGCTGTATGATAATCTTTACAGCGGTTATTTAAAATATCTTGTACTTTAAAAAATAGTTTTTTTGAAATAATTGGTTCATGAATCCCATTAACAACTGTCTCTTCTTCATCTTTATATCCTTTAATAAAAACACCACCATAATATAAATGATTTCTAAAAATAGAAGCTATAGCTGTCATACTACTTTTAAATCCTTTTGTTGTTAATTTATTAAAAACTTCTTTTTGATTATATATTCCAGTCGCTAAAAGTTCAAAACCTTCTTTGATATATTTAGCATCCTCATTAATTACTAAGAGTGGTTTTTTTGAAGCATCCATTCCGTTTGAATAGCCTCTAGGTGCATTTCCAACATATCGCCCCTCTTTAAAAGCTCTTCGCATTCCAGAAATTACATTTAATGAACGACGTTGATTTTCAACTTCTGGAATTGACAAATATACTGCCAACATTAAACCTTGCTCTGGTACTGTTAAATCCAAGGGCTGTTCAATTGCATTCACTTGAATAGCTAACTGATTAAAAACTCCAATCATTTGATATGATTCGGCAGTGTTTCTAGAAAACCTATCCCACTTAATGAATATCATTTGGTGAATATCCTTCTTGTTTCTTTTACAGAAATCCAATAACTTTTTAAATTCTGGACGCTTAAATGTTTTGGCTGAAAAATCTTCTCTAAAAATATGCAACACATTTAAATTATTGTTTTCACAATATGTCAATAATTTTTGCTCTTGGTCACGAAGTGAGTATCCTCTACCTGCTTGTTCATCGGTTGATACCCTAACATAAAGAATCACATTTTTCATTTTCAGTTAATTTTAATAAATTGGCAATCCAGACATCTTTAAACACTTCTAGCAATTGTATTATTTGCACTATTTCTTCGTCCGTGTACTTTTTTTCTTTGTTTTGATTTAATATTTGTTTTGCTTTTTCAAATTGCATTTTTCCTATATGAGAAAATAGAAGTAAGATATACTTGTATTGTCTTTTAGGCAGTTGTGTGCTAAGGGATACTTAGGACTTTTTTATAATTTCTTTTTTTGTATTCTTAATAATTAAATGCTGGTCATTGCGATAAGTAATTTCCAGTTGTTCATATTGTTTTAAACCCAATATCTTTTTTATTTCCTTGGCGTGCTGACCTCGTTTTTCTACCTCTGATTCATTTGTTATGGTTAAATCACCAGAATTATGCTTCACAATTGTAATTTTTTTCCAATTGTCTTGTTTTAATGCATCGAATATTTTCATTTCTTCATTGTTATATAGTCCAAATTCAAAATGAAACTTTTCGAGTTGTTCATTTTCTAGCAAACTTTCTAAGATAGTTACTAAAGAAATCGTAAAACAACTTTTATGATTGATAAATTTATTGAATTCCGACAAAAAATAGTTATTATCTTCAACTTCAAAATATTCGTTTCTTGAAAAAACATTTGTTTCTACCACTCCATTATCATCAACAGTTACCATAATATATTCTAAAGAACCTAATAAAACTCTACCTAAAGCACTTCCTAATTTAGTAAATACTAAAAACTTATCATAAGGACTCATAACATGATTGACAATATATTCCACATCAATTTGCAAAAGTTCTTCTGTTTGTTTTGCGTTAAAGTCTTTTGCTATTGAAACCAAAACATTTTCAAGGATTGCTTTATTATCAATAATTTTTTGACTGTCTAATTCAATAATTAATTGGTCTTTTATTGTTTTAATTGTTTTTAAATCTAGGTTGTATTTTCGAAATTCTACAATAATCATAAGCCATGTGGCATCCATTAAATTTAAAAACACTTTCTGCTTGGTATCGTCAGGTTCTGTGTTTTCAAATAATATATTCTCTTTTTTCCAATGAAAAAAAGTTCTAGAAGGCACACCTAATTTTATCAAAGGAATTTTTTTCTCTTTTATTTTGGCTAACGGATTAACTATCATAATTTATTTTTTATCCAACAAATGTAATCTTTTTATCTATTGAAACACAAATGTAACTAAAAAATAATATATTTGCAACATAAAATATGTATAATTATGAAAAGACCAATAAAGATATGCAAAAATCCTGATTGTCAAGATGAAATTTTAGAATACAAATCATCTAAAAGAGAATATTGTTCAGACTCCTGTAGAAATCAACATGGGCATAAAAGAAGAACAGAAGAAAATGCTGATACAATAGCATATAGTAAAGGTCAAAAAGTTAATTATAAACTTATAAAATTTTACAAAGATTGTAATATTCTAATTGAAGAATTGAGCAAATTTGAAAAAATGGGATTCAACACAAAATACCTTCCACCTCCAAAATTTTATTTAAAAGGAACTAAAAATATTCAATACTATCAAATTAAAGATATACAATTTGGATTAAATCCACAAAATACAAACCAAATAATAATTTATAAATAAACTAAAAAAAATGAAAGAAACCATCCTAACCTCCAGACAACAAATGTTGTCACCAGACCAATTATCATTCGAAATGGGTTTAATTCCAACACCTGAAAAAATGGAAATGAATAGAAAAGTGACATACTTTCTAATAGGAAGTGCAGTAACTATTGCTGTAGCAATTTCTATTTACAATATTTATTCAAACTACCAAGAGAAGAAAAAATATACTTACTATAATTAAGAAAAAAAATACAGTAAAATAATCAGTGATAATCGATTATCACTGATTATTGCTGGTTATGATTAATTTTAAGTAAAAAAAACAGGTAAACACTTATAAATGCTTATTATAAGCGATTAATTTTATTATTATTTTCTTTGATAAAACTAATCATTTTTGGGTAATTCTTAACGAAATCGAATTGAAATAAATAGTAAAAAAACAACAACAATTTATCTTACTTAAAATAAATAAATAATTGCTGTTTTTATTTAACTTTTTATTAAATTCTTCTTGTTAAAACTTAATATTTGTTGTCTTAGAAATCCACCAAACGTTAAAAATGAAATCACAATTACAAGCCTATTATTATAAAAAATTGACGAATCATTAGTTAGTGCAATTGCAAGAATTATAAAGTTTACTATTGTTATTAACAATAAAAAAATTAGAATTATTTTTCTCATAAATAAATTTTTAAGAACTAAATGTAATAAATTTTGCTCAAACTTTTAAAGTCAATTGAGTTTTCTAACTATTGTTGAAACAATATAGTAAATTATTCTTTAAGATATTTTTCTAATTCTTTAGCTAGTTTAATTTTTTGTGTAGGTCTAGGCGCATTATCATTTACTAAAATACCTTTCTTATTAAAAATTAAATATCTTGGTATTTCTTTTATTTGAATATTACTTAGGCTTTTACTATTTGAAGCTTGAACATATCCTGCAATAATGCAATTTCGATCAAGGATATTAAATTTTTTCGAAACTTCTTCCCACTTTTTTTTATCACCATCAATACTTAAAAAAACTACTTCGACATTTTTATTTTTGTATTTTTCTTTAACTTTTTTTGTATCTGGAATACTTTTCACACATGGCGCACACCAAGTTGCCCATATATCTACATAAACGACTTTGCCTTCAAATTCGTTTATTAAATCATCAAATTTATTAACATCATTTTTAAATGACATTAATAAAAAAATGCAACTAATGATTATCATTATTTTTTTCATCTTATTTTTTTATTAATTTAAAACCAAAATAATAATTTAACTTAACTTCATCGTCTAAGTGATAATACCAATTTGTAAACTGTCCATCACCTAATGACAATCTAGTAAAAGATTTAACTTTTGAATTGTTCTTTAGATAAATTGATTTAAAAGATAAATGAGCTTTTTTATTTTTTGTTAAATTAAAATAATAATTTGAGTCATATGATTTTATTACTATGCATAAACCATTTTTGTCGTAATCGATATAATATGGCAATTGAACAATAATTTTATCCTCATTTTTTTTTAAACAAACTACTATGTTTTCATTAAATATTTTATATAATGGCTCTTTCTTAATTGTATCAACTCTATATATATTAACTTCAAATGGGAGAAACTTATTACTATCATCATTATCATAAAACCCTTTTGCTGGATGAATTAATATTTCTTTAATAAAGTAATTAGAATATGTTTCTTCATATGGCTGAAATAAAGCAATTTCACTATTTGGAACTGTATTTATACTTTTTTGAAGATTTAAAAATGTAAAATTTGACATTTTGGGATAAACAAAAATTTCATTCTTTTTAATATTATTTGAAATCTCAATTTCTTGAATTAAATTATTATTTTTCACTAAATATATTATTGTATCATTAACTAAAGAAAATTCTTTATCTTTATAAGATAAATGATGAACTCTAATTTTAGCTTTTTTTGAATTTACTAAAGAAAATACTTCTCCATTACTCCCTGTTTGTGCAATAATTTTATTTTCAAAATAGATATTTGCACCCTCAATAGATTCAAAATTTATTGAATCTAAAACTTTAATATTTTGGCAAAGACAATAATTTGCAAAAAAACATAAACTTATTATTATTAATCTCATAAGTAAAATATATAAGTAACTTGAATTATTAAAAGCTATAATTATAATTATTTATTCTAAATAACATGGTCCTGTACCATATCCACAAGAACCTAAACCTATTCCCAAAAATGAAAGCAACATTTAAATTCACAAGAACTTGGAGAAACTTTTCCAATATTTTACAATACATTTTATTATCGTAAAGATATTTAATTTTTGATATTTTCTCATCCATTTCTTATTTTTTAACCTTACTTACATCCTTTCGAGACTTCACTTTTAGCGATAAAACTAAACCAAGGCTTTATAAATATTCACAAAACTTTAAATTGATAGAACTTTTTGATTTCAAATAAATGTCTTACCTGCCATTTCTTGACACCAATTTTGGCAGAAAAATTTTAGTTTATTATTTTTTAATTTGTTAATTCAACTTGAATATTTAAATCACAATTTTCATTTTTTTTCCACGAACCCTTTTCTGATAAATAATAATATTCATTCCCTTTTGATTCCATATTAGCACCTATGGAAGGTTCGTAATAAAACCATTCTTTGTTATATGTACCATATTGTTTATTTTGCTCTAATAATAAAAATTGTATGGATATAAAGAAACCTTTTTTTGGCACAGATAGCGAGAGATTACTCAAATCTATTGATGTTATGTGATTTCCTTTTTTAATGTTACTAATAATTATTTTATCTGTTATTAGAATGTTAGGTTGTTTATTATCATCTAGTGAGTAAATTTTGATTCCTACAATTCGATTAGAATTTGAGGCGAAAGTGGCGATTTTTAACTTATTAAAATAGCGTTGAATAGAATCATTTGTTAAGAAAACCTTACCAAGTTCAGCAATTTGCATTTCGTAAGTAGCAACTAATCCAGCATTTCTTATTTTGTAATTTCCATACTTTATTTTATTCTTTAAAAGCGGTTTTTTAATTACTACTTCCTCTATAATAATTTCATCAATATCTAAAAAAACAGAATCTCTTTCGGTATTTAAATATTGTGTCTTGTAACCAAAACAAGAAATTTCATATTTTGATTTAATTTCGCTTTCATTTATACAAAAGAAACCTAATGAATCTGAATTAACGAAGATTTTATTATCTTTCCATATATTCGCATAAGCTATTTTTGATTTAGATACGTTATCGAATATGGTAAAACATTTTTGACAAAACATCACTTCAGAAAATAAAAGAAAAATAAATAGTAACTTATGTTTGTATTTCATAGATTTAAAAATTAGTGATTCATTTCAACCGCAAATGAAGTGGTAAACTTTGTAACCGTTTGTTTTCCATTAAAGATAAAAAATTTGCGAAACGTTAACTTAACATAAAATCACCAATTAAAAGATTGGTGATTTTGAGCAATTTATTTTATGTAATAATTATTTTTATTCTAGATTTACACTTGTTTTTCAATTGACCACTCAGTTCTTTTTTATAAAACTCCTTCGTATATAGAAAATACAAATATTCTCTTGTGGAAGTAGGTGGATTTACCATTTCAGAAAAATAATAAATATCAGTATTATTCATTTTTTCAAGCTCAGAATTTTCAACTCTTTTATCGTTAATGAAAATTAAATACTTCTTTTCATTTTTAAATTTTTCAAAAATTTCTTTAGTTGGATTTTTCTTCTCAACTAGGTAAAACATATGAGTATGAAGATATCTTTGTTTTATTTTCAAATCTAAATCTTCATATTTTTTTGTAACATTTATGTTTCTTTTTTTATCAATGATGGTAATAATAATATTTTCATAAGCAAAATCTCTTTTTTGTCTTATTTTTTCATCTTCAACAAACGCCTCTTTATTGTCATTTACAAATACATTATAATCTTCTTTTCCGTTAACCCACCAAACAGCTGTATCTATTGGAGTTTTGTTCATGAATTTATCTTTCTTAATCGTTTCATAAGAAACCCAGGTTATTTTTATTGTATCGCCACTAAAATGAGTATGGTTCTTTTTTAAATTCTCATTAAAATACTCTTTGGTAAAAAGTGTATATTGGTATATTTGCCGAAAACGCTTAGAGCGAGGGTTTTGGTGAACAAAACTAGTAGCATAATAACTAAAATCAGTTCGTTTATATTTCTTGATTTCATCTTTAGTTTTTACTCTACCATTAATACAAACTGCTAAATCTTTAGTTTTCATTTTTTCAAATAAAGGTTCAGGAATTTCTTTCTCAATCATAATTTCTGGAATGTTACCCAAATATTTTCTTTTATCTTCTAAAGATAACTTTTCGTACAAGGTTACACTTTTTTTATTCGTTTTTTCATCACATATTTTCACCCAAACACCACTGTAATATGCGTCTCTAATCTTATCTTTATCTGTTGGAATTGTTTTTTCTGTTTCTAAATTTAAGGCTTTAGGTCTTTCTTGCGCTATAATTTCTATACAGAAAAAGTAAATTAAGCCTGCTAAGATTGGAAGAACTGCCACTTTTTTAAGTAGAGCTATTTTTTTTGAAGTGTTTTTTGTCATCATAAGTAACCGTTTTTTAGTGATTAAATAATTTAAATTGCTTGCTAAGTAAATTGTTGTATTGCTGTTGCTTTTATGTAACAATAAATTCTGATAATAGGGCACATTATTATATGTGGTTACAATTTCTTCATCGGCAAGAAATTCGTGGTTGAGTTGAATGGCTTTTTTATATAAATAGAAAAGCGGATGAAACCAAAATATGGCTTTCAAAAACTCAATAAGTAAAATATCTAAAGTATGTTTTTGGTTGACATGCACCATTTCGTGAGCAAATAATTCATCTTCAATATTTCTATTTTTAAAATCTTCGGAATTAACAAATATAAAATTCAAAAATGTGTGAGGAAGTATTTTTTCGTCTAACAAAATCAAATTCGCATTTTTATATTTTACACTTGGATTTATATTTGATTTTACAATTAGTTTGAAATAATTTTTACCAAATCGAAATAAAAAAATCAAGCTTATTAATATATAAATACTCCAAAATATATAGGGTAAATAATCTACAGACTCTTTAGCAGTAATTACTTTCTCAATTATCGGGTTTTGATTTAAAACTACCTCTGCTTTCTCAATATTTATTGGTTCATCATACTGAATCACTGGAGCAGTTTCAACAAATTCGATGAATTCAAAAGTGACAAATGGAATTATCAAAGAAATTAAAATAGATATTAAAAGATAAAATCTATTAAACTTATGGATTTTTTCTCGTTCTAATACCAAATAATAAAATCCAAGAAACACAATTAAACTAATAGCAGATTTTAATAAGAAGTCTATCATTTTTTCTTTTTTTGTAGTTAAAAATCAATTTTTCACAAAGCACTATTCTCTAAATAATGCTAAAATGTTTTTTGCGATTTCATCTTTCCCGCTTTCACTTGTAATATAGGCTTTGTCATTTACATTAGATAAATAGCCAACTTCTAGTAAAACAGCTGGACATTTTGAATTTTTAATAATATAAAGATTAGCATCTTTAACTCCGCCTTTGACTAAATTATTATTTGAAAGATTTTCAATTAATTGATTTGCTTTTTCTAACGACTTGTCATAAAACCCATTTTGACTAGAAATAAAAGCATTTACCCCTTTCTCATTAGGGTTTTTTGAAGCATTTAAATGTAATGAAATTAGCAAGTCAGGATTAATTTGATTTATTTTATTTACTCTATCGCTTAAACTGACAAAACTATCATCTTCACGAAGCAAAATAATTTTTAAATCTTCGCTACCATTTAATGCTTTAATTTTTTTTGCAATACTTTCTACAATTTTACTTTCAAGTTCTTCATCAATTTTTGCACCAGGATCTTTTCCACCATGACCCGCATCGATAACAATAATCATTTTTTCATTTTTAATAAGTTTTTTGTCTTTCATTTTACTTGAAAACATAACAATTGAATCTCCTCCATATCTACTTAACCATTTATCCATATTCTTAGCTTTATAGTATTTGTGAGTATAAAACGAATATTGAAAAGGTTGTGGATATTTTTTACTTCTAGCATTTTTTAAAATTACACTACCACAAAAACTTGCAAAATCTGAGGGCTTGTATGAATTTAATTTTGAGTTATTTACATTTACACCATCTATCCAAATAGCATAATTATTTACATTAAGAAAATCATTTATCTCTTTTTTTGTAGGTGACTTTTTTACAGTTGGCTCTTGACGAAACTTTAAGTACTGCAACTTTTCTAATTCTTCTTTAGTTAAATCTTGATATTTTTTTGAAAAAAGCAGATTTTTTACTGGCCATTTTTTGTTCTTATGTATATTTGGATTTACACCTTCATAATATACGCAGATAACATCTTTATAATATTCCTCGTCGGAAACTTTATAAGTTAAATATTTAACTTCACGCTCATTTGTACTAATTTGATTTATATTAGCCTTTACAGATTGCTTAACTTTAATAACTTTCTCTTGCGCTATAATTTCTATACAGAAAAAGTAAATTAAGCCTGCTAAGATTGGAAGAACTGCCACTTTTTTAAGTAGAGCTATTTTTTTTGAAGTGTTTTTTGTCATCATAAGTAACCGTTTTTTAGTGATTAAATAATTTAAATTGCTTGCTAAGTAAATTGTTGTATTGCTGTTGCTTTTATGTAACAATAAATTCTGATAATAGGGCACATTATTATATGTGGTTACAATTTCTTCATCGGCAAGAAATTCGTGGTTGAGTTGAATGGCTTTTTTATATAAATAGAAAAGCGGATGAAACCAAAATATGGCTTTCAAAAACTCAATAAGTAAAATATCTAAAGTATGTTTTTGGTTGACATGCACCATTTCGTGAGCAAATAATTCATCTTCAATATTTCTATTTTTAAAATCTTCGGAATTAACAAATATAAAATTCAAAAATGTGTGAGGAAGTATTTTTTCGTCTAACAAAATCAAATTCGCATTTTTATATTTTACACTTGGATTTATATTTGATTTTACAATTAGTTTGAAATAATTTTTACCAAATCGAAATAAAAAAATCAAGCTTATTAATATATAAATACTCCAAAATATATAGGGTAAATAATCTACAGACTCTTTAGCAGTAATTACTTTCTCAATTATCGGGTTTTGATTTAAAACTACCTCTGCTTTCTCAATATTTATTGGTTCATCATACTGAATCACTGGAGCAGTTTCAACAAATTCGATGAATTCAAAAGTGACAAATGGAATTATCAAAGAAATTAAAATAGATATTAAAAGATAAAATCTATTAAACTTATGGATTTTTTCTCGTTCTAATATCAAATAATAAAACCCAAGAAACACAATTAAACTAATAGTAGATTTTAATAAGAAGTCTATCATTTTTTCTTTTTTTGTAGTTCAACATCTATTATTTTTTTCAATTCTTCCAATTCAGAAGCTGTTAAATTGGTTTCCCTCGTAAAAAAAGAAGCAAATTGCGAAGAAGAATCATTGAAAAAATTTTTAATTAGTCCATTGACATGTTTTGAAAAATAATCTGTTTTTTTTACCAATGGATAATATTCTCTTGAATTTCCATACTCTTTATACGCCACGAATTTTTTATCAATCATTCGTTTTAAAAGAGTAGCAACGGTTGTAGTGGCTGGTTTTGGTTCTGGATAAACTTCTAATAAGTCTTTCATAAAAGCTTTTTCAAGCTTCCATAGATGCTCCATTAATTGTTCTTCAGTGTTTGATAACGTCATTTTTTCTACAAATTTAGAATTTACTCTACAAATGTAGAATAAAATTTTGATTCTACAAGCGTAGAATGAAAATTTAACATTTGCGATTAATTTATTTGGTTTAAGTTAGGGATTGAAGATGAAATACAATTTTTTAGGAAAGATTGAAACAAAAGCCGAATAAAATAAATAATTTATTTGTTTCATTAAGAATTTCCTTCATTATTATTAAATTTAAGTTGAATATAGTAGGAGAAAATTGAAATTGTTTTTTATTTATATAGCTTAATAATTACTTTTTCAAATTCTTCACTACTTGGCGAAGGAGCGTTGTTCATATAAATTTTGTTTGATTCATTCAAGATAACATATTTGGGTATTGAACTAATAGAAAAATAGGATGCTAAAACTGAATTTGCCTCTTCAGTAATAAGATATTGATTTTTTTCCATTCCAAACTTTTTTAATTCAGCAACTTTTCTTTTCCATTTTTCTTGGCTTTTGTCAATAGAAAAGTATAGAAATGTTATCTTCTTCTCTATTGCCAATTTATTTCTACTCTGATAACTTTTTTTTATCTCATTAATGCAAGGCGCACACCAACTCGCCCAAAAGTCAATTACTTTAATATCATTATTATTTAAGATTTCTTCCAGTGTAATACTATTCCCACCCACATCAATCAATCGAGATTTTAAAACGTTTTGAGGTAATTCTGTACCAAGAGCTTCTAACTTTTGTGTGATTAGCTCCAGTGCCTGTCTATATTTTTTCTCTTTAATTTGGGTTAAATTTTTAATTACTGATTTTCTTAAAAAATCTTGATTTTCCTGATTTACTCGTTTTTGATATTCTGAAAGTGTTTTGGTTATAGCATATTCTCTTGTCATTCCTGATAAATTTTTATCAATAATACTTAACTGAAATTCAAGTTTCTGTTTTGAATTAGCCTCAGAATTGTCATTTATAATTGAAAAGAAATGCAAATAATTAACTAAAGCCAGATAAAAATAGCTATTGTCTTCTTGGTCATTTCTATCAAATAATTTAAAATCAATTACCTCTAAATATTTTGGATTATTGCTCATCACTTCTTTGGGAATCATAAACCTATTAAGTGACCAATTTAAATATTCATATTTCAAAACCTCTTTTATTCTTTTTACAAACAAATGGGAACAAACATTGGTCTTTTCATATTCTTCTAAAAAAGCCATTCTCTTTTTGTGTATTAATTCAATACCTTCTTTGAATTTCCATATTCCTTCTTTTTCATTGTATAAAGGATAATTATAGCCTGAATAATTTAGTTTTGTAAAAAAATTATAGTGGGAAGCATTTTTACCCTCAAAAATGATAGAATTATTTTCTGCTAAATGATAATAAACAGAATCTCCAGGCTGAATGAAAATAAGCAATGGAGCGGTTTGTGGTTTTATGGAATAAAAACGAAATAATTTAGGCGTTGATAAAGTCAATTCAAAATCTAAATTCTCTGTCTCACTTTTAGACTTTATTTTTGAAAATTCATTAAAAAACTCGTTTTGAAACTCCTCCAAAATAACAGTGTTTAATATTTTATCTTTTTTATCTATTTGTATATGAATACTTTCTTTATTACCAGGCATGTAAAATCCCGGTATAATTAAAGCTAAGTAAATTATTGTAATTGAATTTAAAAGGAATTTCATAGTATTTATGTTTTTGCAATAGTTATTGCTTGTTAGTCCATTTTATGATTTTTGTCAATGCTTCATCTTCTATTTCGTACAAATGTTCAATATTTTCAGTTCCACTTTGTAAATAGTGATTTAAGCTTTTAATTTTCACAATTTCGATATACTTATTATTAAAACTACTTAGAAGTTCTGTTTCACTTTTTGCATCAACATATTTATCATTTTCTCCAATAATATATAATAGATTTGTTGTACACTTTTTATAAGCATTTTCTAAATCTTTTTTTATTAACTCTTTAGTTGAATAAAAATTTGCGTATGTAAATCTTTTATATCTCTTTTTTGTGTAACCTATCTCTTTTGATACTTTATGAATTTTTTTTACCAACTCTATATTTTCATCGGTTCTATTTTCAAAAATTACATTATTAATTTTATCCATTACATTTAATTTTTCTTCTAATGAATCATATATAAGTTCATTTTCAAATTTATTTACACTTGTTGTAAGTTGATATTTCAAAAAAGCACCTTTATTTTGAACAGGAGATGCCAATTGAATAAAAAAATCAGGAATTAAATTACTATCATCCAAACTAATTGTCACCATTCCTCCTAAGCTATGACCTAATAAGCCTATTTTTTTATCTTTAAGTAATTTGTTGTTTTTTAAATCTTTATAGACCGACTTCAAATCACTTATCATATCATTGACATTGTAAAAATATGTATTGAAATTTCCAGATGAAAAACCACATCCTCTTTCATCATATCGATAAACAGCGATATTATTTTCAAGTAATTTCGCCGTAAGTTTATAATGTGAATTTCTAGTGTCTTTTCCTGAACCTGGTACAATTATTACCACTTTTGTATAATTTGTTTTGGGTTCGACTAATGTTCCTCTTAAAATCACATTGTCATTTTTGTTTTCTGTTTCAAATTGAGTAAATATGTAGTTTTCAATACTATCAATTTGTTTTTCATAGGAATATATTTCTTGAGCTTTAATAAAATGTGTTATTAAAGTGAATATGATTATTAAGTATGTTTTCTTGTTTTTTCTCATAATTAATGTCAATGTTCTGCAGCTACACGAGGTGCAAGGCTTCGTGACTGAATATTTTCTAATTAAGTTAAAAGTTCAATGCGAAACAGCAATTCCACTAAATCCTAGCATCTTGTTTAACAACTGTTGTATTCAGAACTTTTATTCCCTCGGGATTGCTATTTCGTTTTCTTTGATATATAATAGACCATCAAAAACTTTTAACCACTTTCCGTTTTGACTTGTGTGTCCTAACATGATGCTATTAAATTTTTCTTCTAATTTTTTAGGATTATTTTTAGTTACTCCATTAAAATCTATAAATCCAAAATTATATTTTTGTTTTTCTAATTCAAATTCTAAAGATTCTTTTGGTGCTATAATTTTTGTTTCTTCAATGCCTTTAAGATTATAAGGCATTTTTGAAAAACCTTTAAATGAAGTAGTTGCTATACTATATACTTTATCAGAATATTTTTTCTTAACATGTTCGCCGAAAACTTTTAATTTAGAATACATATTTGGGTCACCGTCCGAAAAAGTCACTTCTCTTAGGTTTTTTGCTCCATGAAAGTTGGCAAGCCAAACTATAATTTTAGCCTTTGGATTTCTTTCTTTAAAGTAGATTAAATTCCTTGCCATTTGATGGTCTCTAGTATTAACATAATAAGCTGTTTCTTCATCTTCATTACTAAAAGTATTAGGATTGAAATTCATCTTAACATGAGTAATAAGATTTTCTACCATTTGTGTGAAAAAGTTATCTTTGAAATAAATAAATTCATTTTCTTTAATAAAATTTTCTAATTGTAATGTAAGATAATCAAATTCTTCAATAGATAATGCTGATTTATTTGTGTTGATTTTTTCTAAAATTGGAGCTAATTTGAGCAATTCATTTTTGTTTAAATCTGCCCAATTACTTTTTTCTAGTTCATTTTTGATAAAACTAGTGTTTATCATCGCAGTAATATTTTCGTAAGGTTCTATTCCTACAAATGAAATTTTGCTATTTTTAATGAAATTTTCAAAAGGTATTAATTGTTTGGCTGGGTTCCATGGATTCCAAAAGTTATACCATTCTTTATCGAAGTTGTCTGTTAAATTATTTTTTAATGTACTTCGTCCATTAATATATTCCATTTGAAGAAAATCCATTCCTTCGAAAGCTATCGTATTAAATCCTTTTTCTTCTATTAAATATTTTACTAATTCGGTTTTTACTTCAAAGGTTTTCCCTTCTCCATGTGCTGCTTCACCAAGAAGTATTATTTCTTTATTATTAATTAACTTATTCAAATTGCTAAAGTTATTAGGTATTCCATTTACAGATTTTAATTCTATCATTTTATTTGATAGCTCTGTCGTTATTTTTCTACTACAGGAAATAAATAAAATAGAAATAAATAATAAATTCGTTTTTTTCATTTTCGTTTTTTTTGGTATAGCATACAACGTTTAGCAGCAACACGAAGTGCAAGGCTTCGTGTCTGGATATTTTCTATTTAAGATAAATGTAATGCGAAACGGTAATTCCACTAAATCCTTGCATATTGTGTAACTGCTGTTGGCAGATAGCCATAATATTTAATAATTTATGTGAAATTCATTAATTTGATTTGAAATAATTGGAATTTGAGAAATATTTTCAGTTAAAATACCATTCTTTGTATAAGACCAACTAATTGTACAAGGTTTATTTTCTTCAACATTATAATTCACAATCGAATTTATGTTTGTGCCTTTCCAAAAAGTACTATTTTGGTAAATTCCTGGTTGTGATTCATAAGTCTCATTCGGATTTCCAAAATTTTGGAAGTTTAACAACGAAACATTACCAAGCCATTGACTGAGATAAAAACCACCTGTATCATTAGAATTAAAAGGATTAGTATTATTAATATAAATTTTTAATTTTTCAAGCTTCGTTAGTGGAATGATGATGTTATTGCTTTTACTTACTTCATAACCAGTATCAGAAGAATTATAGTTATCCGTGTTTTCAACAAATATTGATACTAGTACATTAGAACTATTTTCTGACTTTAAAGTAATATTGAAATTTCCATTACTATCAGTTATTGCTTCTTTACTGTCAATTTCTGACCAATAGGACCAATTTGATTCAGGTGAATTTAATATTTTTGTTTTAACATGTAACTTTGCGTTAGCAATTGAATTATTTGTGGATTGATAAATAACTTTTCCATTTATGTTTATGTAGTTTTCATCATCTTTACTACAACTTAAATTGATAATAATTATCGAGAAAATAAGGATAATTTTTTTCATTTATTTTTCTTTTTTAAGGTTTTTAAATATGGTTTCTGCCAACAACAAAGAATTATTGAAATGAAATAGGTTTAATTGATTTTGGTATTTTTACAATATGAAAAGTTTGGGCTACATCGGCACTAATGCCATTAATTAAATATTGTACCGTTACTACTCTATTTGTTTGGGTTTCTACAATACTTGTAATATCAACAGTTGAAGTACTATTTGAAATTGGATTTCTAAATACTGCAACAACATCAAAGAGAATAAAATTGATATTTGTTTCTGTAAAATTATTAGAAACATTATTTATGGAATTCATTGTTGCTAAAAGTGCAATCCATTGTGTTTGATTAGAAATTAAAGTATTTTGAAGTGGAATATTTGGGTTTGAAATACTTCCTTTTCCAATAAGTGTTGACGCTATTGGTGTATCAACATTAATAGTAGATTGGTTATTGTCATTATTAGTACAAGATGATAATCCCAAAAAAAGAGTAAATAACAATAAAAAAGATTTTTTGAACTTAAACATAATTTTAATTTTTTAAAAGTTAATTGTTAATTTTAATTGACGATACATAAATTTATTCTCAATTTTATTTTAGTAAGTTTCAAAGTAAACCTATGGATAAAGTATTGCAAACTACAATTAGTCGTTAGGTTTTTTTAAAATCTATAACCAATTCTCAAGTGTAAATTAAGAGCAGCATCGCTTTTGTTTTCTTGCTTAGCAAAAATATATCGGTAGCCAAGTCCAATTCCGGTTTCATAGTTAAAATGTTTTCCAATATTTCTTCTTATTCCCCAGGTGGGTATAATAGAAACATCATTAACAATATTAAGATTGTCATAATTTGAAATTACAAACCAATCTGGATGATAAGTTGTTTTAAGTGAAATAAAATTTCCGCTATTTCCATCTATTCTTTTCGATTTGCTTACCCTTTTATTCAGATTGTAATACAATCTTGGTTCAACTATTATAACTGGAGTGATAAAAAATCCTATTTTATCATAAAAATTACCGGCCCAAATATTACTATTTAACCCAATTTCACTTCGTAATGCAATTTGATTAGTTAGTTTCGTTTCGTTGTGCACCCAAATATCAAATAAACTTGTTTGAATACCAAAAACAGATTTTTCCACACTTGCGTCTTGTGCTTTTGAAAAAAATGTAAATAAACAAATTGATAAAGTAATTATCATTTTAGTTGAAACTCTCATTCTTAAAAATTTATTTTTATTAGGTTTTAATTTTTACTCAGTTTTCTGTTGTAATTCAATTCTAATTTTAATTATTTATTGCTTTTATTTTGAAGTGCAACTGTACAATGATAAATCATAAGGTATGTAAATTGAAAAACTTCATTAGTCGTGGAATTTTTTTACACCAGCTCTAATTTCAATATTTAAATCATTTTCTAAAGGTACTTTTGGACAAGAATACTTGAAGTTATATGCACAATATGGATTGTAAGACTTATTAAAATCAATAGTTATAGTATCCCCTTTTGGGATTTTTAGGTCAATATATTTTCCGCCAATATAACTTTCATTACCCGAACTCAAATCTGAAAAAGGTAAAAATAAATAATCTTTGTATTCCTCTAATTTCGAAAGTTCGATATTTTTATAAATATTGAGTTTGAATGTTGAACCTTCGATATCAAAATACGCTACGCCATATTTTACATACATAGGTTTTCTGTCGGTCGAAGTTTTCATTTCGAATGGTTTTTCATCTTCGGTTCTAATGAATTTTGCCACAACAAAAAACTTTTCATTTATGGGATAAAAATCTAAAGACTTAAACGTCGATATATCTTCTTCCATCAACGGACTTGTCTTTGGATTTGCATATTCAGTGTTCAATTCATTTTGAAATTTTTCGACGGCTGCAAGATTGAATTTTTCTTGGCTAAAGGCAAAATTAAATAGTAAAAATAAAATTAATAAACTTAAAGTGTGTTTTTTCATAGTTATTGTTTTTAATAATTTTTATTTAAGAACTATTGTTGAGTTAGCGTGTATTTATCACCATTTGATTTTGTCAATATTAGAATATTTCCATTCATATTGTAGTTCCACTCTCCGTCTAAAATTAAAGACCAATCAAAATCTGCAGTCCAAGCGCAATTACTATCAAAAGTTATTGTGTTGCCTGAAATCAAATAGGTCCCGTTACAAAGTGCTGGGTATTTTTGAGTTGCGCTTTGTCCATTAAATGAACCATCCAATAAATTCAATTGAACACTTGAACTAATTCCATTTCGTTCAAAAATTCCGGTGTAATTTCCATTGGTATTTGGCGAATTCATAACTTCTTCGCTTTTGTTACAACTAACTGTAATAATTAGTAATGTCAAGAAAAAATAAATTTTTGTTTTCATATGTAAATATTTATTGTTTTTTAAGATCATATGGTATCGCTTTATTTCATTGGTGTTTGCAAGCAAACGAGTTTTTTTATGGCGATTTCATAAGATAATTTTTTAATATTACTGTAAACTCTTTTATATGCTAAAATCTAAATTAGCATCATATTTTAACTTTAAGATTAGCTTAAGTTTAGAATCTATTTACTCATTTTTGTTTAATATAATTTTATTCTATACAATATCATTACAAACATAACTAGTTTAAAGATAGTATTTTATACGTATTAATACTTATTATAGTTACGAGAAACTATATGATATTTGTATGACTTAATAAACTAAAATACGGGTGCAAGTTAAGGTTTTGAAAAATGTGATTTTACGGTTTTAAAAACTATTAATTACGGTTTTGTTAAATACAAAAAGTAATGGCTTTCTCTATTTATTTTAGATTTACATAATTTATTGATTTAAAGTAGCAACATTAATGTCAAATCTACCATCTGTAACTTGAATAATTTCAGAAGGGATATTTTTGTTATACAATGTACAGTTAAAAATTCCAGAATATATTCCATTTAAATAATCAAACCGTGTTATTTTAATTTCACCAGCATTTGTTCCTGACCAGTAAGTTTTGTAAATACCATTTTCTTTAATTCCTGCAATTATTTGATTATTATTAGGGCCATCAATATATAATTCTCCATTAGATTGATTGACATCATAATTGCCAATACCGTTTTGCATATTTCTAATATACAATATCATACCTGCGCCATTTGAATCTTTCTTATTGGCAATTTCTAATTGCCAATAATCATCTCCAATAATTGGAGCATTAAAATTATTACCTGCACTAATATTTAATCCATATAGAGCTGGACCACCAAATGATTGCGCACCATTTTTAGGTATTAGAACTTTTCCATTAATAATACATCCAGCTGTGTTGGCGCCAATTTTGGTGATTGGAGGTAATTGGTCAATTTCCGTTTTTGGTTTATCATTATCTTTATTGCAACAGCTTAAAGTGAAAGTTGTTAATAGTAGTAAAATTATATTTTTATTAAATATTGTCAAGAAATTGTTCATAAAAGTTTTGCTATTAAATTGATTTTAAATTTATATAAAAAATATTTATACACATATACGTGTTTATAAGTATTATTAAGAATAAGTTTAATTAACAAATTTAATAATTACGTAAAATCATATTTACGGTTTTAACAGGAAAGATTTACGGTTTAAAAAATTAAATCAACTTTAACAATTTACATTTTGCAATCAAGTCTTTATCCGAAGTTTTTTGGTCTAAAATTTGTCTCTTTAAAACTGCTTTTCTTTTTTCAATAGCACTTAATGAAATATTTATGAATTGAGGCAAATCTTTTGTTTGAATTCCTTTGTCTAATAAAAGTATAATTTGTGTGTCAAATTCATCCCAACTAAGTGTTCTCTTAAGTAGTTGTTGAATAGCGTTATTAATTGAAGCTGAATAATAATTTTCACTATTAACAATCTTATAAAAAATACCTGGAAACATTTCAAAATCAATATCATTTTTAGAGATAAAACCCTCTGGATTAACTTGTTTGTAAGCATTAAACAAAATTAAAGATTCATTATGCATTGTAAGCATGATGATAATACAATCTGGAAATGTGTTTCTAATTAATAGTGCAACATCTGTACCTGACAATAATTTTTGCTCTTTGTACTCAGGAATACTGATATCTATTAACGCCACATCAAAAGGAGTTTCTGTTATCTCTGCTTGTTTAATTATTTTAAAAGCAGAAAAACAGTTTGTGGCTTTGTGAAAAATAGTTTCATTGAATTCATCTTTAGATTTTATCAAGTTTATATATGCATCTGAATTCATCGGATGGTCATCAATAACCAATATGTTATTTATTTTATTTTTCATAATTAACCGTAATAATTGATTAAATAAACCGTAAAAAAGATAAAAATGAAATCTAATTTGTACCAAATTTATACAAATCAAGTTAAAAACCTACATCGTAGTCGATTTTTTAACCACAATTAATGAAAATTTGAATGATTTCAATATTTTGAGGATTATTTATGTGTGGTATATTTTAAAGATAATGAGACATATAAATTAAAAAACCTGATATCATTTTTTTGTATTTCCTATGAAATAGCACTTAGACACAAATCCAGTTAAGAACAAGTGGAGAAAATGACTAAATTTTATTCTATAATAAGAGCTGTGATTTCACAGCTTTTATTATATTTGAATAAACTTATAAATATTGAGAAACACATTTGTCATATTTCTGATACTATTAATTTATTCTTGTAATCATAAAGAAAATAGGGAAAACTTTAAAAAAGAAATTATACCCAATAATTTTGATAATTTTACTTCAACAAAAAAAAACAATTATTTAAAGTTTCTTTTTGATAGTATATCAAATTTAGAAAATGATTCCTTGAAAGTACAATATTTATTTGATGTATCAAACCAATACTACTTTTTAAAAAATTACAAACTTTCAATAACAGCATCTAAAAATGCTCATTTAACCGCTCTTAAAATAGAAGATTCCCTAAACTTAGGACGAGCACTATATTATATTGGAGATTGTTATTTAGGAAATAAAAAAGATAGTGCTTACTATTATTACAAAGAATCAGAAAAAATATTTAGAAAACTTAACAATCAAGATAGGTTAGCAAAGGTTTTATATAATAAAGCATATTTATTATTTTATGAAGGTAACTATGTAGAGAGTGAAATTGAGGTAATAAAATCATTAAATTATCTTAAAAACAATGGTAAATTAATTTCAAAATATCGTTGTTATTCCTTACAAGGTTCAAATCATTTGGAACTTGGTGAATATGATAAAGCATTAGACTATTTTAAATTAAGTGCATCTGTACTAAATGAGATGAAAAAAAATGATTTAGACAAAGATGCTTCTTATGATTATGAAATTACGAATACCATTGATATTTGTGCAGCATATGATAAAAAGGGAGAATATTCCAAATCAATTAAATTATTAGAACAGATTGTAAAAAAAGGAGACTTTAATAATTACCCTAAATTAAAATATTCTGTTTACGGTAATTTAGCTTACTTTTTAATGAAAAACAAACAGTATGCTTTATCTAAAAATTATTTTAAAGAAGCTTTAAAACACTCTAGAAAAGAAAACGATGAGGTGGGTAGTTTATATATAATATTAGATTTTGGTGAATACCATCTATTGACAAAAGACACTCTTAAAGCAAAAGAATTATTTGAAAAAGCGTTAATGATTTCAAAGCGATTAAACAATGGCAAAGAGATTCTAAAATCATTGGAATTTTTAGCTGTAGCAGATAAACCAAATGCCTCAAATTATAAAACGGAATATATTCGAATTAATGATAGTATCAATAAAAAACAACGTGAAAATAGAGAGAAATTTACTCGAATTGAATACGAAACGGATAAAGTGGTTGAAGAAAACAAGATACTATCTAATAAAAACTTACTTTTATTATTAGGCTTAACCATATCAATTGCTATTTTTCTGATTGTTTTAATCATAAGAAATAGAATTTCTAGAAAAAAAGAGCTTAATTTAATTCAACAAAAAGAGCATGCTGATAATGAATTATACCTGTTGACGAAAGAATTTCAGACAAGTCTTGTTGAAGCTAAAGAGCATGAACAGAGAAAATTATCTAAAGAATTACATGATGGGATTGTTAACAAAATTTATGGAATCCGAATGATGCTAGGAAGTATCAATAACAATTCTGATGAAGCTTCAAGGTTACAACGATTGGATTATATTAAAGAACTCCATAAATTAGAAACAGAAGTACGCGATTTATCTCATGATTTAAACTCTGACTTTTCGAAATATGTTGGCGAATTTAATTTTTTATTAGAAAAATTGATTCAAAATAATAACGCCATTGGAAGTACTCAATTCATTTCAGAAATTTCATCAACTATAGATTGGAACATTCACTCTTCAGTTATTAAAATAAATATTTATAGAATTTTACAAGAATTATTACAAAATGTTATTAAATATGCAGAAGCAAAAAAATGTTTTGTTCAAATAACTGAATTTGATAATCATTTAAATATTTCAGTAAAAGACGATGGTATAGGTTTTAATCCAATTTTAAATACGGAAGGAATAGGATTAAAAAACATCAAAGAAAGAGCGAAATCAATTGACTCCGATATTGAAATTATAAGTAATATAAATGATGGAACTCAAATTAAGTTTAAAGTAAAAATCGGAGGTTTATAAAGCTCTCGATTTTTTTAATGTAGTTTCCTTAAATACAAACTTATCTTTTGAAAATTACTGAAAACTTTGTTCAAACACTTTCGTTTAAAATAATGTCCAAAAAACTCGCAATTGACTTAAACCATTGTAAGCGGACCAGCTTTCTATAAATAGTCCTAATTGCACACTATTTAACTTCAAAATCTAACTGTCTTCCTTCATTGAAAGCATTTTTGTCCATATATGAACCAACTCCAACTCCGATTGCCATACCTATCGGTAAACTAATTCCTAACATTCCCAAATTTCCAATACTTAAACCAAATGCAACACCCATGGGTACTCCAAATACAGACATACCTAAAATCATCCACAGCTTTTTGTAATAATTTTTTGGTACAATTTTATGTTTTTTCTCTACCAATTTTATAACTATATTTTCTTTTTCTTTTGTCGCTTTGAGAAAATATATATCTATACCAGCAATAGAATTTAATTGTTCGATTTCTTGGTTTATTAAATCAACTGTTTCTGCTGGCAACTCTTTCACTTCCAAGGTATTTAAAAGTTTTCCAAGTTGTTGATAAGCATAAGATGCTTTTAAGTTTTCTGAAATGTTCGGTCTTTCGATTAGTTTTTTCATACTTGATTTTTTATTTTAAGTTGGCCACTAAGGTCCCGCTGGTTCACGAGGTTGCGAACTTCGGAACCGATATTTTATACAAAAGAAAAAATTTCTTGCGAAACGGCAATTCCACTAAATCCTTGCATCTTGTGTAACTGCTTTTGACAGAAGGTTTATTCGTAATTTATAAAGTAAGTGCTATTTACTCCATATGAAAAATTAATTACGTTGTCATTCATATAATTATATTGGATATAGTTATTTATTGGTGGAATGTTTGGGAAATTAGTATATTCATCTTTAGTAGAAATAATATTATTCTCGGAAAGAATTCCAGCCATCTGAATTGGTCTACCAAAGATATTGTTTATAAAAAAACCTTTCAGTGGATTGGTTTTATTGTCATACTCATATGTTGTTTTGATGTTGTATAAATCAGTTTGGTCATTTTCCATAGTCTTAACATTTCCAATTAAGTCATAGGTAAAATATGATTTGATAAATTGTCTTAAAGGGCTTGTGTCAGATTTAGGTTTAACTACAGAATAAATAGTTGAAATTTTTCCATTTGGGTAATAAGAAAAATATTTTTCGTAAATAAACGATGTGTTGTTTGATATTACACTTTTTAATACACCTTCAGAATAATTAAAATTATATATTGTTGTAAATTCATTTTGCTGACAAAAATCTTTAGTAAGAGTTTCAACTTTACTAATAAAATTTGATGAATTGTAAAATATAGTTGATATTTCTTCACGACATTGATTATTATTGTAAGTAAATAATTTCGAAATTTTGTTTGTATTTGGTAAATATTCAAAATAATATCTAAATAGAGGAACATTTGCATTATTTACTGAAAGTATATTTGAAATTCTTAATGGCTGTATTTCGCCAATTGCAATTTCGTTTAATATTATATCTGGATTTTTTAAGTCTAACGATTTATAAATTTCATTTAAATCATTAGTTGCACTTTTTTGATTATCATTTTCTTCGCTACAACCGTAACAAAGAAATAATAATAAGAAAAAAATAATATTTATTTTCATTTTGTATGTTTTAGTTTGTTCATTTTTATTGGTTTTTCAAAACTTTCTGCTAAAGTTTTACAGCTACTCGTCAGTTACGGATTTCAAAACATAGTATTTTCTGTTACCGAAAAGAAGTTATGAAAAATAAGCGACTAATCTAACGAAAAGTCCGCAATTGCGAGTAAAGGCTGTTGTACGACGTTTTAATTATTTCCACTGGAATTCCAAGTTCCGACATCTAAATTGACGACATAAATTTTAAACTTATCTTTGTAATTATTGTAAATTTCGAATGCCTCATGATTTACATTTAGCTTTTCGCCGTAGGTTGCGGAATTGACAAATATTCGTATACGCTTATCTTCAATAATATCTTCAATTTTTAGGTTTTTTGAATCGACTAAAACGAAGTTCTTCAGATAGTCGCGAATATTATATTTTGTTAGCTTCAATTCTGTTTTTGAATTATAATTTTTGAGAAAATCCAGTGTGAGGTTAGCACAAAGTTTTTCGTTGAAATGTTCAATTTCAAAACCATTTTCATCAAAAACTATATTTTGTGGGATTGTAATTCTATTACTATCATTAAGAGTTTTGAAAGCATTGAAATCTTTAACTTTTAAAAAACTCTCAATAGATTTTCCACTATAAAATTCCTTCAATTGCATTTCGGTTTTATTTTCAATTTGAATATTTCGATGTACTGTGCATGACAGTATTACTAAGCAAATCATACATCCGTAAAGCTTTTTCATTTTATAAATATTGTTAAGTGTCGTTGAATTTTAAAATACCCTATAACTTGTATATATCTAACAAACGTCAGTTTTATTTTTTCAAATTTAATAGGATAATTCTAATTCCAATGCTAAATTTAAATTTTTGTTTTTGTGTTTATTTCCTAATGTATGTTCTGTTGCTTTGTTTAGTTCATATAAATCATTGATTTTTTTATCAAAACTTTTCTTCACGTAAGTTTTCGCAAAATAATTTGAAGATTCCATACTAGTTAAAAAAGGTGAAATACGAGATTTTTCGATTTCAGGGTTTAATACAATAAGTTCTAAGCCTATAAAAATTCCTTTCTCGTCCAGAACTATATTTTCTTCTTTTATATCAATTGATACCTTATCCTTTTGCGTGTAATTGAATATCTTAACATCACTTTCATAGATTTTTTCTAAAATCAAATTGTTTTTTTTATAAATATTTATTCTGCAATAATTCTTCAAATTTATTTTTTCCATATTTGGAAACTTTGAATTATTTAAAGGAATACTAATTTTATCTATAAAATAAGAAAGATTCTTTTTATTTTGTATAAATGTGACAAGTTCACTTATACAGGTTACAGGAAAACTTTTAAAATAGTTGTCATATTTTAAACTTTTTAAACTTATAAATTTATCGCGTTTTGACACAAAAACTTCGTCAATCGTGGTTGTTTTTGGTGATAAAAAAATAGTGTCTAAATTATTAATCGTTAGGTTCGCTTTTGGTTTGTAAGAAAAGTGTTCAAAAGAATAAGTAGTGATACTTTTATTTATTTGAAAATAACCATTTTCGAAATTATAAAAACCAATATTTTGTTCAGGGCAAGTTACTGCAACAAAAGAAATAGGATTCTTAGTTATAGAATCGCAAATTACTTTTTGTTGTGCATTTCCTTGAAATACACAAAAAAATAAAATTAGATTTATAATATATTTCAAGAATTTTCTTTTTTCTGGAAATTACCAATTTTTAAAAACATATTCATTATCCCTAATATCAGACCTGTTAAAAGTGCAGTTACAAAAGATTTCAATACTAATTTTGTAATTGCTTCAGTATTTGAAAAATCAATATCAAATAATCCATAAACTATCTTGCCAGCGAAAAGTCCCGCTGATATTGCTATAAATGTAATCTTAAAGTAAAAAAATCTGTTCATAATTTTATATTTGTTTATTTAATAAATAATTTTCTTGTCCGACGTTTTAATTATTTCTTACCTAATTCCAAGTTCATTTAAAACGTTATCTATTTTCTAATTAATTCGGTTTGATTTATAAAAAAATCATCTTTATTTATATTCTCCTTGAAAAAATTTAAAAGTTCAGTTTTAGATTTAAACTCTTTATTTATCAATTTGTTATTAATTTCAGAAAAGATAAGAGTGTTTCCCTCAACTTTAAAACCATAAAAAACATTTGTGATTTTATTTTCGTACTCTGTTTTTAGATTCATAATTTGAAAACCATTTACTGTCTTTGAGAACGAAATTATTTCATCAGTTTTTTCCTTGCCCGTAAGCAATAATTTATAAGTTTTTTCTCCATGCTTTATTATAGTAAGTTTTTCGTCATTATCTTTTCCAATATACCATTCTCCAATTAATTTAGGATTAATATTTTCATCATTCGGCAGGCTGAATTTTGATTCTAAAGAACAGCTAATTACTAAAAATAAAATTAATAAACTTAAAGTGTGTTTTTTCATAGGTTTGTTTGTTATTGTTTTCATATCTTATATGTTTGTGTGTTTTTCATTAGACGTAAGCAAAAAAATCAACTTAATATTGTTTCCAAAAACCGAATTTCTTATAACCACTTTTTTTAGTAGTTATATTATTTTGACATCAAATCGACCATTTTTCAAAACAATTGCATTATTATTTTCATCAAATACATTTCCTTTAAAAGTTCCTGAAATAATTCCTGTTGTAAAATCTAGTTTAGTTATTATTATTTCACAACTATTTTCTTTTGAATAAAATTGTTTTTGTACAGTCCCATTGATTACTTTACCTACATAAATTTCAGGTAAAAATGGGCTGTTGCTTGTAAAGATGCTTCCAGTTTGATTTAAAATACCAATCTCCATAAGCAATATAAATCCATTTGGTCTTTTCAAATTTTTTATAAACAATGCAAAACGGTCATTACCATTTGAACTTATAAAATTCGAACCGACTGTGACATCTAAACCTTTTATTATACTGGAACCTCCATAGTTGGTATTTATTCCATCACCGGGTATCAAAACTTGACCATCTATTTCTACTCCTGCAGTATTTGCTCCGATTTCCGTTATTTCAGGTAACACATCAATTTCCGTTTCTGCTGTTTTGTCTTTTGTACAAGCAAAGAATAGAAAACTTAATATTGTAAGGTAAAATATTTTTTTTATAGGTTTATTTGTTATTGTTTTCATATCTTATATGTTTATGTATTTTTCATTCAACGTAAGCAATACGCTCTCCGATATATATGTTATAGTTTATTTTGTTTAGTTAATACTTAATTTTCTAGTCTGTCAAAACTTAACGCTAACATTTTGTTGCTTAACACTGTGTTGTCCTATAAACTGAAGTTGGCAGAAGAATTATTTCCTTGTAAATTCTATAGTTCTTTTCTGTTTATCAACGTTTATTTTATAATTTTCCATTTTTAGAGTATCTAAAACAGAATTAACTTTTGATTTTTCAATAATTTTTTTGTTAATAAAAAATGTGGTAGAAATTGTATCTATTGAATTATAAACCAACTTAAATTCATTGTTTAAAATATGATTAGCATTTAAATTTACACTATTAATAATTTGGGGTTCCTTTGTTTTTTTATTTATTTGACAAGCATTAAAAAAAAATAAAGCCATTATACTTAATAAAAATATTGTTTTCATCTTAAATGGTTTAATTTATTTTATTAACCATCATTTTTTGTCTTTTAATCAAGTAAAATAATCCAACAAAAAAACTAAACGTTATAAATCCAATTGTCCACAATACTTTTTCAGAGCTACTTATTCTATTTGAATTGTTCACTTCATAAATTCCAACAAAAACATAAAATAAAATTGATAAAATCCCTACAATTAGAAAAATGTAAGAATATTCCCAGTGATAAATTTTCATCATTGCACCGATAATTGTTAAAATAGGTGAAATTACAAATGCTGTTTTAAATAAATTCTTTTTTTCGGTTTCCATAATTTTTTTCTTTTTTGTTTAAGTACTATTTTTCTAAGTTCTACCTTTATTGCAAACTGCTATTTGAAGCAGACCAGGTGTTAAGAATTGGTTATATCGGAATACATTTCTTTTTGAATTCTCTCTACATATCTTTTCTTTACAATTACAGTTCCAGCTATATAATCATGCAATGCTCTTTTTCTTGGATTTGTGAATAAAACTATTAACTCACTCCAAGACCAAATATTTGTTAACCAAGTATAAATCGAGAATAATATTGGAGAAAGTGACATTAAATATTGAGATTGTTTAATCCAACTTAAATTTTGAAAAGTGGCATCATCAACAGAAAGCAAAGCATCAATCATTAATATTGAACTAAATATGGTCAAAAGTAAAATAATAAGATGCCTTAAAAAAGCTTCTTTCCATCCTATTGATTTGCCATTAAGATTTAGTATTTGCAATCCCATAATTACTTTTCCTGGTGTTCCACCATATTTTTTTGGTAAATAAATATGATACCAAAGACCAAAAATTAAATTTGGAATTAATGTATAAAAAAACATGAACTTGCTTGATGAATTAATATATTGAATAATAAAAATAAAAGGCATCATAATAACTGCATCTAGCAGTAAAGAAGCCAATCTCGGTCCAAAACTCGCGTAAATATTATCGTTAATTCCTTCAAGTTTTAATGGTGTTTCTTTCATTTTTTAATTTTAGTTAAGTTAATAAATTAAATATTTCATATTTCATATTTAATTTTTATATTTATTTTGAGTTAAATCAGATAGTTATTCTTTCATTATTTTAGTGCTATCTATTCCTTTATCTGTATAAAGTTTCAAAATATAATTACCTGTTTTAAGTGCACTTAAATCAATTTTATTTTCAGAAATCAAGTTTGAACTTAAAATTCTTCCAGCAATATCATAAACTTCAACTTTTAATATACTGTGTTCAGTTTTAAATCTTAAAAAATCTTTAACAGGATTTGGATAAGCTACAAATTCATTAATGAAATTATTTTCTTGTAAGCTTAATGTATTTTGAACTGTTGTTGTGTAATTGTTTGTAATAATTGGGAAATTATAATCAAAATAAATATTAGCCAAATTACTAAAAGTATTACCTACAACTAAATTTGGTTTTGTTTTAATTTTAAAAGCGATATAACCATCATTATTTGCATCATCGAATGGCAAGTTAATGTTTTCAAAAATAAATTCAACTACATTGCTATTTATAACTCTTGTTTTTACATTGTCACTTGAAGCTATTGGAACTAAAGATGAAATATCAAATTTTGAAATATCAATTACATCTCTAACAACAATATTTTGTGCATTTGCGGTACCATTGTTTTCAAATCTTATTAAATAATGAATATATTCGCCTACCATGCTTGGAGTAATTGTAATTCCTTCCAAACAAGTTTTGTCATTTGGGTCATAAGAATTAACTACGGTTTGATTTAAAATAGCACTATTATCATTTGGATTTTCATCAGAAGTACTAGGAGTTATTATTGCGGCATAATTTAAAATAGAACCAGCATTAATTGGAGGTGTTTCGGTTGGTGAATTAATATTAAAAGTGAAATCGATAGTTCTAGTTTCAAATGGCATTAAATTAGAATAATTCCATTGTAGATTATTTGCTGAAAAAATTGCTGTTGGATTAGAAACCACTAAGTCCATAACCGTGTCATCAAAAGTAAGGTTAATAGTTCCTGATTCTACTTGGTTGCCTTTATTCTTGAATACAATTTCATAATCGGTATCAAATCCTGGTCTAGCTTGATTAATTGGTAGAATAGTTACTTCTATATCATGGTGAGGAATGTTAGGAGCTAAACATAAATTTACATAATCTACAATTGTATTTGGATTGAAGTTTATAACAATTGGAGCTGTAAGTCCAAAATCATATAGAGGATATAAATTATTTTCAGGAGTAATTGTAACTGAATTATTTTGGGTATACAAAATAAAATTACCTTGTGAATCTGAAAAATTAAAACAATTAGGGATTGTACAATTATAATTGATTTTAATTCCTTCAATTCCAGCATTATTTTGACACCCATCACCCTCAATATCAAATTTCACATTACCGATAACTGTATTATAACTGCAGTTGGGAGTAAAATTATAGAAAGGGCTTTGTTGAATTGCTGTTGGTAAAAATGTAAAAGTCTCATTAAAATCAACCCCGACTAAAGTTAGATTTGGACATGAATAATAACTAAATAAACCTGAATACATAGAACTTTCATTAGCTCCGTTTTTAAGGTTGATTCTTTGAAGATTTGTGCATTGTTGCACTCTTATTTCATTGTAGTTATTAGAACATGATAAGTCCAATTGTGTTAAATAGGGATTACCGTCTACAATAACATTTTTAAGATTAACACAGTTTTTAAGAGAAATCGTTTGTAATCCAGTATTTGTAAAAATGTCATTGTTACTAGAACATTTTAAATAATTCAAATTTGTTAAATCATTCAAATTTAGAGTGGTTAAAACATTATTTGAACATATCAGTTTAAATAAATTGGTACAACCTTGAACGTTTAATGTTGTAAAATTATAAGTAAAAGAGGTGCTGGCATTATCACAATTTAACTCCGTTAATGTGGTCATTCCAGAAGCATCTAAGCCATTTAATTTATTCCAACTTAAATCTAATTTATTTAAATTTGTATATAAAGTTTTGTTGAAAGAAGTTAAATCATTTCCTGAAAGAGTTAATATCTCAATGATATTGTTTGTTACTATATTTAAATTAGTCAAATTGTTTTGAGCTAAATCCACTATTTTCAAGTTTGGTTTGTTACTCAAATCAAAAGTTGTAACTGTTGATTTTAAACCTCCATAACCATAAATGTTTTCTAAACTTATTAAATTGTCGAGTGTGTTAGTATAAAATTTACATCCATTAAAGTTTATTGTTTTAATTAAAGGTAAATTTAAAAGTGAATAGAATGGAGTAGATGTGTTACTTCCTGCACTCTGACAATATAAAGTGTCTAAAACAGGTAAGTTTTCTACAGTTAATGATGTCAAATATTGACTGTTATTACTACAATCGATATAAGTAAGATATTGCATTCCTGTAATATTCAAATTTACAACTCTATTATTTCTTAAGTCTAGTTTAGTTAAATTGGTGAAATTAAGTATCCCAATAACACTTGTGATATAATAATTAGTTGCATTTAACGACGTGTTTAAATATAATTCTGATACATTGTTCGCTTCGCTTTGTTGAATTTCTCCATCGTTATTAGTATCAATCTTAAAATAATTTCCATTTAAATCTTTTGCAATTGAGTTAGACGAGTTTGCTCCTATAAGTTTAACTTTAAAATTTGCATCTGGAATATTGATGATTTGTGATTTACAAAATGTTGTAAAAGATAAAATTATAAAAAGGATTTTTGTTTTCATTTATTGTTATATTAAATTTAATTTTTAGTTTATGTTTGTCAATACTTTATCTTAATTTAACCTTTTTAAAACTAATTAATACTATACATCCAAAAAAGACAATATTGGCAATTCCAACTATTTTATTAATTGGGTAGGATGAATCTATTGTTTCAGATTTTGTAACTAAGAATATTCCAATTATAACAAAAAACATTGAAATGACTAATCCAAATAGATGTTTTAATTTATTGGTTTTGTTTTCTAAATTGTTCATAATTATGTTGTTTTAAATTATCTCTTTCTTACGATGAACTGACCATCAGTTGCATCACCCAACTTATTTCATATAAATTATGATACTAACTTGGTTAAGTTTTACTAGCAGTTTCAAACTTTCAAAATTTCTATTTATTATCGTTAGAAACTTTATTTTCTTTTTTTACGTTATATTGAAACATTAAAGCCATTAAAAATCCAAAAAAAGAAAATTTGAATATAAATTTCCACAAACTAAATCCAACTCCATCAGAAAAATCAATTAGGGCACTTAAACCTCCATAAATTAGTCCAGAAAATAAAAATGTCAGAATTGTTTTTTTTGTTATGGGTGTCATTTCTTATATGTATAGGTTTATCTAATTCTCCGCTTAATTTTAGAATCAGTCTACTCATTATTATTTAAAATGCATTTATGTCAAAATAATTCTCAAACATAATTAATTCATTGAAGATATTTTATGCGTATTTATACGTATTTTTATAATCTTTGGTATTACTGTTTTAATAAATTTTACAATTCTTTTTTTGTAGAATTTTTCAACCATCCCTTTTTTGGAGAAACAACAAGGCTTAAACCATGAAAACTACTATAAATATTAAACTGACCATTTTTTGTTCCAGATTGTGTTAAATTATAAATTTGATATTCACCTGTTGTGTATTGTGACCCAAATTGATTGTTTATAAAATAACTTAAATCAAATAAGGCATACTTTGTTTTATAATTGAAACCTAAAGAAAGTTCTGTTGAAAAATTTAAGTTTTGATGTTGAACTGATTTTGAATAAAAAATATTTTTACTATTACTTCCATCTATGCTATAGACGCTAACACTAGTAGTATGTTCAAAATTTGTACCCGTAATTATATTCATATTAATTGCAGAGCCCAAGCTTAAATTAAGTTTGGGATTAATTTTAATAAAATATTCCATTTTAAGAGGAATTGAAAGTAAAAACTGACTGTACGAATCTATCTCTGTTAAAGTATAATCTACACCCATTCCAACATCTTGGTCTGTAATATTTAAATCAAATTTTGGTATAAATTCTTTTGCAATAATACCTGTTTTAAAATTAAAATTACCAGATTGAGCAAAATTATAATACACACCAAATTGATACGAAAAGTCTTTCGTAAATTCTACACTTGGATAGGCTGAACCATCATAATTATATGCTTCACTTGGCTTTAAAATTGATGGCTGTAAAACAAAACTTAGTTTTGAATATTGCTTATGATAAATATTTTCAGCCTCTTGTGCATAAGAACAAACTAAAAACATAGCTGAAAGCCAAAAAAAAGTGACATTCTTTAAATTAATTTTCTGGTATTTCATTATAGTTATTGTTTATAAATATATTATTCTGTAGATATTTAGTGTTTGTTTGTCCAACTTTTGCTATTGCCTTTATTTAAATAATTTGAATATCTTTTTCAGATAAATCATATTTCTCGCATTATAAATTTGATTAATTTGTAAGAGTTATTTTAATTGCTAATTCACCAAACTTATTGTCATATTTATCTATTCCTTTATGGTAATCTGATTTTTTATGAAGCTTTCTAGAAACCCATTTTCCAGCTATGTATTGCCAGGAAGTACTTGATTCCGATGGAATAGTACCAATTGAAGGTTCGTATTTTATTCCGTCTTTATAAACTTTTTTCTTTAATTCTGGAAGTCCACCAATTGATTTATCGTTTTCTTCATTAAGAGTATATTCGTAAGTATATTTATTCTCTTCTATAATCATCCATTCAAAAGCAATAAATAAACCAGATTTTGGAATTATTATATTTTTATCTTTCAAATCAAGTGTGGTATTTCTCTTTCCTTTTTTAACTGTAACAATAATTATGTCCTCAGAATAATCCAACCCGGGAGTTCCGTCTTTAGCAACTTCATAAAAACGAACCTTTATCTTAGCATTATTGATACTTGAAAGAGTTAAAAAAGTAATATCATCTACGAAAGGGTGTTTATTTATGTCCTCGGTTGGCGCTATAAATTTAGCTAATATTGTAGGTTTGATGCCTGTTCCGTAATACATAGAAATGTTACTCTTGTTATAATTTCCAATTTCGATTTTGTCTTTTCCAATTCGTTTTTGAATTACAACCTCGTCTATTTGATAAACGATTGGTTTTAAAACAACTTTTCCAGATTCGTTTAGTTTGGCTTTTAATGTTTCAAATCCAATAGCTGAAAAAATTAGGAATTTATTTTCCGAGATAGTAATCGAAAACTCGCCATTTTCTTCAGAAGTAGTTCCAATATTTTCGTCTTCAACCCAAATATTCACATAAGGAATTGGCTTACCGGATTCGTCAACAACAATACCTTTAGTTTGGGCAAAAAGGGAAAGAGAAATAAATAATAAAAAAGAAAACTTATTCATAATTGTAAACTAAATTTGTAAAGCTGAAACTGTTTAAGTTCTCTTTAAATTCTGAAATATTTTTTTAAGCCTGTGCGTTTTAAAATTGCAATCAACTCGTTTATTTTCTAAAACTTTAGCTAAATATCATACCGTGAGATTAGCTTAAGTATAGTGTTTATTTTCTCATTTTTGTTTTATAAAATCTTATATTATAAAATAACAATACAAACTTAACTAGTTTAAAAATACTATTTTATACGTATTAATACGTATTTTAGTAACAGGAAACTATATTATATTTGTATGCCTTTATAAACTAAAATATAGATGCAAGTTAAGGTTTTTGAAAATAGAATTTTACGGTTTTTAAAACTATTAATTACGGTTTTGTTAAATACAAAAAGTAGTTAAATGAATATTAATTAAAAGTATACCTATTATAAAGATAGGTTTAAAATTGTTTGTAATGTTTTTACTTTATTTTGTTGTTATTTATGGCGTTAGCCCATTGCTTTACTTTTTAATTGCTAAAAGAAAAGGGGTAAAAGAATTAAAGCCAATATTACCCTATGTTGTAATGACATTCATGGCTAGTTTTTATGAGTTTTTTGGCACACTTACTTTTAAATGGGACTGCTCCTATTGGTTTGTAATTTATGAAATCTTGTCTTTTCTTACTATTTTTTATTTTTTCTATCAGGTTTTACAAAAGCAATTTGCTAAACTATTTCTGGCTTTTTTAGTTGGTTTTGTTACCCTTTGGTTCTTTTTGTTTTTGAATTTTAACATTAAAGACTTATTAATTATTAATTCTTACTCCCATACATTTATTACAGTATTTATACTCTTTTTTACAATTATTTGGTTTAGAAAGCTAATGGTAGATGCTTATATAGAAAACCTGTTACAAAACAGTACTTTTTACTTTATATCGGGGTTAATATTGTATCATTGTGGCACAGTATTTTTATTTTTACTTAGTAATTATATTTATAAAGCAGATTCAAACTTGCTTCATTCCTATTGGATGATAAATATTATATTAAATTTTGTTTTACGAACTCTTTTAATTGTGGGGATATGGAAGGCGAAAAAGAATTAAATTCGATAATTCTTATTGGTACATTTTTAATGTTATTTTTAGCATTTGGACTGTTGTTTATGGTGTTGTTTTATCAACGTCATTTGGCAAAAATTAAAAAGAAAGAAGCGGAATTATTATTAAAAACCGCATTAAAAAGTGAGAAAAAAGAACGTAAACGTATCGCTAAAGATTTGCATGATGCTATTCAGAGTGATTTGAATGCGATTCGTAATTATGTTATTTTATTTTCTAAAAAGAATAGTCATACGGATGCACCTGAGCTTTTAGAAGCTATACATACTTCTTTGGAACAAACTATTGAAAATACCCGCCTAATTTCTTATGAATTGATGCCTCCTTTATTAGAAACAGCTGGATTTAATTTGGCATTGCGTGATTATTTTGAACAATTGAGTGCTTCGAGTGGTAAGCGTTTTGAATTGGATATAAACTTATCCGAGACTTTAGTGTCAAATAAGATTTCTTATGAGTTGTTTCGCGTGGTTCAGGAATTGACTTCTAATATGCTTAAACATGGTTCCATAACAACTTGTACCGCTCGATTGAATACTTCAACTAAAGGTGTTTGTTTTGAACTGATTGATGACGGTATTACTTTTGATTTTAAAGCCGAGTACAAACTAAACAATGGAACAGGACTTCAAAATATTCAATCTCGTTTAAAAAGTATTTCGGCCACGCTAGAGCAAGAAATCATTGCTAAAGGCAATCATTATAAAATTTATTTATTTCCCATTTATGATTAAAGTTGCCTTAGTTGATGACCATCAGTTATTTAGAAAAAGCTTGGCTTTGCTATTGTCTTCTTTTGAAGGTATTTCTGTTGTGTATGACACGCACGATGGCATGGCTTTTTTAAAATATTTGGAGGAAGCTGAAATTGATGTATTGCTGTTGGATTTAGAAATGCCTATTATTAATGGTTACGATGTTTGCAAACAAGCTAAAAGTATAGATTCTGACCTTAAAGTGGTGATTTTATCGCAATTAACTTCAAAGGAAGCTGTGCATCAAGTTATGGAAATAGGTGCAAATGGTTATTTTACTAAAAATTCGTCTCCAGATATTTTAGAAGATGCTATTAGAAATGTATTTGATAAAGATTATTATTTTGATATTGCTCTGAGTACTGTAATACGTGAAGCTTTGTTATGGAAGAGAAAACGAAATACCTTTTCCGATACGCCTAGTGTTCATTTAACACCTAGAGAAATTGAAATTATACAATTGGCGACCAAGGAAAAATGTAGTAAGGAAATTGCTGATTCACTTAATATTAGTACACGAACAGTAGAAAAGCACCGTAAACATATTATGGAGAAAACAGATTCTAAAAACTTTATTGGGGTTATTTTGTATGCTTTAAAGAATGATATTATTTCTTTGGATGACCAATAAATTTAGAAAATAATAGAGTTCAATACTTTATATACTTAATAAACAATTTCAAAAATAATTACATTTTAATTAATTCATTAAAATTTAAAAAAAAAGGAAGCAAAAAATGCTTCCTAATTTAATTTCGAAATATTTACTGATTAATTTACATTATTGAAAATATAAATTGTAATATAAAAATACATGATGTAATGCCTAGTAATTTATAAATTGTTCTTTTTTCATTAAAAAACACATAAACAGAAAAACCTAACAGGAAAATAAGAATAATTGCAATGGGTTGCGGGTTATAATCAAATAAAGGTCTTATTAAACTGGGAAATCTATCTAAATATTTTATTTTTAATAATTTAAAACTTTTTAGTGCTAAATTTTTATTTTGATACCAAAATACATACCAATCTATAATGTTTAATAGACTCATTAAATAAAAAGCTCCTGCAAAAAATATTTTTGTTTTCATTGTTTTTTCTTTTGTTAAATCCCCCAATACCAAGCAATTGTACTATCTTTACAGCTGCTTGCCAAACAACCACTGAAGCACCATGAATGTAATTTTGAACAAACATTAACTTTTGTTTCTATTTATTTTATAAGATAGCAACAAAACTAATGCACATAAAATGAATATATTTTTTTATTAAAATCTATAACCTGCTGATAATTGAAAAACGCCATTTTTCATATTCCAACTGTTTATACTTTCTCCGTTTGTAGAATTTTTATCAACTGTTGATAGACCTAAATTATATCTTCCTTGAATAAATATTTTTTCTGTAATATCATAAGATGTTCCGATATTTAAACTAAAATCAAATCTATTTGCACTTGCTTTACCTTGAACTATTGTTCCTCCAAAATTATAAATGCCATCATTTAACATATCTATTTCAACAGAATAATTTTGTGAAGGGTCTCTTGAATCTTCAGTAACATCAATTTTAGTTTTAGCACTCATTAAGTAACCAATTTGAGGCCCAAAGTCAATACTTAATTTTTCAATTATCTTGTATTTTAAGATAATTGGTAAATTTAGATAATTTAGTTTAAGATTGTAATCGGCACCATCATAATAAGAACCGCCACCATAATAATCTTTGTATCCGTAAGTATTTCCTTGTGTTGAAAACAATAATTCAGGTTGAATTATAAATTTGTCATTTATTTCATATTCTGCAAAACCTCCAATATGAAAACCAATTTTAGAATTATGTTCATCAATTCCTGTTGGATAATCACCACTTAAATTTGATAAATTTAAACCTACTTTAGCTCCAAATTTAATTTCTTGCGAAAATGCAAAAGCTGAACACAACATAAATGATGTTAAAATAATTTTTTTCATTGTTTAAAATTTTTTATTTAATTTTTTTGCTTACTCTATTCGGTTTTCTGCTTTTCCCGGTTACGGTTCATTTTTCTATTTTGACCGCTATATAATTAATACTTTTATAAAATATTAATTAATTTCGCAATTTAGATAGTATAATAAATAAACGAAATACGTGTTTATACGTATTTATTCATCAAAAAAACACCTCTTAAGAAGTTTTGGAAAGCATAGTATTTTATGATAACTTGATTTTGAGTATTTTAATGTACTCGCTTACTTTTATATGTAATACAAAGTTTGCGCAAAATAAGATAACATAACCATAAGGCAAGCTTTGTAATAAACATTAAATCGCGCCCAGACCTTCATCGATTGATTATATCAAACCAATAAAATGTAATGAAAACTTAAAAAATAGTTAAATAACTATAAAAATAGTTGTATAACTAAAATAATAGTTTTAAGTTTGACAAATAAAATTAAAACTCATGCAAAAACTAACCAACAAAGAAGAAGAAATAATGCACATCTTATGGAAGCTAAAGAAAGCTTTTGTAAAAGACATTATGGAAGAAATTTTAAAAGACAAACCTCACTATAATACGCTTTCTACAATAGTGAGAAATCTTGAAGAAAAAGGGTATGTAGGATATAATGCTTACGGAAAAACGCATCAGTACTTCCCTGTTGTATCTATAGAGGATTATAGAAAAACATTTATGAATACTGCTATTACTAATTATTTTAATAGTTCGTACAAAAATCTAGTTTCTTATTTTGCTGAAGAAGAAAAAATATCAGCTGAAGAACTGCGTGAAATTTTAGCTTTAATCGAAAAAAAGAAATAGTATGGAAAATTTCCTACTGTATTTTGCTAAGGTAAATGGACTAATTATTCTATTCTATTTATTGTATTTGGTAGTATTGCGTAAAGAAACTTTTTACGTTTCAAATCGTTTGTATTTATTATGGGGATTAGTAATATCAATCTTTTTACCATTAATTACTTTTACTAAAACCGTTTGGGTTAATCCTGAACCGATTTCTAAATTAATCGAAGTAGTTCCAATAACTGATGGTAAAAAAATTAGTACTGTTTCAGAAACTCCTATAGATTGGTCGCTAATTTTGAGTGCAACTTACAGTTTAATTGCCATTATAATTTTACTAAAAGTGGGATTCGAAATTGCCTCATTTTTTTATAAGATAATCAGATTGAATAAACAAAAAGAAACGAATTATACTTTGATTTATGCTAACTCGACTGAAAATCCATTTTCGTTCTTTAAGTACATTGTTATTAACCCTACTCTTTTTTCGAAAGAAGAATTCGAACATATTTTAACGCACGAGCGCATTCATGCAAAACAATGGCATTCCATAGATGTGTTATTCTCAAAAATATTCTGTGCAGTGTTTTGGATTAATCCAATTAGTTGGTTGTATCGAAAAGCCATGCTTCATAATTTAGAATTCATTGCCGACAATCAATCTTTAGAAAAAGTTGAAAGTAAATACGAATATCAAAAAACCCTTTTAAAAGTAGTTGTTCATCAACAAACATTAGGTATAACCAATCCATTTTATCAATCATTAATTAAAAAACGAATCATTATGTTACACAAAAATCAATCACACAAAAGAAACGCTTGGAAGTACGCTACAATTCTTCCGCTATTAGTAGGTTTCATGTTATTATTTCAAATTGAAACCGTAGCTCAAGTCAAGGAAAATTCAAAAGTGGCAGCTTATGCAGTTGAAGTTGAATTTGATAATTTAATTACTTCAAAAACAACAGATGGTGAAATTAAAGAAATAGAAAAGAGCTTTAATGAAGATAATATCTTAAAAATCAGTAATATAAAGAGAAATAAAGAAGGAGAAATCATCGAAATTAGGTTAGAATTTTCTTCTAAAAATAACTCTAAGAATAAAAATATTAAAATTGTACAAGGTGATAAACCGATTAAGCCAATTAGAATTTTCATTAAAGAAGATAAGAATAACGAAAAAAGTGTGGGTTTTGAAGAAGTTTCAAATCTTGTAAGTGTAAAATATGATGCTCTAAAAGTTGAAGAAACAGTTGAAGTAAAAAAAGATACATATGAATATACCTTTAACAACATGGTCAAAAACGGCAAAAAAGTGAATTTAATTATTAATGGAAAGTTGCAATCAGCTTCTGTGAAAAGCAAAATTCCATTAGACCATGAATTTGACATTTTTAAAGAGTTGGATGAAAAAGACTTAAAATTAAAATACAACATTGACAAAAAAGAAGGTGAAATCTATTATGAAATAACTACGAAAAGGGAAAGTAATATTAGTAAATCGGATGCCAAGTATGCTTTAGAAGTAGAAGAAGATTCTGAATATTCTGAGGATGAAACTTTTAGCCGCATAGATAAAATTAAGAATAACAAAACAGTTGATGCTAAAATAGCTTTAATTATTTTAGATGGAAAAGAAATTGACTATCAAGATTTAGATAAAATTGACCCAAAAAAAATAAGTACATTTGGAATCACTATTGGTTCTCATGCACAGAAAAAGTACGGTAAAAAAGGCGAAAATGGAGTTATCTCAATTAATACCAAAAAAAATGAATAAGATAATTTAAGGTATTTTTATGATATTTCATCAATGAAATTTTCTAGAAAATCCAACATTTGGTTTGAAGATAAATCAATATCGCCCACTTATTAAATCCTACAGAAATGTAGGATTTTTTTTATGCTCTATAATTACTTATTATTACAACAAAATTAACCTTTAAGAAACGTTATTTTATAAAAAAACAACAAATCCCCATGTTTTTGTTAACAAAATATACTTTTATCAGAAATATACTTTTCAAAAAATGTTAATAACTATGTCCGTATAAAATATGTTTTTCTGAAAAATACTATATTTACAACGTTTTCGTAAATATTTTATTTTTAATACAAATTAAGCAAATTGTTAATAAAAATGTTAATAACCATAAAAAATTGTGTATTTATTCGAAAAAAAGTTTTTATATTTGACTCATAACTTTTAAAAATAAACAAATTATGAAAAAAGTATTACTAACTGCTGCGGCAGTATTATCATTAACTTTTGTTAATGCGCAAGATTTAAAATCAAAAAAAGGAGAAGCTTATTTACCAGTTGCTGGAGATTGGGCTATTAGTTTTAATGCTAATGGAATTTTCGAATACGCAGGTAACGCTTTCAATGGTAAAACAGATAATGCTGCGCCAACTGTAACAAATGTAACAGAGAATACATTTGTAGGAAAAAAATTCATTACTGACAAATCTGCTTACAGAGTAGTTGCAAATTTAGGATTTGGTAGTAATAATGTAGCTAGTGGTACTGTTGCAGGATACACTTTTGGAGCATACAAAGCGTCAACAGTAGCTGTTACAGCAGGAGTTGGTAAAGAATGGAGAAGAGGATCTACAAGATTACAAGGTTTCTATGGTGCTGATGCATTAGTTGGATTTTCTTCTACAAAATGGAAAGAAGATAAAGCACCTAACCAAACTTACAATGTTGGTACTTCTATCAATTTAGGGGTTACAGGTTTTATTGGTGCAGAGTACTTTATTTTCCCTAAAATGTCTGTTGGTGCACAATACAATTATGGTTTACAAATTAAATCAAACGGTGCATCTAAGTATTCAGTACCTGGCTCACCTGACGTAAATGGTGAATCAACTACAAACTTTAATTTAGGTAATGTAACTGCTGCTTCAATGAACTTAACTTTACATTTCTAAGAATCTAATTACAATACAAAAACCGACTTATTTAATTATAAGTCGGTTTTTTTTATGTTTACTATTTTCTTCTAACTTAAAGTAGAAAGTATTCCTCCTAAAATAGCAAAGACAAAAATCAAACCATACAAGGAAATTAAAATTAAAGTAAAAATTCCTAAAAATTTATGGTGCGATTTTAAATTTTCTAAGCCATCTGCTAGTAATTGTTTATTTTTCGAATGTAAAGCAGCACTTGTTTTATTAGCGTATTGATACAAATAATAAACCGGAAAAAAATAAATAGCGGCAAAAAGCACGTAAATTATTGAGAATGCTGACATAGAAAAAGGAAGCTCAGGCATAGTAGAAGCGTCCATAGCACTAAAGCCAATCGCCATAAAAAGACTAACTAATACCATTAAACCAATTCCTATAAAACCAATAATAGCCATAAATTTTGACCATTTGGCACTTTCTTGTAAAAATCCAACTGCAGCAGTTGTTAACTGATTTTCGAAATTTTCTGTTTGTTTTTCGTTTTCCATAATAAATTAAATTTCAAATTCTTTTAAAGTTTTGGTAATTATAGTTATACAATCTAGTAATTGTGCTTCTGACATTACTAAAGGTGGCGCAAAACGTATAATATTACCGTGAGTTGGTTTAGCTAATAAACCATTTTCAGCTAATTTCATACAAATATTCCAAGCTGTATCACTTTCTTCGGTATCATTGATAACAATGGCGTTTAACAAACCTTTTCCGCGAACTAATGTAGCGATGGATGACGTTTGTATATATTTGTTTAATTCTTCTCTAAATATCTTTCCTAATTTACGGGCGTTTTGAGCTAAATTTTCCTCTGAAACTACTTCTAAAGCGGCCATTGCCACTACAGCAGCCACAGGATTTCCTCCGAAAGTAGAACCGTGTTGTCCAGGTTTTATCACATTCATTATTTCATTATTTGCCAAAACAGCCGAAACAGGATACGCCCCTCCAGAAAGTGCTTTACCTAAAATTAAAATATCAGGTTGTGCAAAAGTATTTTGCTTTTCACAGGCTTTTTCACAAGTGCAATTTCCACATACAGCTAATAACGAACCCGTTCTTGCTATGCCCGTTTGTACTTCATCTGCAATAAATAATACATTATATTTAGTACATAAGTCTTTAGCTTTGGCAATATAATCTTCAGATGGCACGTAAACTCCTGCTTCACCTTGAATAGGTTCAACTAAAAAACCTGCAATATTTGGCGATGAGGCAATTGCTTTTTCTAAAGCTTCAATATCGTCATAAGGTATCTTTATAAACCCATCTGTAAACGGTCCGAAATTTTTTCGTGCGTTTTCATCGTTAGAAAATGAAATTATTGTAGTGGTTCTTCCATGAAAATTGTTTGCACAAACAATAATTTGCGCTTGTTTTTCTGCTACACCTTTTTTCTCATAAGCCCATTTTCTGCATATTTTTAAAGCGGTTTCTACTGCTTCAGCACCTGTATTCATTGGCAAAACCTTATCAAAACCAAAATAGTTGGTTACAAATTTTTCATATACACCAAGTTTATCGTTATAAAATGCTCTTGATGTTAAAGTAAGTGTTTGTGCTTGAGACACCATAGCATCCACAATTTTTGGATGACAATGTCCTTGATTTACTGCAGAATAAGCAGATAAAAAATCGTAATATTTTTTTCCTTCAACATCCCAAACAAAAACCCCTTCACCTTTATTTAATACTACAGGTAATGGATGATAATTATGGGCACCGTGTTGGTCTTCTATAGCAATAATGTCTGCTGGATTCATTTTTTCTAAAATTGACATGATTTATTTTTATTGATTGTCAAATCGCAATTCCTACTTATTGGAGAGAAATCATCCTTAATGTGTAAAATTACAAAATATAAATTCCAAATTCCAAATTGAAACAATTGTAATTTGAAATTTTAAATTTGAACGTTTTAACTGTTGTACATTTCAAATAACTTGGTGACTGTATTCCAATTTCTTATGGTGGCCACCACGTTTATTTTTTTTTCAATGTATTTTTGGTCTAAATTGGTTTTCCCAGCACCAATGGCATATTTAATATAAATTCTTGAAGTATCAATAGCTGCTTCGTCTGGTTTAAAATTACTTATTTTCAAATCGTTTATGGCTGAGGGCGTTAATTCTTTAGAAATAAAAGCCACATATAATTTTTTACTATCACAATCTTTTTCTTTTAAAAACAAATTGTTGTTGAAACACAATTCTAAATCCGTTTTAGAAACCATAATAACGGGAACATCATATCCAAATACTTTTGCAATTTCTTGTTTAATTTTAAAACCAACACTTGCAGCAGTTTCTTCTTCCGATTCCAAAAAAACATTACCCGATTGAATGTACGTTTCTACATTTTGAAACCCCATATTTTCTAGCATTTTTTTTAAGGCATCCATTTTAATCATGTTATGTCCCGAAACGTTAATTCCACGTAAAAGCGCTAAATATTTTGTCATTATTCTAAAATTTTGTTATAAAAGTAAAATAATTTATCTAATCCGCATAACAATTCTTATTTTTGCGTCATGGGGAAAAAAAGAACAGAAAGAATCGTATTCGAAAACGTACAAATCCTTGATGCAGGTGCAAAAGGTGTATCCGTGGCAAAAGCTCCTGATGGTAAAGTAATTTTTATTCCAAATGTGGTACCAGGAGATGTAGCCGACATTCAAACCATGAAAAAAAGAAAAGCTTTTTACGAAGGTAAAGCCATAAAAATTCATGAATTTTCGGAACACAGAACAGAACCAATTTGTGAACATTTTGGGGTTTGTGGAGGCTGTAAATGGCAAAATATGAAGTACAGCCAACAATTACACTACAAACACAATGAAGTATACAATAATTTGAAACGCATCGGAAAAATTGAAATGCCCGAATTTGAACCCATTTTAGGTTCGGAAAAACAATTTTTTTACAGAAATAAAATGGAATTTGGATTTTCTTCTACGCGTTGGATGACACCTGAAGAAGTGGCTTCTGGAGCAGAATTAGATAACAAAAATGCCGTAGGATTTCATATTCCAAGAATGTGGGATAAAATTTTAGACATCACAACATGTCATTTACAAGAAGATCCTTCAAACGATATAAGAAATGAAATTCGTCGATTTGCGAATGAAAACAACTTATCATTTTATAATCCTAGAACCAACGAAGGCTTACTGAGAACCTTAATGATTCGTACAGCATCAACAGGTGAATTGATGATTTTAATTCAGTTTTTTGAAAAGAAAAAATCGCAAATTGAATTAATGATGCATTTTTTAGCCGAACGTTTTCCTGAAACTACATCCTTACAATATGTTGTCAATCAGAAAATGAATGATACCATTTATGATCAAGACATTATTACTTTTAAAGGAAGAAATTACATTTTAGAAGAAATGGAAGGGCTACATTTTAGTATTAATGCCAAATCGTTCTACCAAACCAATTCACAACAAGCATATGAATTATATGCCATCACACGAGATTTTGCTGGATTAACTGGCGAAGAATTAGTGTACGATTTATATACAGGAACAGGTACAATTGCGCAATTTGTTTCGAAAAAAGCAAAAAAAGTAATTGGTGTAGAAGCCGTTCCTGAGGCAATAGCTGATGCAAAAGAAAATGCCAACAGAAATAACATTACCAATTGCGAATTTTTTGTAGGGGATATGAAAAATGTATTTAATGATGATTTCATCAACACACACGGACATCCAGATGTAGTAATTACAGATCCACCAAGAGACGGAATGCATAAAGACGTTGTCGCACAATTATTAAAAATAGGTGCTAAAAAAATTGTGTATGTAAGTTGTAATTCGGCAACACAAGCACGAGATTTGGCTTTATTAGACGAAATGTATAAAGTTACACGAGTACGACCAGTAGATATGTTTCCGCAAACGCATCACGTTGAAAATGTAGTGCTTTTAGAAAAAAAATAAGATATGAAACAGCTATCTCTATTACTTGTACTTAGTATTTTCTTTTCGAGTTGCGAAAAAGATGACATTTGCGATGCTAATACCCCAACAACTCCAAAAGTTGTGATAGAATTTTACGATGTTGCCAATCCAACAACGCTTAAAAACTTGACCAGTTTGGGTATAATAGCACCTGGATTTACAAATGGTTTTGAATTTACAGCAACAAGCAAAATAAAAGTGCCTTTAAAAACGTTTCAAGATACCTCCATTTTACATTTCATTCAAAATGGAAGTATGGATCCAACATCAGACGATAATTTAGACGAAATTACGTTTAATTACAGCAGAAAAACAGTTTTTGTTTCTCGAGCCTGTGGCTTCAAAACGTTGTTTACACTAAATACAACTAACCCAATTACAGTAACCCCAGATTCAAATAATTGGATTCAAAGCGTTATTGTTTCTCAACCAAATATTGAAAACGAAGATGAAACACATATTAAAATATATTTTTAGTCTTATTTTTATGCTGCTGTTTTCAGAAAATGGAACTGCTCAAGAAAAAGATACTTTAAAAATTCCTCAACGTTATGGATTACGATTGGGAATTGACGCACATCGTTTGACAAAATCTTTATACAACGACAACTATAAAGGATTAGAATTAGTAGGAGATTATAGAATTACTAAGAAATTTTATGCCGCAGGAGAATTAGGAAATGAAGAAAAAACTACAGCAGACGACAACCTTAATTATACAACAAAAGGGAGTTATTTCAAAGTAGGTTTTGATTATAATGCTTATGAAAACTGGCTAGATATGGAAAATATGATTTTTATTGGAATGCGGGCTGGTATAGGAAGTTTTAATCATAAATTAAACAGCTTTACCATTTATCAACCTGGAAATTATTACGGAATAAACACCAATACATCTGGCCAAGAATTCAATGGGCTTTCTGCAAGTTGGTTAGAAGTCGTAAGTGGTTTAAAAGCGGAAGTTTTAAATAATTTATATGTTGGGTTTTCCTTGCGGTTAAATTATTTAATGTCTAATAACGAACCGGAAGGTTTTGCTAATTTATACATCCCTGGTTTTAATAAAACTTACGAAAACAGTAAATTTGGCGCAAGTTTTAACTATTCAATAAGTTATTTTATACCTTTTTATAAAAGTAAAGAAAATTCAAAAACTCCAAAACCCAAAAATTAAAAAATTCCAAACTTAGAAACTCTGAAACTTTGAAACTTAAAATTTAACTATTTAATCTCTTTCACACCTTTACTAAAAAGCCATTTCATAAATAATTTTTCCCCGTCATTTGTTTTTACTACTTGAAATTTTGGTGCTAAAATAGTAGCTACTACAAACGCCGCTAAAGGAATTTGCCAACTCGTAAAACCTGTATAAGAAGCAACAATAAAACGGAATACTATGAAAAGAATTAAAAATCCTAACATATTAAAAACTAAAGATTTTGTTTGTTTAGACATGATATTATTTTTTAAAATTAGTAAATAATTACGCTTATACCTGAAATTTAGTTCGCTTACTACCTGCATACATTTCATATTTCACGAAACGTGCTTCCAACTTTCCATTGAATAATTTTATTTTTCTACTCGGACGTAATCCAACAAATTTTAATGCTTCCAAATTCGCAGTAATAAACCAAGCATTTGTTCCTGGATAATTTTGCTTCATGGTATCACCAATTTCTCTGTAAAAACGTTCCATTTCTATATTTAAACGTTCCCCATAAGGTGGATTAAACACTACATGCAAAGGCCCTTCTACCTCTTTCTCAGATTGAAAGAAATCAGCTTGTTTGATAGTTATATACTCGTCTAAATTAGCATTAATGATATTATCTTTCGCTTTTTCAACTGCACTTGGCGCTTTGTCACATCCAACAATCGTATAATGAAATTCTCTTGTTTTTTTTAATAATGATTCTAAAACTTTATCAAATAATTCCGAATCCCAGTCTTGCCATCTTTCGAAAGCAAATTCTTTTCTGTTGATATTAGCCGGAATATTACATGCAATCATCGCTGCTTCTGCCACAATTGTTCCACTTCCACACATAGGATCTAAAAAATGGGCGTTTCCATCCCAACCAGATAAAATTAACATTCCAGCCGCTAAAACTTCATTAATTGGAGCAATATTTGTTGCTGTTTTATACCCTCGCTGATGTAATGAAACACCAGAAGTATCTAATGAAAGTGTACAAAAATCTCTATCAATATGAATATGAATTCGTAAATCTGGGAAATCTTTATCAATACTTGGACGCGCTCCAGTATTCGTTTTAAATTGATCTACAATTGCATCTTTCACTTTTTGCGCCACAAACTGACTGTGCGTAAACTGCTCAGAATATAAAGTTGTTTCTACAACAAATGACTGTTGTACTTTTAAATAATCCGACCAATCTACTTTTTGGATGCCATCATACAGCGTTTGTTCATTATACGCCTTAAAAGTATGAATGGGTTTTAGAATTTTTAATGCCGTACGTAAAGCCAAGTTTGCTTTGTACATAAAGCCTTTATCGCCATGAAAACTTACACTTCTTGTACCTTTCACAACATTTTGTGCTCCTAATTGGAACAACTCTTTTTCTAGAATTTCTTCAAACCCAAAAAAAGTTTTGGCTACCATTTTAAAATTTTCCATAGACCTCTTTCCCTCAGAGAGAATTTAAATATTAATTATTTGCAAAAATACATTAAATTTGTTGATTCATAATTTTGAAACAGATAAATGTCAAATTCTACAGCAAAAAATTCAGAAAATTGGTTCAGCACTTGGTTTGATTCGCCTTATTATCACATTTTGTATAAAAACAGAAACGAAGAAGAAGCACAAGGTTTTATGGACAATATTACACATTATCTGAATATGCCCGAAAACGGAACTATATTAGACTTAGCTTGTGGAAAAGGCAGACATTCCATCTATTTAAATAAATTGGGTTATCGTGTAACTGGTGTCGATTTATCCGAAAAAAGTATTGGTATTGCTAATAAATCTTCAAATGAAACATTACAATTTATAACGCACGATATGCGTGAACCAAGGAACGAAACTTATGATGCCGTTTTTAATTTATTTACAAGTTTTGGGTATTTTGACGCATATGAAGACAATATCAAAACCTTAAAAGCTATTAAAGATAGCATTAACGAATATGGATTTGGAGTAATTGATTTTTTTAATTCCGATTTTATTTTAGAAAATTTAGTAGCTGAAGAGACCAAAGAAATTGATGGTATTACATTTAACATCAAGCGTTTTGTTGAAAACAAAAAAATAATTAAAGAAATTAGATTTGAGGACAAAGGAGAATCTTTTTACTTTACCGAAAAAGTTTCTGCGTTCACGTTATCTGATTTTGAGGCTATGATGGAAGAAGCAGGTATTTATTTATTAGATATTTTTGGAGATTATAAATTAAGAAAGTTTTACAAAGCACAATCAGAACGTTTAATTATGATTTTTAAATAATGACCTATACTATTTACCTTTTTCCATTATTATCTGTTATCATAGGATATATTTTCGCAATATTTTTTGCTCCAAAAAGCAAAAATAATTTAAAATTGTTATTAGCGTTTAGTGGTGCATTTTTATTGTCATTGACTGTTATGCATTTACTTCCAGAAGTATATCACAGCGAAGAAATAGATTCTGAAGCTGGGCAAGAAGGCCATTTTCATTCTAAAATTGGAATTTTTATTATGATCGGAATTGTGTTCCAAATCATTTTAGAATACTTTTCAAAAGGTGCCGAACATGGTCATGTTCACGGGCATCACAGAATATCACACATCCCTTGGTTATTATTTTTCAGTTTGTGTTTACACGCCCTTTTAGAAGGATTACCAATCAACAACCATCCACATTTGGCCTATGGAATTGCTATTCATCACTTTCCAATTGCTATTATTTTAACCACGTTTTTCAAAAATGCACAATTGAATTCCAAAGCAATTTTGTTTTTTATGATAACTTTTGCCTTTATGACACCAATTGGTACCTTCTTAGCAGATAATTTGAGTTTTATTACAAATTATTCCTCGCAATTATCTGGAATTGTAATTGGAATTTTATTTCATATTTCCTCAACTATTATTTTTGAAAGCAGCGAAGGACATAAATTTAATTTAGCTAAATTAATCGTAATTGCTTTAGGTATATTTTTGGCTAGTTTTATGTAATTAGTAAAATATTTACTTATTCTTTTCTTCAATCCAACGACTCATAAATTCAGTGCTTCGCATTGTATGAAATTGCAACATCTGACCTATAAAATTAGCTTTTCTATGGGAATCTAAATTAGATTGAAGTTTATTTAAAGTGGAAATAAAAGCTGTTTCATACTTAGAAAATAAAAATTTATGGATTATTATTTTATAACCATTTTCCACAGCCTGTTGCCAAACTTCTTGCTTGGAATATAACAATACCGCTTTTGAAATAAAATCAGAATAATTGTTCTCAACAAATCCGTTCCATGGCAAATTATCACACATGGCTTCTGCACCAATAGAAGTCGTTACAGATGGTGTTCCGTATTCCATGCATTCCAATAATTTTCCTTTTATTCCAGCTCCAAAACGAATGGGCGCTAATAAAACTTTAGCGGAACGAATAACTTCTTCTGCACTTTTTGCTCTACCATTAATAAAAAATCGGTCATTTGGATTGTGTAATTGATGAACTTTTTGAGTTGGATATGCACCATAAATATTTAATTTCGCATCTGGGAGTAACTCTTTTAACTTTGGCCAAATATCATTTTTTAAAACTAATACGGAATCCCAATTGGGTTCGTGATAAAAATTTCCAATAAATACAAAATCGGCTTTAGCATGAAAATCTGTTTTTATAAAAGTTGATTTTTCAATACAAATAGGCAAATAAAATAAAATAGATTTTGGGACTTGAAAAACTGTTTGCAACAAATGCATCTCATAATCCGAAACCATAAGCGATAAATCACATCTAAAAATGGAGGCAATTTCCCGTTTAGTAACATCATTATTAAAATCTAAAACTTCTAACGATGTGTTTTTCTTAATAGCTTCATGTCTTGCTTTACGCAAACAATGCAAATCTTCCGTATCTAATATTTTAATTGCATTTGGTAACTCCTTTGATATGCGCCAACCGAATTGCTCTTCTAGCATAAATCGATCAAATAAAACCAAATTCGGATTAATTGTTTGCAAGTAATCATCAAAAGAACTATCATTAAGCTGAATAAAATGAGTTGTAATTCCTAAATCAGCTAGATCAAAAGAGAATTCACTATCTATAGCAGTAGAAGCATATTGAATACTATAATTTTGAGATAAAAAATATCGAATTAGTTGAAGCATTCTACTTCCCGCTGCAGAAGAATTAGGTTCTACCCAAACTGAACTTATTATAAGTAATTTATTCATATTCAAATATAGAAAATGTTTTTTGTAATTCGATTCAGGCGGATTGTTTTGTTTTGTTTTTGGTGTTCTTTTTAATAAAAAGAAGCCACTATCCTTACTATTGCTTTAGTTTTCATAAAACATTTCCGTTAAACTAACTCACCAACACGCCGTACCTATAACAAAAAAAAGAGGCTATCTTTTCAGATAGCCTCTTA
>NZ_JBBALR010000003.1:0-195740 GCF_040402895.1 Flavobacterium sp.
GGAATGCTGTAAGCAAATGTTCCTGATGCTGTTGGTGTGCCACTAATAGTAATCGTATTTGATGCCCAAGAAGCGGTAACTCCTGCCGGTAGTCCTGTTGCGGTTCCAATACCTGTTGCTCCAGTTGTTGTATGCGTGATTGCTGTTAATGCCGTATTGATACAAAGTGTTGGTGTAGCAGTTGGTGCTGTTACTGTGTTGTTTGGTGTAACTGTGATGGTTCCTATAGCGTTTACGGTACTACATCCTCCTGTTAAGGGAATACTATAAGCAAATGTTCCCGATGCAGTTGGTGTACCACTAATGGTAATCGTATTGGCTGACCAAGAAGCAGTAACTCCTGCCGGTAGTCCTGTTGCGGTTCCAATACCTGTTGCTCCAGTTGTCGTATGTGTGATTGCTGTTAATGCTGTATTGATACAAAGTGTTGGTGTAGCAGAAGGCCCTGTTACTGTGTTGTTTGGTGTAACTGTGATGGTTCCTATAGCGCTTACGGTACCACATCCTCCTGTTAAGGGAATACTATAAGCGAATGTTCCCGAAGCCGTTGGTGTACCACTAATAGTAATTGTATTGGCTGCCCAAGAAGCGGTAACTCCTGCCGGTAGTCCTGTTGCGGTTCCAATACCTGTTGCTCCAGTTGTCGTGTGTGTGATTGCTGTTAATGCCGTATTGATACAAAGTGTTGGTGTAGCAGAAGGCGCTGTTACTGTATTAGCTGTAGTTACTGTAATAGTCCCTATTGCGTTTACGGTACTACATCCTCCTGTTAATGGGATTGTATAAGCAAATGTTCCCGATGCAGTTGGTGTACCACTAATAGTAATCGTATTGGTTGCCCAAGAAGCGGTAACTCCTGCTGGTAGTCCTGTTGCGATTCCAATACCTGTTGCTCCAGTTGTCGTGTGTGTGATTGCTGTTAATGCCGTATTGATACAAAGTGATGGTGTAGCAGTTGGTGCTGTTACCGACGTGTTAGCAGTGGTTACTATAATAGTACCTGTTGCGTTTACTGCACCACATCCTCCTGTTAATGGTATGGAATAATTAAAAGTACCTATCACAGAAGGACTTCCACTTATTGTAATCGTATTGGCTGCCCAAGAAGCGGTAACTCCTGCTGGAAGTCCTGTTGCCGTTCCAATACCTGTTGCTCCAGTTGTCGTATGTGTGATTGCTGGTAAAGCCGTATTGATACACAAAGTTGGTGAAGTAGAAGGCGCTGTTACTGTATTGTTATTAATATATGTAACCGTAAAAGTAGCATATTCTGGACATGCTGCAAATATATTAGTTACCTTAGCTACAATGGTTTGTGTTGTGCCAAGAGTAGCGATAAAAGTTGTAAATGGAATACTACTTGGATTCATTGCATCAGCCATTGAAAAATAATATTCAACATCATGAGTAGCAGTATCTAAACCAGCTAAAATACTATTGTTTTGTGTCGTTAAATTAACGTTTGGATTACAAACAACCATATTAGGTGGTGTTTGATTAATTGAAAAACCTGTAAAATATTCAACAACAATACAATCGGTTTGAGAACAAGCCCCACCACCCGTAACACTAGCACTTACACAATAAGTACCAGGTGAACTAACTGTTATAGAAGGTGCATCTATATTTAAATTAACTCCATTTCTTGTCCAAACAAAATCAAAATTAGCTGCACTTAATCCAGTACTTATGACTCTAGATTGACCTGGACAAATGGCTTGACCATTCGATACCAGCATATCTTGAGAATACGAACCACCGGTCCCTATAGGATAAGTCAAATTAGTTAGACCTATATTAAAACTTCCTCCTTCGATAAAGACTGCAGAATCAAAATCTGAATCAGTATAATCTCCAATAACCAATTTTATAGTATAATTATGATTTGGAATTACTGTTGCCGAAGCTGTCATCGGAACTGTATACCCTCGCATATTCATTACCGTATTAGAGGCAGGAGTGACATTGGGGGTATAGACTGAAAAATATGTTGGGTTTACAGAAGGACAATTTGCGTTAAAAGCATTATTTCTAATATTTGTAACAGATACTGGAGTTGTTGTTCCTGGAATTACAGCTAAATTTTGAGCTGGAGTAGTAACCCCAGGCGTAACATCGGTTAATATGAATGCAAAAACATCACTGTAGCCACATTGAAAAGCGCCATATTCATTTGAAGCAAAAATAAAATTAAAACTAAAATTATCTGTAAAAGGTGTAAAATTAAATTTTATAAATGAAGCGTCATTAATAGTTCCATTATTCCCGTTTGCAATATTAATTGCACGGAGTTCTACATCAGTTAAACCTGAACAAATCGTTGAATTATTTGAATCCGTATAATTTCCAGATGAATTTACTGCAGTACCAGATCTAATAATAACACCGTCTTGAAAAGGAAAATTTACTGGCGAACCTCCGAATGTGAATTTACCAATCCCACAGTTTCCTTGGGTAGTAAAATTACTAACTTGAGCGCAAGGGGAATCAATTAATACATTCTGAACTAACTGAGATACAGGAATGCCAGTATTAACGCTAATAGATTGTGAAAATAATATCCCACTAAAAAATAATAATAAAATTGAAATAGTAATTTTTTTCATGTTGTATATGTTGCAATTGTGTAAACAAAATTTTAATTTTCAAATATATAACTTTACTTTAATGAATGTTTATATCTTTGTAAAAAAATTGAAAAAAATGAGTAAAATATCCATAAAAAGCACAAATAATGAATCCATTATTAAATTTGAGTTGGAAGAAATTATCACTAGAAATCAAAATTTCGAATTTAAAAACATTGATGAAACAGCAAATTCACCTTTAGCGAAGCAATTGTTTTTTCTTCCGTTTGTAAAATCAGTATATATTTCAGGAAATTTTATTGCTATTGAAAAATTTTCTATTGTAGAATGGGAAGATGTACAGGAAGAAGTTGCACAACAAATTGAAGATTTTATAGCAAAAGGTGGTCAAATTATTATAGAAGAAACTAGCGTAAAAAAGAACCCAATTACTATTTATGCAGAATCTACACCAAACCCTGCTGTTACTAAGTTTGTTGCTAATAAAAAATTAACAAACACAGCCGTTGAATGCAAAAATATTGATGAAACTAAAGCATCACCTTTAGCTAAAGATTTATTCAGTTTTCCTTTTGTTAAAGAAGTTTTTATTGATGAAAATTACATTTCCATAACAAAATACGAGATCGCTGAATGGAATGACATTACGCAAGAATTGAGAACTTTTTTAAAACAATATTTAGAACAAACGGATTTAGTTGTTGACGAAAATTTAATTGAAAAAACAGATAATTTCAAAATAAAACAAGAAGAATTTTTTGATAATTTAGATGTTACCTCACAACAAATTATTAATATTTTAGAAGAATACATTAAACCCGCCGTTCAAAGTGACGGAGGAAATATTACTTTTAACTCGTATGACGAAAGTACAAATGTTGTAAAAGTGACACTTCAGGGAGCTTGTAGTGGTTGTCCGTCTTCTACATTTACCTTAAAAAACGGGATTGAAAACATGTTACGCGATATGTTAAAAAATAATTTAATTATAGTAGAAGCTATGAATGGCTAATTTTTTCTTACAATAAAAAAAGGGCTTTTTATATAATATAAAAAGCCCTTTTTAATGATGCCAATTTATTTTTTAGTATTCAAAACAAAATCTTTTAAATAATAAGGTTCAAAATAAGCCACATCTTCAAATAGGTTGTTTTGGAATTTTTGAAAGGAAATTTCACCCATTTCCGCAGCTGATGGAAATTCAATTTCTGGATAATATTGAAATTTGCTTCCTTTTAAAATTTCTTTAAATTTCAAAGCACCATCACCAATTAAGTGCAACGTTTCATTTAGATCTTGATACGAATTTTCATCGATTATTTCAGCTTCCGTTTCACGAATTTTAGTAAAATTACTATCAAAGAAAGCGCTGTATACTTCTAGTCTTCTTGCATCAATCATCGGTAAAATTATTCCTGACGATATCTGAATTTTTCTAGCCAAAATTTCTAAAGTATCCACAGCTAGTAATGGAATAGATAAAGCATAACACAAACCTTTTGCTGCAGAAACACCTATTCGTAAACCCGTGTACGAACCTGGTCCTTGACTTACAGCTATAGCTTTTACTTCTTGTAATGTTACATTTGTTTCTAAAAAAAGTTCCTCAATAAAAACATGTAATTTTTCAGCATGGGAAAAATTTTGTTCTGCCATTTCTCTTATTGCCAGCGTTTTTCCTTCTTTTGATAAAGCAACAGAGCAATTTTTTGTAGCGGTTTCTATATTCAGAATTAATGCCATTTTGATAGTAAATTTAATACACAAAGAAACAAAAAAAGACACAATTTCTTGTGCCTTTTTTAAAATCAAAATTTATTCTAACTAACTTTTTTGTTCTTTTGCTTTTTTATCTTGGTCAGATTTGGTTTCCAATCTAACTTTATCGTTTGGCAGTAAGTCTTTTGAAACTAGCGTATAAGGCCCAATAATAATTTCATCACCTTTTTTCAAACCTGATAAAATCTCAATATTTGTATCATCTTGAATGCCTGTTTTTACGACTCTAATTTTGGCTTTATCACCAACTTTCACAAAAACACATTCAAATTTAATATCTTTTTTTGGAGCTTTACCTTTTTTTTCTGCTTCTTCTTTTTCAATTTCAGCTACTATATCTTTTTTAGCAGATGTAGTATCATCTTTAATTACGATGGCACTAATTGGAACGGCTAAAACATCCGTACTCCTTTTTGTTTCGATATCAACAGTAGCAGTCATTCCTGGTCTAAAAGGGGAATAACTGATAGGCTTTCCTTCTAATAAGTCTTGATAAGATTCTTTTACTAATCGAACTTTTACTTTAAAATTTGTTACTTGATCAGCAGTTAAACCTGTAGTGGCGGAATTAGAAATGCTTGTGACTACACCATCAAATTTTCTTTTTAAATATGCATCTACTTCAATTTTTGCCGAATCGCCTATACTTACTTTTACAATATCATTTTCATTTACATCAACTTCAACTTCCATATTATTTAAGTTGGCAATACGCATCATCTCGGTTCCAGCCATTTGTTGTTGCCCTAAAACACGTTCTCCTAATTCAATATCTAATTTAGAAATGGTTCCATCGGCAGGAGCAAAAATGGTTGTTCTTTTCAAGTTATCACTTGCTTCAGTAACGTTTGCAGAAGCCGATTTCATTTGATAATATGCAGATTGTTTACTGGCAACTGCTACTTCAAAAGCAGAAACAATTCTGTCCCATTCAGCACGAGAAATCACGCCTTTATCATATAGTTTTTTATTTCTATCGTAATTGGCTTTTGCTTCTTTAACTTGAGCATCAGCTTGACTCACACCTGCTTTTGAAGTCGACAAAGATGCCACGGTTCGGTCTACTCCAGAAGTATAAATATCGGGATTGATTTTAACCAATAATTGTCCTTTTTTAACTTCCTGTCCTTCTTTTACATTTAAAGCAATTATTTCACCTGAAACTTCAGGCATAATTTTAATCTCAACTTCTGGTTGAATTTTTCCTGTAGCCGAAACGGTTTCAATAATTGTCATCGTTTCTGCTTTGGAAACTTCTACAATTTTACTGTCGTCGTTATTTCCAATTTTTCCTGTTTTTTTAAGAATAATTAATAGTACAATTACTGCAACTACACTTCCTAAAATGATAAATAATTTTTTTCTAGACATGGTTTTATTGTTTTTCTATAAGTGGAATTCCGAAATAAAATTCTAAAATTTTAATTCTAAAAATATAATCATATTTGGTTCTTAATACTTCTGATTGTGCATTTACAAAAGCCACTTGAGATTGGTTGTAATCGAAAACATTCATCATTCCAATTTCGTATCTGTCTTTAGCATATTGCATGGCTAATTCTCGCGCTTTAACAATTTGTAAGGCGGCTTCATAACTTTCTTTTGCAGCTTTTGTATCGGTATAGGCAGTATAAACATTACGCTCAACATCTAATTCTTGTTGATTTTTTGCCAATTGACTTTTCTCTAAAGCAATCTTAGTTCTAGCTACATTATTTCTTATAGCAAAACCATTAAAAATTGGAATATTTAACGATAATCCGAAATTCTGACCTTTATTGGTACTAAACTGATCAAACAAAGGTTTTGGACTTATTACGATCGGTTGACCGTTAACTATTTCAAAACCGTTTGAATTTGATGCTCTGGTATTAAACCCATAAAATGCTGATAAACTTGGCAAATAAGATCCTTTTGCAATAGAAATATCTTTCTCTGCGAGCGCTACATTTGTTTCTGCAATTTTTAATTCCGTTCTATTTTCTTTAGCTTTTGCAATTATAGCTTCTGGTGTTTCGTTTAAAATAGTTGATAGCATGGTTGGCATATCGTCTTCCGAAATATCAAAATTTTGAAAATCTTCAATTTGTAATAATTGCGCCAAACTTAATTTAGACAATAATAAAGTATTTTCTGCTACAATTACACGCTGATTTCCTGATGCCATTGTAGCTTGAATATCTAATAAATCTCCTTTTGGAACATTTCCAGCATCCACTAATTCAACCGTTCTGTTATATTGTTTTGTATTAAGTAACTTTTGTTGGGTTTGAACTTTTAAATTTTCTTTATTAAATAAAATCTGTAAGTAAGCATTGGCAACATTTAACGCAATATCTTCTTGCATTTTCGTTAACTGGTATTGTGAAGCAATGATTGCTAAATTGGCTTTACGTAACTGATTTACATTTTGCAATCCTTTAAAAATATCCACATTTGCATTTAAATTGGCAGACGTAAATTGTGTAGTTTGATTTTCTAATAAACCCGTAGTAATATTCTGATTTAATCCGATATTCCAGGAATGTGAAGTAGACGCAGACAAATTTGGCATGAAATTACCAATAGCGTCTTTTTTTGCAACTGAAGAAGTTTGCAAATCTAACTCAGATTGTTTTATGGTAATATTGTTTTGTATTGCATGATTAATACATTCTTTTAATGTCCATTTTTTTTCTTGGGCAAAAGATGTAACACATGCGAAAAATAAGATTAATATGAAATGTACTGACTTCATTTTATGAATTGTTTTACTATTTGACCAATATTTATAAAAAATGTTACACTTTAGAATTAAAATTTTACTTTTATACCTGAATTTATTTTGAAAAACAATCTTTAAGTATTTATTTATGTTTTCTTTATACATCTTTTTTCAAACTCATATATTATGAAAATAAAAAATTTACTTTTTGGAATAATAAATATTGCGCTAATTAGTTGTAGTACTTCTAAAAAAATAGAAGCTCTAAAACCAGAACCTAGTAACAATGCACCAATTGTTTATAGCAATAAAACATCACTAATTTCTATGCCGATGGAAGTAAGTCTAAAAGAAGTGGAATATCATTTAAATAAAAACGTAAAAGGATTAATTTATGCGGACACCATATTAAATGATGATAAAACAGAAATGAAAATTTGGAAAACTTCTGATATTAAATTGGCAGAAAAAAACGGTGAAATTGTTTCAGTAATTCCTTTAAAAATTTGGGCAAGAATAAAATACGGAACCGAATTTATGGGTCTAAACGACACTAGAGAAATTAATATAAGCGGCAACATAACCTTAAGTAGCAAAGCCAATTTTGCCAACTGGAAACTAAACACCACTTCAAAAATTGAAGATTTTGAATGGAGCGAAAGCCCAAGCATTTTAGTAGCAGGTAAAAATGTACCTATTACGTATATTATCAATCCAACTTTAGCAATATTTAAAGGAAAAATAGCTAAGATGATTGATGACGCAATAAATAAAAAGTGTGATTTTAAACCGCAAGTAATGCAAGTTCTTGAAACGCTTTCTACGCCATTTATGGCAAACGAAACGTATGAAACTTGGTTTAAATTGGTACCTAATGAAATGTATAGCACAAATGCTGTTTTGAGTAATTCTAAAATTACAATGAATTTAGGATTAAAATGTCAGATGCAAACCTTAATTGGACAAAAACCAAAAAGCGGATTTGACAAAACTAAAATCGTTTCTAAAGCGGTTGCTAAAATTCCATCCGATTTTAATGCTTCTGTAGCGGCTGTCTCTACTTATGAAAGTGCGAGTAGAATAATGACTAAAAATTTTATGGGGCAAGAATTTGGCTCAGGAAAAAGAAAAATCACAGTTCAAAAAGTAACCTTATGGTATAAAGATGGTAAAATGATTATTGCTTTGGATATGCTTGGATCAGTAAACGGAACCATTTATTTGGCTGGAATTCCAAAATACAATTCGGAAACGAAAGAAATTTATTTTGAAGAGATGGATTATGTTTTAAATACAAAAGGCATCTTAACGCGAACCGCAAACTGGTTGTTACAAGGTGTGATTTTGAATAAAATTAAAGAAAATTGCAAGTATTCTATTCAACCTAATTTAGAAGAAGGAAAGAAAAATATGTTACCTTTTTTATCTAATTATTCCCCAATGAAAGGGGTTTTTGTAAACGGAAAATTAAACGATTTTGTGTTTGAAAAAATGGAGCTTACCGAAAATGGAATAGTTGCATTTATCACTTCAACTGGCTCTATGAAAATTACAATTGATGGAATGGAATAGTTTTAGTTAAAATTATTCTAAAACTTCTTTCTTCTTTTGTTTTAATCGCCATACTGCGTAAAAAACACCCGCTACCAAAATATAGGGTATTGCCATTAAATAAACAATTCCATCATTTACACCTTCGGCAACAGATTTGTTCGCTTCGTTTTGTAAAGAAGCTCGGCACATGGCGCATTGACTTTGAGAAAGTAGAGAATAGAATAAAGAACACAGAACATAAATACTACGCTCCACTTCTATATTCTTTATTCTATATTCTATATTCTTAAATTTACTTAACATAATATGGAGCAATCATAATATAAACTATCACTCCTGTTACAGCTACATATAACCAAATTGGAAAGGTGATTTTAGCAATTTTTTTATGTTTATCAAAACGTTGTGACAAGGCTCGAACATAACTAATTAATACTAATGGAATAATAATTACTGAAAGCGAAATGTGTGTAACTAAGATAAATAAATAAATAATTCTTAAAAAACCAATAGCTGCTCTCTCAGATTCTTCTAATATTGAATTGTGATTTACATCTCCAAAAACGGCAGAAATTGAAGTCATATGATACGCCACATACATTAATAAAAAGGCCAAAGAACAAGCAATTGCCGTTTTCATTAAATTTTCATGTAATTTTCTTTTTCCGTTTTTAATCGCAAGTACAGCAATAATTAATAAAACGGCTGTAATTGCGTTAATAGTAGCATAGATTGGTGGTAAAAAGTTTAATGGTGCTACATCATAGCCCAATTTTCTTAAGTTAACTCCAAATAAAGCAGCTACTGCAATTGGAATAATAATAGATACCGCAGTAATTAGTTTGTTGTATTTTGTTTCGATGTTGTTTTCCATAATGTATATTTTTACTTTATTCTTTCAATAATAATTTGATATCTTCTTTTAAAGCATCAATACCTGATTGTTCTATGCCGTCGTAAAACAAAATTGGGTTGCCAAATTTATCTTTTCTACTTCTGATGTTTCCTTCTTTATCAATAAGCGCAAATTGTCCTGAATGACCAAAACCTCCTTGTGCTTTTGCATCTTTTCCTGCTTGAATATAAAAACCTTTATTGGCTAAATTCATAATATAATCAGAATTGCCACTTAAAAAATGCCAATTTGGATGTTTCACTCCTAACGTTTTGGCGTGTTCCTTTAAGAAAGCAGGTGTGTCATGTTCTGGATCAATAGTTATGGATGCGATTCCAAAATCTAAATTTCCATAAAATTCATCTTGAACTTGCACCAAATTTTTATTCATTACGGGACAAATTGTTAAGCAATTTGCAAAGAAAAATTCAACTACATAAACTTTACCTAAATATGATTTATCTGATATTTTCTTACCGTTTTGATCTATTAATTCAAAAGAAGGCACTTTTGTTAATTTTTCTAAACCACTATCTTTAAATCTTTCGGTTAACTCTTTTACTGTCCAAATTCCGAACAATAAAACAATAAATGATATTCCGATGTATGAGTTTTTTTTCATGAACTTGATTTTTTACTCTTGATTAAAAGGGGTTTACTTTTTAATTACTTCTTGTTCAATTTTATCTCTAAAATCATCTTTACGTTTGTTCTTTTTAAAAGCCAAACGGTATTCGCGAAGTAATATTTTTACATCATCCGACATTTCATTGTGTAATTCTGCAGCAGAAATAGTATTATAACATTCTCTATATTCAACTTTACCTTTAATTTTCTGACCTTTTCTTCCTCTTAAACTTTTTTCTTTATCTAAAATATACACAAAAGATGAACCTGTAAATTGATCCAGTTTGTTTTTAAATTTGAAGGTTTCATAATACGCTTCAATAGCTTCTGGTTTTCCGAAAAGAAAATGCCAACTTTTTAAATCATTAGAAAGTCTTCTAAACTCTAATAGTATGGCTTTAATTTTATATTGATTGCCGTCTGGTAAAATCATTACCATTTGAAAATCTTTAAAACCTTGGTATTTGTTGTAAATCTTTTGATTTAAGTTAAATAAATTGGCTTTTACTTCTTCAATATTACTTCCTGGAAACCCTAAAACAGTAATGTTTTTATCTAAAACCACTTTCTCTCCATTTAAAGAGACAAATTCACTTGAAAGTTCAGCATGATTTTTTGAAATAACCGGTAAAAATAAAGAATTATGCGAGGCTGTTGCGAAAAACATGTAAGCCACAATTGGCAATATGAAGAGTACAGTTAATACGATATATTTTTTCACTTCAGTAAAATTAACTATTGAGTTACAAAGATAAAAAAAATCCCGTTCCAATATGATTTGGAACGGGATTATTATAATTTATTTTATTAAAAAATCCATTTGTAATGTGAGTTTTTAAATACTTCAAAAATATAATCTGCTTCTACTAAAATAATGAAACATAAATATAAAATTAAAAATACTAGCGGTGCTACTACAGACCAGCGCAAACTTTTCTTTTCGCCTTCTAAGTGCATAAATGCCCACATAATATAGTATGCTTTTACGATTGTTAAAATAATAAACAACCAATTTAATAAACTCATACTTATGAATGTTCCTAAAAACAAAGACTCTGGTTTTGTAATACCAAAGTAAACTTCAACAGTTGTAATTACAGATAAGATTCCGAAAACAGTCCAGATTCTTTTCAAATTAGATTCGTGTGCGTGTGCCATAATATTTTCTTTTTACTAAAAATTAAACTAAATAGAAGAATGTAAATACAAACACCCATACTAAATCGACAAAGTGCCAATATAAACCAACTTTCTCCACCATTTCATAACTTTTTCTTTTTTCATAAGTACCTAATAATACGTTAAAGAAAACTAAGATATTTAACATTACACCAGAGAATACGTGGAATCCGTGGAAACCTGTAATGAAAAAGAAAAAATCAGCGAATAATTTATGACCGTACTCGTTTCTTATTAAACTTGCACCTTCTACTACTAAAATTGCATCTTTTAATCTAGACTCAGATTCAGCACGAGAAAGTACTGTTTTTTCTTTTTTCTTTGTAATGAATTCTGTTCTAACCAAAATTTCAGGATGTGCTTTAAATCCAGCCATTACTTCGTCAACTGAGTATTGTGGTAGTTCGTGGGCATCTTCCATAAACCAAACCCCTTTATCTCTTGTTAATTGCTCTCTTTCTTCAGGTAAAGTAGCAGCAAATTCTTCTAATTTAACTCTTTTGTACCCTGTTTTTTCAGATTTATCTACTTTCACAAATTGTAAAATAGAACCTCCAGCAGTTTCTACTGCGCCATACTCACCTTTAATGAAGTTTTTCCATTCCCAAGCTTGAGAGCCTAAGAACATAAAACCACCAATTACTGTAAGTAACATATAAACAGCCACTTTTGTTTTTTGTAATTTGTGACCCGCATCAACAGCGATAACCATCGTAACTGATGAAAAAATAAGGATAAACGTCATCAATGCCACATAGTACATTGGTGCGTTTACACCGTGTAAGAATGGAAAGTGCGTAAATACCTCATCGGCAATTGGCCAAGTTTCGATAAATTTAAATCTAGAAAATCCGTAAGCAGCGATAAAACCTGAAAAAGTTAAAGCATCTGATACGATGAAAAACCACATCATCATTTTACCATAAGTGGCTCCCATTGGTCCTGGACCTCCGTCTAAAGCGTGTTCATTATTAACCGTAGCGCTCATATAATAGTTAGTATTAAAAAGTTTTCAAATTTATTGATTTTTTTCTATTTGAAAAAATAGAAAAATAAAAACAAGTAAACCCAAATAAAATCCATAAAGTGCCAATAGATGCCACTTAGCTCAATACCAAGGCATTGCGAAGAATTGTATTTTTGTTTATAATGATTATAAATTACATAAATTAATGAAATTATTCCTCCAAACAAGTGTGCTACATGTACAAACACAAAAGCATACAAAAAAGAGACCGTTACTTTACTTGAAGAACCAAAAGGGACTAATCCTTGATTGAACAACAAATCAAATCCTTTAAATTGAAGAAACACAAATGACATTCCCAATGCTAAAGTTAGTAATAAATATACTTTTGTTAAAGAATGGTTATTTGATTTAATAGCACTTTTCGCCAAATAAAAAGTAATACTGCTTATTAGCAATATTATTGTACTGTAAGTAAATGTATCTGGAATTACTAATTCTTTCAACCAATCCGGGCGTTGTTTACTCACCACAAATGCACTGGTTAATCCTGCAAAAATCATGATTATGCTTATCATTGCAAAATACAATAGCATTTTATAGGTTTTTGCTTTTTTATTGTAAGCTTCTTGATCTGAACTACTTTTCATTTTTATTTTTTAAAAAACATAGAAAAATCTATATTAAAATTCATTTCTTTTTATTTTACAAATTTATCAATTACGTAAATAATTTGCAACAAAGTTATGTAAGTTACACTTACTAACATCAATTTTTTAGCAGTTTTTGTTTCTTTATTTCTATATAATTGAATGGCATAAAATAGCATCCAACAACCCAACAAAAAAACGATAACTGCTGCTACTACAGACAATTGCAATTCCCCAGTAAAACCAAATACTGGCAAAATAGATGCGACTAGTAACCAAAAGGTGTATAAAATAATTTGAATTACAGTTTTATTATCCCGTTTTCCTGTAGGCAACATAAAAAAACCTGCTTTTTCGTAGTCTTCAAATAGAAACCAGCCAATGGCCCAAAAATGTGGAAATTGCCAAAAAAACTGAATTAAAAATAAGGTTCCTGCTTCTATCCCAAAACTACCTGTTGCAGCTACCCAACCTAACATAAAAGGAATAGCTCCTGGAAAAGCACCAACAAAAACAGACAATGGCGTAAGTGTTTTTAAAGGAGTGTACAAACTAACGTACATAAATATTGAAATAGCACCAAACATCGCCGTTTTTGGGTTGATAAAATACAATACCACTAAACCAATACACGTTAATACAAATCCTAGAGTCAATGCATTATTTACCGAAATTCGACCTGAAGGAACAGGACGGTTTTTAGTTCTATCCATTTTCGCATCCAAATCTTTTTCAATAACTTGATTGAAAATGTTTGATGCCCCAACCATGCAATATCCACCAATTGCTAACAAGACTAAAGTGACAACACTAAAAGGATGTTGAGCTGAGAAACCTAATAAATACCCAACAATAGAAGAAAAAACTACACTTATTGCTAAGCCAGCTTTGGTAATTTCTTTAAAATCTAAAAAAATTGATTTGACGCTTAATGGAGTTGTTTTCAAAAACTGAATTTTTATCGAATGCAAAGATAGTAAGAAGATTTTGGTTTTTGCAATACTTATAGTGCAAATTCAAAATAATAAACTAATAAAAAATAACGATTGAATATTTAATTACTTTACCTAAATAAATTACCCATCTATAATGGATTTTCATAGAAAGATTCAACTCTTTTTATGCTTACTATTCAAATCAATGGCTACATATAAATTAACTTTCTCCATAAGAATAGTATTTGTTAGGCTAATGAAAAAATATTGAAATTAAGTAGAGTTTGCTACTACTAAAATCATTTATTAAACAAAAAACATCTCCGTTAAAGGGAGATGTTTTTGTTTTGTACTGCAAAATAGTTTTTTACTAAGAAAAAGCTAGAGATTGCGCCTAAGGAGTTTGCTACGATGTCATACCAATCAAATGTTCTTTTTGGTGTACAATATTTCTGTAAAAATTCAATACCAATTCCAAGAAATATTGCTAATACAACCACTATTAAAAAGCGATACATCGAAGTTCTCTTCATTCCTTTTATCCATAAAAAAACTAAAACAAAATAAAATACAAAATGTATTATTTTATCAATGTTTTTAATAGAAATTGTTGGGAGGTTAGACACATCGTTTAAACACAAATAAATAATTAAAAGTGTCCAAAAAAATGCTATTATTTTATATAAATTATGCCCCAATAAGTGCCGCGTAATCTTCACTTGAAAGTAATTGTGCTACTTCAGAAGCATCAGAAATTTTAACTTTTACCATCCAACCAGCTCCATACGAGTCAGAATTTACAGCTTCTGGATTACTTTCTAAATCATCATTAAATGCTATAATTTCTCCACTTAATGGCAAAAATAAATCGGATACGGTTTTAACTGCTTCCACAGTTCCGAAAACTTCATCTTTAGCTAATGTTTGATCTAAAGTTTCTACTTCAACATAAACAATATCACCTAATTCTTTCTGAGCAAAATCAGTAATTCCTACTGTAGCTATTTCTCCATCAATTGAAACCCACTCGTGGTCTTTTGTATATTTTAAATTCGCTGGTATATTCATTTTTATTGTGTTTTATTTTTTTACAAATGTAAATTATATTCTTTAAAGTCGCAAGTGATAATGTCAAAAGTCATACTGCTTTTCGATTTACATTATTGCATTTTATTAAGACTTTCAGAAATTCGAATTACTATTAATTTCCAAAATTATATCGTAACGTAAACCCGGAACGAATATTAGTAAGTGGAAATGCGGTAGAAATAACTGCTTTAGAAAATTGATGATCGTAAAAGAAAATAGCAGTGAAATTCTTGCTGAAAGAATAATCTGCTGTTAATTTAAATGACCAAATATTCTGTCCCCCACCTAATTGATTGTTGTTATAGTCTAAATAGCGAACAATTGTCATGTTTTTACGTAATGTGAAATCGGCTTTTAGATTAATATCACTTTTGATTACTCCTTGAGCATTGTCAGCTAATTTGGAGTTAATTTGAACGCCTTTTATTCTGTATCCTAAACGAACGGTATAATCATCTCCTTGCACTTCGGTAAGTAAGTTGTTATCAAAACTCATGTTTAAACTTCTGTCTTTTTTAACTTCAGCCATCACATTAAATGAATTTTTCAATTCAAAACTCACGTTAATTAACGGGTTAAATTGTTCTGTTAAATTGACATTTGAAGTGATTACCTCTGGAAACAAATTGCCATTTGTATCGGTCGGACTTGGATTTAAATTACTTCTGTAAGCATTTACACTATAGCTAGAACGGTATCCATGTTGTAACGAGAACTTTTTAAAGTTATCTTTAAACCAAGTCATCTTCATAAATCCCGTGTATTTTAAAGTCCAGTTTGGTAACGGAAAATTAGAAAACAAACCGGTTTGAACCTTAGCCGTTTGCACACCAGTATAAGCGGATAAAAAGGCAGGTACTAAAACACGCTGGCTATTTTTTCCAAATCCGGTAGGATATCCGTCTAAATCTCTAGGAAAACTTGCAGTTCCATAATAGGCTTCTGCCAAACGATCCGCAATTGCAAAACGGTTTTTACGAAATCTTTCAAATATTTCGGATTCATTTTCATCACTTGTTTTGAAAGCCGTTTTAATCATTACTGTTGAAATGCTGAAATTTCCAGTATTAAAAGGCGCTCTAGATTGGTAAATTCCGCCAACCGCATCATATTGTTCTGAATAATTCTCAGTAATATTTCTTTCTGCGTTAATATCTATTCCTAAGTCGGGAATTAACTCAACTCTAGCGGTATAATCTAATTTTTTAGATTTAATTTGAGAAAAACTCTGGTTAAATTCGGGATAACTGGTTAGATAACCCATTTTTGCTGCTTCATATCTTATATCGGATTGATCGCCAAAAACAAAGCCTAAAGTTGGTTTAGAACTTCCGAAAAAACCTAAACCTGGCAAATAACCTGGCAGTAAAGTACCGCCAGATTCGGAATAATTTACTTGAATGTTCTTAATAGAAGTTAATACTCCAATACCAAATTTTGCAAATGCATTTCTTTCTTCGGTTTGCGGCTGGGTTGGTACTGGGTTCGTTACTTTTTCACCTGGTTTCGGCGGTGCCTTTTTAATAAGTGCAGCCTGTTTTTTTTGTTTTTTTGAAGTTAAGCCAATATATTTATAAAACATATTCATATCTAATCCCGCATTTATTTTGTGAGAATTAGCATTCTGAATGGTGTTTCCTAATTGATAGGTTGTTCCGTCTAAGGCTTGAAAAGTTGAAAATGCATCCGATGCGCGTTGCCAGCTGTAGTTACCCGTGTATACATAAGAAGACTTAACAAAGCTTAACGCCGGAATTTTATTTATTGGTAAATCGTAATTAGCGGTTATTTGTTGGTTATGCGTATTTGCTGTACCAAAATTCCAATAATCATTCCAAATATCTAATTCGTTAATTGGGTTATTTTGTGTGTCAAAATAATTTCTCACGATATTATTATTCGCAGCTGTATAATTTAATTTTAACGATTTTGTGATTGGAAAATTCACACCATATTGATAATTGAAAAAATAATTTCTTCTATATAAAGGGTCTAATCCAATACCTTGTACATCAATTAATCTGAATTGTTGACGATTAAATTGTCTGGTAATATTTGAACTAAACGTAACGTTACTTGGTAAAAAATTAAAATTAAAATCGCTTATGGCTTTATAATATCCATTTTTACTAAAAAATTTATTCTTCTTGAAAGGCTCAATAGATTTTGCTTTAAATGAATACGCGTAATCTAAAGAAGTTTTTTGTTGTTGATCTACCAAATTTTGAACTTGGAAATCGTGATGTAACATTTCGTTAAAAGAATAAGAAAGCGTGATATTTTCTACATCATAAAAATGTTGTTTTTGTTTGTCGTCTCTTTCTTTTTTTACACCAATAAAATTAACACTTGTTCTTTTTGTATAGTCAATAGCACGATTCTGAATTTCTGCTTTTTTATCTTGATTTGATTCTGCAGCAATTACTTCTTTTAATTCTAAATCTTGATATAAAGGGTCAAACTTTGGTGTAATTATTTGCTCGCCTACTGCATAATTAAATGGTAAGTTTAGTTTCCATTTTTTCGGTAAAATTTGTCCTACATTAAAGTTAGATACTATATCGTATTGCTTAACATCTTCTCGACTTCTTTCATTTGGTCCTTGCTCTAAAGCGCCAAAACCAATGGTGCTTATACGACCCGTTGCTGAAAAAGTGGCAAAATCGGCCAAATTCGTATCTAAGTTAGCTACTGCGGCATAACCCCCTTTGTTATCCATTTCAGACATGCGTAATTCGTTAAACCAAACTTCTCCTCTTAAAGGACCTGTAGCAGTAGGGTTTGGATTTTTTACCCCAATCATTAATGTTCTAACTTGCCCAAAATTTGGATTTCCTTTAATACCGATATTTAATCTACTTTTTGAGGAACCTAAAGCACTTTCATTTAAAAAAGCAATTCCATTAACATCTGGAACTAAAGAACCATCTGCGGCTATATTTAAACTTTTAATTTTAGATAGTAAGGCCAAAGGCAATTCAATTTCGTTATCTGCTAACCAAACATCTTCTGCAGTTCTGGCACTCAGAGAACTTACTCGTAAAGGCATTTCAATTTGATAAAAGTTATCTGTAAAATCGTTTCCTAAACGAATGAAGGCAACTAATTCATCGTCTTTCAAGTCCGTTCCAGTAGCTAAATCAGATTTCAAAGGTTCGGCATGTAAAAACATACGTAGTTTTTTGTACTGACGCATATCGACATTTACATTTTTAAAAACGGCTCTGGAATCATTTTCTTCTAATCCTCCTAAACCTACATTTGCAGGGTCTTTTTTATATACTCTTAATGACAAAGACTGTTCATTTTGATTAATAACCGTATTGTTATTATACAATTGCTCTCTATCTACTCCAGGAGGAGCTACATAAGGTATAGGACTTCTATTTGCGTTTTCTTGAACATTTACTGCAACAACATCAAAACCTGTATCGTCATTAGACACATCGGCATCTAAGGCATCTAAGGTATATACAAATCGTCTCCATTCCCCTCTAACTAAATCTAATGATCCTAAACGAAGTGTTACTTCATCATTAAAGCCAGATAAAAACATTCTCATAAAACGAATGGCTCTGAAGTCAGAAATTGGACCCTCAATATTTGCAGCAGTGGCTTCTAAGATTGGAATTTTATATTGTACCCATCGAACTGGAATGGCATTCCCATTTGGTACAGTCCCCGTAGTAGTTAAAACATCCGAAACATAATTTTGTCCTACAACTGGATTGGGTGAAACTTGAATATTAAACTTATAATACGCATTTATGGTATTCATGGTATTATCTCTATTTAAATCTTCTACATCTGGTACAGTAGAATTTCCTCTATTGGTATCTGTTACAGTAATTGGCGAATTTCCTTCTATTCCGTTATAATTTTTATAGCGATCTAAAATAGTTCCTGTAGTATTTAAATAATATTGATAATTATCTGCTGAAGCATCAGCAAAAGCAGCAAAAGCTGGATGTTTAATTTTTTCTTCCGCATCATTTAATCCATTTAATCCTACGTCCTGAACCCCTCTATTGGCCTCATTGGAATCAAAAGCATAAATTAAAGATTGAGATGCTGGCACTTTACCCCAGTTAGTAGAATAAGTAGGTTGAGAACCACCATTTTCTGGCAACCCATTTTCGTATAATTTTCTACCGTCTTTTAAAATATCTTCACTAATTTCTCCTAAATTTAAGGTTAATGTTCCTGTATTGGAAGGATCAGTAACATCTGTAGTAGAACCAAAATAGGGATCCATCATCCAAAATTGTACATATTCTACATTGGATTGCTCAAAATTTGTAGTATTAATGGCTCGCATAATTCCTCCCCAATTATTTTGAGCATCTGTAGCAGAAAATTGGTTATTTGTTGCCGCCACTGGGTTGTAATTGTATGGTCCACGCTCTCTTGGATAATACGTTAAATCTAATGTATTGATAACATTAGTTTGTCCTTGAGGAATATCAATATTTGGGAATAATTCTTGACTAAAAATTCTTCTGGTTTTATTGGTAGAAATATCGTTGTCATCAATTCCTGCAGGTTTATCTACATAAAAAACTGGATCAATATTATACCAAGAAAGTTTAGCTCTTTTGTATCCATATACGCGATCATCTTCATTTAATTCACCTCCAAAACCTATTGGCGTACTTGCTAAGGACCAAGCCAATGGCGATTTTAAATCAATATTAGATTGAGAGCCTTCAAAATCATCTATATACGAAGTTGGTTCTCCATTAAAATCTGCTGCTTTTGGTGCATTTGGAAATAAATAAGCAAATTCACCTCTGAAAGACACATTGGAAGGCGCTTCTGTTTCAATGTTTGGTAATTTATTTACTAACCTTGTTAAAAAGGGAACTTCCGTTGAAAAATTTGTATTGATACCCACTATGGTATTGTTTACAGATTCTTGATTGTAATCGGCTTTTTGAGTGAAAGGTCTTTCTGTCATTTTAAGAAAGGTACCACCAATTAAAAATTTCTCATTAAATTTATGTTCTACATTTAAACCATAAAATCGTTTGGTTTGTTGTCCAAAAACCGAATTATTTTCTAATGACACATTTATGGGTGTATTAGAAGCCATTAAAGATGGGTCTAGAATTTGTACTCTACCGGCTTGATAATTAACGGTATAATCTACCCCTTCTACTAAAACTCTTCCGCCTGCAGTAACCACAACGCTTCCTTGCGGCACATTAAAAGCGCCTAAAGAAATACCATCGCCTGCAGAAGATTTAAAACTTCCTTTTAATTTGAATTTGTTTTTTGAGCTTTCTTGTAAAGCAGCAGCTTGTGTAGATTTGTATAAGGTTCTGAAAACGTATTTGGCTTGATTAGAGTTGTAGGAAAGTGGTGTGTCATAATCTTCCGTTAACGTCGATACATCTAATTTATTAAATAAGTGTTTACCAAAAGGTTCTACGGTTGTGAAAATAATTCTTCCGTATTGAGAATCTACTGTAATCCCTGGATAAAAATCAAAAAATCCATCACCATTTGGCTGTGGGTCATTCGTAAAGTTTAACTTATCTAAATTAAATACTTTCAACAAAGGTGTGTTGGCAACATTTGAAGGAAGCGCATCAATTCCTGCTTGTGTAATATAATTTAAAGGTGAAGGATCTTGGTATAAAATATTAAATTTAAAATCTTGTTGTTGCAATTGATTTCCCCCTGGAATTTGATAGATGTTTTTCATCATTAAATCCCAACTTGGCTCACTTACATTAATTAAACTTCCTTTTAACATTTTTAATAGTAAGGCTTGCGTGGTAGGTACACCCGCCGGATCAACCGTTGTAGATTCTAAACCATCATTTGCAAATTCCCCTACTTGATATACGTCGCCTCCAATGGTGTATTGATATGCCACAGCCAAAACCTCATCATTTTGTAATTTTTGATTTAAGGAAATGTATCCTAACTGCGGGTGAAATGTATATTCTGTAGTAGCTAATTTTCTAGCGTTTTCTAATTTTGAATAATCTATTCCTTCCGAAAAAGTACTTGTTGTATTGGCTACTAAATTAAAACCTGTTGACGCGGTTGCGATTTCTCTAATTGCAGGTGTCAAAAAACTACCTGATTGTCCAATTGTAGCTGGATTGAACTTATTGTTTTTATTATCCGTTGGCGAATCAATTGGTTCATTAAAAAATGTTGGATTTAGAGTTAAATCGGTACCTACCACTTCGTTATCTGGATTAGAAGTTAATCGGGATTCTCCTAAATCTTGTAAAGCAATTACATTTCTTAAATTATTATCTGTAGTAGCAACTCTGTTTTGCTTATTAGTAATCCAAACTTCAATTCTGGTAATCTTTGCACGAGAATCAATTACTGGATAATTTCTTAAAGCGTTATCATAATTATTTCTGAAATATTGTGATAAGAAATAATGCTTATCAGAATCATAATCTAAGGCAAAAAAATCAAATTCTTGAATGGTTCCTCCTCCTTGAGTTGTTATAGATTTTGATTGCGATTTTTGTTCTGAAAATACCCCTGTAAAAGTAGTTTTACCAAATTGAAATTGCGCTTTTACACCAAATAAACTTTGTGCCCCTCGGATTAAAGAATTTGAAATTGGGAAACTCACATTACCAACTTCTATTTTTTGTAAAATATCGTCTTCCGTTGGAGAATAATCCAATTTTATTAAGTTTTGAAAAGCAAAGGTCGATTGGGTATCATAGTTAATATTTACACTCAATCTTGTCCCTACTTTTCCTTGTAAACCCATTGAAATACGTTGATTAAAATCAAAAGCAGTAGTTTTTCTATTTCTGGGTGAAAAAGCAGGATTGTCTTGTTTGGTAAATCGGATTCCTAAATCTACTTCAACAGAACCGCTTGGTTTTACATCAATAGTATTGCCACCAAAAATGGCTTCAAAAAATTTATTATTTACATAAAATCGTGGTAATAAATTTTTTCTTGCTTCTTCAGAACCTTCTCTTTTTCCATCCACTGCATTTTGTTTGTCTTGGAAATACTTTCTCATGGTTTCTTTTAAAACCAATTTTTCGTATTCTTGAGGAGTTAAAATTAAAGGATAATTAATATTAAAACCATCTATAGAAGCCGTATAAATGTATTTATTAGCAACAGGATCATAGGTATAACCATCAATAATACTTTTAGGATTAGGTAAAGAAATTTGACCTAAACTATATCCTGTTTTTGTTGAATCTTGAACCTTAACTGGAGTTGTTTGTGCAAAATTATACTCACTTATAAACATCATAACTATTACGATGCTTATTTTTGAAACTATATTATTAAGTAATTTTTTCAAATTATAATACTTTTAATGCTTGTTTAATTAATTCTTCCACTGTAGCAGCTGGCGAATTAACAATAATTTTTTCTACTACTTTTTCGGCGTTCTTTCTAATATATCCCAAAACTTCTAAAGCAGATAACGCTTCTTCTTTATTTGTATTGTATGAACCCCCAGAAATTTCTTCGATTGCATAGATTTTTAGTACTTTATCTTTTAAATCTAAAATAACTCGTTGTGCTGTTTTTAATCCAATTCCTTTTATGGATTGCACTGTACCTACATCATTTGCTGCAATTGCTTGAATAATTTGTTCTGGGTTTAATGATGAAAGCATGGTTCTAGCTATACTGGCACCAATTCCTGAAACAGAAATTAATAATTTAAATAATTCTCGTTCTTTTTTATCTGCGAAGCCAAACAAAGAATGGGCATCTTCTTTTATTTGCAAAAACGTATATAATTTCACATTTTCAGAATCCGGAATTTGAGAATAGGTATGCAACGAAATATGAATTTCATACCCCACGCCATGGCATTCTATGACCACTTCAGTGGGCGTTTTTTCTACTAGTTTTCCTTGAATATGTGCAATCATAATTTTATTTTTTGGCTTTTACTTTTAGCTTGTTTTTCAATTTTTCTTGCGCATCAACGACAGCAACTGCAGCCATATTTACCATTTCTTCGACACTAGCACCCAATTGAAAAATATGAACTGGCTTTTCTAATCCCATCATAATTGGACCTATAGAAACTACTTTATCTAGCTCCTTAAGCATTTTATAGGTAATATTTGCAGCGTCTAAATTTGGAAAAACTAATGTATTTACTTTTTTATTAGCCAATTTAGAAAATGGAAATTTACTTTTTAACATATCCGCATTTAAGGCAAAATCGGTTTGAATTTCTCCATCAACAATTAAATCGGGATAATTTTCGTGCAAAATTTTGACTGCTTGTCTCACTTTAATCGCGCTTTCATGTGAAGAAGATCCAAAATTAGAAAACGAAATCATGGCAATAATAGGTTCAATACCAAATAATCGAACAGTTTTAGCTGTCATTAAAGCAATTTTTGCTAATTCTTCAGCAGATGGATTTGGATTAATAGCGGTATCAGACAAAAATAATGGGCCACGCTTAGTGTTCATAATATTTGTAGTAGCAATTCTTGACACGCCTTGTTGTTTGTCAATTAATTCCATCACAGGTTTTACCACATTTGGATAACTACGTGAAAATCCCGTAACCATACAATCTGCATCACCTGCATTAACCATCATAGCCGCAAAATAATTTCGCTCTCGCATCCATTTTTGAGCATCCAATAAAGAAGTTCCTCTACGCTGTCTGGTTTTCCAGAAATATTGTGCGTATTTTTCTCTGGTTTTATTTTCGTCTTTAGATTTTGGATCAATGATTTTCAAATCAGCATCAAAGCCTATTTCTTCTTTTAACTCTTGAATAATTTCTATATTCCCCAATAAAATTGGAATTCCAATTCCTTCTTCATGAACAATTTGTGCCGCTTTTAAGACATCTAACTGATCAGCTTCCGCAAAAACAATAGTCTTAGGTTCTGTTTTAGCTCTATTTGTAAGTAATTTTACAATTTTATTATCGCCTCCTAATCGTTCCTGTAAGTCACTTGCGTATTTTTCCCAATCTGTAATTTCTATATCTGCCACACCACTTTCCATAGCAGCTTTAGCTACAGCTGGAGAAATGGTTGAAATCAATCTCGGATCAAAAGGCTTTGGAATAATATAATCTTTTCCAAAAACCAACTTTTTTTCTCCGTAAGCAATATTTACTTGCTCGGGAACGGGTGATTTTGCTAATTCTGCCAAAGCTCTAACAGCAGCCATTTTCATAGCTTCATTAATTTTTCTAGCTCTAACATCTAAAGCACCTCTAAAAATGTAAGGAAATCCTAAAACATTATTTACTTGATTTGGATAATCAGAACGACCTGTTGCCATAATAATATCCTCACGAGTTTTTATCGCTACATTATAATCGATTTCAGGAACTGGATTGGCCATAGCAAACACAATTGGATTGGCTGCCATAGCTAGTAACATTTCTGGTTTTAATATATTTCCTACAGATAATCCTAAAAATACATCGGCATCCTTTATTATTTCAGATAATGGACCTGGTTTGCAAGATTTAGCATAACGCAGTTGTAATTCGGAAATATCGTCTCTACAAGTAGTTAGTAAACCATTTACATCGAACATATATAAATTTTCAGGTTTTACCCCTAACAAAACATATAAATTTGCACAAGCTAATGCAGCGGAACCGGCACCGGAAACTACTACTTTTATTTTAGCAATATCTTTTTCTGCAATTTCTAACGCATTTAAAAGTGCTGCAGACGAAATGATTGCTGTTCCGTGTTGGTCGTCATGCATTACTGGAATGTTTAATTCCTCTACCAATCTTCGTTCAATTTCAAACGATTCTGGTGCCTTAATGTCTTCTAAATTAATCCCTCCAAAAGTAGGCGCAATCGCTTTTACGGTTTCCACAAATTTATCAATATCTGTGGCATCTACTTCAATATCAAAAACATCAATATCGGAAAATATTTTAAACAACAATGCCTTTCCTTCCATTACAGGTTTAGATGCCTCTGGACCAATATCACCTAGGCCTAAAACAGCTGTTCCATTGGTAATAACGGCTACTAAATTTCCTTTAGCTGTATATTTATAGACGTTGTTTACATCTTTTGCAATTTCCAAACACGGCTCTGCCACACCTGGCGAATAAGCCAAAGACAAATCACGTTGTGTAGCATATTTTTTTGTAGGTACAACCTGAATTTTTCCGGGTGTAGGTTTGGCGTGGTATAATAAGGCTTCTCTTCTTTTATTGTTATTTGTGGACATATTTAATCATTTGCATCAACTTACAAAGATAAAATAAGCAATGAAATAACAATAAGGTTTGTTTAAAAAGTTATAATTTCTTTGTTTTTTAATTATGACCATAAAAAAAGAGCTGCAAGTTTACTTACAGCTCTAGAAAACCAAATTAAATATATATAACCAACTTCAATTTATTATTTTTTATTTTTAACTTTATTAGCAACATAAAGTTTTACTAGTATTCGGATAGCAATACTAGGACAAGGCACATTCACTGCCTCATTACTTTTTATAGTGCAATTTAAGTTCAAAATATTGGCACCCAACAAAACCAAAAGCAAGCCGACAAGTCTTTAGCAGCTGAAATACTACAATAAAATCTAGAATTGTCGGCTTAGCCAACAAACTAGTAGATTAAATAGTTCTGCTAATAAAAGTAAAAGATAAATTGCTAATCCTATCATTTTATTTGACATTTTTTATGTTACTATGTGCTTCCCATTTGTTGCTATTAAATCGATTATTTGTCAAGAAATAAATAGAGCAATGACCATCTTTTGCCTAGAATAAATGGGGCATTTTCCCAATTTATATATATCCGCAACTTTTTGTTATCCTATTAAGAATTAATTAGTCTATAGAAGTAACCTTGAATTTTTTCGCTACCAAAATTGACTTAGTCGGATAAATGTTGCCTATATTCTGTCTATTTCTAACCGATATATTGCTTATCAACCATTTAATCTGTTATTGTCAACCTAACTCCGGGAGCATTGTCGGCAGCACCAAATCCTGTAATTGTTTCACCTACTATAGGAGTAATTTTCCAAATACAAAACTCAATACCACCAGGTAATTGAACTGTTGTATGTGCTTCGCCGCCACTTGGAATATCACGTAAAATTCCTGTCGCCACACGGTTTGAATCGTTGTCTTTAACAGCAACCTCTGCCACTCTGAAGTCTATAGATGATTCGTTAATTACCGAAATGCTAATTGGGTAGAATGCTACTTCGCTATTTTTAGCATTTTCTGCTAATGAAAATTTAATTTCTGCTGATTTTTTGTCCATTTTTAGTTGAATTTATATATTTTGTCAGCTTACTCTAAACAGTTTTCAGCATCCCTGTTGCTTATTTTTTTTATTTGGTTGTCATCTTGTACGATTTTAGGCTTGTTGATGTGGAGAACTGAGCTGCGAATTTCTTGTATGTATTCTTATCAACTGGCATTTTGTTTATAATGGTTCTGCACTTCCCCATCCTCTGTCTGGAAATAAATTTGTTGTTGAGTTTATATGCATTGACCCTCCTTTGTGTGTGCTGTATGTTTTACAGTTTGGAAGGTTTTTTTTGATACATTCAATAACAGCTTTTCTTGGATGTTTTTTATTTCCTGCTGCTGAAACCCAATAATGTTTAGGGTTAAAATTGCAAATCCAATTTGTATTAACATTTCGTCTGCTACCGTGATGAGGAAGTTGGGCAATATGAAAGTCTTTCATATTAAATCCATTGTTTTGTGCTGATTCATATGAATCAACACCACTGTCGGCTGTGAACAAATAACGCCTATTACTACTGTCTGTTAATTGTATTATTGTGCTTGTTAGGTTTTCAGCTGATGTGTCATTTTTTTCATCTACCACTACACAAGGTTTATTTCCCTCCTCAACCTCATTAACATCTTCTTCTGCTTCTTTGAGTAAGTGCATTCTTTCTAATGAAGTTTTGTCAGTGAAGAATTGAACTTTCTGTTTATAAAAGGCTTTGCTTGGTCCTAACACTTTAAACAAATTGTGTCCAAGAATTGTGTCGGAAAATATTGGTTGGGGTGTTAGTCCAAATTTTTTAAGAAGTGTTTTAAAATCATCAACATCTTTTAATGATTCATAGAGTCCAGCAATTTGTCTATTGGCACTATATTTTTGATGGTATTCGGTAATTAAATTTCTCTGCATTTGATTAACATAAACAATTGGGTCATTGAAATAAACACTTTTTATGTCAGTTCCGAAATAATTAATAATTTCAGGAAGTCCACCAATATGGTCACGATGAGGATGAGAATTTATTACAATCATTATTGGCTTGGCTGCGATATGCGGTTTTATATAAGCATTATAATGTTTTACAACTTCATTTCCGTCTCCAGGTTTGCCACCATCGAGAAAAATGATAAAGTCAGCACCTTCCTGCTTTAACCATAAAATTATTGCGTCTGCGTCACCAACGCTTAACATATCTATACTGAAGTCCATATATTTTTTATTTACTGTCTTTTGATGCTCTTGATTTTTCTATGCCCCAAGTAGCTTGAGCTAAGTCTTCAATTTTTGAAATGAATTTATCTACATTAAGTCCTGCAATAAAAGCAGGTGCATAGAACCCAAAATTGGAAGAGGTTACCTCAGTTTGTGCTTCAAGAACTAGGAGTCCTGCTTTTAAGAATAAAAAACTTACTCCACCTGTCAAAATACTTACTAGTGGTCGGATAACATACCAAGGATACCACTCGCTACTCCATTGCTTTTTCACACTATAATTTAGATATAAACCTCTCAAGCAATATAGAACTCCACCAAAACCGCCTGCAAGTCCACAAGCAATTGGTAACTGAAATGCTGTTGTCCAATCTGGAAATTGTCCGCTGAGTAAGCAAACTACAAGACTGAATAGTCCTACTAAAAAAAATAAAAGATAAATTGCTATTCCTATCATATTGTTTGTCGTTTTATGTTACTGCGTCGTTCGTTATGCTTTATACTAACTTGTATATATGTCTAACAAAATCATACATATCTCCCCAATTTTGGGTGTATTTATCTATTAATTATCTAATTAACTTTTTAAAAAAATTGCTTATTATTTCTTAATATTTTATAAAATTAGATAGTTATTTTTATAACTACTTTACGAAAATTAACATGATGTATTGAAAATTAACATTATTTTCATATTTTACATAAATAATAAAGGAGGCATGAGAAATGGAACCTATTTTTATACTAATTGTGAAGAATCGGCTTCATTTTTTAGGGATAGTAATTCCATGAATTTTTACGGAAGAGTAAATTCTAAAATACGCTACACAATGTATCTAAAGTTGCGGCGAAATGTTTTGATTCATGCAGCATTTTAAGTGCCAAAAATAAAAAAGCTGCACTAAATGGTACAGCTCTTAAAAAAATATATAAATGTAACTAACTTTATACTTCAATAATTTCTTTAATATTAATGTTTTCTGGTAAACGACCAACGTTTTGCAATTTGATTCCTGCCAATTTTTGAGCCAGTGTTATACAGTCTTGTAATGATTTATTTTGAATTTGAGCATATAAAAACCCTGTCCAAAAAGCATCACCTGCTCCGGTAGTATCTTTTATTTCCTCAATTTGAAACGCAGGTTGAAAAAACAAGCCTTGTTGTACATCAGAAACCACAACTCCGTTTTTACCTTTAGTTAAACAAATAGTAGATGCGCCCATTTGATGAAAATAATCAAAAATAAACGCATCCGATTTTACTTCGTCAAACAATCTATAGCAATCATCTTCACTCAATTTTACTAATGGGTCATTCGCTAAATATTCTTTCAAAACCTGTTTTGCTTCTTCTCTATTTGGCCAAATTCGTTCTGAAAAATTAATATCTATACTTAATTTTACTCCTAATTCTGTAGCTTTTTTTGCTCTATTTAAAATAGTTTCACGTGCTGGATTTTTACTCAATGCAAAGCAAGTGGTATGAAAAATTTTAGCTTGTGCAATAATTTCATCGGATAACTGTGATTCAAAAATTTCGCAATCCGCTTGACGATATGGAATAAAATCTGGAGTTTCTGTAGATTTTGAGACAAAAATTACAGAGGTAGGCGACGTATTTGACTTTCTTACATACTGAAAATTTACTTGATTTGATTTTAATTTTCGAATTATATAATCGCCCAAACCATCCTTTCCACAAGACGCTACTAATACAGCATGCAGCCCTAAACGAGAAGCATTTACAGCAACATTAGTAGGAGAACCTCCTAAAAATCGATGGTAATCTTTGGTTTTATTTATAGAAGTATTGACTTCATGTCCTATGAAATCAATTAAAACTTCGCCTATGCATATGATATCTATAGTTTTCAACTTAAAATACTATTTTAAAATTAGTATGAATGGATTGGTGAATTAAAACTGTTGCTGCTGCACTCCAGGCACAAAAGGCTACTCCGTTAGGCGCTTGAGTATCTGTATTAAAATTTTCATAAAATGAAAAATCATCTGCTGCATTAGCTTGATTTATTTTTTCTAATAATTGTTCGACTTCTTTATGTCGATTATGGCTTAACATTGCCAATCCTACAAATCCATTCACCATTGGCCAACTACCACCATTATGAAATTCGTAAGGAAAATTTCTGAATTCGTATTTGCAGTTATTTTTTAGCAAATTCCAATGTTCGTCTTCTTGAAAAACGGGTGGCCAAAAAGCAGGAACCAAACCTAATTTAGTTTCTGAAGCTAAGCTTAACGCAAATTCTAAAATTTGATTTTGATTCTCTCTTGTGCCAATATTCAATAAAACTACAAAAGCATTTGCAAAGGCATCAAATTGGGTTTTATATCCTGAAGGAGAAAAAGAACATGGTAGGTACTTATTAAAAACGAGCTCTTGATATGCTTTTTCGTGGTATTTTTCTCCTAAAGAATTGGGTAAAAAATTACTTTGCACTTGATCTGTACTGTCTTGAATTTTTTTAGAAAGACTCTCAGATTTCGCAAAAAGATTATACGATTTTAAAGCCCAAATTCGCAATAATTGATCGTACAAAACATAACCATCGGTAATATATTCATCTGCCCAATTCCCCGAAAGTGGTACATATAACAAATGTTTATTGTTGTATTCCCAAGCGTTTAATAGCGTTAACGCTTTTTCTATGTGAGTTTTATATTTAGCGACAAATTCTGGTTCATTTTGACAAATTGCGTATTGACATACACCTATGATAAACCAAGTAACCGCATCTACTCTACCAGCTAAACCTCCATAACTCACTTCTGTTTTGCCTTCAGAAATTAATACATTTGAAGGAATAGTTCCTATTTCGTGTTGATTAGCTGCTAACGTTTCTAACGTATTTTTGAAAGTAGTAATTAGTTTTTCATCGGCAGAAGCCAAAGCCGCTAGGCCACAAATTACCCCATCTCTCGCCCATACACGTTGATAATTAGAGGTGTTTTCAGCACTGGCTAAAAAACCATTTTTTGTACTAACTTGATGTAGTAACGCAATAGCTTTATGAAAAGTAACATTATTCATTTACTGATTTTTTAGTAGAAATGAATAACGTAAATAGGGCTGCACAAACTAATAAAATACCTGCAAATGTTATAGCTTGTCTTGGGTCGTTTTGTAAAAAATGCTTCATAATGTATCCGAAACTTATGGTTTGGATGAACATTGGAATTACAATCATCATATTAATAATTCCCATATACACGCCATATCGTTCTTTTGGTATGTTGTTTACCACCATCAAATAAGGAATTCCCATCATGCTAGCCCAACCTATTCCAAAACCGGTAATAGCAGGAAATAATAAAAACTTATTTTCAATATGAGGAAAAATTAAAAATCCAATTGCCGCTAGAACCAAACATCCAAAATGAACCAATTTAGGCGAATATTTTTTAGCAAAATAAACTAACCCAAAAGCACATAAAAAAGTTACAATGTTATACCATCCATTTACTAAACCTGTCCAAGCAACTGCTTCTTCGTATAATTTAACGTTTTTTTGTGGCGTGGTATTCCAAACAGAAAGCGCAATACTTTTAGAGGAATTTTGCCAATAACAAAACAAAGCATACCATTGAAACAGGTACACCAAAGCCAATTGCCACATCACTTTTGGCATTTCTTTAATAGCCAAGAAAATATCAATAAACGGAGTAATAATACTTACATTTTCCGATTGAATTTTTTGTAATTCTTCATCAGTTGGAGGGATTTCTTTTGTTGTATAGGAACTCCACCAAACTGAACCAATTGAACATACCGATCCTAAAATAAAGGATGCAAAAACCCATGTGGGCAATTTACCTGTGGTTCCAATAAATAGCATAGGAAAAATAAATAACGATACATTGGCTAACGTTTGTCCAAATCCCGTAAAAAAACTTTGTGCCTGAAAGCCAATTGGCTGTTGAGATTCGTCTAATTTATCCGCTACAAAAGCGCGGTAAGGTTCCATTGCTGCATTGTTTCCGGCATCTAAAATCCATAATAATCCGGCAGCCATCCATAAAGAGCTACTAAATGGAAATAAAAATAAAGCAATACTGCAAATAATTGCTCCAATAAAAAAATATGGTTTTCTTCTTCCTCCTAATTTTGGAATCCAAGTTTTATCGCTTAATGCTCCAATAATCGGTTGTACTAATAACCCCGTTAATGGACCTGCTAAATTGAGTAGTGGCAATTCATCTGGACTTGCACCTAAAAAATCATAGATAGGGTTTACCGCGCTTTGTTGCAAACCAAAACTATACTGAATGCCAAAAAATCCAACATTCATATTAATTATTTGCCAAAAACTTAATTTTACTTTAGCACTCATGGGTTATTTTATTTTTTGTAAAAATTCTTCAAACACACCGTTATTCATATAAATAACTCCGTTTTTATCGACTACAGGAATGCCAAGGCTTTGAGTACTGATTTTTGCATTTTTAAGTTTTAATAGCATTTCTTTTAAAGCTTCTGGATTTTTATCAATGTCAAAAAATTCAAAAGAAATATTATTTTTAGTCAAAAATGCTTTAGTATCAATACAATGATGACATTCGTCACTGCCGTAAACAATGGTTTTAGGAGTAGTTTTTACTAGTTTTTTTTCTTGTGCATTTGCAGAAAAAGTTCCGAAAATTATAAATAACAGAAAAATTAATTTTTTCATTATTATTGTATTTAAAATTTAAAACAATTCCCATATCAGAAAAAATCTGATACAGGAATTGAATAAACAAATATGAAACTTTTTTTTAGAATCTGTAAGAAATAGTTAATGAACTTGTTCTTCCAGTAATCGATCTAGCTCTTACAATATTATTTGTGTTTTCTGTTATACTTCCTTCTTCTACTTCTGTAATACCAATGGTATCAAAAACGTTATTTACGTTTACAGTTGCAGAAAGCCCTTTCGTTAATTCAAAACTTAAGAATGGGTTTACATAAGCATAACCTGGCATTACTAATTTGTTATCGTCTTGAGCGTATGATTTAGTTGTACCAATTACACTAAATCCAAAGTTATGTTGTTTGTTTGCACCAAATTTATATGTAGGAACCACATTGTAAATAAAATCAGCTTGACGTCTTGGTTTGTTTCCGTTTAGAATTGGTGTAATTACATCATCAGCAATTTCAGCTTTTGTGTACGTTACACTTCCATTAACTGAGAAGTTTTTAACTCTATAGTTTCCTTCTAATTCTAAACCATAAGAATTATATTTTCTTTGAATTTGTCTGATTCCACCTCCTGAACCACCAAAATCCCAGTTTTGTTCAGATACATTTGCTAAGAAAGCAGTTGCGAAAATAGAAGCGTTTGTTCCTTTACGTTTGTAACCAAATTCCGCTTGGTTTACCATATCAGCACTTAATCCTGGAACTGCAGAACCATCATTTAAAATATTTGCACCAAATAATAAACGGTCCGCATTTGCTCTTCCACCACGGCTATATCTACCAAATAAAGATTGAGAATCTGTTAGTAAATAATTCGCTCCAAATGAATAAGAAACATAATTATAATCGTAGTTAATTGGTTTTCTGTTTGCATTATCTACTACAGAAACACTTTGTTCTGGCCCTTGAATCGTACCATTATTATCTACATCTAAATTTAAAGATTGTGTAGCACCCGCATAAGAACCTCGTGCTTTACCAGAATCAAAACGAATACTTGCGTCTACTGTTAATTTTTCGTTTGCTTTTAATGCACCCGCTACATAAGGAGCTGTAATGTCATAATTAGCATCGTAATTTCTTGTACAACAGTTACCCCAAGCAGGAACACCGTATGCGTATAATCCGTTTACAGAATTTGTACCTGCATTCAATAAAGCTGCGTTATCTCCTTTAACTTCCATTAAGTAAGAGTTCCATAACCAAGACATAGATATGTTTTGGAATGCTTTATAGTATCCTAATGTTAAATCGAAATTACCTAGTTTTTTAGTTAATTTCATATCATTAGTAAAGTTGTTAAAATTATTTATCTCCGTATCAAAAGTATGAATTCTCATAGCTAATGCATTACTGTTATAATTTTGTCCAGCTTGAGGACCATTAGCATACGTTAAGTTTGCCACACCAAAAGCAGTAGCTAAAGCACCAGCAGTTGTAACTTCTGCAGGGAAAGCAGAAACAAAACGACCTTTATTATAGTTTTGTCTGAATTTGCTATCAATTTTCCATTCGTTTCCTAAATCAAAAGAGATATCACCACCGAAAGAAGTTGCAATTGGTCGCATTCCATCTGTTAAATTACTTCTTCTTCTTTCTCCATCGGCACCAATTGTTAGGTTATCTTGAAAATAAGCACTGTGAGGTGTATCGTGTAATATATTAAAATTAGATAATGAACTCCAATTTGGATTAGCATTGGTTCCTGATACATTTACTGGCATCGGTAAATATCCAATTGATTTGTCATTTAAATATTTGAAATATAATTTTACATATCCTTTTTCAAAATCTTTAGTCATATTTGCTTTAAATTGACCTCCTAAATTTGCAGTATATCCAGCATTTCTTGGTCCTTCACCTTGTCTGTAAAATCCACCTACATGAAAACGTAATGATGAAGAAATTGGCGAACCATATTCAAAATCTGTACGATTATTTCCGTAATCTAAACCTACTGATTGCATAAAACTACCGCCTTCTTTTTTACCATCTTTACTGATAAAGTTGATTATACCTGCAGGTGAATTACTTGTTAAAGTAGAAGAAGAACCTCCTCTTATTGACTCCACTCTTTGAATCGTTTGGTCAGCTCTTACAAATATATCAGCATTTCCGAATGCTACATCTCCAAATTGCATAACTGGCATTCCGTCTTCATGAATTTGTAAGAATTTTGCACCTCCAGATGCTACAGGAATACCACGAACTGTAATGTTTGCGTTTCCTTCTCCACCAGTTGATTCTGATTTGATACCTGGAATGGAACGGAAAATCTCAGCTGTTGCTCTTGGAGCGGCTTGATCAATTTGTGCTCCAGAAATAGAACTTACAGAAACACTAGATTGTAATTTTGTAGCCGATCTAACTACTCCAGTAACTACAATTTCATCAATGTTTGAAGATTGTTCTACTAATTGAAAATTATAAGTGGTACTTCCACTAATTTCAATTTCTTTTCTCATATCTGAGTATCCAGACATGGTAACCTTAATTGTGGTCGTACCACTTTGTAAATTTGAAAGTAAATAACTACCCTCTTCATTTGTAGTAGTTGTTTTGCTTCCATTTGATACACTCGCTCCATTAATTGGCAAGCCCTTAGCGTCAGTTACTTTTCCTGACAAAGAACCATTCTGAGCAAACGACTGATTAAATAGCAAGATAGCTATCAAAAAAACCGATTTTTTCAAAAAACTCGTAATTTTTTTCATTTTTAATACTTATTTGGTTAGTAATTTTAGTTATTAATAATTCGAAAGTAAAAATTACCAAATTATATTTTTATAAAATAACTATCGAAAACGTTTTCGAAATCACCGAAAACGTTTTCGATTTGAGAATTAGCAAGATAATATTTTTTTTATCATATTTGTATTATAAATATTGATCAAAAAGATAACTGCCATTTAAAAGATAAGATTAAAATTAATTTATAGAAAACTGCACCTATAATATAAGGTGAATTAAAATATGAAAGAAATCACACTAAAACAAATTGCTGAAACACTTGGTATTTCGGTTACAACCGTATCTAAAGCACTTAAAGGCTATACGGATGTAAATGAAAAAACCAGACAATCTGTTTTAGATTTAGCGGCTAATTTAAACTATACGCCAAATAGTTTTGCCGTTAACTTAAGAACAAAAGAATCTAAAACTATTGGTCTTATTATTCCAGAATTAGTGCATCATTTTTTCTCAAATGTGATTAAAGGTATTATTGAAGAAGCAGAAAAAAATGGGTATTTGGTTATTATCCTTCAATCTAATGAATCGTTAGAATTAGAAAAGAAGCAAATTGAATTATTAATTAACAAACGTGTAGACGGCATTATAATTTCTTTATCTAATGACGCCAATAACGAAATTTACTTTCAACAAATTATTCAAAGAGAAATTCCGTTTGTACAATTTGATAAAATTTCAAAATTACTTCCAAGTTCTAAAGTAATTATTAACGACCAAAAGGCGGCTTATCAGGCGGTGAAACATTTGATTGATAAAGGTTGTAAAAAAATTGCTCATATTAGAGGTCCAATAAATCCTCAAAATGCGATTGATAGATTTTTAGGTTACAAAAAAGCATTAGAAGATCATAATATTCCATTCGATTCTAGTTTGGTTTATCCTTGTAAAAATGTAACATTTGAAGAAGGAAAACAATTTGCAGAAAAGATACTTAGCGACCACAAAGACGTGGATGGTATTTTTGTAATTACCGATTTAGTTGCCGTGGGCGTTTTGGCACATTTTAACGAACATCAAATAAAAGTCCCAGAACAAATAAAAATAATTGGTTTTAGTAATTGGTTTATGTCGCAAGTCATTACACCAAAACTTAGCACCGTGGATCAGCCTAGTTTTGAAATGGGCGAACAAGCATTTAAATTACTTTTAGAAGAAATGCAGGCGCGTAAAGATTTTTTACCTTTTACGCCAAGAACCATTGAATTAGAAACGAGTGTTATAGAAAGAGAATCTTCTTTTTAGGTATATAAACTAAAAAAGTTCCCCTTGGTTTAGTCCTTTTATTCTTCCTAAATGTTTGTAAGCTTTTTCTGTAGCTTCTCGACCTCTTGGTGTTCGCATTAAAAAGCCTTCTTGGATTAAAAAAGGTTCGTACACTTCTTCAATAGTTTCTCCGTTTTCTGATACTGCTGTGGCTAAAGTGGTTAATCCTACAGGTCCTCCTTTAAATTTGTCAATTAAAGTCGTTAAAATTTTATTATCCATTTCGTCTAAACCATTGGCATCTACATTTAATGCTTTTAGGGCGTAACGTGCTATTTCTATATCAATACTTCCGTTTCCTTTTATTTGTGCAAAATCTCTAACTCTTCGTAATAAAGCATTGGCGATACGAGGTGTTCCTCTACTTCTTCCAGCGATTTCTATGGCGGCTTCTAAGTCGATAGGCACATTTAAAATTCCAGAACTTCTTTCGATAATTGTGGCTAATAATTCGGTATTATAATAATGTAAACGACTTTGAATTCCGAAACGCGCGCGCATCGGTGCGGTTAATAATCCCGAACGTGTAGTGGCACCCACTAAGGTAAACGGATTTAAATTAATTTGTACCGAACGGGCATTCGGACCCGATTCAATCATAATGTCAATTTTATAATCTTCCATTGCAGAATACAAATATTCTTCTACTATGGGCGATAAGCGATGTATTTCATCAATGAACAACACATCACGTTCTTCTAAATTGGTAAGCAAACCTGCTAAATCGCCTGGTTTATCTAATACAGGACCCGATGTAATTTTAATTCCAACACCCAATTCATTAGCTAAAATACTCGCCAAAGTAGTTTTCCCTAATCCTGGAGGACCGTGAAACAGTGCGTGGTCAAGTGCTTCCCCTCGCTGGTTTGCTGCTGCCACAAATACTTTTAAATTTTCAAGCACGTGGTCTTGACCTGCAAAATCATCAAAACTTAATGGTCGCAGTGCTTTTTCAATATCTAATTCTTGTGGCGTAAAACGCGCTTTGTTGGGATCTAAATTTTCATTCATGTTACAAATATAATTAGAAGTTGGAAGTTAGATGTTGGAAGTTGGAAGTTTTTTTGTTTTTAAACACAGATTAGAGAAATTTTTGAAATTTGAGAAATCTATTAAATTAATTTCAAGTGGATTAAAATGATTTTAAATGTGATTTCTGTAATTGTAATTGATATTTATATTGTTATTGATTTTGATTTTGAAAAAAGTATCTTTGTAAAAAATTAAGCATATGATTATATATAATGTTACCATAAATATTGACGATAGTGCTCACGACCAATGGTTAAATTGGTTAAAGACCAAACATATTGGAGATGTTTTAGCTACTGGTTGTTTTTATAAAGCGAAACTTTCAAAAGTTTTAGTGGAAGAGGAAATGGGAGGAACTACCTATTCCATTCAATATTCCGCAGAAAGTAATGAAAAACTTCAAGAATATTACAACTCTTTCGCTCCGAAATTAAGAGAAGAAGGGATACGTTTGTTTGGTGATAAAATGTTGGCTTTTAGAACAGAATTAGAAGTGTTAAACGAGTTTTATACTAATGAAAACTAATTAATTTACGAGTTACGATTTACGAATTTAGAATTTAAGAATTTAAAAAAATATATGTCAGTTAAAGCAAAAAAACATTTAGGACAACATTTTCTTACGGATGAAGGCATTGCGCAGCAAATTGCCGATTCGTTAGTAGGTTCCAACTACAATAAAGTGTTAGAAATTGGTCCTGGAATGGGTGTTTTAACCAAATATTTATTAGAAAAACCTTACGAAACATTTGTTGTTGAAATTGACAGCGAATCCGTTACGTATTTACAAGCACACTATTTAAAATTAGCGAATAACATTTTCTCTTTAGATTTTTTACGTCACGATTGGCAAACCGCTTTTAAAGACGAACAATTTGCCATAATTGGAAACTTTCCTTATAATATTTCCACACAAATTGTTTTTAAAACGTTAGAATTACGTCAATTTATTCCAGAATTTTCAGGAATGTTCCAAAAAGAAGTAGCGGAACGAATTTGTAGTAAAAAAGGGAGTAAAGTATATGGTATTTTATCCGTTTTGGCACAAGCATTTTACGATGTAGAATACTTATTTACAGTACCACCAACGGTTTTTAATCCCCCGCCAAAAGTGGATTCAGGTGTGATGCGTATGACACGAAAAGAAAATTACGAATTGCCTTGCGATGAAAAATTATTGTTTAAGGTAGTAAAAACGGCTTTTCAGCAAAGAAGAAAAACATTAAGAAATAGTTTAAAAAGTTTAAATTTATCCGATAAATTACAAGAAGATACTATCTTTGCACAAAGACCAGAACAATTATCCGTAGAAGAATTTATTTCTTTAACACAAAAAATAGCGGCAGATGGAATTTAAAATCAGTAAAGAACTTATCGCGCAAATTGAAAATTTAATTCAGCAAAATAACATTGTTGATTTGGAAACCATTTTGCATGAAATTCACTTTGCTGATATTGCTGAAATTATGAATGATTTGGACACGTCCGAAGCCATTTATATTTTCAACTTATTAGATTCAGAAATTACTGCAGAAATATTACTTGAACTTGATGAAGAAGTTCGTGAAACTATTTTAAGCACCTTATCTGCCAAAGAAATTGCCGAGGAACTTGATGAATTAGATACAAATGATGCGGCAGATATTATTGCCGAATTACCACAATCTAAAAAAGCACTAGTAATTTCGGAGCTTGAAGATGTAGAGCACGCTAAAGATATTGTTGACCTCTTACGTTATGACGAAAATACTGCAGGGGGTATTATGGCGAAAGAATTAGTACGAGTAAACGAAAATTGGAACGTATTAACTTGCGTGAAAGAAATGCGCCTTCAAGCAGAAAATGTTACTCGCGTACATTCGATTTATGTCGTAGATGACGAAGACCGTTTGAAAGGACGATTGTCGTTAAAAGATTTATTGACCACTTCTACCAAAACACATATAAGCGAAATCTATATAAAAAAAGTAGATTACGTTAGAGTAGAAACTAAAGATGTAGAAGTTGCCCGAATTATGCAGAAATATGACTTGGAAGCCATTCCTGTAATAGATGAATTAGGCCGATTGGTAGGAAGAGTTACTATTGACGATATTATTGATATAATAAAAGAAGAAGCGGATAAAGATTACCAATTAGCTGCCGGTATTTCGCAAGACGTTGAGGCAGATGATAGCATTTTGGAATTGACCAAAGCACGTTTACCATGGTTGGTTTTGGCATTATTTGGTGGCTTTATCTCTGTAAAAGTATTGGGTATTTTTGAACCCATGATGGAAAGCCACAGAATGTTGTTATTCTTTACCCCACTTATTGCTGCTATGGCAGGAAATGTGGGTGTGCAATCGAGTGCTATTGTGGTGCAAGGTTTGGCAAACAACTCCATCACTGGAAGTTTATGGAAACGATTACTTAAAGAATTATCGTTAAGTTTATTAAACGGAAGTATTTTAGCAGGGATTTTAATATTAGGTAGTCATTTTTTACTTGGCTACGAATTTATAATTGGGATAACCGTTTCTATTGCATTATTAAGTGTAATTGTTATCGCCTCATTAATAGGAACATTTATTCCGATTGTTTTAGATAAATATGGCGTGGATCCTGCATTAGCCACTGGTCCTTTTATTACCACTAGTAATGACATTATAGGTATTATTATTTATTTTACTATCGCTAAATTGGTGTTGGGAATATAATTTACTTTTCAGAATATTTATAATACAATTTAACCCAGCGCTTGGCTGGGTTTTGTGTTTGGAAAGTTTATTGTTTGAATTGTAAATCAAAGAAAAGTGATGTGAATTACAATCTTTTCAATAGATATCTAAAAAGTATTTACAAAAAAAAAGTCCTAATATTCATTAGGACTTTTTTTTATATTTTAGTGATGTAATTCTACTTCGCCATCTTTCATGGGAACGTTTTGAGGTACAAAATCTTCATCATGACCTGGTTTGCTGTAGTCATATGGCCAACGGTGTACCGCTGGGATTTCACCTGGCCAGTTACCGTGCATGTGTTCAACAGGCGCTGTCCACTCTAAAGTATTTGAACGCCATGGGTTCATTGGAGCTTTTTTACCTTTGAAAATACTATAGAAGAAATTCCAGAAGAAAACCAATTGAAACGCTGCTCCAACTAAAGCAAAAACAGTAATTAATACGTTTGTATCTGCTAACTCGTCAAATAATGGAAAGTTAGAGTTGGTATAGTATCTTCTTGGTAAACCTGCCATTCCAATAAAGTGCATTGGGAAGAAAACCCCGTAAGCACAAACTGCAGTTACCCAAAAGTGAATATATCCTTGTGTTTTGTTCATCATTCTTCCGAACATTCTTGGAAACCAGTGATATACACCGGCAAAGAATCCGTATAATGCTGAGATACCCATTACCAAGTGGAAATGCGCTACAACGAAATAGGTATCATGAACATTAATGTCCAAAGTACTATCTCCTAAAATGATTCCGGTTAAACCTCCTGTGATGAAAGTAGAAACTAAACCAATTGAGAATAACATTCCAGGGTTTAATTGTAAGTTACCTTTCCATAATGTAGTAATATAGTTAAATGCTTTTACAGCAGAAGGAATGGCAATTAATAAAGTGGTGAATGTGAATACCGAACCTAAGAAAGGATTCATTCCTGAGATAAACATGTGGTGACCCCAAACAATTGTAGATAAGAATGCAATAGCAATAATTGAAGCAATCATCGCACGGTATCCAAAAATTGGTTTTCTTGAATTGGTTGCAATTACTTCAGAGGTAATACCTAAAGCAGGTAATAATACAATATATACTTCTGGGTGTCCTAAGAACCAAAATAAGTGTTCGAATAATACTGGTGAACCACCTTGGTAATGTAATACTTCCCCTTTAATAAAAATATCTGATAAGTAAAAAGACGTACCAAAACTTCTATCGAAAATTAATAACAAAGCTGCAGAAAATAATACAGGGAATGAAATAACTCCAATAATAGCTGTTACAAAGAATGCCCAAACTGTAAGTGGCAATCTTGTCATGGTCATACCTTCAGTTCTTAAATTAATAACGGTTACGATATAATTTAATGAACCCATTAATGAAGACGCGATGAAAATAGCCATAGATACTAACCATAAGGTCATTCCCATTCCAGAACCTGGAATTGCTTCTTCAATTGCAGAAAGTGGTGGATAAATTGTCCAACCCGCTGATGCAGGACCCGATTCAACAAATAATGAAGCTATCATAACTATACATGACACAAAAAACATCCAGAATGATAACATGTTCATAAAACCAGACGCCATATCTCGGGCACCAATTTGCAAGGGTATTAATAAGTTACTAAATGTACCCGATAATCCCGCAGTTAATACGAAGAAAACCATGATAGTACCATGTATCGTTACTAAAGCCAAGTAAATATCATTTCTCATAACTCCACCTGGAGCCATTCTTTCACCTAAGAAAATCTTAAAAATTTCAAAAGATTGTTCTGGCCAAGCAAGTTGCATTCTGAAGAATAAAGATAAAACTACCCCTATAATACCCATCAACAAACCTGATATTAAGTATTGCTTAGCAATCATTTTATGATCAATACTGAAAATATATTTAGTAATGAAAGTATCTTTATGATGACCGTGATCGTGTGACATAATAATTATATTATTTTTTGAATCTTAATTTAATTTTTTCCTACAACTTGAGCTAACATTTTAGTAGTATCTACTACAACTTTTGCATCTGCAGGATTGGCTGCAGGATCTACTTTAGGTGCATTAGCCTCTTTTATTACTACAGAAAGTGTTTTTTGTTCTTTTAACCATTTTTTGTAATCTGCTTCCGACTCAACAATAATTTTTAATTGCATATTATAATGAGAAGCACCACAAATTTTATTACATAATAATAAATAATCAAATTTATATGGTTCTAAAGCTGGTTTTCCTTCAGCTAGTAATGCTTGAGATTTCTTAGCTCTTATTTTATTAATACCATCAACTTTTTTCATCATCATAGCGGTACCTCGCATATCTTCCGTAGTTAAAGTTGGGACAAAAGCAAATTCTGTTACCATACCAGGAACGCAATTCATTTGCGCTCTAAAGTGAGGCATGTATGCGGAGTGCAAAACATCTTGAGAACGCATTCTGAAATGAATTTTCTTTCCAACAGGTAAATGAATTTCGGCTACTACTTTATCATCTTGAGAAGCAGGGTCTGCCATATCCACACCTAATGTATTTACATCTTTAATATAACGCACATTGGCTTTACCTAACGTATTGTCTTCTCCAGAATAACGTGCTTCCCAACCGAATTGTTTCGCATATAATTCAATATTAATAACTTCTTCATCTTCATTAACATACATAATTTGATTCCAAGTATATAATCCGTAAAGAATTAAAACGGCTAATACAATTACAGGAATAATTGTCCAAATGGCCTCTAATTTGTTATTATCAGCAAAATACAGGGCTTTCTGACCTTCTTTACCTCTGTATTTAAAAGCAAAATAATGCAATAAAAACTGGGTAAAAGTTTGTACAAAAAAGATAATAGCCATGGAAATGTTCATCAACCTATCCACATCTTTACCATGTAATGATGCTGGCGTGTCTAGTACAAAACTTCCCCATTTAACAAATGAATAAATTGTAAAAATGTATATAAATGCTACAAATGCAAACATTAAATATCCATTTATATTGTTGTCTTTATCTGTAGCTATTGCAGAATCGTCTTTTGCAGTACCAATTTGAGTTAGACTAAATATTTTAGATAATTGCCATGCGGCAACTCCTAATAAAACTATGATTAAAAGTATCAATAAACCGTTCATTTGTTTATTTCGTTAATTAATTATTAATAATGAAAATGTTTGCTTTCTTCTATATACGGATTTCCTTCCGAAGCTAATGGTGCTTTTGTTAATGCCGAAAACACAACAAAAATAAATAGCCCTGCGAAGAAAAGTACGGAACTAATTTCTGATACCCCAATAAACCATTGATCACCAACAGTTGCAGGCATAATCATGTTGAAAAAATCAACATAATGTCCTGCTAATATTACAATACCAGCCATTACAACTACCCAATTAAGGCGTTTAAAGTCGGCATTCATTAATATTAATAATGGAAATAAGAAATTCATCACCACCATTCCGAAGAAAGGTAAATTATAGTTTTCAATACGAGTTACAAAATAAGTAACTTCCTCTGGGATATTTGAATACCACATTAACATGAATTGAGAAAACCATAAGTAGGTCCAGAAAACACTGATACCAAACATAAATTTTGCTAAATCATGTAAATGTGATTTATTCACTTCTGGTAATAACCCTTTATTTTTCAAATAAATAGTTGTTAATGTAATCATAGTAATACCACTTACAAAGAAACTTGCAAAAACATACCATCCAAATAATGTACTATACCAGTGAGGATCCACAGACATAATCCAATCCCAAGACATCATAGACTCAGAAATAATGAAGAATACTAGGAACATTGCCGCAGCATTATAATTTTTCTTAAAGAAAGACATGTCTTTAGTTTCATCTAATTTAATTGAATTTTTTCTAGACACATATCTAAATAAATTCCAACCAATTAAGTAAATAGCTGCTCTAATTAAGAAAAAAGGAACATTTAAAAATCCAGTTTTACCAGCAATAATTTGGTCATAATTAGGACTGTTAGGGTCCGAAACACCATCAGCCATCCAAGTGAACATATGATTAAAGTGGAAACCAGATAAAGCCAATAAAATAAAGAAAATAATTGAACCTGGCAAAACATAAGCCGTGATGCCTTCCATAACTCTAAATAACATAATCGACCAGCCTGCTTGCGCTACCCATTGGATTGCGTAAAAAGCTAAAGCCCCAACGGCTATTAACATAAAGAAAATACATGCAATATATAATGCAGACCATGGTTTATTTTGCAATTGGTGTTTTACATGCTCAACATGTTCTTTGTGTTCTGCCTCGTGATTAACAATTTCTTTATTGAATTTACTTACGTAAACGTCACTTTTATGATTTGTTATAATAGGAGCAATTGCTACTTCTGTACTGTCATGTGATGCATTAGCAGCAGTATCAACAGTAACATGAGCAACTTCATGATGTAAAGAATCCACACTTTCAACTTTATGAGTTGAAGCTTCGTGAGAAGTGTGTGCTTCCGCATTAGCATGTTCCTCATGTGTAGCTTCAGAATGAGTTGCTGTGGCATGAGTATCGTGGTGTGCGTCACCATGATGAGCTTCTTGCTCTTTTAAGATGGCTTCTACATCTTCATTAGTTTTAGGTGCTGTCCAAAAACCGTAACCGATTCCTAAAATACCTAATACCATTAAGGCAAATGAAAAGCTTTTTAATCTACTAGAAAACTGGTACATATTTTTATTTTTTCTAAAAAGTAATACTATTTTAATTCTGATTTAAGTTTCAAAACATAATCAGCTACTTGCCATCTTTCTTCTTTTGACAACTGATTTGCATGGGAACCCATTGAGTTGATACCATAAGTAACAATATGAAAAATGCTACCTGCAGTTACTTCTCTATCTTTATAACTAGGAACACCTAGAAATTTTTCTCTTTTTACTAAATTTCCTTTTCCGTCGCCTGCTTCTCCATGGCAAATGGAACAATAAATGGTAAACAATTCTTTCCCTCTTTCAGTATCAATTTTATCAGGAGCTAAACCGGAACCCAACGTTTTAGATAAAGCATATCCTTCAGGAGTATTTGGAATTTCATAAGGAACAAAACCTTGTTTTATGGTTCCTGCTGGAGGAATTTGACTTACTCTTCCTTTTTCCCCGGTTGGAGAATTAAAGGCTTTGGACTCACCATAAGTTTCATAAGAAACAGGTTCGTACATGTTGGGAAATAACTGATAATTAGGTGCCGATTTATCGAAACAAGAAGTCATTAGCATAGATGCTCCAACTAATGTCAATATATTTAAAATACTTTTCATACCTATTAATGCTTATCAATTACTTTTACTTCTACTGCTCCAGTGTTTTTGAAGAAAGAAACCAATTCTTCTTCATTATCATGAACACCTACTTCCATTAAAAAATGGTCATCTGTAGTTCTTACATCTGGATTTTCTGCTTGTTTGAATGGCCATAATTTACTTCTCATATAAAAAGTAATAACCATTAAGTGAGCGGCAAAAAACACGGTCATTTCAAACATAATCGGAACAAAAGCCGGCATGTTTTCTACATAACTAAAACTTGGTTTTCCACCAATATCTTGAGGCCAATCTTCTATCATTATAAAACGCATCATAGTTGTTGCAACTGATATACCTACTAAACCGTATAAAAATGCACAAATTGCAAGTCGTGTTCCTGGTAAACCCATAGCCTTATCAAGTCCGTGAACTGGAAATGGCGTATAAACTTCTTCAATGTGATAATGTGCGGCTTTAGTTTTATGAACTGCTGCTAACAAAATATCATCGTCGTTATATATAGCGTGTACTACTTTATTACTCATAATTCTTTATATTAATGATGATCGTGTCCTTCGTGTGCATCATGTCCGTGGTTGTCATGATGTGGTTTGCTATCTCCTCTTTCTCTTTTGAAATTATCTCCAGATGATTTTAAGATTGTTTTTACCTCTGCTTGAGCAATTACTGGGAAACTTCTTGAATATAGTAAGAATAATACGAAGAAGAATCCAATAGTTCCAATAAATATACCTGCATCAACAAATGTAGGTTGGAACATCGTCCAAGATGATGGTAAATAATCTCTATGTAATGAAGTTACGATAATTACGAAACGTTCAAACCACATACCAATGTTTACCACAATAGAAATAATGAAAGAAAAGGCAATACTTGTTCTTAATTTTTTGAACCACATAAATTGTGGAGAGAATACGTTACAAGTCATCATTAACCAATATGACCACCAGTAAGGTCCAGTAGCTCTATTAAGGAATGCATATTGTTCATACTCAACCCCTGAATACCAAGCTACGAATAATTCTGTGATATAAGCACACCCTACAATAGAACCCGTAATCATAATAATGATATTCATTAATTCAATATGTTGCACAGTGATATAATCTTCTAAACCAGATACTTTACGCATTACAATTAATAATGTATTTACCATGGCAAAACCTGAGAATACCGCACCAGCCACAAAATATGGAGGTAAAATTGTAGTATGCCAACCCGGAATTACTGAAGTAGCAAAGTCAAAAGATACAATAGTGTGTACAGAAAGTACAAGAGGTGTTGCTAAACCAGCCAATACTAAAGATACTTCTTCAAAACGTTGCCAGTCTTTTGCTCTTCCACTCCATCCAAAAGAAAGGATAGAATATATTCTTTTATTAAATGGTGTGATTGCTCTATCTCTAAGCATTGCAAAATCTGGTAATAAACCAGTCCACCAGAACACTAATGATACTGATAAATAGGTTGAAATAGCAAATACGTCCCATAATAATGGTGAGTTAAAATTTACCCATAAGGATCCAAATTGATTTGGAATTGGCAATACCCAATAAGCTAACCATGGACGACCCATATGAATAATTGGAAACAAACCAGCTTGAATTACAGAGAAAATAGTCATTGCCTCTGCTGAACGGTTAATCGCCATTCTCCATTTTTGACGGAATAATAATAGTACTGCAGAAATAAGTGTTCCTGCGTGACCAATACCTACCCACCAAACGAAGTTGGTAATATCCCAAGCCCATCCAATTGTTTTATTTAAACCCCAAGTACCGATACCTGTTGTGATTGTGTATACCATACAACCAAGTCCCCAAAGGAACGCAGCTAATGCTATTGAAAATACTGTCCACCATAATTTGTTAGCTCTTCCTTCTACTGGACGAGCTACATCTACAGTTATATCGTGATAAGATTTATCACCAATAACCAAAGGTTTTCTAATGGGTGCTTCGTAATGAGACATAATCCTTTATATTGTTTCTATTAATAATTATTTATCGTTTCTTACCTTAACATGATACATCACGTTTGGTTTTGTTCCAATGCTTTCTAATAAATGATACATTCTGTCGTCATCTAAAAGTTGCGCAACATCTGATGCTGCATTATTAACATCTCCAAAAATCATAGCTCCTGAAGTACAAGCCGCAGAACAAGCCGTTTGGAAATCATCTTTACCAACTTCTTTTCCTTCTTTCTTAGCTTTTAATATGGTAGCTTGAGTCATTTGGATACACATAGAACATTTTTCCATAACTCCACGAGAACGTACATTCACATCTGGATTTAATACCATACGACCTAAATCGTCATTCATGTGGTAATCAAATTCATCATTCTTGTTATATAAGAACCAGTTGAAACGACGAACTTTATATGGACAGTTATTAGCACAGTAACGTGTACCCACACATCTGTTGTATGCCATATGGTTTTGACCTTGACGTGAGTGTGATGTAGCGGCAACTGGACAAACCGTCTCACAAGGTGCGTGGTTACAGTGCTGACACATTACAGGTTGGAAAACCACTTGTGGGTTAGCAGAAGGATCTTCTAATTCTTGGAAAGTTGCAACAGTCCCTGTTAAACCTTCAGAACTGTTTTTAGTTGTAATATCTCCTGCGAAAGTGTCTTCAGATGAATAATATCTATCGATTCTTAACCAATGCATATCACGACTTCTTCTAACTTCAGATTTACCTACAACTGGTACATTATTTTCTGCATGACATGCGATAACACATGCGCCACATCCTGTACAAGAATTTAAATCGATTGATAAATTGAAGTGGTGACCTGTAGTTCTGTCAAAAGAAGCCCATAAGTCTACTGAGGTAGCTGCAACTTCTTTATGATCTAATGAAACTACTGGTGTTGGATTATAAATTTCTTTATCACCAGCTTCATTTGCTTTATTGAAAATAGATAAAGTAGTATCTTTTACGATATCCCCTCTACCCATTAATGTTCTTTGTAATTGTACGCAAGCAAATTCGTGCTCACCCTCAGTTAAAGTAACCGAAGCCGTTTGATTTGCATTTGCGTTTGCATATAACGTATAAGCATTAACGCCTGTTTGCATTTCGTCTTTTAATGCTTCTTTTCTACCATATCCAAATGCCAAACCAATTGTTCCAGCAGCTTGACCTGGTTGAATAATTACTGGTACATTTTCTAAAGTAGCATTTCCAACTTTAATTGAAACATAACTTCCGTTTAAACCTCCGTTTGCTACATTAAAGTTTTCTAATTTATATTTTTCGGCATCTGCTTTGGATACTGTTACATAGTTATCCCAAGATACTCTTGTAATTGGATCTGGAAACTCTTGCAACCAAGGATTGTTTGCCTGTTGTCCGTCTCCCATTCCAACTTTACTATATAAAACTAAGTCTAAACCATTCGATTTTGCAGTTGAAAGTTTTGTAGCCGAAGCTCCAAAATTACCTGCTTGAGCAGATACATTTCCAGCAGCAGTTACAACAAAACCATCATGAACTGCTTGGTTCCAAGATTTTCCACCTAAATTAGCAGCAGCAAAACCTTTTAGGAAATCGTAATATGGAGTAGTATTATCATTCCAAGATAATAAAGCTTCTTGAAATTGTTTCGTATTGAATAAAGGTCTAATTGTTGGCTGAGCAATACTATAGTTTGAACGTGTAATTGCAACATCATTCCATGATTCTAAATAATGAGTTGCAGCAGCAGCGATTGTAGTCTTAACAGCTGTCTCATCTTCTTTAGTAGAAAATGCTACTGATAATTTTACTTTTCCTAAACCTGCAACAAATTCTTTTGAGTTTGCTAAAGTATATACTGGATTTACGCCACTCATAATTAATGTGTGCACTATACCAGCGTTCATATCTGCTACTAATTGAGTAACCGCTTTAGCGTCTCCTTTTCTTGTTAGTTTAGCATCAGAAGGATTAAAAGCCTCAGATTTTAAAGCTAAATTGATTCCTAACACTAAATATTGTGCATCAAAATCATCTAGACCTGTAACCACAACTCCTTTAGAACCAGCCGCTTTTAATTGTTGTGCTGCTTTTTCTACTTCTTTATCTAAAGCACCCACACTAGCAACAGAAACATTTGAACCTGTTACCGCATTGTATAATTTCACTAAAGCTAGTTTTTGACCAGCAATAGTTAATGGAATTCTTTTATCAGCATTAGCACCTGCTAATGACATATTTGCTTCAATTTGAATATGTTTAGACATTTTTCCATTTTTCGGAATACGTCCTTTTGCATAACCCGCATCAAAACCTCCACCTTGCCAATCTCCTAAGAAATCTGCACCAACAGAAACAATAGTATCTGCATTTGCGAAATTATAATTTGCTAAACCTCTGAAACCGTAAACCGCTTGAAAAGCATCTAAAGCATTTGAATCAGAAATTGCATCATATATAATGTGTTTAACATTAGTATATTTAGTTGCTAAATCTGAAATTAATTTATCTGTGGAAGGACTTGCTGTTGTGTTTGTTAAAACTACAACTTGACCGCTTTTAGCTTTAGCATCAGCTAAACTAGCTTTTACTTTTGCATTAACTTCATTCCAAGTTGCTTCTTTTTTAGAAATTTTGGGATTTTTTAGTCTTAAATTATCATATAAAGATAAAACTGAAGCGTGAACTCTTGCGTTTGCTCCTGTTACAGCTCCAGCGGAAGTATTATTTTCAACTTTAATAGGACGCCCTTCACGAGTTTTAATTAAAATATTCGCAAAATCATAACCATCCGCAATAGTGGTAGCATAATAATCTGCTACACCTGGGATAATTTCTTCTGGTTGAACCACATAAGGAATTGACTTAATTACTGGACCTTCACAAGCCGCCAACGATGCTGCAGCAGTACTGAAGCCAACGTACTTTAAAAAGTCACGGCGCGAAGTAGATGAATTTGAAAGATTTTCTTTATCACCTAGAAACGCATCAACAGGAATTTGTTCTACAAATTCGTTGCTTTGTAACGCCTCAACAATAGAACTATTTTCATTTAGTTCTTCAACACTTTTCCAGTATTTTTTGTTTGATGCCATTGTATATAGATATTAACTTCTTATATTATTATTAATAGTGACATTTACCACATTCTAAACCACCCATTTGAGCAGCTGTCAACTTTGTAACTCCTAATTTCTTAGATAATTGTTCGTGGATTTTTTTGTAATAACCATTGTCTTCCACTTTCACATTTGTTTCTCTGTGACAATTGATACACCATCCCATTGTTAAAGGTTGTGCTTGTTTCATTACTTCATAAGTTTCAACTTCTCCATGACATTTTTGACATTCTATACCACCAACAGTTACGTGTTGTGCGTGATTGAAATACACGAAATCTGGTAAATTATGAATTCTAACCCATTTTACAGGCTTAGTTTTTCCTGTGTATTTCTGTGTGGCTTTATCCCAACCCACGGCATCATACAATTTCTGGATTTCTCCAGTGTAAAATTCCTTAGTGTATTCCACATAAGTTGAATCTTTAGAACCTTGGAATTCAGCAATGTTTTTATGGCAATTCATACAAACATTTAATGAAGGAATACCAGAATGCTTAGAGACTCTTGCAGAGGAGTGACAATATTTACAATCAATACCATTTTCTCCAGCGTGTATCTTGTGTGAATAATGAATAGGCTGAATTGGCTCATATCCTTGGTCTACTCCAATTTGCATCAAAAAGCCATACACAAAATAAGCAGATGTTAATAAGAAGAAAATAGCCGTAACCACCATTATGAATTGGTTTTTCACATAAGCTTTTGCAAAAGATACAACTGCAGTAGCAGGACTTTTACCTTCTGGAACATCGACACCTTCTTTTTTGGCAAGGTTACGCATTAATTTGTTTACAGAGAAAAGCACAAAAATCAAAGCACACAATATGAAAGCTAAAACACCCAATATTAAGTTATTTGAAAGACCTCCTTCTGATGCTACAGCAGTAGCACTAACAGCAGTTGTTGGAGTTTCAGCAGCTGGTGCCACTTCCATAGTATATGCTATAATATTATCAATGTCTCCATTAGATAATTGAGGAAAAGCAGTCATATTTGCTTTTGCATATTCTTCGTACACTTTTACCGCTTTAGCATCACCAGACTTAATTAAGTCTGAACTATTTTTAATCCATTTGTACAACCAAGCTTTGTCATACTTATCGCCAACACCTCTCAATGCAGGACCAGTCATTTTTGCATCTAATTTGTGACAAGCGGCACAATTAGTGTTAAACAATTCTTTTCCTTTTACTGGATCACCTGAACCAGTTGCTGGAGCCGCTGCTGTTGCAGCAGGTGCAGCAGCTGCTACAGCTTCTTGCGCAGAAACGCCCACTGCAAACATGGCAGAAAACGCTAAAGAAAAGATAGTTTTTGAAAACGATTTAGGGTTACCCAACTTTTTCATATTAAAAATTAATTATCAAACTTATTTTATTGGTATGATTTTAGCTAATGCTTTATCATACTTTTTTAAAAACTTGGACAAAAATACAACATTAGAATAATTATAAAAACCCTAAATTTATCTTAAAATGTAATTTATTTTAATTCTAAATAAGATAAAGAGCAATAATTAAATTCTAAGTAATAAATTTGCATTAAATATCATTCATTATGAAGACTTTAAAAAAAATTACTGGATTTTCAATCTTAATAGCAACGGTTTTGTTCTCGCAAAATATTTTTTCACAAACCTCTAAAACTATAATTGAACAAGATGAAAAAATTGAAAAATTACTTCAAGAAAAAAGAAAAAATAATTCTGGGATTACAATAAATGACAAATATAAAATTCAAATATTTTTTGGAAACATAGAAGAATCCAAAAAAACATTGCTTGCGTTTAAAAAAGAGTTTTCACAAACCGATGGAACTATCGTTTATAGTAACCCATCATACAAAGTTTGGGTTGGAAGTTTTAAAAGTAAAATTGAAGCAGAAAAAGCGCTCATAAGCATAAAAAAGAAATATTTAAGTGCTGTAATTATTGAACCTAATAAAAAATAATCTGTTATGTGGCATAATTTTTGAGATATGATTTGTTTAATTAACAAAACATGGTAAAAAAATATTCATTTCTCATTGGTTTTTTCATAATAAATCTACAATTATCTTTTAGTCAAGAAGTTACTGATACTATCAAAACACAAAACATTGAAGAAATAAAAATCAATTCTAAGAAAATTACAATTGATAAAAATCAAACACCTTCACAAATTGAACTCTTTTCAAAAGAAAAAATAGAATTTCAAAATTTTCAAAGCACCGCCGACATGTTGGCAAATTCAGGGGCTTTATTTGTTCAGAAATCACAGCAAGGAGGCGGTAGTCCTGTAATTAGAGGATTTGAAGCCAGTCGAATTTTACTTTTAGTAGATGGTGTTAGAATGAACAATCTAATTTTCAGATCGGGTCACTTACAAAATATAATTACTGTTGATGAAAATTTTCTAGAAACAGCGTTAGTTCAATACGGCCCAACCTCATCATTATATGGCAGTGACGCACTTGGAGGTTCGGTAAATATGATTACGAAAAATGCGAGATTTATTAATGGTTTTACTGGAAATTTTAATACCCGATACTCTTCTGTAAACGAAGAAAAATCTGGTTATTTTGACATTAATTATGGAGGCAAGAATTTTGCGACTTTAACTGCTTTTTCATACAATGATTTTGGTGATTTGAAAATGGGAAAATCTAAAAATCATAACGGCGATTTTTTTGGAGAAAGAACAAAATATGTGGAAACCATAAATGGTGTTGATGTTTTAACTCCAAACGACAATAAATATTTACAAGTTGGGAGTGCTTTTAAACAATACAACTTCATGCAAAAATTCGTATACAAATCTAAAAGCGGATTTACTCATAATGCCAATGTTCAATACGCCACTTCTTCAAACATCAATAGATACGATCGATTAACAGATCCTGCAGGTTCAGGTTTAAAAAGTGCCGAATGGTATTACGGGCCACAAAAAAGACTATTAGGTGTGTATAGCATAGAAAAAGAAAATGTATTTACGAATACCGATTTCAAATTAGATGCGGGTTATCAAAACGTGGAAGAAAGCCGAGTAAATAGAAATTTCAGAAATTACAATTTGCAAAATAGAATTGAAAAAGTAGCCGTTTATTCATTAGCTGCGAATTTTGAGACTAAATTAAAAATAGGAAATCTATATTATGGTATGGAAAATTACTATGATGATTTGAAATCGACTGCATTTAAAAACAATATTAATACGGGCGTAGTAGTTCCATTAGACACAAGGTATCCGAACGGAAAAAATAACATGATGCGAAATGATATTTATGTTTCTTATAGTTCCAAAAGATATGTGGCTACTAACTTTACAATGGGCGCAAGAATTGGATACGCTACTCTTACTAGTTCAATTGCAGATAATTCAATAATGCCCTTGCCTTTTAATGAAATAAAACAACAAAACTTAACCTACAGTGGAAACATAGGAATGGTCCATAACGCTTCGGAAAATTTTATCCTTAAAACCAATTTAAGCTCTGGCTTTAGAGTGCCAAATATTGATGATTTAGCAAAAATATTTGAATCTGGTGCTGGAACTTTAATTGTTCCAAATAAAGATTTAAAACCAGAACAAACTGTTACTGGAGATTTTGGATTCGTATTAAAATCTAAATCGAACAAACATCAATTTGATGCTACTTATTTTTACACACAATTATACGATGCCATTGTTACAGATCGCTTTACTTTTAACGGACAAAACACGTACGATTTTGGAAGTAGCGATGTAAGAAACGTAGTGGCTAATCAAAATTTAGGAAAAGCATTTGTAACTGGAGTCAACGGAAATATAAAAACAACACTGGCTAGAAACGTTCAATTTAATGGTTCTTATACTATTACTTTAGGAAGAGTTACAACCGATGGTAACAAAAGACCTTTAGATCATATTCCACCATTTTACGGAAAATTAGGAATTAATTACGTGCCTAATTGGGCAACTTTTGAAGCTTATATGTTGTTCAATGGAAAAAAACAGTTAAGTGATTATTCTTCAAGTGGAGAGGACAATTTGGTATACGCTCCTGCAAATGGAATGCCAGCTTGGGAGACTTATAATTTTAAAGCAGCAACAAAAACAATTGAGGGATTCACTTTGTTTACAGGTATAGAAAATATTTTAGATACTCAGTATAGAAATTTTGCATCCGGAATTAATGCCGCAGGAAGAAATATATACGGCGGAGCTAAATATAGTTTTTAATTTATGTTTCTTAATTGAAAAAATAAATCGTCAATTTTTTCAGCTAATTGATAATCTAAATTGGTAATTTTATTTTTGTCGTAAGTGTATAAAGTGATTTCTAATTGAAAGGCTTTATGGATTTTACAATCGGGATGGTGGTTAATTTCATCCGCATAATTAGCCACTTTAACAAGAAAATATGCCAATTCTGTTTGCAATTTAAACTTAAAATTGTTTACTAATTTATCATCAATTATTTCCCATTCCATATTACTTAGTATTTACCATTTAAAAGTTCTCCACCGATTGCCGATTTAGCTGCGATACCAAGTTTCTTCATCATTTCATAGGTAGTACAAACCGCCGCTGATGTTACTGGAATACCAGATTCGGCTTGAATTAAATCGATGGCTTCCAACGATGGCATTTGCACACAAGCGGAAGCTACTAAAACATCTACATCCGTTAAATCCAATTGCTTATAGATTTCCAATAAATTCATTGGATTTTGAGCGGCAACTTCCAAATTATCTGGAATTTCTAAAGCAATACTTTGTTTTACTTTGATGCCTTGATTTTCGATATAATCCACCACCATATCGGTTAATGGTCGCATATAAGGTGTAATAATCGAAATTTGTTTGGCACCCAAAACCTTTAATCCGTTAATTAATGCACCTGCAGAAGTAACAATTGGCGTTGGAAAATCATTAGCCACTGTTTCTTGATGTAAATTTACTTCCGACACACAATGATACCCGCGACCCATACTCATAATGGCAACCAAACAAGCATACCCCATCACATCTACGTGGGCATCTGACAATTCTTGTGCACATTTCAAGCTCATCGCATCCATCGCTTCCAATTCTTCTTTGGTTACCTTTTTCATACGCATTCTACTGCTGTGAAACGTAAATCGCTCTGGCAAAATGGTTTCACGAGAACGAAAAATAGCTGGTATTTCGGTTTCCATCGTTACGTTTGATGATGGAACTATTTGTCCTATTCTGTATTTCATTTTTTTAATTTTAATTGCAACACAGATTAAAGAAATTTTTAAAATTATTTTAATTTCTTTAATCTGTGTTTTATAAATTATATCTCCTTAATCGTATTTACAATTGTTCCAATCCCTTCTACTGTAGCTTCCACCATATCGCCATTGTGTAACCATTCTTGTGGGTCACGACCTGCGCCAACGCCTGCTGGAGTGCCTGTTGCGATGATGTCTCCTGGTTCTAAGGTAAACACTATACTCAAATCTTCAATCAAATCATTGATATTGAAAAGCATAAATTTGGTATTCGAATTTTGTTTTTCCAAACCATTAACTTTTAACGATAGATTCAAGTTATGTGGGTTTTCTATTTCGTCTTTCGTAACTAAAAATGGACCCATTGGTGCAAAAGTATCTTGCCCTTTAGATACAATCCATTGTCCTTCTCTACGACAATCGCGAGCAGAAATATCATTAATAACTGTGTAACCAAAAACATAATCCATCGCATTTTTTTTGGTTACATATTTTCCTTTTTTAGCAATCACAACTGCCAATTCACATTCCCAATCCAATTGAGAAGTCAATTTTGTGTTTTTGATAATTTCCGTATTCGTAGCTGTTACCGTTGTTGGTGGCTTTGAAAAAATAATTGGTTTTGTTGGTAATTTCCCTGTAGTATCTAAACCGCGTGCACTTTCTGCCACGTGTTCGGTATAATTTAATCCAATACCAATGATGTTTTTTCTTGGTTTTTCGATAGGCGCTAAAATCGTAACTTCGTTCATTTCATAAGCGATTTCTTCGAAGAAATTTTCTGGTGTTTCCAAAATTAATTCGCTTATTTCAGCAATAATTTCAAATCCCATATCAATTAAATCCAACATATCATTAGGCAATGGAAAATTAGATATTTCGCCAAAATCTTCCATGTCAATGACTTGATTGTTATAAATGAAGCCTAAACGTGGCTCAGTGTCTTGTGTTTTGTAGGTCAGTAGTTTCATATTTATTATTTAACCGCAAAGAGCGTTAAGTTTTTCTCAAAGTTCGCAAAGTTTTAATTGTTCTTGATTTTTGAATTTGATATTGTTATTGATTTTTTTGATATCCATCATTCTCTTCCAATTCTCTTGATTGAAAAAGCCCTAAACTTTCAATTACTGGTAAATCGTTGAATTGAAACAAGCAAGCGTCTTCGGTTTCGGATCCGTTATGATGTTCGTGCCAAGCCCAACTCGGAACACAGAAAATATCTCTTTCCTTCCAATCGAAACGTTGTCCGTTGATAATGGAAAAACCTTTTCCTTTTGCACATTGATATATGAACGAACCTGTATGCTTGTGTGCTTTTCCTTTGAAACCAGCTGGTAATAATTGCATCGCGGCTCCCATGGTTTGCATCACGTGCCCGCCTGTTAGGGGATTCGAATAGTGCATAAAAATACCATCAAACGGATTAATTTCATTTACTTTTTGAGCTTCTAAAAGTGCTGGATACACATTTTTCCAGGAATATTTGAATAAGGGCGAATAGGGTTTGTCCCACGTTGTATCAGCTGGAATTAATCCGGAACAACCGTAGGTAATGGGAGAATAATTTATTGGATTTATTATTTCTTGTTTGCCCTCATAAACCGCATAATCATTCGCTTCCAACGCGTTTACTAAGGGAATATCCAAACCATCTTGCCAAATACAGGTTTTTCCACCTTCTTCCACGCCGTGTTCGTGCCAAGTTGAATTTGGGGTGATGACAAAATCATTGACTTCAAATGTAATTTTATTACCATCCACAACGGTATAACCGCCTTCGCCTTCCATGATAAATCGAAGTGCTGAAGCTTTGTGTTTGTGAGCTGAAGTACTTTCGCCAGGACGCGTAACTTGAATTCCGGTGTACAACCAACCCACAGCAGCTGAAACATCTTTACGTTTGTCGTTTACTAAATATACGACACGTCTTCCGGCTTGCTCTGGCGTTACCAATTCAGATGATTTTAAAACCAATTCACGTAAATTGTCATATTTCCAAAGCATGGGTACGGATGAAGAACGTGGTTCCCATGGTTCTATATCATTAGCTACAGTCCATAAAGCGCCAGCACCTAATTGTTCTAATTCATTATAATAAGCCTCTAATTCAGGTGTATTTTGAACTCTAGCTCTTCCAATTTGATCGTCTGAATGTTTTGCTTCCATAGTTTATTTAGTATTAAACTCGTCGTGATTGTCTATAAAAGTAATATTTCTTGTTGGCGCTGTGTTTACTCGTAAATCAAAAATATCAAATCGGTTATAATGCCCTAAAATATCGTGCATTTGTTTCGGTTGGATACATTTTTCCAAGTCAATTTCAGCATACACTATTCCTTCATCATCAATTAGCGGTTGCCCAATTACAGCGCCATTTGGACCAATAAATCCAGAGAAAGCCGAACTTTTTCGGTCTAATAATTCATCTACATTTGGCACATCGGCACGTAAGGCATCTTTAATTTCTTGCGAAATCGTTGAACAAGAGACAATCGTAAATAATTTTCCTTCAAAAGAATGCGCAGCGGCACGAATTTTAATAGCTTCTGCCATATCATAATCGGGAGGTGCCACAGGAAGCGAAATATAATTTGCAATATGTATCAATTCGCCTTGCGATAGTAGCGTAAAACGTGCCAACGTATTGGTATTTTCGCCACAAGCCAAAGTTCCGATAGGGCCAATTTCGGTATCATACACTTTTAAAGAAGAACCGTCGCCTGAAGTCCAAGTCAATTTTTCTGCCCATGTGGGTACTAACTTTCTGTGTTTTCCGATGATAACGCCTTTGTTATCAATGATTAAATTGGTATTGTAAATTTCGCCATAGCTTGATCCTCTTTCGTTGATACCGATAACAACATGCATAACGTTTTCTTTAGCTGCCAAACACAATTTTTTGATTTCAGGTCCAGAAATATCTACCGAATTTTTATATAATGCTTCGTACCATTTACTACCTTGAACGGGCGTCATGATCCAATTCCAATAAGGATACCCCGAAATAAATACTTCGGGAAAAGCAATAAGTTTTGCTTGGTTTGAGGCCGCTTCTTTAATAAAAGAAATGGCTTTATCCACTGTTTTTTCTACATTAAGAAAAACGGGAGATGTTTGAACAGTAGCGGCTTTGAATTTTTTGAATTCCATTTTTTATTGTTTTGGTACGCGGATGAAACAGATTGCTTTACAAACGCGAATAATTGCTGATTTTAATTTTAAACACTGATTGAAGAAGTTAAAGAAATTTGAAAAATAAATACCGTGTATATTTCTCTGATTTCTTCAATCTGTGTTGTTAAACTATATATTTTGAAATTTTACTTTTCATTTCCTCATTAAAAGGTTCGGCTTTAATGCCGTTTCTGTCTGCGTTGAAAGCTACATTTACTAAGGTAACTTCGCCTTCTAAAACTAAATTATTGCTTTCGTTTTCAAACTGAAATCCACAAAGAATAGACGAGTTTTTTAACTCTTTTACCCAAAGTTTTTTAGTTAAGATTTCACCCAAACGAGCGGCATTTTTGAATTGAACTTTTAAGTCAACCGTAGGAATACCATTGGTCTCATGCATTTTTGAAAATGGACGGTCTAACGCTTCTTCAAACCAATCTTCCACCAAACCATTGAGCATTTCTAAAAATCTTGGATAAAATACGATACCTGCATAATCGATATGTTGAAAACGAACTTTTTCTTGTTTTATAAATTGCATATTTCTGTTATTTTGGACACTAATTATTATTTCAATTTAAATCGTTGAATTTTTCCAGTTTCTGTTTTTGGTAAATTTTCAACAAAATGAATTACTCTTGGATATTTATAAGGTGCTGCCGTGTTTTTAAACCAATTTTGAATATCAATTTTTAAGGCTTCCTCAGCCGCTGCTTGTTCTTTTAAAACAATATGCGCACAAACCAACATCCCTCGTTCTTCATCGGGCAAACCTACAACAGCACATTCTAAAATATTTTCATGAGATAAAAGTACGGATTCTACTTCAATTGCTGCAATATTATAACCCGAAGAAATAATCATATCATCGCCACGAGCCACAAAATGAAAATACCCTTCATCATCTTGACGGAAAATATCACCAGTGATATTCCAACCGTTTTCAACGTATTCGCGTTGTTTTTCTTCCCGATTTAAATATTTACAACCTGTAATGCCTCGTACCGCCAATCTCCCTGACTCATTTCTTGGTAATTCGTTTCCTTGTTGGTCAATAATTTTGGCTTCATAACCTGAAATCGCTTTTCCAGTTGCGCCGGGTTTCATATTTTCTTCGTTTGAAGAAATAAAAATATGCAACATTTCGGTAGCACCAATTCCATCAATAATTTTTAGTCCTGTGGTATCATACCAATCTTGCCAAACTTTCAATGGTAAAGTTTCACCTGCTGAAACACATTTTCGTAAACTCGAAATATCGAAGTCTTGAATTTTTGTTGTAATAACTCGCCAAGCGGTTGGAGCGGTAAAACAAATCGTGATTTTATACTCTTGAATGGCTTTCAACAATACATCTGGGCTTGGTTTTTCGATTAAAAAAGTGGATGCTCCAAAATACATCGGAAACAACACCAATCCGCCTAAACCAAAAGTAAAACCAATAGGTGGACTTCCAATAAAAATATCATTTGAAGTAGGCTGCAACGAATAGTTGGGAAATGCTTCACAAATATTTAAAATGTCTTTGTGAAAATGTGCGGTCATTTTTGGCAAACCTGTAGTACCAGAAGTAAAGCCAATCAACGCTACATCATCAGATTTTGATGGAAAATTGTCGAAGGTTTTTGGTTTGGATACCATTAACTCTTCTAAATCGGAATTTCTGTAGAAACTTACTTTTTTTAGAAAATTGGATTGGACTAAATTCATTTCTTCTTCCAATTCCTTATCACACAATGCATGTGAAATCTCGGCACAAACAATAATTGTGGACAATTCTTTTGAACGCAATAATGGCATAGTAGCTACGACTATTCCACCGGCTTTCAAAACCGCAAACCAACACGCGACCATCATTGGATTATTCGCCGAACGCAACAACACGCGATTTCCCGATTGCAATCCTAAATCTTCGACTAAAACATGTGCAATTTGATTGGCTTTTTCATACAAATCTTGATACGTCCACGTTTCTTCAAAGGTTCGAATGCAAATAGCATTTCCTCGACCTTCTTTGATGTGAGAATCTAATAGTTTTTCTACACAATTCAATAGTTCAGGTTGTTGGAATTGTGGTAAATCCAAAAAGGTATATTCTGGTTGTAATTCCAGATTAGGTAAATTTAAATGAGCAAAATTATCTTTCATTAATTACGAATTTTAAATTACGAATTACGTAACGTTTTTTGAATAGAACCAATTATTCTGAGTAACTCATCAACATCTTCAAGCAAACTATCAGCTTCCTCAACAGATAAATAATCAGTATCTTTTAATAATCTAATCCAATAATGTGTTTCTCTTGCTTCTTTATATGATATAGTTAATTTGGCGAAAAAATCTTTTCCTGATTGTCCTCCAATGGCTTCTTCTATATTAGCTCCAATTGAAGTTCCACATCTTAATAGCTGTTTACTTAGAACAAATTCTTTTTTTTGTTCAGATAAATATTTAAAAACTTTTATTATACGAACAGCAAAAGCATAACTTTTTATTTGAACAACGTTATCATTTTTCATAATTCGTAATTTCTAATTCGTAATTATTATTTCTTATTACTCTTCGGTTTCAAGGCTTTTTTCATGCCTTCCAATTGTTTTCTTTCGGCTACTTTTAATGGGTACAAATGGGAAATACCCATTTTGTATGGATTTGGAATATCATTGGCTTGAAATTGTTCATACGCTTGCGCATTTCTTACAAAATTAGCATCTAATAATAAAGGTCTTCCAAGTGCTACTAAATCGGCTCTTCCGTTTAAAATAATCGTATTAATTTGGTCAATATCTTGAATATATCCAGCTGTTATTGTTGGGATATGAACCGTGTTTCGAACCACATCCGAGAAAGGCGTTTGCCACATTCTTCCGGTTTGTGGTTTTTGGTCGGCAACCGTATTTCCTGTAGAAACATTAATGATATCTGCACCAGCCTTTTTAAACGCTTCCGAAATTACCAAAACATCTTGCTCTGAAATTCCGTTTTCTGCCCAATCGGTAGCGGATATTCGAACAGAAATTGGCTTTTCTTTTGGAAATACGTCACGAATGGCTTTAAAAACTTCTATTGGATATTTTAAACGATTTTGAACACTTCCACCAAATTCATCGGTACGAATATTAGTCAATGGAGATAAGAAAGAGGCCAATAAAAATCCGTGATGCGCTTGTAATTCAATCATGTCAAATCCTACTTCGTTAGCATTTTTTGTGGCTTGCACAAATTGATTTTTGACAACTTGCATGTCTTCCAACGTCATTTCTTTTGGACAATCCGAATTTTCATTAAACGGAATGGCAGAAGCTGAAAGCAACTCCCATTTTTTACTCTGAAATTGGTCTTCCCAAGGAATTTTTGAACAACCTTTTCTTCCTGAATGTCCTAATTGCATTCCGATTTTAGTTTGGGTATATTGATGTATAAAAGACGTGATTCGCTGCCAAGCTACTATTTGATTTTCGGTATAAATTCCGGCGCAACCTTCTGTAATTCTTCCGGTTTCAGAAACGGCAGTCATTTCTGTTAATATTAATCCTAAACCACCAACAGCTCTTGATGTATAATGTTGAAAATGCCAATCGTTTATTACACCATTTTCGGCTACATATTGCCCCATAGGCGACATCATAATTCGGTTTTGTAATTCTAAATTTCTTAATTTGAAAGGGGAAAATGCCGCCGATTGATTTTTTACATTGGTAATGTAATTGGTATTGAATTCTGCTACTACTTTATCAGTAAAAGAACTATCTCTTAGACGTAAATTTTCATAGGTTACTTTTTTAGAGCGCGTCATGCATCCAAATGCAAATTGTTGGAACGAATGTTTCATGTGACGATCCATATTTTCAAACCAATCTAATGAAACGATGGCGGCATACTGAATCATTTCTACCGTATTTCTTCGGGTTTTATCGTATTGTGCAAAAGCGGCTTGTACATTATTTGGGTGAGCAATCACCGCATCGGATAATCCAATGGCACTGTCCATAGCTAATTTTGTTCCTGAACCAATAGAATAATGGGCTGTAGCTTTGGCATCGCCTAGTAAAACAATGTTATTATAATACCAATTTTGGTTGGTAATATGCGGAAACTGACGCCAATGTGATTTATTTGAAATTAAGGGATGACCATCTAATTCATCTTTGAAGATTTCGGCAATTTTTTCCATCGTATCTGCTTCGTTGGTGACTTCAAAACCATGTCTTTGCCAAGTTTCATCGCTACATTCAAAAATCCAAGTACTCATGCCTTCTTCGTATTGATACGAATGTGCTACGATAGTTCCGTGAGGTGTATTTCTGAAAAAATAGGTGAAAGCATCTAGTGGTTTTGTGGAACCTAACCAAACGAAACGGTTCTTTTTTAATTCGATTTTTGTTCCGAATTCTTTTTGATATTTTGTACGAATAGCACTTCCAATTCCGTCTGTTGCCAAAATAATATCAGAGTCTGCAAATTGCGAAAGATCGTCTACATTTTGTTCGAAATGCAAATTCACACCTTCTTCTACACAACGTTGTTGCAGTAATTGCAAAAGAGTTTTTCTGGAACAACCGCAAAAACCATTTCCAGCAATATTCACGGATTCACCATCTCTCGCTATAATAATATCATCCCAATAGGCAAATTTGCTTCGAATTAATTCATACGATTGCATGTCGCGTTTTAAAAATTCGCCTAAGGTTTCATCTGAAAACACTACCCCGAATCCAAAACTATCATCGGGTTTGTTTCTTTCGTAAATATCGATTTGGCAATGCGGCATTGCTTTTTTGGTTAATATCGAAAAGTAAAGTCCGCCTGGACCACCACCTATAACTGTTATTTTCATATTTTAATGGATAATTAACAATGGATAATTGATAATTAATTATTTTCTTTTAATTGAGAATATTTCTCCTAATTTACTATAATTTGAACCTGCTAAACGTGCAACCGGTTTGTATTTATCTAAATTGATTTTGTGATTTTCCAATAAGATGGAATCGTCAATATGCATCGTAATTATTTTTCCAATGATAATACACGCACCTCCATTTTGATGCTTTTCGATAAAATAATGATGCACCATTTCGCACTCAAAATGCACCAAACTTTCTTTTACTCGTTTTGGTTTGATGTAAATGGAATCTATTGGAGTTACGTTTGCCAATTGAAATTCATTGACATCAGCCGGTACAGACTGTGAAGTAGTGTTCATTTGTTCTACAACATCTTCCGTAACTAAATTGACTACAAATTGCTTGTTTGTTAAAATATTATTTAACGTGTCTTTATTTTTATTACCTGTTCGAACCGTTGAAAACATAATATGAGGCGGGTCTTCGCTAACGACATTAAAAAAGGAAAACGGAGCCAAATTATCAATTCCATTATCATCGATAGTAGCTACCCAAGCAATAGGCCTTGGAATAACAGTTCCTGTCAATAATTTATATAAAGCCGAAGATTCGGTGTTTTGAATGTCGAATTGCATTTGAGGTTTTATTAGTATCTTCAAAAATAAGTTAAAAAAAACAAATTATTATATTTTTTATGTTTAATATATAAAGATTTTCTACAAATTTTTATTTTATTTATAAGTGAAAAAATGAGTGAAAAAAGAATAGAACAAAAAAAATCCCAATTTTCATTGGGATTTTATGTTATAAAGAAATTTTATTTTAATTTCTTTTTGATTTCAATTTCGTGGAAACTTTCGATAATATCGTATTCTTTAATATCGTTGTATCCTTTAATTTGCATACCACAATCGTATCCTTTAGACACTTCTTTTACGTCGTCTTTGAAACGTTTTAAAGCTACTAATTCTCCTGTGAAAATAACAACACCTTCTCTAATTAATCGGATTCTGTTGCTACGAATTACTTTACCGTCTGTAATCATACATCCAGCAATTGTTCCTACTTTAGATACTTTAAATAATTCTCTAATTTCGGCAGTACCTGTAATTTCTTCTTTCAATTCTGGAGAAAGCATGCCTTCCATCGCATCTTTTAAATCGTCGATAGCGGCGTAAATAATAGAATAATTACGGATATCAATTTCTTCTTTATCTGCTAATGCTTTTGCATTTCCTGCAGGACGAACGTTAAATCCGATAATAATTGCATCAGAAGCAGAAGCTAATAATACGTCAGATTCTGTAATCGCTCCAACTCCTTTGTGAATAATATTAATTTGAATTTCTTCTGTTGATAATTTAGAGAACGAATCAGATAGTGCTTCTACAGATCCATCCACATCTCCTTTAAGAATTATATTTAATTCTTTAAATTGACCTAAAGCAATACGACGACCAATTTCTGAAAGTGTAATATGTTTTTGTGTACGAACCGACTGCTCACGAGCTAATTGTGCACGTTTTGTTGCAATTTGTTTGGCTTCTCTTTCCTCTTCATACACATTAAATTTGTCTCCCGCTGTTGGCGCTCCGTCTAAACCTAATACAGATACTGGTGTTGAAGGTCCGGCAATTTTTACATTGTTTCCTCTTTCATCAAACATGGCACGAATTTTACCATGATTTTTACCAGCCAACATGTAGTCGCCAATTTTTAAAGTTCCTGCCTGTACTAATATCGTAGAAACATAACCACGACCTTTGTCTAATTGTGCTTCTACAACCGTTCCTTGTGCAGGTTTATTTGGATTGGCTTTTAGTTCAAGAACCTCTGCTTCTAATAATACTTTTTCTAATAATTCAGGTATACCTTGTCCGAATTTTGCTGAGATATCATGAGATTGGTATTTTCCACCCCAATCTTCAACAAGTAAATTCATACCTGCTAATTGCTCTTTAATTTTCTCAGGATTCGCATTTGGTTTGTCCACTTTATTGATAGCGAAAATCATTGGAACTCCTGCTGCTTGTGCATGTGAAATTGCTTCTTTTGTTTGAGGCATGATATCGTCGTCGGCCGCTACTACAATAATCGCAATGTCGGTAACTTGAGCTCCACGAGCACGCATCGCTGTAAAGGCTTCGTGACCAGGCGTATCTAAGAAAGCGATTTTTTGTCCACCATCTAAAGTTACTCCATAGGCACCAATATGCTGTGTAATTCCTCCAGATTCTCCAGCAATAACATTTGCTTTACGAATATAATCTAATAATGATGTTTTACCATGATCGACGTGACCCATAACGGTAACAATTGGTGCTCTGAATTCTAATTCTTCTTCAGTGTCTTCAATAATTACTGCATTTTCTTCAATATCGGTGGTAATAAATTGCATTTCATAACCAAATTCATCTGCAACAATAGTTAATGTTTCAGCATCCAAACGTTGATTCATGGTTACCATAATTCCTAAAGACATACACGTTCCGATTACTTTTGTAATGGGCACATCCATCATAGTTGCAATTTCACCTACGGTAACAAATTCTGTTACTTTAAGGATTTTGCTTTCTAAGTCTTGTTGCGCTAAATCGTCATCAGTACGTTGACGGTGCGTATCTCTTTTATCTCTTCTATATTTTGCTGCTTTAGATTTATTACCTTTTCCTTGTAATCTTTCTAAAGTTTCTTTAATTTGATTTTTTACTTCTTCTTCCGTTGGCTCGACTTTTACAATTGGTGCTGATTTGTTAAAACCTGGTTTTTTGAAACCACCTGCACCTTGTCCGCCTTGACCACCTTGATAGGGTCTTTTTACAAAACCACCTGGAGCGCCGCCTTGTGTATTTCCAGCTGAACCACCTGTATTTGGTGTTCCTGGCTTAATGATTCTTTTTCGTTTATTTGCTGCTGAGCCTGGGGCACCTGGCGTTCCCGGAGTTCCTGGTTTACTTGGAGTAGCGCCTGGAGTTCCTGGTTTTTTAAACTCTTCTTTCTTTTTCTTTGGTTTGTTAAATTGAGTTAAATCAATTGTTTGACCTGTAAAAGTAGCTCCTGAAAGTTTAGTGTATAGTGTATCTAACTTCACTTCAATTGGCGTGCCATCAGGATTAAATTCTTGAGGTTGAACTGAAGGTTCTTCTGATTTTGGTTTTGTTTTTTCAAAAGTTTTTTTAACAGATTCTGCAGGTTTGTCTGAAGTTTTTTCTGCAACAACTGTTTTTTCTACTTTTAAAACTACATTATTTTCTTTAGCAGCTAGAGGATTATTTGTTATAGTTGCTTCTTGTTTTTTTGGATTTAAATCAATTTTTCCTAATGATATAGGAGCCGTAACAACTGCTTTTGCTTTTATTATTTCTTGTTTTTGTCTTTCTTCTTCTGCAAGACGTTTCACTTCGAGTTCTTTTTCGATTTCACGTTTTAGTGCTTCTTTTTCTTTTTTCTTTTCTTCGCCAACTTCTTTCGAAGCTACTTTATTTCCTTTATCGGCCGAAAAAATATCGCACAAGACGTCGAATTCCAATTGAGAAACTTTTGCATTGGGACTGTGCTCAATGGTATGACCCTTTTCTTTTAAGGTGTCAACAGCTCGATCAAGTGAAATGTTGAATTCTTTTAAAACTTTACTTATTCGTATTACTCTTTCTTCAGACATATTTGTTTTTTGCTTAATTTCTTTGGTGATTGTGATGCTAAATGATGTTTAGATTAGCTATCTAATTCTTGTTTTAAGATACTGATAACGTCTAAAATGGTTTCTTCTTCTAAATCTGTTCTTCTAACTAAATCTGCAACATCTTTATCGATAATACTTCTAGCCGTGTCTAAACCAATTTTTTCGAATTCCTCAATAATCCATTCTTCAATTTCATCACTAAATTCTCTTAATTCAACATCATCTTCTTCTTGCACAATTCCTTCACGAATTACATCTAATTCGTATCCAGTTAATTGGCTAGCTAATTTAATGTTCTGTCCGTTTCTACCAATGGCTTTTGAAACTTCTTCAATTTTTAAGAACACTTCTGCTTTTTTATTTTCTTCATCAATTTTTACAGTAGAAACTTTAGCTGGACTAAGCGCTCTTGTAATAAATAATTGTATGTTTTGTGTGTAATTAATTACGTCAATATTTTCGTTACCTAATTCGCGAACAATTCCGTGAATACGAGATCCTTTCATACCTACACAAGCACCAACTGGGTCAATTCTATCATCATAGGAATCCACGGCAACTTTTGCTTTTTCACCAGGAATTCTAACCACTTTTTTAATGGTTATTAATCCATCAAAAACTTCTGGAATTTCTTGTTCAAATAATTTTTCTAAGAAACTTGGTGCTGTTCTTGACATTATAATTTGTGGCTTATTACCTTTAAGCTCTACGCTTTCAATAATACCTCTTACGTTTTCTCCTTTTTTGAAAAAATCGTTTGGAATTTGTTTTTCTTTTGGTAGGATAATTTCATTTCCATCATCATCCATTAATACTACCATTTTTGGTCTTACATGATGAACTTCTGCTGTATATATATCACCAATTAAATCTTTAAATTGTTTGTAAAGATTGGTGTTATCATGTTCATGAATTTTAGAAATCAAATTTTGACGTAACGCTAAAATAGCTCTTCTACCTAAATCGATTAATTTTACTTCTTCCGATACTTCTTCTCCAATTTCAAAATCAGGTTCGATTTTTCTAGCTTCTGTTAATGTGATTTCTTCGTTCTCAAGATCTAAATCTTCATCAGCTACAACTACACGGTTTCTCCAAATTTCCATATCTCCTTTATCTGGATTTATGATAATATCGAAATTGTCATCTGAACCATATTTCTTTTTCAACGCATTTCTAAACACGTCTTCCAAAATTGCCATTAAGGTAACTCTGTCGATTAGTTTGTCGTCTTTAAATTCTGAAAATGAATCTATTAATGCAATATTCTCCATGGTATGCTTTATTTTTAAAATGATATTATTACTACTGCTTCTTTTATGTCTGTGTATGGAATTGTGATTGATTTTTGAACAGTTACTTTCCCTTTACCTACTTCTTTAGGTTCTCTTGCGCTCCAAGTTAATGTGGCGGATTCTTCATCTGCACCAGACAAAGAAGCCTCAAAATCACCTTGAGAAATGGTTTTAACTTTTACTGTTCTTCCTATGTTTTTTTTATATTGTCTAACTAATTTTAATGGCGAAGAAACACCTGCCGAGGCAACTTCAATAGAATATTCTAGTTCTTCGGCTTCTAAACCGCTATCTAAAAACTTATTTACATTGATACAATCTTGTAAATTCACACCAGAATCGCCATCTAAAATAACGGAAATTTTGTTTGATTCTGAGATATCTAAATCTATCAGAAACAACTGTGTGTTCTCTTCTAAAGCTTTGTCAAGCAAGTTTTTTACTTTTTCTTTAAATGTCATCTTTATAAAAAGAGGCACGCAATGCGTGCCTCATTATTTGGTTGTTTACTAAATAACTCCGCAAATATACAACATTTTTTTTAAAATGTCCAAATTTTTCATTTTTCCAAAAAAGTGAATCTATTCCATTAAAAATTCGTAACTTTATAGTAACCTAAACAATCATTAAACTTAATCCTATGAAAACAATTTTAGTACCTACCGACTTTTCAAAACACGCCGAAAATGCTTTAAAAGCAGCCGCGCAAATTGCCAAAAAAAATAATGGCGAAATAATATTATTACATATGTTGGAATTATCAACTTCAGGAAATGACGCACTGAATACCTCTCATGAAATTCCTGAATTAATTTTCTTTAAAAATGCAGCTGTAGCCAAATTGGAAGAATTAGAAAACGCTGATTTTTTAAATGATATTAAAGTTTCAAGCATCGTACAGTTTAATATGGCTTTTGAAGGAATTATTGAAAACGGGAAAAAACATCATGCTGATTTGGTAGTTATGGGTTCTCATGGAGCTAGTGGATTTCACGAAATGTTTGTGGGTTCCAATGCCGAAAAAGTAGTGAGAAATTCAGAAATTCCAGTATTAGTTATTAAAAAAGAGGAAGACAATTTTAAAGTGGACTCACTTACATTTGCTTCTAATTTTTCTAATGAAATTAGGAAACCTTTTGAAAAAGTAGTTGATTTTGCAAAATATTTTGGAGCACATATTAATTTATTATATATAATTACACCAAATAATTTCAGCACTACACGATCTGCAGAAGAAAAAGTAAGAAACTTTATTGAAGAATTTCACTTTTCTGATTATACTACTCACATTTATAACGATATTGATGTAGAAAAAGGAATCTTACATTTTGCTAAAGATTCAGATACTGATGTTATTGCCGTTTGTACGCATGGAAGAAAAGGGTTGTCTCACTTCTTAAACGGTAGTATTTCAGAAGACTTAGTAAACCATGCAAAAAGACCCGTTATTGCATTTAAAATATAAGTAATTACAGTAGTTGTAAAATAAAAAATCCCTCTTGAAAAAGTGGGATTTTTTTGTTGGTTCACAAGGACTCGAACCTTGAATGACTGCACCAAAAACAGTAGTGTTACCATTACACCATGAACCAAATTATTTTGTAATTGCGAGTGCAAATGTAATATATATTTTATTCTCTGCAAATAATTTTTTAATAATTTTTAAGAAAAAATAAATTGGTATTCTCTCCAATAAATAGTTTCTTTGTATTCTAAATTAATCTGGCATATTTATGACTTCATTTAATTACAGCAAATGGAATACCTACATGGGTTGGTTTGCTTTTATAATTGCATTAGTTACCTATACTTTAACTGTTGAACCTACAATGAGTTTTTGGGATTGTGGGGAATATATTGCCACAGCTGCCAAATTAGAAGTAGGACATCCGCCGGGAGCGCCATTATACCAAATGATAGGTGCTTTTTTTGCGATGTTTGCCACAGATAATAGCCAAATTGCTTTAATGGTAAATATGGTTTCTGTGTTTTCAAGTGCTTTTACTATATTATTTATGTTTTGGTCGGCATCTAAAATTATACGAAAAATTGTTGTCGCTACTTCTGAATGGAACAATGAAACTTCAAAACTTACATTAGGTGCTTCATTAATTGCTGCCTTATCTTTTACATTTACAGATAGTTTTTGGTTTAATGCCGTAGAAGCTGAAGTATATTCTATGGCTTCTTTATTTATTGCATTATTATTTTGGTTGGGTCTAAAATGGGAAGAAGAACTGGAAACAGAAAGAGGAAATAAATGGGTGATTTTAATTTCATTGGTAATTGGACTTTCTTTTGGGGTTCACTTTTTGGCGTTATTAGCATTACCATCTATTGGAATGTTATATTTCTTTAAAACTCAAAAAAACATTACAGTTAAGAACTTTATTATTGCCAATGTAGTGATAATAGCAATTTTGATGTTTATTTTTAAATTTCTATTGCCTTATACATTATCATTTTTTGCCAAAACAGAAATTTTCGCGGTAAATTCAATAGGATTGCCTTTTAATTCTGGAACTATTATTGCCTTTTTACTAATTGTAGCTGGTTTTTATTTTGGTTTGTCATATACCAAGAAAAAAGAATTAGTAAAGTTTAATACGCTACTTTTAAGCATCCTATTTATTTTAATTGGATTTTCTACTTGGATCATGCTTCCTGTAAGAGCCAATTCAAATATTAACATAAACGAGAACAAACCAAGTGATGCTGCTGAAGTTTTAGCGTATTACAACAGAGAACAATACGGGGAAACCAAGTTGTTTTATGGTCCTCAATTTTCTAATACTTATGCAGGAGCAGATGAAGAAAATCCGTATTCTGATGATAAACCAAATTACGAAAGAGACGAGAAAACTGGTAAATATATTATTACCAATAATTATAAAAACGCCAATCACAATCCAAATTCTAAACACAATGCGTTTTTACCAAGACTTTGGAGTGAAGAACACGCTAAAAATTACATGACATTTACCAAACCATTAGAATTTAGTGTAAATCATGAAGCTTTTTATGATGAAGAAACTGGCGAAACGGATGAAAATAAATTAGGACAATTTACCGAAATTGTTTCTGATTTTAGAAGTCAATTTGCATCTAACAAAATTGGATTAGACGAATATGAGGAATTTCTGAAAAATTATGGCGACTATTTAACAATTGAAAAACCATCGTTTTCAGACAATATGAAATTTATGTTTGAATACCAATTTGGGTATATGTATTTCCGATATTTAATGTGGAATTTCGTTGGAAGACAAAATGATTTACAAGGAAATTATGAAAGCTTAGAAGGAAACTGGCTAAGCGGCATCGGCTTTATTGACAACTTACATTTAGATAATCAAAGCGAATTAACTACCGATATGAAAAATAATAAGGGTAGAAATTCCTATTTCTTTTTACCATTAATTTTAGCGGTTATCGGAATGGTATATCACGCGCAAAAAGAATGGAAATCGTTTTATGTTCTATTACTCTTATTTTTATTCACCGGTTTAGTTTTGAAAATTTACTTAAACGAAAGACCTTTTGAACCAAGAGAAAGAGATTATGCCTTAGTAGGTTCGTTTTATATTTTTGCGATGTGGATTGGCGTTGGGATATATGCCATTTATCAATATATTTTAAAATATGTGTCACCTAAAGTAGCACTTCCTGCCGTATTAGCGACTACCTTATTAGCTTCACCAGTGCTATTAGCAAGTGAAAACTGGGATGACCATGATAGAAGCGGAAAATACACGGCTGTTGCAATGGCAAAAGCCTATTTAGATTCCTGTGAACCCAATGCTATATTATTTACCATTGGCGATAATGATACATTCCCTATGTGGTATTTACAAGAAATTGAAGGTTACAGAACGGATGTTAGAATTGTAAACACCAGCTTGCTAGCTACGGATTGGTACATTGATGAAATGAAAGTAAAATCAAATAAATCAGATGCGTTGCCTATTTCGTTTACACATGATCAATACGTGGGCGACAAAAGAAATTACTGTTTATTTAACGAAAGAACAACTGATACCTTAGATTTAGGTTTAACTTTAGATTTCTTAAAAGACGATCGTTCTAAAAGAGAAATGAAAAATGGTCAATTTGTACATTTTTATCCAAGTGAACATTTGAAAGTTAAAATTGATAAGCAAAACATCATCAAAAATAAAGTTGTAGATAAAAAATATTACGATTCTATTGTGCCTCAAATAAATTTAAAATTAAAAGGCGGTGCGATATATAAAAACAGAATTTTAATGTTAGATATTTTTAACGAAAATAACTGGAAACGACCTATTTATTTCTCTCCAGGAAGTTTTGGTGCCGACGATTATATTTGGATGAAAGAGTACCTTCAATTAGACGGAATGGTGTATAAATTAGTTCCTGTAAAAACCAAACTAAAAGAAGGAAATTCTTATGACATGGGTTATATTGATACTGAAAAAACATTCAAAATCATTAACCAATGGACTTGGGGTAACGCAGGAAGCGATAAAATTTATCACGACCCAGAAACGCGCAAAAATGCCTTATCTTACAGAAACAATCTTTCGCGATTAATGACGGCATTAATTGAAGAAAAGAAATTTGATAAAGCCGAAAAAGTAATTGAAATTGCTATGAAAAATATGCCAATTGATTATTTCGAATATTATACCACTGTTGAACCGTTTGCAGAAGGGTATTATAAAATTGGAAAAAAAGAAGAAGCGAGAAAAATTTTAAATCAACTGATTAAAAAATATCAAGAAAAAATAACTTTCTTTCATTCGCAATCTGAAAAACAGAAAGCGTTTTATAGAATGGAAATTTATAGAGAAATTGAAATTTATCGTTCGTTATTATTTTTAGCTCAAGAAAATGGCGATGTAGAATTTTACAATTCCCAACGAGTAAAATTCAATAATTTTAACAATATGATGGGCGAATACAAAAGTGAAATCGAATAAACAAATACATTAGCCATTCTTTTGAATGGCTTTTTTTTATGATAAAAGTTCCTAAAATAATAAAACATTTATTTTTCAATCAGGTTTGGAATATTCCGAATAGCGAAAATACTATATATTTAACTTTTGATGACGGACCAACACCTGAAATAACTGAAAAAGTTTTAGAAATTTTAGATAAAAATCAAATCAAAGCTACCTTTTTTTGTATTGGTGACAATGTTAGAAAACACCCAGAAATTGTTCAGAAAATCATTTCTAAACAGCATTCTGTAGGAAATCATACCTATAGCCATTTAAAGGGTTGGAACACACCTACAAAAACATACATAAGTAATACAGAAGCTTGTAGAATGAAACTAAATTCACAATTTACCATTCAAAATTCACAAATTTTCAGACCGCCTTACGGAAAAATTTCACCTTGGCAATCCTACAAATTAAGAAAATTAGGTTACAAAATAATTATGTGGGATGTAGTAAGTAAAGATTATGACGCAAGTATTTCGGCAGAAATGTGTTATGAAAATGTAATAAAAAATGTTTCTTCAGGGAGTATTATTGTATTTCATGATAGCCTAAAGGCAAAAGAAAATATGTTCAATAGTTTAGAAAAAACTATTGAAACATTAAAAAATAAAGGATTTAATTTTGAAAAAATCGCCTAAGCTTGTTCTTGAATAAGAGAAATTAAAGTATTGGCATCAAATTCTCCACTTTGTCTCCAAACCATTTGACCATCTTTATAAATCATAAAAGTTGGTAGACCTTTAATACGAAGTGCTTCCGCTAATTCTTTATTTTTATCTACATCAATTTTAATCACTTTTGCTTTATCACCTAAGGCAGCTGCAACGTGACGAATTGTTTCATTCATAATAATAGATTGCTCATGCCATTCTGTAAAAAAATCAATTAATACAGGTACTTGTTCATCTATAAGTTCTCCAAATTTCGACATAGACCGAATTGTTTATTAAACAAATGTATATATTTTTTTAATATATCAAACAAAAATGCACACTTTTTAAGCGATTACGCCTCTTTTTTGGTTTTTTTTAACTCAATAACGGTAATTTCAGGCATAATTCCTACTCTACCTGGATAGGCGTGAAAGCCAAATCCTCTGTTTACATAAATATATCTTCCCGCATTTTCATACAATCCTGCCCATTGTTTATATACATATTGCACAGGACTCCATTTGAACCAACCTGGAATTTCAATACCAAACTGCAAACCATGTGTGTGACCCGATAACGTTAAATGATAATGAGTTTCATGATTTTTAATTTCATTTTCCCAGTGACTTGGATCGTGACTCATTACTATTTTAAAATCTTCTGCATTAACTCCTGATGTTGCCTTTTTTAAATCGCCTTTTTTGCCAAAATGTACTCCCCAATTTTCTACACCAACCAACACAATCTCAGAGGAACCTTTTTTCAACTTTACATTTTCATTTAGTAACAAGGTGAAATCTAATTTTTCATGAATGCTTTTTACATCTTCAAAATTTTGATTTTCTTCTTTTTCCGAATCCCAATCGTAATATTTACCATAATCATGATTTCCTAAAATGGAAAACTTACCTAATTTTGGTTGATATAATCCCTTAAAGGTATCAATCCAGGGATCCATTTCTTTTGCGTGCGTATTTACAATATCACCTGTAAACAATAATAAATCGGAATTTTGTTGGTTTATTAAATCTACCGCGTATTTAATTTTATCGGTATCTTCATCAAAACTACCGCTGTGAATATCCGAAATTTGTGTTATGGTAGTGCCATCAAATTCTTCAGGTAAATCGTCGAAAAATAGTTGTTGTCGCAATACTTTAAAATTATATTTTCCAATCGTCATTCCGTAGAGTAAAGAAGCAAAAGGAATAGTAGCAATTCCTAAGGCAATCTGACTTACAAAACGCCTTCTTGGACTAAAAAATTGTTCTCTATTTTCATCCACAAAGCTCATAATAGAAGCTTCCACCAAACGTGAAACATCTTCAATAAATAAAATTAAAAAAATTAAAATTTTAGGAACATAAATAAGTAAAGTCATCCCAATAACAAGCAAACTAGTTTTATTTTGCCCCTTACCTCTATCAAAACTCATAAAAGAATATACGATAAAAAGCATCAAAACTAGGGAAACAACTAAATAAATCAATAAAATCCATTTATTTTTGGTGATTGTTTTTATCGCTTGAAACGAATAAAATTCAACAATTAATAATATGAGAAGTGGTAGTAAACCTTTCATGTTTTTTTATTTTTTACAAATTAACTAACAAGTTCACAATTAACATAAATATTTATTGAAATTTAACAAAGATTTTTTATTTAAAGTATTGTATTTTTACAAACGAAAAGATAAAAAACCATTTATGTCACAAAAACGCTTATTTCTTTTAGACGCTTATGCATTAATTTTTCGAGGGTATTATGCTTTTATAAAAAACCCAAGAATTAATTCTAAAGGCATGGATACATCTGCCATTATGGGATTTATGAATGCCTTAATGGATGTGATTAAACGGGAAAAACCAGATCATTTAGCGGTAGCTTTTGATAAAGGTGGAAGTACGTTTCGTTTGGAAATGTTTGAACAATATAAAGCCAACCGAGATGCAACACCGGAAGCCATAAAAATTGCGGTGCCTTATATTCAAGATTTATTGCGTGCTATGCACATTCCAATTATAGAAGTGGCTGGTTTTGAAGCCGATGATTTAATTGGAACCATAGCCAAACAAGCCGAAAAAGAAAATTATAAAGTCTTTATGGTGACACCTGATAAGGATTTTGCGCAATTGGTTTCGGAAAATATTTTTATGTATCGTCCAGCCAGAATGGGAAATGACATTGAAATTTGGGGTATTCCTGAGGTACAAGCGAAGTTTGAAGTAGAACATCCATTACAAGTAATAGATTATCTAGGTATGATGGGCGATGCCGTAGATAATATTCCAGGGTTACCAGGTGTTGGAGAAAAAACAGCAAAAAAATTATTGGCCGAATTCGGTTCCATGGAAAATCTTTTAGACAATACGGATAAATTAAAAGGTGCTTTAAAAGACAAAATTGAAGCCAATAAAGCACAAGGCATTTTATCTAAAAAATTAGCTACAATTTTACTTGATTGCCCAGTAACTTTTGATGAAAAAGATTACGAATTAGCTACACCAGATGTAGAGAAAACAGATGCGTTATTTATGGAATTAGAATTCCGTCAAATGAAAGCACAGTTTGATAAACTTTACAATGGTAATGAGAATGGTAATAATAATGACAATTTTCAAACAGAACCAAAAAAGCAAATTGTAAAAAAATCTAACGAGGAACAATATGATTTATTTGGTTTTTCAGATGGTGAAGACGCTTCAGAAACTGTCAATTCGTATTATGCAACTTTAGAAAATACGGAACATTTTTATCAAAATGTACAAGGCGATTTACCTGTAAAAATGTTCATTCAAAATTTATTGAATCAACCTTCCGTTTGTTTTGATACAGAAACCACAGGTTTAGATGCTTTAAATTCCGAATTAGTAGGTTTGGCCTTTTCTTGGGAAAAAGGAAAAGGATTTTATGTGCCGTTTCCAGAAAACAGAGAAGAAGCTCAGGTTTTAATTGAAAAATTCAAGCCCTTTTTCGAAAATGAAAACATCGAAAAAGTGGGTCAAAATATTAAATACGATTTAAAAATTCTTTCACAATACGGAATTGAAGTTAAAGGAAATTTATTCGATACGATGATTGCACATTATCTGATTAATCCTGATATGCGTCATAATATGGATGTATTGAGTGAAACCTATTTAAAATATTCACCAAAATCCATTACTGAATTAATTGGTAAAAAAGGAAAAAATCAAGGTAATATGCGCGATATTCCTTTGGATGAAATTAAAGAATATGCCGTAGAAGACGCCGATGTTACCTTTCAATTGAAAAATCATTTTTTACCTATTTTAGAAAAAGTGGGTACGAAAAAATTATATGATGAAATTGAAATTCCGTTAGTACCTGTTTTGGCCGATATGGAAAAAGAGGGCATTAACTTAGATGTCGATTTCTTGCAAAAAATGTCAATTGACATGACGGCTGAAAGTAAAGCTTTAGAGCAAAAAATATACGAAACCGCTGGTGAAACGTTCAATTTAGCCTCTCCTAAACAATTAGGTGATGTTTTATTTGAGAAAATGAAAATTGGTGGGGCAAAACAAAAGAAAACCAAAACTGGTCAATACGCTACTGGGGAAGAAATTTTGAGTTATTTGGCTAATGACAATCCGATTGTAAAAGACATTTTAGAATGGCGTCAAATGGTGAAATTACAAAGTACTTACATTGATGCATTACCCAATCAAGTGGATTCAAAAACAGGACGCGTGCATACCGATTATATGCAAACTGTTGCGGCAACAGGTCGTTTGAGCTCTAATAATCCGAATTTACAGAATATTCCTATTCGTACCGAAAGAGGAAGACAAATTAGAAAAGCATTTATTGCCAGAGATGAAAATTACACTTTAGTTTCAGCCGATTATTCTCAAATTGAATTGCGAATTATAGCTGCTTTATGTGGAGAAGAAAATATGATTGCTGCGTTTAAAAACCATGAAGACATACATAAAAGTACAGCAGCAAAAGTATTTAATATTCCTTTAGAAGAAGTAACAAAAGAACAAAGAAGTCATGCGAAAACAGTCAATTTTGGAATTGTTTATGGTGTTTCAGCTTTCGGATTGAGTAATCAAACCAATTTATCACGTAAAGAAAGTGCGGAGTTGATTGACGCCTATTACAAAACCTATCCGAAATTGAAATCATTTATTTCTGATCAAGTAGATTTTGCAAGAGAAAACGGATATGTAGAAACCATTTCGGGAAGAAGACGTTATTTAAAAGATATAAATTCTGCAAATGCAATCGTTCGTGGTGGCGCGGAAAGAAATGCCGTAAATGCTCCGATTCAAGGTTCAGCTGCAGATATTATAAAAATTGCGATGATTAACATTCATAAAAAACTAAAATCAGAAAATTGGCAATCCAAAATGTTATTGCAAGTTCACGATGAATTGGTTTTTGATGTACATAACAGCGAATTAGAAAAAATTCAACCCATGATTAAACACGAAATGGAAAATGCCTTTAAAATGATTGTTCCTTTAGAAGTGGAAATTGGTAGTGGAAAAAACTGGCTGGAAGCACATTAATTTGATATTAAACCTGTCCGGTCTAAACAAAAATGCCTTCTTATAACTAAGAAGGCATTTTTATGTGTTTTATTTTTGATTAATTAATAACTATATCATCTATTTGCATTGTCGTAGTTACTCCACCGCTTCCATTTCCAATATACTCAAAAACTAAAAACCCATTACCTGTTAATGTGCTCGGTATTGCCCAATTTCCACTATTTGTAAAGTTTGTAGGATATCCTGAAGACAAACCTGGGTCTATAGTGAAACCTGACGTAATATTTGTTAATGTTGCAGTTGTTACATCAGAACCCGCTACATAATTTGTTGTGTAATATACTTTTAAACAAGCTCCGTTTGCAAAACCAGCTTTGGTTTTAAATGAAACTGTTGAGGCTGCTGTAAGATTAATTGGTACAAAAAACAAGCTTCTATTTGCTTCTGTAGTTCCTCCAAATGAAGTCATTTGAATGTATTTATTTCCACCAAACGTTTTCAATTGCCAATATCTTGTTCCAATAGCAGCATCATTGATATATTTTGGAAATATTTGCTGATTTGTAGTTGTATATGATGTAAATGGTTCGTTTAAAGTTGCGTCATATGTTAATGATGTTCCTACAATTGGTAGTGCAAAATCAATAGTTAATCTTGGATTAGTTAACATAATATCATTTTCCGTACGAACCATAAATTGAAAAGTACTTCCATATTTTGTTAATACACCACGTATTTTTCCGCTTTTATTTGAAACTGGTTTTGATGCAAAATTTGCAAATTCAGAAATTCTTACAATAATTTTGTTTCCAAATTGATCTGTAATTTCATGATTTGTTGCGCCTCCTAAATTATTTAATGTCGCGTCAAAATATTTTTTGCCAATGGATGCATCTGTAAATTGTACATTATCCAATTCAATAAGCTTATTTAAATTAGCATTATTTGATGTAGCTAAAACCGTTAAATTATTTACCAAAGTATTTTCATTCACTTTAGCACAACCGCGCTTAATTATTCCTTCATATTCAACACCAGAAATTCTGCCTACCTCATCATCTGTTAAAATTGCAGGTGTTCCGTTATTATATAAAGAACCCAAAACCATTGCGCCATTTTCTGTAACAAAATATCTGTCTTTTAAATTTACATATACTTTTCTACCTGGCTCATATTTAGTATATAAATTGTAAGCGTCTATTGGCATGCTAAATCCTTTTGTTCCATCAACCGAGACTAATGAAATTGATTTATAAAAATTTCCTCCTTCATCACTTGAAGTTACAAATGCTTCAATAATGTCATTTGGAACATATTTTTGATATGTTGTCGTAGAAGTTGCAATTAAAGCCGGAACCGTTATAGTTGCTGTCAAATCAGAACATTCACCTGATAAATTTGGTGCGTCATAATTGTCACTATTAATACAGCTAAAAAGCGTTGAAAATAGAACCGTTGCTAATAATATGTTTAATTTTTTCATAACGCTTAATTATTTAATTTATAAAATAAAAAATTATCTACTTGAAAGGCCCCATCTAAAGTAATATCTGTACCTGAACCTTTGAATTTGAAGGCAATATGTGCTTTCCCGTTATACGCAGATAAATCAATATTGCTTGCCACAAACTGATACCAAGCCACACTTTTTGTTGGAATATTTGCTTGTAAAGGCGTCCAAGTAGCAGCCAAAACATTAGTACCATCATAATTTGTTGATATGAATACTTGTAAGCTATTATTTGGCGAATCCACATCTAAATGGTGTTGCGCTACTTCAAAAGCCACTCCTTTTTTCTGTGCTACATCTAAATTAATTTCTGGCGAAATTAACCATGCCGTATTTACAGGACTTCCTGAGTTAAATGCACTAAATTCTGCATATCCGTTAGTAACACCTCCTGTGGTATAAGTTTTTTCTCTCCACTTCCACGCACCTGTTTCGTTAAAATTTGTCCAAGATGCAATATCTAAATCTGTGCTGTTTACTGCCGTTTGAAAATCTTCTTTTGAAATGGTTACTGTTGTTTTTGGTAATGCCGTTTCGTCTTCCGTACAACTTACTAAAGTTGCCATAGAAAATACGACTAATGTTAGTTTTAATATAATATTTTTCATAACTAAAAAATTAAAAGTTAACGTATACATTTATAAAATAAGTTCTCCCATATCCGTAAAAATACTTTGGTCCGAAAGCTGGTGTCCCGTTTGCATTATCTGCTTGTAAATCTGGGAAAGTAGCTTTTCTTGATTGTTCAAAACCACCTGTTTTGTAGGTTGTGTCCAACACATTATTAATAGAAGCGAAGAATCCAATTGTAGTGGTATCTACTCGCCATGATTTTCCACCGATAAGATTTAATAAATTAAAATTAGCAAATTTTTCTTGTGTTAAAGCTTGTCTTACAGCTGCTTCAGTTGCACCTGGAAAAGAAATTCCATTGTTGCTTAATGAGAAATTATCGGTTCTTGTAATGTTTGAAACATCTAAATAAGAATCTGCTAAATAATTAATATTTGCACCCACCCACCAGAAATTTGGATCTCTATATTCTAATCCCAAAGAGGCTGCTGTTTGCGGCATACCTGGTAATCTATAATTTTTTAAATACGCCTTACCAAAATCAACTACTGGTTGTGTATTGGTTAAAGTTGCTTGTGCATCGTCATTGATTTTTAAGTTTGGATTGTTTCCATACAAATATTGTCCGTATGATGCAGCAACTGTACCTTTGATTGTAGAAGTAAACTGATATTCTAAACCAATTTCAGCTCCAAAATTTCTCTTTTCAATTCCTGTTAAAAGTTCAGAAATGAAAGAGTCTTGGTCGTTTCCATCAACATCTTCTCCAATACCTTCTGCATAAAAGAAAGAAATTTCTGTTGCGTTTTGTACTTTCGAAGCAAATCCTGTAACACGTGCTTTAAATTTAGGCGTTCTTACTACATACGAAGCATCTAAACTCGCAATTGTTTCACTGTTTAATTCTGGAGTAATATTATTATTTATACGAGCATTAGCAAAAGTGTTTCTCATATTTGGTGCTTTTGTCATATACACCCCATTGAAATCTAATAAATGCTGTCCTGTAATTTTATATGTCAATCCACCTTTGAATCCAAAATTTTCAAAATTTTGTTTTGATCCTTTTCCAAAAGACGTGTTGGCATAAATTCCGTTTCTGTATAACCCTTCTCTTTGGTATTGTGTTCGTGAGAAAGATTGTGCCAAGTAGAAATCTACTTTTTTATAGGTAAATTTAAATTGTGTAAACGCATCAGCAACTACAGCATTTAAATTATAATTGTATCCATATTCATCACCTACTTTAATTTGTCTGTTCGGATTATTTAAATCAGATTGGTTTTGATCTCCAGTGTAAAATGGATCAATATCTTCAAAATATTGACCCCCCAATAAATCCAACATATGTTGAAAATTATGAGATTTTAATTTTTTAAAACTTGCCCCAGCATTTAACTTAACATTATCCGATAAATCTGAGAATAAAATTGAATTAGCTGTAATTTGTTTATCATCTGTTCTGTCCTCATATAAAGCATAAACACTCTTATTTATCCCTTGTTGATCAACACTGCTAAATTGGTTGGCATAATACATGGCATTCCAATTAATTTGACTGTTATTTAAGAAGTAATTTTGAGCGGCATTAGCTCCGGCAATATCTCCTAAATTATAATAATAGCTTGGTAAGTTTTTATAATACGTTGGATCTGGGCTATTGGCCGTTTGGTAATCTAATCTACTATTTCCAATAGAACCAGTTTGATATGCAACATTTGTAGTTAAAGTAGTTTTATCAGAAATTTTCCAATAATGACTTAACATTAAAATTGGTTCTTCAACATCTTTGTCTCTTGAATTACGTTTTTTGCCATCTTGCCATCCCCAATATGAATTGTATTTAATTCCTTTTAAATTATTTACCTCACTTGTATTTGGGGAATTTTTTCCTCTTGCATTTTGAGCGTAAATTGTAGTAAAATTCAAACTGTGTTTTTTATTGATTCTTTTCTCTACACTTGCGAAAAATGAATTAGCTCCGTAATCTGTACCTTCAAAATAGCCTTCTTGCGCCCACCTTCTTGATCCAGAAATACTATAGGCCCAACCATTTTCCATTAATCCCGAATTATGCGTAAACATAGAACGCCAAGAATAATTCGTGTTAGTTCCTGCCATAGAAATTCTTGTTCCTTTTCTATATAAAGAAGCTCTTGTATTAATTTCTTGTGTTCCTAAAATGCCTCCAAAAGTATAATCGGAAGGTGCAGAACCTAAAGTGAATTCTTGATTTCTTGTGGCATCATTTAGTCCACCCCAATTGCTCCATTGTGGTCTTCCATCATAGATTTTATTCATTGAAATACCATTAATCATGGTTACCCCATATTCATTATCTAAACCTCTCATTCTAAAACGAGCTTGCCCCCAATTAAAAGCAGCCGCTTGTTGATAAGTATCTCTAGAAGATTGCAATAATCCTGCAGTACTTTCAGAACCACTGTTGTCATCACCTAAATCGTTTTCCGTAATGGTTACCAAACTTAGTTGTTGTTCGGAAGTAATATCTTCATCTAAAAACAATAACCCAATATCTAACATTTGATTCGCCACCACTTCAATGGCAAAATTTTGAGTGTTGTATCCATCAACAGAAATTACTAAAATTTGGTTTCCAACTGAAATACCACTAATTTGAAATTCTCCCAAACTATTTGTAGTTACAAATTGTTCATTAGACTGGAGCATAACTTTAACGCTACCCAAAGGTCTCTGCGATTTTGAATCCACTACTTTTCCTTTAACGGTAGATTGATTTTGTGCCAAAACAAAAATAGCTTGAAACAAAAACAAAAGACTTAATACAAGTTTTTTCATACTTTATTGTTAATTAATACTTTACAAAACAATTTAGTAACAAACTAAACAGCTGTCAAATGTAAAACAATAAATTAAATTATTTATCTTTGTAATCAAATTTCCTACTTTATTTAATTATAACTTAACGCTGTTTATGAAAAATAAATCTTTATACATCTCTATTGCAATTCTATTATTTATTTCAAGTAGTTTTTCACAAGAAAAAAAGACTTATGCTGTAAACACAATTGCTTTTTATAATTTAGAAAATTTATTTGATACGATAAACGATCCCAATATAAATGATGAAGATTTTATTTATACTCCTGAAAATTATAAAGATAAACTTCAAAAATTAGAACGCGTAATTTCCCAACTTGGAACGGGTACCGACCAAAAAAATTCACCTGTAGTTTTAGGCGTTGCAGAAGTTGAAAACAGACAAGTGTTAGAAGATCTTTGCAAACAACCTATATTAGCAGCTAAAGGATATGCTGTAATTCACTTCGATTCACCAGATAAAAGAGGAATTGATACGGGGTTTTTATATCAAAAAGGACATTTTCAACCAACGAGTTATAAAAATTATGCATTAATAGTAACTGAAGATGAAACTGACAAAAAAGCAAAAGACAAAGTAAAAGTAGAAGATACCGATGATAATGTAGTAGATATCAAAACAAAAAGAATTTATACTCGAGATCAAATTCTAATGACAGGATTATTAGAAGGTGAAGAAATGCATTTTATTGTAAGCCATTGGCCATCAAGAAGAGGCGGTGAAAAAAGAAGTAGTCCACTTCGTGAAGCCGCAGCCGCATTGAATAAAAAAATTATTGATTCGTTACAAATAATTAATCCGAATGCGAAAATTTTTACCATGGGTGATTTAAATGACGGACCTTTTAATAAAAGTGTGAAACAAGTTTTAGGAGCTAAAGGAGATGAAAAAGAAGTACAACCTTTAGGACTTTACAATCCAGCAGAAAAATTAATGAATAAAGGAATTGGAACCTTAGCTTATAGAGATTCTTGGGATTTTTTCGATCAAATTATCATTTCTGAGCCTTTATTAAGAAAAGATTATTCTACTTGGAGATATTGGAAAGCTGGGGTGTACAATGCACCATTTATGATTCAGCAAACCGGACAATATAAAGGATATGCTTTACGAAATGGTGCATTAGGACCTGGATATTCGGATCATTTTCCATCCTATATTTACTTGATAAAAGAAGCAAAAAAATAAAATAATTGAAGGTGCCTTTAAAGTACCTTTTTTTATTTTGTAACTTTACCTTTTAAAATTCTTATTATGTCAATTACAAAACCGTTCAACCTAAATAAATGGATAGAAGAAAATAGACATCTTCTGGTTCCGCCAGTTGCAAATAAAAATTTATATTTAGATTCTGGTGATTATATAGTGATGATTGTGGCTGGACCAAATGCCCGAAAAGATTATCATTACAACGAAACCGAAGAGTTATTTTATCAATTAGAAGGTGATATTACCGTGTATATTCAAGAAAATGGCGAGAAAAAAGCGATGCATCTTTCTGCAGGAGATCTGTTTTTATTACCTGCAAAAGTACCTCATTCGCCAAGCAGATCAGAAAATTCTATGGGTTTGGTTATTGAAAAAAAACGAAATCATCTGGATGTAAAAGATGGATTGCTTTGGTTTTGCGAGACGTGTAATCACAAACTTCACGAAGTATATTTTGAATTGAATAATATTGAAAATGATTTCCTTACCCATTTCAATGATTTTTATGATTCAGAAGAAAAAAGAACGTGTAACAAATGCGGAACGGTTATGGAAAGCAATCCAAAATTTGTAAAATAAATAACTCTGAAATCTATACTCAGTAATCTAAAATCAATTTATTACCTTTGTAAAAAATAACAAAAACATTTAAAAAAGTTAAAAAATGTCAACAATAGCCTCACAATTTGGAATGCCTGAAGCGTTAAAAGCACTAGGAATAAAAGAAATTAATGACGGAACGTCAACAGGTTCCAACTGTTTCTCATCTGGAGAAATCATTGAAAGTTATTCGCCAGTGGATGGACAATTAATTGGAAAAGTAAAAACTACCACAGCAGCAGATTACGAAAAAGTAATGCAAAGTGCTACAGCCGCTTTCAAATCGTTTCGTGCTATGCCAGCACCGCAACGTGGTGAGATTGTTAGACAATTTGGAAATAAATTAAGAGAATTAAAGGAACCGCTTGGAAAATTAGTTTCTTATGAAATGGGAAAATCGTTACAAGAAGGGTACGGTGAAGTACAAGAAATGATAGACATTTGCGATTTCGCCGTAGGTTTATCTCGACAATTGAACGGACAAACCATTCCTTCTGAGCGTCCAGGACACGTGATGAGAGAACAATGGCATTCTATTGGAGTAGTAGGCATTATTTCTGCATTTAACTTTCCAGTAGCCGTTTGGGCTTGGAATACGGCATTGGCTTGGATTTGCGGTGACGTTTGTGTTTGGAAAGCTTCTGAAAAAGCACCTTTATGTTCTATCGCTTGTCAGAATATTATTGCTGCTATTTTAAAAGAAAATCAGTTGCCAGAAGGAATTTCTTGTATCATTAACGGCGATTACAAAGTTGGCGAAATGATGACTACTGACGTAAGAATTCCGTTAATTTCTGCTACAGGTTCTACCAGAATGGGAAGAATTGTTGGTACTACTGTGGCACAACGTTTCGGAAAATCTTTATTGGAATTAGGTGGAAACAATGCCATTATTATTACCCCAACTGCCGATTTAAAAGTAGTAGTTCCAGGAGCGGTTTTTGGAGCTGTTGGAACAGCTGGACAAAGATGTACTTCTACAAGACGATTAATCATTCACGAAAGTGTATACGATAAAGTAAGAGATGCCATTGTGGGTGCTTATGGGCAATTAACTATTGGAAATCCATTAGATCAAAAAAATCATATTGGGCCGCTTATTGATACGGATGCAGTAAACACGTATTTAGCAGCGATTGAAAAAGCAAAAGCTGAAGGCGGAAAAGTATTAGTAGAAGGTGGTGTTTTATCAGGTGAAGGATACGAATCGGGATGCTATGTAAAACCTGCCATCATTGAAGCTGAAAATCATTTTGAAATTGTACAACACGAAACGTTTGCGCCTATTTTATACCTAATGAAATACGAAGGCGAAGTGGAAAACGCGATCGAAAAACAAAATGGTGTAGCACAAGGATTATCTTCAGCCATTATGACTAACAGCATGAAAGAAGCAGAGAAATTTTTATCTTTCGCAGGTTCCGACTGTGGAATTGCGAATGTAAACATCGGGACTTCTGGTGCAGAAATTGGTGGTGCTTTTGGTGGCGAAAAAGAAACAGGCGGCGGAAGAGAATCGGGTTCAGACGCGTGGAAAGTATATATGAGAAGACAAACCAATACCGTAAACTATTCGGATCAATTGCCTTTAGCACAAGGTATTAAGTTCGATTTATAAAATTAAGTGATTCGTTACTTTTTAAGATATATAAAAACCCCTGCAAATTTTTTGTAGGGGTTTTTTGTTTTATAGGGAAGGGATTATTCAATAATAAATTTCTTATATACTTTTTTTCTGTTCCATTCAATGGATAATAGGTACATTCCAGAAGATAAATTTTGATAATATAAGGTGCTATTATTTTCTAAAATAAATTCTACAGTATTGTAAATTAAACTTCCGTTAATTGAAAACACTGTAAATTGCACATTAGTATTTACGGTATCTGAAAACAAAACCTTTAATATTCCGTCTGTAGATGGATTTGGATACAAAAGTACACCTTGGTTATTTTCATCTTCAAAATTGATACTATCACTTAAAGTAGCATCAAATATGGGTAATTTTACATAATTGCCTCCTAAAACCTCAGCGGCCTCACTTTCAGACATACACAACCAATCTTGCATTACGGTGGTATAAATTTGTCTGTAATCAAACTGCATTGGAATTTGATCATTTACCGCAGCATTTGTTGGTAAAACAGGTGAAGTTCCTATCATTCCCGGAATTGGGTGCGTCGTATTTGCCACTTCATTAGGACTGGTGTTTAGTGCGCCACCAAAGAAAATAACTGGTGCTGCCGAACCGTGGTCTGTACCTTTACTTGCATTACTTTTAATTCTTCTACCAAATTCACTAAACGTCATTCCAGTCACATCGTTATCTTTACCCATATAGGTAATTTCTTGTTGAAACGCACCAATAGCTTGAGACAACAAGGTTAAATTTATAGCTTGAGAACCTTGCGTTTTATCATTATTATCAACCTGATTTTCGTGCGTGTCATGTGTATTAGGGTGATTGACAATATATACTGGTGTTTGTAAACCTCCATTAATAAGTTTGGCAACAATTTTTAACTGGTCGGCCAATTTGTTACTTGTTGGATAAGTAACTCCCGAGTTTAATGCAAAATTATAAGCGGTTTGTATCACATTTCTATACACATTACTTTGATCTTTCATTAATCTAAGAAAAGTAAGTTCGTGACCATAATCTGAATTTGGGGAAGGGTCTGTAATACCATTAATAACATTAAGTAATGCATTAGGATCTGGAGCACTGTATCCCATATTCATATTCGGACCTTGTAAAGAAAAAGGTAATGTTGATCCAATCTGAATGGCAAGGGGATGAGGCATTTCAGGTGATGGATAGGCACTTGGATAATTTGGATATTTAACATCTAATGCTCTCCCAAGCCAACCACTATCTAAATTTTGGTTACTTCCAGACGCCGTAAACCAAATATCAGTTGCTCTGAAATGACTGTAATTTGGATTGGGATAAGACACGCCTTGAACAATCATCATTTTACCATTATTGTACAGATTTTTCATTTCTGTCATAGCAGGATGTAATCCAGTAGTAGCGTTATTATTTAAAGTTAACACGCTACTTTCAGGCATTAATATATTAGAACGCGCATTAACTAAATTGCTCCATTTGTCTAATGGAAATACCGTATTTAGCCCATCATTACCACCATTTTGCTGAATAATAACTAATATTTTACCGCAGTTTATGGCAGAAAGCGCCATTTTTTCTAATGTTACACTATCAACTTCTGAAGATGCCATAACAGGAATACCATTAAATAAAAGTGGCGTTGTTGCTAAAGCAGTCGTTTTTATAAAATTTCTTCTTTTCATAGCAATTACATTAGTTGGTATTCTGATAATTGAGTAATTGAAACAAGCAAACTCTTAAGTCTTGATTTCACTATGTTCTTAAAACCATTGTTTGATGGGTTGCCAATATAATTATTCCATGCATCTGACCAATAATAATTTTGTACTTGATTGGACAACAAATTTTGTACTTTTAAATTTGTTTTTGCAGTAGCACTTATATCTACGGGCAATAGATATTTAACGCATTCATTAACTAACGCATCAGGATCTGCAATGGTTGTTCCTGAAAATTGTGAAACCCAAGCAATTACATCAACTTCTATTCGAGTTGTTAATCCGTTAAAGTTCAAATTAAATCCATTAAATATAGCATCAATAAATGCTGCTCTTTTTTGAACGGTATTTGAATTAATCCAATATTCATGAAAATTTGGATTTTGATAATAAGCAGGCCAACCTGCAACATTAGGCATATTACCCATTGATTGATCAATAGGCACTAAAAAATTTGTATTTATAGCTGCCCAAACATAGTATTGCGCATGGTGATTAGTAGCGTCTGAAACATTGTAATTCAAATTAAAAGTACGCATACTTCCAAGAATCAAATCAAATGGAGATTTGATGTACACACCATAATTTGCCATATCATAAAAATGTTGGCTTTTAAATAATTTGTCTAAAACAGGCGCTATTTCCCAATTGTTTGCTACAAAATATTGTGCTAAAGGAACGATTACATTTGCTTCAATATTGGCATCAATGTCATAATACACAAAATAACGATACAATCTGCGGCATATATATTCGGATACGACTTGCGATTTTGAAAAGATCAAATCTATGAACGCATCTAATTCTGCACTTCCGTTATTTGTTATGGTTGTATTATTAAAAAAAGCAGAAAATGTTTTGTTCGAGGTGTCGTGTTGTGTTGCTACAAAAGAGGTTGTTGTAGGGTGTGTATTTAGATTTTGAACCCGCCAACCGGTAAGAATTTTTGCAGCTGCAATTACATCGGCTTCAGTAAATTGACTCAAAGGATCTTTCCCAAGGGTAAAAAGCTCCATGATTTCTCGTGCAAAATTTTCATCTGGCGCACTACTTGTATTAGCTTGATTGTTCAAATAATACATCATAGCAGGTTGCGTGGCTACATTTCGGATTAAGGCTTTAAAATTTCCTAAACCATTATTTCTAAAATTTTGTATGTATTCGTGGGATATTCGAGCAGAATTTGACCCACAATAAATATTTTGAGAAACTCTAACTGTATTAAAATCTATGGGAATTAAATGATACCAAAACCAGGTCATTTTTTCTTTAATATTGAGTTGTTGGTTTAGTCCTTGTCCTAAATTCCATGCAGAAAGACCCGTAATTCGATAAATATTTGTTGTGTTTCCTATGGAATTTGAATTGAAAGCATGTTGGGTCCAATCACTTCCGTATGGAATATTTCCCTCATCAGCAAAAACATTTTGATAATAATTAACGGGCGGATTTGGTACTGTATTTGGAATTGTTAACAGCGAATTGACGCTGCTATTCAAACCCGATTGTTCAAGCCCGTTAACATCTGAAAATTTAAAACCAAATTGTGTTCTTCGTAATAAATGTAAAACCGAAGCCGTATTCCAAGCCCCAGAATATGGAGTTAAACCACTTGTGATGTTACCTATTCTATTGGTTTCCGCATTAGCTTCAATAGATTGATACCTTCTTAAACCGTAGTTTTTTCTTTTGTATTTTTCAAAAAGAGGATCTTGACTTTCTTCTCTTCTAAGGAATACTTTTTTAAAAAGATTCCTTCTCGAATATTTTTTTTCCATACCCTATACTTAACAAATTAATTATTAGACAATTAATTCTGAAAATAGTTTAATATTTTTTATAAAAATACAAAAAAATATGTAAAAATAAAAACCCTACAAATAAGGTGTTTGCAGGGTTTTAAATCTCTAAAATCCTGTCAGGTTTTTGAAACCTGTCAGGATTAATACGATACATTAACTAATTACTTCGTTTTCTTCACGTATTGTGTTAAAATATAAATATGTTGGTTTTCTACTCTTCCTTCAATTAAGTTGGCATCGTCCCAAACCACTTTTATATTATGTACTGCCGCTCCTCGTTTTGCAGTAAATGTAGCCCCTTTTACATCTAAATCTTTAATTAATACCACAGAATCGCCATCTTTTAAAATAGCACCGTTGCTGTCTTTATGCACAATTTTATTTTCGTCTTCTTCTTCACCTTCACCTGTAGCTTTTGCCCATTCTAAGGCTTCTTCATCTAAATACATCATTTCTAACGTATCGCTATTTTTTAAACGCGCCAACATGCGCCAAGATAAAATTTGAACCGGTAAATTTTCGTTCCACATACTATCAGACAAACCTCTCCAATCATTTGGATTCATTGAATCTGGGTTTTCCACTTGATCTTTTAAATGTTTGGCCAATAAAACCGAATGTGCTAAACTTTCTTCTGTATAAGGTGGTAACGTGTACACCACTAAATCCAATTCGGCACCACTAATTTCACATTTTGACTCGCTTCTGTCTTTTAATTTTCTTTCAATTACACTCATTATTTTGTTTTTATGGCTGTTAATTTTTCTTAAATTTTGGCAAATATAGGAATTAATTTCTCCCTATTTCGCTTGGATATAACTCGCGCAATTTATCACTTTGCCAATACATTTTAGAAACACAATCCATAATAGTTAATACACCCGAAAAAGCGGCGCCAGTATCTAAATTCCAAACAGAATTTTTACAAAGCGGTGCGACTATTTCCGTTTTAGAAATAGGCGTATGTCCGATAAATATTTCAGAATAAATTTTTAATCTTTTTGGATATAAAGGCGAATTTTTATCCATAGTTTCATCTAAACACAAAGCCACTTCCCAAAGCGTTCTGTCCCAATACATTAATTTTGGAAAAAACTCTTGTGTTATACCATTCATATTTGTAAAACCGGCATGCACAAATAATCTGTTTTCAGCATCTAAATAATAATTTCGCAAGGATTTCAAAAAGGCAATGTGTTTTTGTTTCGTTTCACTAGATACAGTTTTGTAGGCGTCAACAGTGGCTTTTCCCCCATGTTTAAACCATAGCTCTTCTTTTATATTTTCATGTCGATTTTCTAACCAATCTAAAAGCAATTCATCATGATTTCCTCTTAAGAAAATACATTTTTGTTGTTCCGATAAAGCAATTAAATACTCTAAAACTGCAGGCGATTCGCTCCAACCGTCCACATAATCGCCTAAAAATATTAAAATATCATTCTGTTTTATTTCTGCTTTTTGGAGTACTTGAAGTAAGGCTTTTAATCCGCCATGTATGTCGCCAATAACTAGTGTTCTGCTCATTTACATCTTTTATAATAAGGTAAGCAATATACAAATAATAGTTCAATTGAAAACAGGATATTTGTTAGGTTTTTGTTTTCGGAATATGCTATCTTTGTATTTTAATTCAATCTAAATAAGTTTGTGGAAAATAGTAATGCTACTGTATTGAAGAAGGGGCAAATGGCTCAAATTTCAGATATTAATATTGATGAAATTCCATTGAAGCTTATTGAAATGGGATGTTTACCTGGCAATACTATCGAATTAATTCAGGTGGCACCAATGGGTGACCCTTTATTTTTTAATATAAACGACGCGAAAGTAGCTATTAGAAAAAAAACAGCTCAAGAAATCTATATTTTACAAGACTCTATTCAATAAATGTATTCTAAAACCATAAAAGTTGCGTTAATAGGAAATCCAAATGTGGGTAAAACCTCGGTATTTAATCAGTTAACAGGATTAAATCAGCAAGTGGGGAATTATCCTGGAATTACTGTGGATAAAAAAACAGGCATTTGTAAACTCAATCAAATTACGAAAGCTAAAATTATAGATTTACCAGGAACGTACAGTTTAAATGCGAATTCAATTGATGAAAATGTAGTAATTGAATTACTATTAAATAAAAACGATGAAGATTTTCCAGATGTAGCTGTTGTGGTTACCGAAGTAGAAAATTTAAAACGAAATTTATTACTTTTCACACAAATAAAAGACTTAGAAATTCCCACGTTGCTTGTAATAAATATGAGTGACCGAATGAAACAAAAAGGAATTGAATTAAACATTCCGTTACTCGAAACCGAATTAAAAACTAAAATTGCCTTAATAAGTTCCAGAAAAAATATTGGAATTGAGTATATAAAAGAATTAATTTTAAATTACAAAAATCTATCTACTGAAGCTTGTTTAAATGCCAGTTCTATAGATGAAGAATATTTTAATCGTCTTAAGAAAGCATTTCCAAATCAGTTGCTTTATAAATTATGGCTGGTTATTACACAAGACGTAAACTTCTTAAATTTAGAGCGAAACACAATAGAAAACAATTTTACCCGTTCGCACTCTGATTTAAAAAAACTGCAACAAAAAGAAACCATAAAAAGGTATCAATTTATTAATGATACGCTGAAAATTACCCAAAAAATTGACAAATCTAAAGCGACCGATTTTCAAAGTAAATTAGACAATATATTAACACACAAAGTCTTTGGATATTTAATTTTCTTCGGAATATTATTACTTATTTTTCAATCCATTTTCGATTGGAGTAGCATTCCAATGGATTTTATAGATACTACTTTTTCAAAATTTAGTGCGTTAACTAAAGAAAGTCTTCCGAAAGGAAAATTTACGGATTTACTTTCTGATGGAATCATTCCCGGAATTGGAGGCATTATCATTTTTATTCCGCAAATTGCCTTTTTGTTTTTGTTTATTTCTGTTTTAGAAGAAAGCGGATATATGAGTCGTGTAGTATTTTTAATGGATAAAATTATGCGAAAATTCGGATTATCTGGAAAAAGTATCGTACCATTAATTTCTGGAACGGCTTGTGCTATTCCTGCCATTATGAGCGCTCGAAATATTGAAAACTGGAAAGAACGTTTAATTACGATTTTAATCACACCATTTATTACTTGTTCTGCACGATTACCGGTTTACGCGATTTTAATTTCATTAATCATTCCAGAAAAACGGTTTTTAGGTTTCAGTTTACAAGGTTTAACTTTAATGGCGTTATATTTATTGGCTTTTGTAGTGGCAATTGGCTCTGCTTATTTGCTAAATAAGGCGCTTAAGTTAAAATGCAAATCATATTTTATTGTAGAAATGCCAAGTTATAAAGTGCCTCTTTTAAAAAATGTAGCATTAAATGTTCTTGAAAAAACAAAAGCGTTTGTAACTGGAGCTGGAAAAATAATTCTAGCTTTATCTGTAATTCTGTGGTTTTTAGGATCTCACGGGCCTGGAGAAAATTTTAACAACGCACAAGAAATCGTTGAAAAAGAAGTATATTCAAGCCAACATAAAATAAATCCTTCTGTGATTGAAAATACTATTTCTGCCTACAAATTGGAAAATTCTTACATTGGAATTATGGGAAAAACCATTGAGCCAGCCATAAAACCATTAGGTTACGATTGGAAAATTGGAATTGCAGTAGTAAGTTCATTTGCCGCTAGAGAAGTATTTGTTGGAACACTTGCTACCATATATAGTGTAGGAAACCAGAGCGATGAAGAAGCTACTATAAAAATGAAAATGGCAGAAGACATTGATGCTAATGGAAATAAGATATTTAATTTCGCAACCGGAATTTCATTACTCTTGTTTTATGCTTTTGCGATGCAATGTGTAAGTACACTTGCTATTGTAAAAAAAGAAACCAACTCGTGGAAATGGCCGATAATTCAATTGGTTTTTATGAGCGGTTTTGCTTATGTGGTAGCGCTAATTGCTTATCAAAGTTTGAAATAGTTTTTTGGAAACACCGATTTAAGAAATTAATAAAATTAAAATTTATGAATTTGCAAGAAATTTTAACATATATCTGTTTGGGTTTAGCCGTCGGTTTTTTATTTAAAAAATTCTTTTGGAAGAAAAAAGCAACTAAAAAAAATTGCGGAGATACTTGCGACTGTAAGTAATTTAAATATTTTTAAATAGTCTATTATCCCAAAGCCACATCTAAACTCATCATGACAATAAAGCCAGCAATAAATCCTAAGGTGGCAATATCTGTATTTTTATCTTGTTGGGTTTCTGGAATTACTTCTTCTACAACTACAAAAATCATCGCTCCAGCAGCAAATGCTAAGGCATAAGGTAAAATTGGCGTGAAAAAAGTAACAGCAAGCGCTCCTAAAACTCCGGCAATAGGTTCTACAATGGCAGATGATTGTCCGTACATAAAACTTTTTCTACGACTCATTCCCATTCGTCTTAAAGGCATAGAAACGGCAATTCCTTCAGGAAAGTTTTGAATTCCAATTCCTAATGCTAACGTAACAGCTCCTGCAATAGAGGCTTCTGGAATGCCAGCCGCAACACCACCAAACAAAACTCCAACTGCCAAACCTTCAGGAATATTATGAAGTGTAATGGCCAACACTAATAAAGTAGTGCGTTGCCAAGGCGATTTTATCCCTTCGGTTTCTTTAAAATTAATATGCAAATGTGGTAATGTTTTATCTAAAGCAAATAAAAATAAAGCGCCCATTAAAAAACCACTTGCAGCTGGAATTACTTTTGTAAAACCTTCGCCTTCACTCATTTCTATAGCTGGTGCCAGCAAACTCCAATAACTTGCCGCCACCATAACACCACCTGTAAAACCCAACATACCATCTAAAACGGCACGATTCATAGTTTTAAAGAAGAAGACCAAAGATGCTCCGGCAGCAGTAACCAACCAAGTAAACATAGTAGCATAAAAAGCAGCTAATATTGGATCAACTCCTTCTAAATATTTTATTAAATCGTTGTACATTTAATTTTAATTTTAAAACCCAGATTTTAGAAATCATTAAAATTTTAAAAATCTCTAAAGTCTGTGTTGCTATTATTTTACATATAAATTATTAGCGATTTTATCCGATATGACCAAAACGCTATTATTAATTTCAATTTTAAGGGTTCCATCGAAGGGTTCTTTGTCTATCACTTTCATTTTTGTCCCTAACGAAATGTTCAATTTGTTTAGATATTGTAAAAAATCAACAGAAGTATCTTTTACGCCTACACAAGTAATGGTTTTACCCACTTCAATTTCACATACTAATTGTTTTTCTATTTTTTTTATTTCTCCTTTTGCATTCGGAATGGGATCACCATGCGGGTCAAAACTTGGAAAATTTAAAAACTGATCCAATTGATTGATTAATTTTTCGGACTTAATGTGTTCTAATTCTTCTGCTACTTCATGCACTTCATCCCAAGCGAAACCGAGCTTATCAACTAAAAAAACTTCCCACAAACGGTGTTTTCTTACAATAATTTTCGCATATAATTTTCCTTTATCCGTTAATGAAACACCTTGGTATTTTTGATAATGTATCCAATCTTTTTCAGATAATTTTTTCAACATATCTGTTACAGACGAAGCTTTGGTATCTAACATCGCAGCAATAGCATTCGTGTTCACCCCTTTTGGTGAAAGGTTTGATAAATGATAAATAACTTTCAAATAATTTTCTTCAGATGTGGTCATTTTGTATATTTGAAAAACAAATGTAACATAAACTTACGAGTTTTAAAAAAATATTTTTAGATTTGTCTAAAAAAATATGAAAAAAATCATTCTATTATTAATTTGGATTCCTTTTATAGCGTTTGGTCAAGAAATTGAACCCATACAAACGGATAGACCCGACCAAACTGAAACGCCCTATTTAGTTCCAAAAAAAATGTTTCAAGTGGAAAACGGATTCAGTTTTCAAAAAAACAACACCAATAGTAAGACGTTGACTTTGCCTTCTTCTTTGTGGAAATATGGAGTCAACGATAATTTTGAATTGCGATTAATCACTGAATTTTTAATCGACAAAAATTTTGATTCTGAAATTTCAGGATTAAAACCGGTGCTTGTTGGATGTAAAATTAAAATTGCGGAAGAAAAAGGGATTTTTCCTAAAACTTCATTCATAGGACACGTTGGACTACCAAATGGGGCGTCTTCAAAATATAAAAATGAATTTACAGCGGCCGAATTTCGATTTGTAATGCAACACACCCTTTCAGAAAAAATGTCATTTAGTTATAATTTAGGAAGCGAATGGGACGGAAACTCGCCCGAAGCTACATTTATTTATACCATTGCAACAGGTTATTCTATTTCAGAAAGAATAGGAAGTTATATTGAGGTTTTTGGCTTTTTGCCTGAAAATGCAACTGCAAATCATTCAATTGATGGAGGAATAACTTATTTGATTAATGATAATTTTATGTTAGATTTGTCATCAGGATTCGGAGTTACTAAAAATGCGCCAAGCTATTACGCCGCTTTTGGTTTTTCTTTCAGAATGTAACAAATGAAACACTATCATTACATATTTACTGGAAACGGTTTATCTGCATTGTTGACCCTTTTTGAAATGATTCAATCTGGCCGATTTTCAGACAAAAAAATACTTTTGATAGATTCCGATGCAAAAAACAAAAACGACAGAACGTGGTGTTTTTGGGATAGTGAAAATTTATTTAACGAAATTACCACCAAAAATTGGCAACAAGCTTGGTTTAAAAACGAAAACTTCACCAATCAATTAACTTTACATCCGTACGAATACAAAATGATTAAAAGTGCGGACTTTTATAAATTAATTTTCGATGAAATTACAAAACATCCTAATATAGAAATTTTTCAAGATAAAGTAATTGATTTTTCTGAATTAGGCAATCATTGTGTGGTTCAAACTAAAACAAAATCGTTTACTTGCAATCAAATTTTTAATAGCATCTACAACCCGGAACTTGTAAAATCGCAAACTAAATTTCCTTTGGTGCAACAACATTTTATCGGTTGGTTTATCAAAAGTAAAGAAGCCGTTTTCACGGAAGATTGCCCGACTTTTATGGATTTTTCTGTAGAACAAAAAGGAAATACACGCTTTATGTATGTTTTACCGACTTCAACAACTGAAGCTTTATTAGAATATACGTTGTTCTCGAAAGATTTACTATCAAAAGAAGCCTACGAAACTGAAATTGAAAACTACATTAAAAAATTAGGTATTACCGATTATGAAATTGTTGAAAAAGAACAAGGTAATATTCCAATGACTTGTTTTCCATTTTGGAAAAATAACAGCAAAAACATAATAAATATAGGTTCGGCAGGCGGATGGAGCAAAGCCAGTACAGGTTATACATTTAAAAATTCGGTAAAGAAATCAAAGAAATTGATTCAATTTTTAAAGACCGAAAGCAATTTTACAAAGTTTCACAAAATCAACAAATTTTGGTTTTACGATTTGTTATTAATTGACATTTTATTTCAAACCAATGAATACGGAAGCAGCATTTTTTCGAGTATGTTTAAAACAGGAAAAGCGCCGTTAATTTTCAAATTCTTAGATGAAGAAACATCTATTTGGGAAGATTTACAAGTTATTTGGATGTGCCCAAAAGAGTTATTTATTAAAGTGTTATTAAAACGAATTTTTTAATTATTCTACCGAAAACTTCTTGTTTACCAATTTTATATTCGTGTAAAACTGATTTACATCGGTAAAAGTAACGCCTTTATCATCAAATCGTTTAAAGGTAAAATCTCGTAATTTTTCTTCAATAAATAAAGACTTTAAGATCATTTTATTGTTGAAAATATCAAATTTCATGGCAACTTTTTCCCTTTGATATATCCAATTTGAAGTGAATTTATGGTTTTTTCCTATACTTTCTTCACTAGTATAAAAAAACGGATAAGGTAGTTCCGTCTCGTAATTTAATTGTAATAAATTGTAATTTTTATCCACAATAAAATTCCCTTTATAAAAACCATTCGATTTAAACGTTACTACTAATTTTTCATTATCTAACCATTCTCTAGTAAATTCGTAACCATTTGGATGAATAAAAAAGTCTAATTCGGCAGTTGATAAATTTTTACGAATCGGGAAACCTGAAAGCCAACCAATTGGAGATTCTTCTGAACTATATCCTTTAAAAATTTCTTTAAAAATAGAAAACCATTTGTCTTTATTTTCTATCACATTTTTTTTTGAAAATGTACTATTAAAATTGGTAATTTTAATAATTTGCTCTTCTGTTCTATTTATAATGGTATCCGAATTTTTTAAATTTATTTGACGCAAATCGAAAACAAAACTGGTGGTATCTGTTTTTTTTAACAATTGCTTGTTTACTCTTTTTAAAATAGTTACAATTTTAGGTTTGCTTTTTATTTGTACCACTTCAATTTCTGCATCTTTGAGTTCTTGTGCAAAACTAAATGTGGCAATACTTAAAAAAAGTAAAATGTAATAACTCATAATCTATTATCTTAATACAAATATAGCATACAATATTAAAGATTTAATCAAATTTATAGCACGATAACAAATCTTTATGAAAAGTTTATATGTGTAGAAGTAAAAACTTTGTAAATTTGTGCTTTATAAACGCAAAATAAAAAAACAAAATATGTATCCAGAAGAAATGGTTAAACCAATGCGTGCAGAATTATCCGATGCAGGTTTTCAAGATCTATATTCCGCTGAAACCGTTGAACAAGCTATCAGTAAAGCAGGAACTACTTTAGTAGTTGTTAATTCCGTTTGTGGTTGCGCGGCCAGAAATGCTCGTCCAGGTGCAAAAATGAGTTTAGAAAATGTAAAAAAACCAAGTAATTTAGTAACTGTTTTTGCAGGAGTGGACAAAGAAGCAGTGGACAAAGCAAGAGAACACATGTTTCCTTTTCCTCCATCTTCGCCATGTATGGCTTTATTTAAAGACGGCGAATTGGTTCACATGTTAGAACGCCATCATATTGAAGGCCGTCCAGCAGAACTAATCGCAGAAAACTTAAAAGACGCTTACAACGAATTTTGCTAATTACTATGCAAGCATACTATAAAAACCGCCTAATAGGTGGTTTTTTTTATTTATAACACATATCTTTGACAACGTTTAATACAAAAAAAGTATGCAAAAAATTATTTCGTATCCATTATCGGTGCTATATGCGATAGTTTTTTTATTTTGGTTGCTTATATTTCATCCTATACAATTGGTATGTTACTATATATTTGGATATAATGCACATAGAATGTCTGTAGCGGTTTTAAATTTTTTTCTATTAAGAACTTCTCATATTTTAGGTACAGTATACACCATAACAGGAAGAGAAAATTTACCAGAAAACAAACCATTAATTTTAGTTTGTAACCATCAAAGTATGCATGATATTATTCCTATTATTTGGTTCTTAAGAAATGTGCATCCGAAATTTATAAGTAAAAAAGAGTTGGGAAAAGGCATTCCTAGTGTTTCATTAAATTTAAGAATTGGTGGCTCAGCATTAATTGATAGAAAAGACGGAAAACAAGCTTTAGCAGAAATAAAAAAAGCTGGAGAATACATCAATAAAACGAATCGATCAATGGTTATTTTCCCAGAAGGAACAAGAAGTAAAACTGGAATTCCTAAAGAGTTTGCAACAAACGGTTTGAAAATGTTATACAAATTTGCTCCTGATGCCTATTTCGTTCCTATTAGTATAAATAATTCATGGAAGATGAACAGATTTGGACAATTCCCTCTAGGGTTAGGAACAAAAATAACATTTCAAATACATCAACCATTAAAAATTTCTGATTATTCATTTGATGAAATTTTTGAAAAAACTGAAGAAAGTATAAAAAAACATATAAATTAAAAACCATGTCAATACAAAACATACGACTTGAAGTCATGCAATTATTGGAAAAGAAAATTGATTCTTTTATGGATGAATTTTTAATTCCAGTTGAAAAAATATGGCAACCAACGGATTTACTACCCGATTCTAATCAAGAAAGTTTTTTAGAAGAAGTAAAAGAACTAAGAGAAATTTCAAAAGATTTGCCTTACGATTTTTGGGTTACTTTAGTTGGAGATACTATTACAGAAGAAGCTTTACCAACCTACGAATCGTGGTTAATGGATGTAGAAGGGGTGGATAATGTAGAAAGAAATGGATGGAGTAAATGGGTACGCCATTGGACAGGTGAAGAAAATCGTCATGGTGATGCTTTAAACAAATATTTGTACTTATCCGGAAGAGTAAATATGCGTGAAATAGAGCAAACCACGCAACATCTAATTAATGATGGTTTTGATATTGGAACCGGAAGAGATCCCTACAAGAATTTTGTTTATACCAGTTTTCAAGAATTAGCCACTTTTGTTTCTCATAACAGAGTAGCGCTAATTGCTAAAAAATATGGCGAAAAAAAATTATTCAAAATGTGTAATTTAATTGCTGGTGATGAAATGCGCCATCATTTAGCCTATAGCGAATTTGTAAATCAAATATTTAAAGTAGATCCAAGCGAAATGATGCTGGCTTTTCAATACATGATGAAGCAAAAAATTACCATGCCTGCTGTTTTCTTACGTGAATCTGGCGAAAAAATTGGTAGTGCTTTTGAAGCATTTTCTGATTCTGCACAAAGAATTGGCGTATATACTGCTGCTGATTATGTTGATATTTTAGAAAAATTAAACGTAAAATGGGATATTGCTAATATCAACGGGCTAACCGCCGAAGCTGAAAAAGCTAGAGACTATTTGATGAAATTACCAGAAAGAATGAAGAAAATTTCTGAAAGAATAATCATTCCTGAAGAAGGGCAAATTTTCAAATGGGTAGAACCTGCTTTAATTAAATAATTTTAAATTCTAAAAATATAAATTCCAAATTCCAAAAGAGTTTGGAATTTTTTATCCAAACTAAAATGCCAGTTCTAGAAAACACACAAAACTTTGTAAAAAAGCAACTAGAAAATGCTGAAAGTGGTCATGATTGGTTTCATATAGAGAGAGTATATAAAAATGCTTTGCTAATTGCTAAAGAAGAAACTTGTAATTTAGAAGTAGTTCAATTAGCCGCTTTATTACACGACATTGCCGATAGCAAATTTCATGATGGTGATGAAACTGTTGGTCCGAAAGTAGCACGAGATTTTTTAACAAAAGAAAATGTTGCAGAAGAAACTATAAATCATGTGATAAATATTATTGAAAATATATCTTTTAAAGGTGGAAATTTCAAAAAAAACTTTCATTCAAAAGAATTAGAAATTGTACAAGATGCCGACAGACTGGATGCTATTGGAGCTATAGGAATTGCAAGAACCTTTAATTATGGAGGGTTTAAAAATAGAGCTATTTATAACCCTGAAATTTTACCCAATTTATCAATGTCTAAGGAAGAATATAAAAATTCTACCGCACCCACAATTAATCATTTTTACGAAAAATTATTGCTTTTAAAAGACAAAATGAACACCCAAACAGGTAAAAAAATAGCAGAAAAACGCCATGATTTTATGGAATTGTATTTAGAGCAATTTTACGGAGAATGGAACGGAATTATTTAGTAAATAGTGTCAATTATAAATATAAAAAAAGCAGTTTTCAATTTTTGAAAACTGCTTTTATGTTTATTATGTAAGGGGATTATACTACACCTTGACCTAACATGGCGTCTGCAACTTTTACGAAACCGGCAATATTTGCACCTTTAACGTAATCTACATAACCATTTCCGTCTGAACCATATTTCACACATGCTTCATGGATGTTTTTCATAATTCCTTTTAATCTTTCATCAACTTCTTCTGAAGACCAGCTTAAACGTAAGGAATTTTGAGACATTTCTAAACCAGAAGTAGCTACACCACCTGCGTTAGATGCTTTTCCAGGGGCAAATAATATTTTTGCGTTTTGAAAAACAGTAACCGCTTCTGGAGTTGATGGCATGTTTGCTCCTTCTGCCACGCAGAAACATCCGTTAGCAACCAATGTTTTTGCTTCTTCTTCATTTAATTCGTTTTGAGTAGCACATGGTAATGCGATATCGCATTTTACTTCCCAAGGACGTTTCCCTTCTACAAATTTTGCCGCTGGATATTTTTTAACGTAATCTGAAATTCTTCCGTAATTTACGTTTTTAATTTCCATCACATATGCTAATTTTTCAGCGTCAATTCCGGCTTCGTCATATATATAACCAGATGAATCAGACATAGTCACTACTTTACCTCCTAATTGAGTTGCTTTTTCTGCAGCATATTGTGCCACGTTTCCAGAACCAGAAACCACAACGGTTTGACCGGCAAAACTTTTGCCTTTTGTTTTTAACATGCTATCTGCGAAATACACATCTCCGTAGCCTGTTGCTTCAGGACGAATAAGTGAACCTCCAAACGAAATTCCTTTACCGGTTAATACGCCAGTAAATTCATTTCTTAATTTTTTATATTGGCCAAACATATAACCAACTTCACGTCCTCCAACACCAATATCTCCAGCAGGAACATCCGTGTCGGCACCAATATGTTTAGATAATTCTGTCATGAACGCCTGACAAAATCTCATGATTTCTACATCTGACTTTCCTTTTGGATCGAAATCTGCACCCCCTTTTCCACCGCCCATTGGCAATGTAGTTAAGGAATTTTTGAAAACTTGTTCAAATGCTAAGAATTTTAAAATACTTAAGTTTACAGATGGATGAAAACGAATACCACCTTTATATGGTCCAATTGCCGAATTCATTTGAATTCTAAAACCTCTATTTACTTGGGTAGTACCTTTGTCGTCTATCCAAGCTATTCGGAACATAATTACCCTTTCTGGTTCTACCATTCTTTCCAATAACATTTTACCTTGGTATTTAGGATTGGCCTCAATAAAAGGAATTACTGTTTCAGCCACTTCTCTTACGGCTTGCATAAATTCTGGTTCGTTTGCATTTCTTTTAGCTACTTCGCCTAAAAATGCTGTAACACTTTGACTCATAATTATATTTTTTTTGATAATTTCCTATTGCAAATATACATCTTATAAAAAATACTTCGAAGAATTTGATAAAAAAATTAGTGTTTTTTTAAATTAAGATGAAACAACATTAAAAAAAATAAGAAATCATCAAAAAAATAACAAATTGTTATAGTTTTAAAAATATAAATTTAACACCACTAAAAAATAATAAATAATTTTCTCATTTTTGGCATTTTAATTGATATTTATTTTATAAATTTACAACATATATCAAAATTATGGCTAAAAATTACATTTATACTTTCATCTTATTCTTATTATTTAGTGTGGCTGCAGTTGCTCAAGAAAGCAAAAATAATGGCTCAACTAGATCGCAAGAGCCTGCTATTGAAGGATTAAGTTTGTACCCAAACCCTAACAATACAGGAAAAGTTTACATTTCTTCAAGATTAAACTTAGATAAAAAAATTGAAATTTTTGATGTATTAGGCAAAAAAGTGATTGACACTATTTTATATACCAAAGAATTAAATGTCTCTAATTTAAACCCTGGTGTTTATATCATTAAGATCAAAGAAGGCGAAGCTTCTGCCACTAGAAAGTTGATCATTAACTAGTTTATTATTTATCTTTATTAAGTTTACATTAACTTTACTACTTCATTGTTTTTAAATCTGGTTTAGTATTTATATTTGTGTCTAAATTTAATTACTAAGACATGAAGAAAGTTAACTTTTTATTATTAATGTTGTTTACTACACTCAGCATTGCTCAAAATTTAGTAAATAACCCTTCTTTCGTGAATGGATTAACTGAATGGTCCTCTACAGGTGGAGGAACTGGTTCAAATCCTTTATACGTTTTACCGACTCACATAACAACCGAAGGTCAAGATGACAGCTTTTCTGTAAAATATATCGCTACTGCTACAACTGGTTTTGATCAAAAATTTACTGTTGTTCCTGGAGCTACAGTAAATGTATCTTTTTGGTACAAAGCAGCTAGAACAGACGGAGCAACAACAGGTAATACTGCTAGAATTTGGAGTGTATTTTTTAACCCAACTAGTGCTAATCCAACAACTCCAATAAATCCTCCTGGAACAACAGGTTCATCAGATGATCCATTAAGAAATAATAACACATATCTTGCTCAAGCAACTTCTTGGACCCAAGTAACTGTTTCTTCTACTGTTCCTGCAAGTGCTACTGTTTTTCAACTACAATTTAGAGCCTACAACGGTGCTACTGCTAGTTTTGATAACATTTCTTTTAGTAGTCCTGGGGCTTCTGTTTTATCAACTAACTCTTTCTCTCAAATTGATGGATTAAAAATGTATCCAAATCCAACAAAAAATAATTTATTTATTGAAACTGCTTTAAATAGTGAAATCAACGTTTCTGTAATCAATGTTTTGGGAAAAGAAGTAATCAATTCGAAAGTAAGTAATAATGCTGTAAATATTACTGGTTTAACTCCAGGAATGTACATTGTAAAAATTTCTGAAGAAGGAAAAACGGCAACTAAAAAATTAATTATTGAATAATTAGTTTTAAAAACATATTCAAGAAAGCACCAATTAACATTGGTGCTTTTTTTATATCTAAAACTAGAAAAAATACTTACAACTAATAATCTTTTTCTACTTTTGTTGCATGATTTCACAAGATGACATTTTTGCTATTTCCTCTAAAAAAGAATTTGAAAAAATTACTTTAAAAGTTTTTCGTCATCAATACGAAAACAACAAAGTGTATCAAGCTTTTTGTAATCATTTAGGCAAATGTCCAAGTAATGTTAAGCAAATAAATGCCATTCCATTTTTACCTATACAGTTTTTTAAATCGGAAACAATAGTCTCTAATTTTGAACAAGCGCAAACAATTTTTACCAGTAGCGGCACAACAGGCACACAAACTAGCCAACATTTTGTTACAGATATTTCAATTTACGAAAACAGCTATTCCATTGCTTTCGCTCAATTTTATGGTAATATTCAAGAATATTGTGTTTTAGCTTTACTTCCATCTTATTTAGAAAGAGAGGGTTCTTCTTTAATTTATATGGTTAACGATTGGATTACAAAAAGTAATCATAAAGACAGTGGCTTCTATTTAAATAATTTAGAACAACTTGCCAATAAAATTATCGAACTTGAAAATGAAGGCCAGAATATTCTTTTGATAGGGGTTACATATGCTTTATTAGACTTAATTGAATACAAAAAATTCAATCTAAAAAATACCATCGTAATGGAAACTGGTGGTATGAAAGGCAAACGAAAAGAAATCATTCGTGAAGAATTGCACCAAACGCTTTGCGAAGGATTTGGAGTAAACACCATACATTCGGAATACGGAATGACCGAACTCTTATCTCAAGCCTACTCGTTAGGAAACGGTATTTTTGAGTGTCCCATATGGATGGACGTACTAATTAGAGATGCAGAAGACGCTTTACAATACGTTGAGAATGGAAAAACCGGCGGCATCAATGTTATTGATTTAGCGAATATTAATTCCTGTTCCTTTATCGCTACGCAAGATTTAGGGAAAAAACACCACAATATGACTTTTGAAGTATTAGGACGATTTGATAATTCTGACATAAGAGGTTGTAATTTAATGGTTTATTAAAAAATAAAATGATTTTAACTGACACACATACCCATTTATATTCTGAAGAATTTTCTGAAGACAGAGAAAAAATGATTCAAAGCGCTATTGATTCAGGGGTTTCAAGACTTTTTGTACCTTCTATAGATAGTAGTTATACTCAGAAAATGTACGATTTAGAAGCGCAATATCCGGAAAATATATTTTTAATGATGGGGCTACATCCCTGTTATGTTAAAGAAAATTATGAAGAGGAATTGGCGTACGTGATTTCCGAATTAGCCAATAGAAAATTTGCAGCAATTGGCGAAATTGGCATTGATTTATTCTGGGATAAATCATTTTTAAAACAACAGCAAGACGTTTTTGTAAAGCAAATACAACTCGCCAAACAATATGAACTACCCATAAATATTCATTGTAGAGATGCATTTAACGAAGTTTTTGAAATTTTAGAACAAGAAAAATCAGCAGAATTATGGGGAATCTTTCATTGTTTTACTGGAGATTTCAATCAAGCAAAACAAGCCATTTCTTGTGGTATGAAATTAGGAATTGGTGGCGTAGCCACTTTTAAAAACGGAAAAATTGATCAGTTTTTAAATGAAATTGACCTCAAACATATTGTTTTAGAAACCGACGCACCTTATTTAGCTCCCGTACCATTTAGAGGGAAACGCAATGAAAGTAGTTATATTAAATTAGTTGCAGAAAAATTATCTGAAATTTATAAGTTACCAATGGAAGATATAGCGGCAATTACCACACAAAACAGCAAAGATATCTTCGGATTTTAAAATTTGTTAATGTATAATTCCTATTTTTTTCGTTTTTTTGTAGATATAAAATAAAGTATGTCTAAATTTGATAAAATACGTCCCTTTTATGATGCAGAAGTAAACGATGCAATTCGTGCTTCTATAAATCATCCTATGATGAAAGCATTGGTGGATTTTGCGTATCCAGACACGGAGGAATCAGTCTGGAAAGAGCAATTGCTTCGTACACATTCAATAAGAGATTTTCAAATTAATTTTGCGTACCACGCCATAAAAAAAATATTAGAAAAAAGTTCTGACGGACTTACAACATCTGGCTTTGAAAAATTAGAACCAAATACCGCTTATTTCTTCATTTCAAATCACAGAGATATAATTTTAGATACCAGTTTATTAAACGTATGTTTACACGAACATGGTTTAGTAATGACGGCATCTGCCATTGGAGATAATTTAGTGAAAAAAGATTTTTTACTAATGCTTTCCAGACTAAACAGAAATTTTTTAGTCCAAAGAAATCTTTCACCAAGAGAGCTATTAGAAAGTTCTAAATTACTTTCTGAATATATGTATCGATTGGTATCGAAAGAAAATCGTTCCGTATGGATAGCACAGCGAGAAGGAAGAACTAAGGATGGAAATGATGCTACACATTCTGGGGTTTTAAAAATGATTGCCATGGCTTCCGATGAAAAAAATAATATGGATTTTTTTAAGAAAATAAAAATTGTTCCGGTTTCTATTTCTTATGAATATGATCCAACGGATGCCCTAAAAATTCCTCAATTAATGGCAGAAGCAAATGATGAAATTTATACTAAAGAAAAAAACGAAGATTTTATTACCCTTTTAAGCGGAATTATTGGGCAAAAAAAACGTATTCACATTCATATAGGAGATGTTTTATATGAAGAATTAGATCTAATTTCTGAAGAAACAACTAATACAAACAAACAATTGTCAGCAGTAGCAAAAGTTATTGACGATTCTATTTTGAAGTCTTACAAAATTTGGCCTACAAATTATATAGCTTATGACCTACTTCATCAAACCAGCACTTATTCTGATAATTATACCGAAAAAGAAAAACAACTTTTTGAGCGAAGATTAGAGTTAAGAATAAATGCAGATGACATTAAAATGAAAGAAAGTTTCTTAGCTATGTACGCCAATCCAGTGATTAATAAATTAAAATACCAATAAATTGAAAGCAAATCAAAAGCCAACTATTTTATTAATTTATACCGGCGGAACAATTGGCATGATTAAAGATGCCGATTCTGGAGCGCTAAAGGCTTTTGATTTTAAAAAACTTCTAAAAGGTATTCCCGAACTTAAATTGTTAGAGTGCCATATTGAAACCGTTTCGTTTGAAAAACCAATTGATTCGTCTAATATGCAAATTTCAGATTGGCAAAAAATAGCGGCAATTATAGAAGAAAACTATGCGGATTTTGATGGTTTTGTGGTGCTACATGGATCGGATACCATGTCTTACAGTGCTTCTGCGTTAAGTTTTATGTTCGAAAATTTAAACAAACCAATTGTTTTTACAGGCTCTCAATTACCTATTGGCGATTTACGTACTGATGCAAAAGAAAACCTAATAACCGCCATTCAAATTGCTTCTTTGCAAGAAAAAGGAAAACCAGTTATTCAAGAAGTTTCCCTTTATTTTGAATATAAATTATACCGAGGAAACCGAACTACTAAAATAAGTGCCGAACATTTTAATGCGTTTACATCGCCAAATTTTCCTGAACTTGTAGAGTCAGGCGTGCATTTGAATGTAAATAATGAAGTACTTCTAAAAGAAAAAATTTCTAAAAAATTAAAAGTTAATACCCATTTTGATGACAATGTTTTAATTTTAAAATTGTTTCCAGGTTTAAACAAAAGCATTTTACACGCTATTTTACACACTCCAAATTTAAAAGGGGTAGTTTTAGAAACCTATGGATCTGGAAATGCACCCATGGAAGATTGGTTTATTGATGAAATAGAAAATGCTATACAACGCGGCTTACACATTATTAATGTAACACAATGCAGCGGCGGGAGTGTTTTAATGGGTGCCTATGAAACCAGCACAAGATTAAAAGAAATTGGTTTAATTTCTGGAAAAAATATTACAACTGAAGCAGCAATAACAAAATTAATGTATTTGTTAGGCCAAAACGTGGCTAACTCGGTTTTTAAGACTATTTTTGAAACGTCTTTACGCGGCGAAATGAATGATTAAAACTAGAGAGGTGGCCGAGTGGCTGAAGGCGCACGCTTGGAAAGCGTGTATATGGCAACATATCGAGGGTTCGAATCCCTTCCTCTCTGCAAAACTATGTGGTTTTAGACAATTAAAAAACAATAACTATTACACATGAGAATATTATTTTTTTTATGGATTCCCTTTTTTTGTTTCTCGCAAGAAATAAAGCCAATTGAAATGGATTCACTTTACAGAGAAGACCAATTTTACGCCTCATTAAGTTATAATTTAGTACAAAATCGTCCAGATGGATTTAAGCAGTTTTCTTTTTCCCCTGGAATAACTTTTGGAATTTTAAGAGATTTTCCTATTTCAAAAAACAGACATTGGGCTATCGCACCAGGAATTGGCTATTCGTACAATAATATTAAACAATTTATAAATTCTGAAGAAATTGTTGGCGCTACAGAAAACACCACTTCTGAAAATATTAGAACCATAATTACTACGCATAGCATGGATTTTCCATTAGAAATTAGGTGGCGAAATTCCACCCAAAATAGTCACAGCTTTTGGAGGATTTATACTGGAATAAAAACCAGTTATGTATTTAATTCAAAATTAAAATTAGAGTCTACAACTGAAAGTACTAAAGAATCTATTTCAGACGAAATAAATCGTTGGCAATATGGCGCTTATATTTCTGTTGGATTTAATACTTGGAACCCTTATATTTATTATGGTTTAAATCCAATCTTCAAAGAAGGTTCCAAAATGAGTAATTTCAATGTTGGTTTTATCTTTTATATATTATAAAACCAAACTAAAATTTGTGGCAAACCGCCTATAGCTATTCCTCCTATTAATTCTATTGGAGTATGTGCTTTCATATATAATCTTGAAGAGGCTACAAATCCCATACACAGTATTAAAACTGCTACAGTATTAAGTGCGGCTATTTCTAAATAACTCGTAAACAGAAAGACAAAAACTGCTAATGAAGTGCAACCTATCATATGCAAACTAGCTTTAAATCGAAACAGTACAGTAATAAAGACTAAAAAAGCACTGATAAAACCCGCTTGAAAAAACTTAAATAATTCTGGAAAATGGGTTTCTAAAACTGTAAATCTTAATAGCAAATATAACAGTATCAGTTGAATAAAAATGGGCAATCTTCTTTCTTCAAGAGTAGCTTCTGTGAATGATTTTATTTTTTTAAAAATTCTTAATACCGAATAAAAACTAATCGGTAAAAGTATCGTAAGAATAAAAATTTGAATGCATGACAAGTACATTTCTGCCAAATAATTGCTGTTATTTGTGAAAAAGAAATATAAAATTGACCCATACATAGAAATAAAAATAGGATGGAAAATATATGAAAATGGTTTTAAAAGATAGTTTATTATCAATTGAAGCGGTTTTGAAAGTTTAAAAAAGTTACATTTTTTTTCTCAATCTTGCCACAGGAATATCTAATTGTTCTCGGTATTTAGCAATAGTTCTTCTTGCTATAGGAAATCCTTTTTCTTTAAGAATTGCTGCTAAATCTTCATCAGGCAAGGGTTTGCTTTTATCTTCTTCCGAAATAACACGTTCTAAAATATTTTTTATTTCAATGGTAGAAACATCTTCACCTTGATCGTTTTTCATCGCTTCAGAGAAGAATTCTTTGATTAGTTTTGTTCCGTAAGGCGTGTCTACATATTTACTATTTGCTACTCGTGAAATGGTAGAAATATCTAAACCAATCATGTCGGCAATATCTTTTAGAATCATTGGTTTTAGCTTAGATTCTTCACCCTCTAAAAAGTATTCTTGTTGGAAATACATAATCGCATTCATCGTAACAAAAAGTGTTTCCTGACGTTGTTTTATCGCATCAATAAACCATTTGGCAGAATCTAATTTTTGTTTGATAAACTGTACCGCATCTTTTTGTGAATTCGACTTTTCACTAGAAACTTTATACGTTTGCAGCATTTCTTGATAGTCTTTTGACACGTGCAATTCTGGTGCGTTTCTTCCGTTCAAAAGCAATTCTAATTCGCCATCAACAATACGAATTGTAAAATCAGGAACTACGTGTTCAATTATTCTACTATTGCTATCATAACTGCCTCCCGGTTTCGGATTTAATTTTTCTATTTCTTCAATAGCTTTTTTTAATTGTTCTTTAGAGCAATCAAATTTTTGCAGTAATTTATCGTAATGCTTTTTAGTAAACGCATCAAATTGTTTGTCGATTAAAGCTATGGCTAAATTAACCGATTCTGTTGGTGTTTTGTGTTTTAATTGAATCAACAAACATTCTTGTAAATCTCTTGCGCCAACTCCAGAAGGTTCTAACTGTTGCACAATATGCAATACTTTTTCAACGGATTTCTCATCGGTATATACCCCTTGCGTAAACGCCATGTCGTCAACAATATCCTGAATGGTTCTTCTGATATAACCTGAATCTTCAATGCTCCCTACTAAAAACTCAGCAATTTCTCTATCGTTATCCGAAAGAATAAACGTATTTAATTGATTAATTAAATCTTGATGAAAACTAATTTGTGCTGCCATAGGCAACGTTCGGTCTTCATCATCATCGCTGTAATTATTGCTTTGATATTTATAATCTGGCGTATCATCATTACTTAAATATTCATCAATATTAATATCGCCAGTATCTATTTGGTCGTTATCGTAATCATCATAAGTATCTTCGTCATTTGACGTATCATTATAATCCTCTAACGATTCGTTATTGTCGTTTAAACTTCCTTCTAAAGCTGGGTTTTCAACCATTTCCTCTTGCAAACGTTGCTCAAAGGCTTGCGTAGGCAATTGAATCAACTTCATCAACTGAATTTGTTGAGGCGATAATTTTTGCGATAATTTGAAATTTAAACTGTGTTTAAGCATATTGTCTTTTTGGTTTATGTGTTTAATCGTTTATTTGTTAAGGCGTTGATAAAACCAACTAAACAAATAAACAACTAAACGTCTAACCTAGTTTCTAAAATTCTGCATTATCAGGCGTTCTTGGGAAAGGAATTACGTCGCGAATATTAGTCATACCCGTAACAAACAACACCAATCTTTCAAAACCTAATCCGAAACCTGAATGCACCGCTGAACCGAATCTTCTGGTATCTAAATACCACCATAATTCTTCTTCATCAATACCTAATGCTTTCATTTTTTCAATTAAAACCTCTAAACGTTCTTCACGTTGCGAACCTCCAACAATTTCTCCAATTCCAGGAAATAAAATATCCATAGCTCTTACCGTTTCTTTTCCTGGTTCGGTTCCATCATTTAATCGCATGTAAAATGCTTTAATTTTGGCAGGATAATCAAATAAAATTACAGGACATTTGAAATGTTTTTCTACTAAGAAACGTTCGTGTTCTGATTGTAAATCGGCACCCCATTCGTCAATTAAATATTGAAATTTTTTATTTTTATTTGGTTTCGAATTTTTAAGAATATCAATAGCTTCGGTGTACGAAACACGTTTAAAATTGTTTTCTAAAACAAAATTTAATTTTTCTAGCAAAGCCATTTCGCTACGTTCCGCTTGTGGTTTGTTCTTTTCTTCTTCGATTAAACGGTTTTCTAAAAACTTCAAATCTTCAGGACATTTATCTATCGTGTATTTTATTACATTTTGAATAAAATCTTCCGCTAAATCCATATTCGCAGCCAAATCATTGAATGCCACTTCTGGTTCAATCATCCAAAATTCAGCTAAGTGACGTGATGTATTTGAATTTTCCGCACGAAAAGTAGGTCCGAAAGTATACACTTGCCCTAAAGACATGGCATACGTTTCTGCTTCTAATTGCCCAGAAACCGTAAGATTAGTTTGTTTACCGAAAAAGTCTTCTTTGTAATTTACTTTTCCGTCTTCAGTTCTTGGTGTATTATCAAAAGGCAAAGCCGAAACTTGAAACATTTCTCCAGCGCCTTCAGCATCAGAACCTGTAATAATTGGCGTATTTACATACACAAATCCTTTTTCTTGAAAATACTTATGCACCGCAAAAGACAATGTAGAGCGCACACGCATAATCGCACCAAACATATTGGTTCGGGTACGCAAGTGTGCATTTTCTCTAAGAAAATCTAAACTTGGTTTGTTTTTGGGTTGTATTGGAAATTTTTCCGCATCAGAATCGCCTAAAATTTCAAGTTTAGTTACTTGGATTTCTACTTTTTGTCCAGCGCCTTGACTTTCCACTAAAGTTCCAGTCACAGAAATAGCGGCACCCGTAGTGATTCGTTTTAGCGTTTCTTCAGGTGTGTTTTCAAAATCAACCACACACTGAATATTATTAAGCGTTGAACCATCATTTAACGCTACAAACTGATTGTTTCTAAACGTTCTTACCCAACCTTTTGCGTTTACTTCTTGTAACGTTTTTGTGTTTTCTAATAAATCTATAATTCTGATATGCTTCATAATCTCCAAATGTTCATTTAAAATGCAAATATAGGGCGAATTTTTGAGTTTTAGAAATGCGAATTTTAGATTATTTATACTCATTTTTTCTTTATTAGAAGCTACTTTGTATTTCAATTTTTCACTAATTTTACAACATGATATTAGTTACAGGCGGAACAGGTTTAGTTGGTTTTCATTTATTGTTGAGGCTTTCTCAAGATGAGAATGGCATTCGAGCAATATATAGATCAGAAAAAAAACTTAATCACGTTAAACAATTATTCCAAAAAGATAACAAGCTTTCTGAATTTGAAAAAATTGATTGGGTTAAAGCTGATCTTTTAAATATTCCTGCTCTTGAAACTGCTTTTTCTAATATTTCTTATGTATATCATTGTGCGGCGTTGGTATCTTTTAATCCAAAAGATGAGGAAAAACTGTACCAAAATAATATTGTTGGAACAGCAAATGTGGTAAATTGTTGCTTAACTTCTAATGTAAAAAAACTATGTTATGTAAGTTCGATTTCTGCATTAGGAAACGGAACGGAACATAATTTATTGATAAATGAAGAAACAGAAAGAAACAACGAAGCTGTAAGAAGCGATTATTCTATTTCTAAATTTGGTGCAGAAATGGAAGTTTGGCGTGGGTTTCAAGAAGGATTGGAAGTAGTAATTATCAATCCAGGCGTGATTTTTGGGTATGGATTTCCGAATGAAGGCAGCAGTTTATTCGTTCAAAATATAAAAAACGGACAATTATTTTACACGCAAGGTAAACTTGGGATTATAGCTGTAGAAGATGTTGTAAAAGCGATGACGACTTTAATGAAAAGTACCATTTCTGGCGAACGCTTTATTTTAGTTGCCGAAGATATAACTTACAAGGAACTATTTGATAGTATTGCAGCTAGTTTGGCATCGAGAACCTCAACCAACAAATTAAAAAAACCAAAATTTGAAATAAAGAAGTGGCAATTACAAATCATTCGAATCTTTGAGTTTGTTTTGGCGAAGCTATTTTTTAGAAAAAGAATGTTAACAAAAGCTACCATAAACGCTTTATATAATTTAGAAACTCACGATACAAATAAAATTAAAACCGCTATTGATTTTGAGTTTTTAGATATGAACGTGTATTTGAAAGAGTTGGTTGGGAAAATGAAATAAAAAATCCAAATTCCTTTTACAAATTAGAATTTGGATTTTTAAGTATTGAAAGTTGTATGCGGTTATACTTTCATAATTTCCGCTTCTTTTGCTACAAAAATTTCATCAATTTTCTTAATAAAAGCATCTGTTAATTTCTGCACGGAATCTTCAGCAATTTTACAAATATCTTCAGATGTTCCGTCTTTTTCTTCTTTTTTGATATCGCTATTGGCATCTTTTCTGGCGTTTCTAATACCTACTTTGGCATCTTCTGCTTCTGCTTTAGCTTGTTTTACCAATTCGCGTCTTCTGTCTTCTGTTAAAGCGGGAATACTAATGATAATATTATCGCCATTGTTCATCGGGTTCAACCCTAAATTAGCAATCAAAATCGCTTTTTCAATAGGTTGTAACATCGCTTTTTCCCATGGCGTAACGGTTAAAGTTCTTGCGTCTGCAGCTACAACATTGGCCACTTGCGACAAGGCGGTTTGAGCACCATAATAATCTACAAAAACACTTCCTAACATTTGCGGAGAGGCTTTTCCTGCTCTAATGTTTAAAAATTCTTTTTCTAAATGCGCTACCGAACCATTCATAGATTCTTTTGCGCTATCAATAATAAAGTTAATTTCTTCTGTCATTTTATTTATTTTAAAATTCCAATATAATAAAATCCAATTTCGTAAATCGTAAATCTAAATTCGTAATTAAATTGTCACTGTTGTTCCTATCGTTTCTCCGTTACAAATTTTTGATAAATTCCCTTTTTTGTTCATATCAAAAACAATAATTGGCAATTTATTTTCTTGGCTCAATGTAAAAGCAGTTGTATCCATTACATTTAATCCTTTGGCTAACACATCATCAAAAGTTATGGTGTCATATTTTACAGCGCTTGGGTCTTTTTCAGGATCTGCTGAATAAACTCCATCTACACGAGTTCCTTTTAAAATTACATCGCAATTTACTTCAATTCCTCTTAAAACGGCAGCTGTATCAGTAGTAAAATATGGATTTCCAGTTCCGGCACCAAAAATTACAATTCTGCCTTTTTCTAAGTGTCTTGTAGCTCTTCTTTTAATATAAGGTTCGGCAATAGCTTCAATTTTTAATGCGGTTTGCAAACGAGTTTGCATTCCTGCATCTTCTAATGCGCCTTGTAATGCCATTCCGTTTATCACAGTGGCTAACATTCCCATATAATCGCCTTGCACTCTATCCATTCCGTTACTTGCGCCTGCTACACCTCTAAAAATATTTCCACCGCCAATAACAATGGCAATTTCTACACCTTGGTCGTGAATTTGCTTAATTTCTGAAGCGTAATCTGCTAAAGTTTTCGGATCAATTCCGTACTGTCTTTCGCCCATTAAGGCTTCTCCGCTTAATTTAAGAAGGATTCTTTTGTAACTCATGGTGTTGTTTTTAGTGTTGCAAATATAATTATAATCTGCAATCAAAAAAACAATTTAATTTAGAAACATCATTTCTATTTAACTTTTAGTTTACAATTGCTCATTATTTATTTTTAAATTTGTAAAAACAATTTATCAGCTATGTTATCTATCATCCAATCTGCTTTACAAAATAGCCATTCATATACTGAATATCGAATTATTGTTTCGAAATTAATTGGCGAAGGGAAATCGACAGGTAAGGAACAAAGTGCCGATTTATTACATTATTCGGAATTGAATGAAATTCGTATGAACCGGTTAGAAAAAACACTTAAATTAGATATCGAAGTAGAAAAAACGCTACAAAATATAAAATCTAAACAAACTTGGTTAGTGATTTCAGAAGGCTGGTGTGGCGATGCGGCTCAGATTTTACCCGTTATCAAATTAATGTCTGAAGCTTCTAAAAATATAGATTTGAAATTAGTGTTTCGTGATGAAAATGAAGAATTAATCAATCTGTTTTTAACCAATGGGGCTAAATCCATTCCAAAATTACTGATTTTAGATGAAAACGCAAACCTTATCAATCATTGGGGACCACGACCAGAAGGTGCAAAAAACATAATTATAGAGTATAAAGCTAAAAATGGAATTGTAGATGAACCTGCAAAAATAGCTTTACAAAAATGGTATTTAGACGATAAAGGGATTTCTACAATGAAGGAGATTGTTGTAATCCTTCAATAAAAGCTTCAGGTTCCGTAGCATTTTTCACCGAATAATCACCGATTTTTGTTCTACGAAGTGCCGTTAAATGACCTCCAGAATTAAGAGCCAAACCAAAATCGTAAGCGATGGAGCGAATGTACGTTCCTTTACTACATACAATTCTGAAATCTATTTCGGGTAAGGCTATTCTGGTTATTTCAAATTCGGAAACCATAACTTTTCTGGTTTTTATTTCCACTTCAATGCCAGCACGAGCCGATTCGTACAATCGTTTTCCATCTTTTTTAATGGCTGAAAAAACAGGTGGTTTTTGATCTATTTCACCTATAAATTGCGGTAACGTTTCGTAAATTAAAGCTTCTGTTATATGTTCCGTTGGAAAAGTAGCGTTAATTTCTGTTTCTAAATCGTATGAAGGTGTTGTGGCGCCAACCGTAATAGTTCCAGTATATTCTTTAGCTTGACCTTGTAATTCTTCTATTCTTTTTGTAAATTTTCCTGTACAAATTAGTAACAAACCAGAAGCCAATGGGTCTAAAGTTCCGGCGTGACCAATTTTGAATTTTTTGGGTAATTTTAATTCCTTTATTAAGCCAAATTTTAATTTATTAACGGCTTGAAAAGAAGACCATTTTAGTGGTTTATCAATCAATAAAATTTGTCCTTCTTGGTAGTCTTCTGCTTTCATTATTTGTATAAATTAAAGTAAGCTAATAAGAGCATTCCTGCGATAATTCTGTACCAACCCCAAGGTTTAAATCCGTATTTTTTAATGATTTCAATGAAAAATTTAATAGCTAAAACAGCTACCACAAAGGCAACTAAATTTCCAAAAATAAACATTTTAGTATTGTCTTCTGTTTTCAAAATTAACTCAAACCCTTTTAAACCACTTTTATCATAGGTTTTCAAAAACACCGAATAACAAGTAACTGCTAACATTGTTGGCACGGCTAAAAAGAAAGAAAATTCTGCAGCTGCTTGTCGAGATAGCCCTTGTTGCATTCCTCCAATGATACTGGCAGCACTTCTGCTTGTGCCTGGCATCATAGCCAAACATTGCCAAAAACCAATGGTAATTGCTTTTTTTATGGTAATATCTTCTTCTGAATGAATAGTTGGATTTTTAAAAAATCTATCTACGAATAATAAAATAATTCCTCCTATAATTAATACCATCGCAATTGGAGTAGGATGTTCTAAAACGGCTTCTATTTTATCATCAAATAATTTTCCTAAAATTAAAGCGGGAATAACCGCACATGCCAATTTTATAAAAAATTGTAGTTTCGAAAAATCAAAAAACTTTTTCCAATACAAAACTACTACTGCTAAAATGGCACCAAATTGTATAGAAACCTGAAATAATTTTACAAATTCTTCTTTTTCAATTCCGAAGTAAGAACTTGTAAAAATCATATGACCAGTAGAAGAAACGGGTAAATATTCTGTTATGCCTTCAATAATGGCAATAATTATAGCTTGTAGAAAATCCATTTGATAGTGATTAGTGAAAAGTTAATAGTGATTAGTAAAATAGGTTAAGCTAATTACTTATCACTAATTACTATTTACTTTTTTTAAGAATAGAATAAATTGTAATTCCAAAACCGATTAAAACAACCGTTGGCGCTAATCTTATTCTTCTGAAACTAAATACGTCTTCATTAAATACATTTGGATCTTCGTTGGCACCACCGCTCATTAAAATAAATCCTAAAGCAATAACTACTAATCCGATAATTAATATTTTATAATTGGACGCACTGAATAAAAATTCTGGCTGTTTTGTGTTTTCTTTCATAATATTTTTATAAAAATGCTATTCACTAATTACTATTCCCTTTCACTAAACTAGTACAAATCGTCGGTTCTTAAATTTAAGAAACGAGTAGTTGCAAAATAGGTACTCAACCAAGTAATAATAATACCTATTAACAATACACCAAAAGCCACAATAGCTATAGATGCATAATCTTTTGCAATGCCTAAAGTTGGAAATAAACCATCAATATAAAATGCTAAAAATACCAAACCAATAATCGCTAAAACGGCACCAATTATTCCTAATAAAATACTGGTTTTAATAAAAGGTTTTCTGATAAAAGTTTTTGTAGCTCCAACCATTTGCATTGTTTTTATGGTAAATCGATGTGAATAAACCGACAAACGAATAGAGCCATTAATTAACAACATCGCTACAAAAGTTAAAACCGCGCTAATAATTAAAATCCAAAAACTAATTTCAGATACATTTTCGTTGACTAATTCTACTAATTCTTTATCGTAAATGATGTCAGAAATATTACCATTTCTTTTAAAATTATTTTCTATTTTTTTTATTTCTTCTTTGGTTACATATTCACTTTTTAAATGAATATCAAAAGAATTTTGTAACGGATTAAACCCTAAAAACTCCATAAAATCTTTACCTACTATATCCGGATTGTTTTTAGCTGCTTCCGCTTTGGTTACAAAATCATACGATTTAATAAATTTTGAATTTTTCAATTCTGTATCAAAAGCATTTAGAATCGTATCATTCGCTTCATCTTTAAAATAGACACTCATAGGAATGTTTTCTTTAAAATCGTTCGAAATTTTTTCAGAATTAATTACAAATAATCCTAAAGCTCCTAATAAAAACAACACTAAAAAAATACTAAAAACTACTGAAAAATAAGAAGAAATTAATCTTCTACGTTGATATTGTTCAAATGATTGTGCCATAAGTTTACTAATTATGGTGTAAAAATAGTAAAGAAATTTTGTTTACATAGAATATAACAACAAAGTTTTAACATTAGTATATAAAAATGTAAATTTGCACCTTATTTTTCGGTTAAAACCGATAATGTAAATCAGAAAACAGACTATAGAAAATAGAAATGAAATATTTCCACGAAAAAATCGAAGCCAAATGGCAACAATATTGGGCAAAAAATAACACTTTTGCAGCAAGTAACACTTCGGAAAAACCTAAATACTATGTATTAGATATGTTCCCTTATCCATCGGGAGCAGGGTTACACGTGGGGCATCCGTTAGGGTATATCGCTTCTGATATTGTTGCAAGATACAAACGTCATAAAGGGTTTAATGTATTGCATCCACAAGGGTACGATTCCTTTGGGTTACCTGCAGAACAATATGCCATTCAAACGGGGCAACATCCCGAAAAAACAACGCGTGAAAATATCGCTCGTTACCGTGAACAATTGGATAAAATTGGTTTTTCATTTGATTGGAGTAGAGAAGTACGCACGTCAAATCCAGATTATTACAAACACACCCAATGGATTTTCATCCAACTATTTGAATCTTGGTATAATAAAAAAACCGATAAAGCGGAAAGTATTTGCACCTTAATGCAAGAATTTGAAAAAAACGGGAATGCGCAAGTTAATGCCGTTTGCGATGAAAATATCACAGCGTTTTCAGCAGCCGAATGGAACGCTTTTTCATCAGAACAACAACAAAAAATCTTATTACAATATAGATTAACCTATTTAGCCGAAACCGAAGTAAACTGGTGTGCGGCCTTAGGAACCGTTTTAGCGAATGACGAAATTGTAAACGGCGTTTCAGAACGTGGTGGACATCCAGTTGTTCGTAAGAAAATGACCCAATGGTCTATGCGAATTTCTGCTTACGCAGAACGATTATTACAAGGTTTAAACGATATCGATTGGAGTGAATCCATTAAAGAATCACAACGCAATTGGATTGGAAAATCAGTCGGAGCTCACGTAGAATTCAGAATTCAGAATTCAGAATTCAGAATTTCAGTGTTCACTACTCGCCCTGATACGATTTTCGGAGTGACCTTTATGACATTGGCACCCGAACACGAATTGGTGGCTCAAATTACCACTCCAGAACAAAAAGCAACGGTGGAAGCTTATGTGGAAGCCACAGCAAAACGTTCAGAACGTGAAAGAATGGCTGATGTAAAAACGATTTCAGGCGTATTTTCTGGAGCGTATGCCGAACATCCTTTCACAAAAGAATCCATTCCGGTTTGGATTGGCGATTATGTGTTGGCGGGTTACGGAACAGGTGCTGTTATGGCCGTTCCATGTGGCGATGAGCGTGATTATGCTTTCGCGAATTTCTTCAAAGGAGCGAACGGAATGCCCGAAATAAAAAATATTTTCAACCAAGATATTTCAGCAGCCGCATATGGGGAAAAAGGCGGATTTGAATTGGTAAATTCTAATTTCTTAAACGGATTAGATTACAAAAACGGAACAAAAAAAGCCATCGAAGCTTTAGAAGAAATAGGTGCAGGAAATGCCAAAGTAAATTACCGATTACGCGATGCTGTTTTCTCTCGTCAACGTTATTGGGGCGAACCTTTTCCAGTTTATTATGTGAATGGCTTACCACAAATGATTGACAAAAAACACTTGCCCATTGTATTACCAGAAGTAGAAAAGTATTTACCTACCGAAGACGGACAACCGCCATTAGGCAACGCAACGGTATGGGCGTGGGACACAAACGAATTACGAATTACGAATTGCGAATTAATTGATAATGATACAATTTTCCCTTTAGAATTAAACACAATGCCAGGTTGGGCAGGTTCTTCTTGGTATTGGATGCGTTATATGGATGCGCAAAATGAAAACGAATTCTCAAGCGAAGAAGCTCTTAAATATTGGGAAAGCGTCGATTTATATATTGGCGGAAGCGAACACGCAACCGGACATTTATTGTACTCTCGTTTTTGGAATAAATTTTTAAAAGACAGAGGGTATGCACCCACCGAAGAACCATTCAAAAAACTGATCAATCAGGGAATGATTTTAGGAATGAGCGCGTTTGTGTATAGAAGTGAAGATTCAAAAACTTTGTTCTCAAGAGGTTTGATAAAAGATAAAAATGTTCAATCAATTCACGTTGATTTATCTTGTATCAATGATATTACGAACGAATTAGATATTGAAAAATTCAAAGCACATCCATTATATGTTGATTATGCCAATGCTGAATTCATTTTAGAAGAGGGCAAATACATTGTTGGTCGTGAAGTCGAAAAAATGTCGAAATCAAAATACAATGTGGTTTCACCAGATGATATTTGTGAAGAATACGGAGCCGATACCTTGCGTTTATACGAAATGTTTTTAGGGCCATTAGAGCAATCTAAACCTTGGAACACGGCAGGAATTACTGGCGTTTCTGGATTCTTGAAAAAATTATGGCGTTTGTATTTTGATGATAACGGTTCGGTTATTATAAATGATGAACCAACCGCAGACATGTACAAATCGTTACATAAAACCATTAAAAAAGTAACCGAAGACATCGAGAATTTCTCCTTCAACACCTCGGTTTCTCAATTCATGATTTGCGTGAACGAATTGCAACAATTAAAATGCAACCATCGAGCTATTTTAGAACCTTTAGCAATTTTGGTTTCACCGTATGCGCCGCATATTGCAGAAGAATTATGGAGTGCTTTAGGTCATGAAGGTTCCATTTCGACAGTTGCTTTTCCAAAATTTGAAGAAAAATATTTGGTAGAATCTGAAAAAGAATATCCGGTTTCATTCAATGGTAAAATGCGATTTACGATTAAGTTACCGTTAGATTTAACAGCCGCTCAAATTGAAGAAATTGTAATGGCAGACGAAAGAACGCAAACACAATTGCAAGGTAGAACACCAAATAAAGTGATTATTGTACCTGGTAAGATTATTAATTTGGTTGGGTAAATTTATTTTAACAAATTATTAATAAATTTTAGCTGTCCTAATTTTAATTTTGTAAGAATAACCTTAAATTTTTTTAATAAAATGAGAAAAATTATACTTACCGCTATATTGGTTGCTTTTCAACTTGGAACCGCTCAAGAAAAAAATGAAATAAAAAACAAAAGTAATGTTGATGCTACTTTTTATATTGGAGTTAATGCGCATATTCAAGATAATTTAAATCTTAATAGTAATTTACAAGCATCAAATGTTGTACTTTTAGATAACAGCCCGGCAGAATTTATTTTTGGCTTTAACGTTTTTGGTAAAAAATATTCTTCCGATTTTGAATTTGGATTTGGAGAAAATAAAAAAGAGAATTTAACATCAAAGAATAAGAATATGCAATTTACGGGACGTATTCGCTTTCATTATAACCTGATTAGTAAGACTAATTTTGCATTTACTTCTGGGTTAAGTTTAGCAGGAACCTCTTCAGAAGTAGATTTGTATTCTAAAAATAATACAATTGATTTTAATAATTTAAATCCCGATACAAATGGCGGATTACTATCTATTAGAAATCAAATGTTTTATGCAGGACCTTCTTTATCTATTTACCTATTTAAAGATAAATTTTATAAATTCAGATTAAATTGCGCTTATGAATTGGCTTTCACCAATGGGAAATGGAAGTCTGATTACGGAAATATAGCAAATTCAATTAATGAAAGAAATAATAATCGATTTGTATTAGGTATTGTATTTTAAGACATTCTAATAGAATTTAATGGTTAATACAAATTGCATCTTTTTATTTATTGTAATAATATTTAGTTTCATCATACAAATAATAAATTAATATTGACAACTTGTCATTTTTTAACTTTGGCGCATAATTTGAGAATAAATTTGTATCTTTAAATTTTTAAAATTAAATACTATGTTTGATTTACCTTATATGATTTTAATTGGAGCAATTGCTCTTTTTAGTTGGTTGGTGAGTGCTCGTTTAAAAAGCAAATTTGAACATTACTCGAAACTTACCTTAAGAAATGGCATGTCTGGTGCTGAAATTGCAGAAAAAATGCTTGCTGATCACGGAATTAGTGATGTAAAAGTCATTTCTACGTCAGGAAGATTAACCGACCATTACAATCCAGTGGACAAAACAGTGAATTTATCAGAAGCGGTATATAATCAACGTAATGCAGCTGCGGCAGCTGTTGCGGCTCACGAAGTTGGACACGCCGTGCAACACGCACAAGCCTACGAATGGCTAACTATGCGTTCTAAAATGGTACCGATGGTTAATGTGTCGTCAAGTATGTCGCAATGGTTGATTATGGGTGGAATTATTTTAGGATTTGCATCAAAATCTGGAATAGGATTTTATGTAGCTGTTGCTGGTTTGGCTTTAATGGCTGTAGCAACGGCATTTAGTTTTATTACACTACCTGTTGAATATGATGCTAGTAATCGTGCTTTGGCTTGGTTGAAAAACAAAAATATGTTAGGCCAAGAAGAATACGCGGGGGCCGAAGATTCTTTAAAATGGGCTGCCAGAACGTATTTAGTTGCCGCTTTGGGTGCGCTAGCTTCTTTATTATATTGGGCTTATCGAATATTAGGATCTAGAGATTAATTCTTATAAACCTAAAATAGTAAATCCAAATTCCGAAAGTTTCAGAATTTGGATTTTTTTATTTAATCGTAATAATTATATCCAAAGTAGGGCACATCATATTCTTTAAAAACTACACCATACTGTTCTAATTCTTTTAAAATTGGCAAGTATACTTCTTTAGAAATAGGCAATTGCACACCAGTTGTTTGTATCTCACCATTTAATATTTTTAAAGTGGCAATGGCTACGGGTAATCCCACAGTTTTTGCCATCGCGGTATAAGTTTGATCGTCGCCCAAGCAAACCATAGTGGAATCAATTTGTTTTTGCTCACCATTAATTTCATAACCTATTTTATGATACATCACAATCATGTCTTTATCTTCTGGTTGTAATGTCCATTTATACGATAGAATTTTTTCTAACATTTGCGCGGGAGTGGCATTTTTTAAACCCGTAACCACCGACTTACTGAATAAATCTAACTCCAAAAGTTTGTCCCAAATTACATCATCTTGATCAATTTTTAATTGATGTCTGAGTTTAATTTCTACTGAATCCGTTGGGTGATAAGGCAAAAATAAATTCACAAAATCTCGGTTACTCATGTGTTCAGAATCATCTAAAATATAGGTATCATCTGTCATGCCTAATTGCACAAATACGTCCCATGCTTTTGAAAAACCTACTCTTCTTATAGTTCCACGATAACAGGTTTCTGCATTTTGTAAACCATAAATTTCCCTGTATTTTAAGGAATCTCTGTTAGCGTATGCTTCAAATCGACCAAAACCTTCTACTTCTAAAAATTCGGTTCTTCTAAATAATTTATAATAAGGAATATACTTATAAGTGCCTTCCTGTATGAATTTTGCCGCGCCACCTTGACCTGCTATAACTACATTTCTTGGATTCCAGGTAAATTTATAATTCCACAAATTGGTATCGCTTTCAGGAGCCACTAATCCGCCACAAAAAGATTCGAAAAGAATAATTTTTCCCCCTATACTTTTAATTTCGTCCATAATTTTCATGGCACTCATGTGGTCTATTCCTGGATCTAAACCAATTTCGTTCATTAACACAATTTGGTTTTCTTTAGCTTGGGAATCCAAACTTTTCATTTCTTCACTAATGTACGATGCCGTAATCATACTTTTTTTATAAAAAATACAATCTTTAGCTACCTCAATATGAAGATGAGCCGGTAACATTGAAATAACAATATCCGCTTGTTGAATTTCTTGTTTACGTTGTTCATCATTGCAAACATCAAAAGAAATCGCACGTGCATTTTTATGATTTCCCGTTTTCTTATTGGCTAATGCTTCTGATAAATCAGCAATTGTAAGTAACAAATTTTCTGATTCTGATTTATCTAATAAATATTTTATAAGTGAAGAGGCAGATCGACCTGCTCCTATAATTAATATCTTTCTCATTTTACTATAATATCACACGAAGGTAATGAAATGTTATATTTCTAAAAAATAAAAACTAGCATTTATAAAAAAATTTGATTTGAAGTTTATTATATTTGTGAAGAGATAAAACACAATTAATGGAAAAAAAAATTTTACTTGCAGCATGTACTTTGGGCTTTTTAGCTATTATATTTGGAGCGTTTGGAGCGCATGCCCTAAAAAAAATACTTTCTATTGAACAATTAAATTCATTTGAAACAGGTGTCAAATATCAAATGTATCATGCCTTGTTTTTATTGTTTATTGGCACGACGCAAATCATTACATTAAAGGAAAAAGCAATCATATTTTATTTGACTATAACAGGTATATTGTTTTTTTCGGGTTCCATTTATGTATTAACAACTAATGGTTTAACTGGAATTAAATCAAAACTAATTGGTCCTATAACTCCAATTGGCGGACTAATTCTTATTCTATCTTGGGGATACTTATTTTACGCTATTTTATCGAAAAAATAACAGAAAACGTATTTTTGTCAAATTATTGTCTAATTTTGCACTTTAAACAAAAGCAACATAATTAATAATTTTATGGATAACTACGCTCAATTTACGAAATCGATTTCGTTAGAAAAATATGGAATCAAAAACGTTACAGAAATCGTATACAACCCCTCATATGATTTACTTTATAACGAAGAATTGAATAACAAACTACAAGGTTATGAAAAAGGACAATTAACAGAACTTGGTGCTGTTAATGTAATGACAGGTGAGTTTACAGGTCGATCTCCTAAAGACAAATATATTGTTAAAGATAGTACAACAGAAAATACTATTTGGTGGAATTCTGAAAAAGCGGTTAACGATAACAAACCTATTTCAACAGAAACTTGGAACGCATTAAAAGCAACCACTTCCTCGCAATTATCTGGAAAAAGACTTTTTGTAATAGATGCGTTTTGTGGCGCAAATGAAAATACGCGTTTAAAAGTTCGTTTCATAATGGAAGTGGCCTGGCAAGCACATTTTGTAACAAATATGTTTATCAGACCGACCGCAGAAGAGTTAGCCAACTTTGGCGAACCCGATTTTGTAGTGATGAATGGCTCTAAAACAACCTTTAAAGATTATGCCGCACACCATTTAAATTCTGAAGTGTATGTTGCTTTTAATTTAACAGAAAAAATCCAATTAATTGGCGGTACTTGGTATGGTGGAGAAATGAAAAAAGGGTTATTCGCCTTGATGAATTACTACTTACCCTTACAAGGAATTTCTTCTATGCACTGTTCTGCTAATAAAGGAAAAGATGGCGATGTTGCTGTTTTCTTCGGACTTTCAGGAACAGGAAAAACAACGTTATCAACAGATCCAAAACGTGAATTAATTGGCGATGACGAACATGGTTGGGACCATGATGGCGTATTTAATTTTGAAGGAGGTTGCTATGCAAAAACAATTGATTTAAGCGCCGCAAACGAACCTGATATTTTTAAAGCCATAAAAAAAGATGCCTTATTGGAAAATGTTACCGTTGATGCCAATGGTAAAATAGATTTTAAAGATGGTTCAATAACACAAAATACACGTGTTTCTTACCCAATTTATCATATTGATAATATTGTAAAACCGATTTCAAAAGCAGGACATGCTACTAAAGTTATCTTTTTAACAGCTGATGCTTTTGGAGTGATGCCTCCAGTTTCAAAATTAACTCCAGAACAAACAAAATATTATTTTTTATCTGGATTTACCGCTAAATTAGCAGGTACTGAGAGAGGAGTTACTGAACCACAACCTACATTTTCAGCTTGTTTTGGAAAAGCCTTTTTAACTTTACACCCAACAAAATATGGGGAAGAGTTAGTAAAAAAAATGGAAAAACACCAAGCTACTGCTTATATGGTAAACACAGGTTGGAATGGAACTGGAAAACGAATTTCTATTAAAGACACCAGAGCTATAATTGATGCCATTTTAGATGGTTCAATTGAAAAAGCAGCGACTACAACTATACCTGTTTTTAATTTTGTGGTACCTACCGCATTACATGATGTTGATGCTACAATTTTAGATCCAAGAAATACGTATGCAACTGTTTCCGAATGGGATAAAAAAGCAGCAGATTTAGCTTCTCTTTTTATTAAGAATTTTATTCAATATACAGATAATGAAGAAGGAGCCGCCTTAGTTGAAGCAGGTCCAAAATTATAATACCTAACATAATAAATGCAACAAATAGAACGTCTTGAAATCAAGGCGTTTTTTTTATAAAAAAAGCGTTCATTTCTGAACGCTTTTTTAATTTATAACTTAAAAATTTATTTTCCTTTATTTGCTTCGGCCACATATTTTTCCAAAGCACCTGTCATAGATGGTGTACCTGGCGCGGGAGCTAAAATGTCAACTCGTAATCCGTGATCTAAAGCTTCTTTCTGAGTGGTTGGTCCAAACACAGCAATTCTAGTATTGTTTTGTTCGAAATTTGGAAAATTCTTAAACAAAGATTTTATTCCTGTCGGACTAAAAAAAGCCAAAACATCATAATAAACATTTTTTAAATCAGACAAATCACTCATAACTGTTTTGTAAAAAATACCTTGTTTCCAATCAACTTTCAAACCGTCTAATGTTTGTGGAACATCATGATTCAATTGATCTGTATTTGGTAATAAAAACTTTTCGTCTTTATACTTTTTTATTAGTGGAGTCAAATCAGCAAAATCTTTCTGACCTACATAAATTTTACGTTTTCTGTACACCACATATTTTTGTAAGTAGAATGCAACCGCTTCTGATTGACAAAAATATTTTAAATCTTCGGGGATTTTATATCTCATTTCTTCAGCAACTCTAAAAAAGTGATCTATAGCATTTTTACTGGTAAAAATAATCGCTGTAAAATTATTTAAGTCAATTTTTTGCGCTCTTACTTCCTTCGCCGAAACGCCTTCAATATGAATAAAAGGTCTAAAGTCAATTTTAACCTTAAATTTATTTTGCAAATCGTGATATGGAGAATTGTCCACTTTAGGTTCTGGTTGAGAAACCAAAATCGTTTTTACTTTCAAATTTGACATACCTAAAAATTCCTAATTTTTTGTTACCCAATAATACATGAAATAATACGGAACTATTTCAAGCGCGCAAAGATACAAAATAAAATAAAACAATTTACTTAATATCATCTTTTGAAATGTTTTTACTAAAAAATAGTAGGTGAAAAGGTTGTAAAGCAAAAAAACACTAAGTATTATAAAAAAAACTTCTTTTATAGGCCAAAAATTATAATACATAACAATATTAATTGGCAATAAGACAAAACCTAAAAAAGCTCTATAATTAACTTTAATAAGATTAAATTTATCTACTAAACTTTCAGAATTTATTACTGTTGCTATGATTTTTTCTATTAAAAACTTTGATAAAATAAATACAAATAAAAACGTTATAATTTGAATATATGTAATATAATTATCAACTTTTGTATAATTAAAGTAGCTTAACAACAATAAAATAAAAAAGGAAAAGGAAATTAATTGAATTACAAACATGGAAATAGTAAACCAACTTAATAAATTATTAGTGTCTTTGTAAACTTTATTATATTTGTCAGAATAACCTAATTTAATAAATTCATTGAATCTAATTGAAAAAATAGTTTTGTTAAGGGCAACAACAGCAATTGCCATCACAAATAATAAGGTGGCCCAATCTTTATTGACTATAATTCGTTCTGATAATTGTATGATATTCATGCTACAAAAATAGCAAAAAAAATAACTCAATTAATTATAAAATTATTAAGAAAATAAATATAAAAATAACTTAATTTTGTAACGTAAATAAAATAACATGTCAGCAGGAATAGTAATTATACCTACATATAACGAAATTGAAAATATAGAACGGATTATACATGCTGTTTTTCAATTGCCTTCAACTTTCCACGTTTTAATTGTGGATGATAATTCCCCAGACGGAACTTTTAATAAAGTAGCTGAATTACAAAAACAATATCCGGAAAAATTATTTTTAGAAGTTCGAACAAAAAAATCAGGTTTAGGAACTGCATATGTGCATGGATTTAAATGGGCGCTTTCGCATAACTATCCATTTATTTACGAAATGGATGCCGATTTTTCTCACAATCCAAACGATTTAGAAAAACTATATTTGGCTTGTCAAAATGGTGCTGATGTAGCAGTTGGCTCAAGATACTCCAAAGGTGTAAACGTGGTTAATTGGCCTTTAAACCGAGTTTTGATGTCTTATTTTGCTTCTGTTTATGTAAAATTTATTACAGGAATGCAAATTCATGATGCCACTGCAGGTTTCATATGTTATAAAAGAAATGTTTTAGAAACTATTAATATTGATAAAATTAAATTTGTAGGATATGCATTTCAAATAGAAATGAAATACCGTGCCTTTGTAAACAAATTTAAGATAGAAGAAGTGCCAATTATATTCACAGACAGAACGTTAGGCGAATCAAAGATGAGTGGCGCGATTATTCGCGAAGCTGTAATTGGCGTGATTATGTTACGAATTAGAAAAATATTTAACAAACTATAAATGAGTACATTTTTAATTAAAAATGCAAGAATTGTAAATGAAGGAATCGTCTTTGAAGGAGATGTATTAATTGAAAATGAAAAAATTCGTCAAATTGCAGATAATATCAGTGCTAAATCTTCGGAATGTGTTATTATTGATGCAGAGGGAAGTTTTTTAATTCCTGGCGTTATTGATGATCAAGTTCATTTTAGAGAGCCGGGACTTACACATAAAGGCGATATTGCATCAGAAAGTAAAGCCGCTGTTGCTGGTGGAATTACCTCTTTTATTGAACAACCCAATACGGTACCGAATGCAGTAACTCAGGAACTTTTAGAAGATAAATATCAAATTGCTTCAAAAACATCTCATGCCAACTATTCTTTTATGATGGGCGGCACTAACGATAATTTAGAAGAAATTTTAAAAACAAATCCAAAAAATGTAGCCGGTTTAAAACTGTTTTTAGGTTCATCAACTGGTGATATGTTAGTGGATAGCTCTGCCTCGCTAGAAAAAATATTTTCTAATACAAAACTTTTAATAGCCGTTCATAGCGAAGACGAAACCATTGTAAAAAATAATCTTGCGAAATACAAAGAGATCTACGGTGATGACATCCCAGTAGAAAAACATCCTGAAATTAGAAGCGTAGCAGCATGTTACGAATCAACTGTTAGGGTTATTGAATTGGCAAAAAAAACAGGTGCAAGATTGCATGTTTTTCATATTTCAACAGCAAAAGAATTAGACTTGTTTACAAATAAAATTCCGCTTGAAAAGAAACAAATAACAGCTGAAGTTTGTATTCATCATTTATGGTTTACAGATGCAGATTATGAAACCAAGGGCTCATTGATTAAATGGAATCCAGCAGTTAAAAGCCAAGAAGATAAGGACGCCCTTTGGAAAGCACTTTTAGATGATAGAATAGATGTAATTGCCACAGACCATGCACCACATACTTTAGAAGAAAAGTCAAATCCATATACTACTTGTCCAAGTGGCGGCCCATTAGTACAACATGCACTAGTAGCTATGATGGAGTCCTACTCTAAAGGTAAAATTTCTATAGAAAAGATTGTTGAAAAAATGTGTCATAATCCAGCTAAAATTTTCAAAATAGAAAATCGCGGTTTTATTAAAGAAGGCTATTTTGCCGATTTAGTTTTAGTGAATCCTCACATGCCTTGGAATGTAAAAAAAGAGAATATCATTGCAAAATGTGGCTGGTCACCATTTGAAGGAATTAATTTTAAATCGAGAGTAACACATACTTTTGTAAATGGAAAGTTGGCTTACGCCAATGGAAAAGTTAAAGATATTATCGCTGGACAAAGGTTAACTTTTGATAGAGAATAACAATGAAAAAAATAGTTTTATTCGTTTTTGTTTTTGGATTTTTTGCTTGTAACGAAAATCCTGTAAAACGTCCGAAAATACTTTTGGATGAAGAAACAATGGAAAATATTTTATATGATATTGCCATCTTACAAGCAGCAAAAATAAATGCCCCAGATATTTTACAAGCTAACAAAATTGAAGCTAAAGACTACATTTATAAAAAATACAAAATTGATAGTACTACATATCATCAAAATAATAGGTATTATGCTGCAGATATAAACAATTACAAACACATGCACAAACGAATTTTAGCTAGACTTGAAAAACACCAAAATGCTAAAAAATAAAAAAACGCCAAATTCAATGAATTTGGCGTTTTTTTTATGTTCTAAACGTATTACATTTTCATTAACCAATTTCTTACAGCAACTTCTTTGTCAATGATGTTTTTCAAATCGGCAATAGCCACACGTTCTTGAAGCATGGTGTCTCTATAACGAATAGTTACTGTTTTGTCTTCCACCGTTTGATGATCTACAGTAATACAAAATGGTGTTCCCAATGCATCTTGTCGTCTGTAGCGACGACCAACGGCATCTTTTTCATCGTAAGCCACATTAAAATCCCATTTTAATTCTTCCATAATTTCTTTAGCAATTTCAGGTAACCCATCTTTTTTAACCAAAGGCAACACCGCTGCTTTTGTAGGCGCTAAAACAGAAGGCAAACGCAACACGGTTCGGGTTGAACCATCCTCTAATGTTTCTTCTTGCAATGCTTTTGAAAATACAGCCAAAAACATTCTGTCTAATCCCACGGATGTTTCTACTACATAAGGCACGTAATTTTTATTTTCTTCCGTATCAAAATACTGTAATTTTTTACCTGAGAATTGTTCGTGTGCTTTTAAATCGAAATCGGTACGAGAATGTATTCCTTCTAATTCTTTGAATCCGAAAGGAAAATTAAATTCAATATCTGCAGCTGCATTTGCATAGTGCGCTAATTTTTCGTGGTCGTGAAAACGATAATTTTCAGCGCCCAATCCTAAGGATTTATGCCAGTTTAATCGGGTGGTTTTCCAGTATTCGTACCATTTCATTTCTTCACCTGGTTTTACGAAAAACTGCATTTCCATTTGTTCAAATTCTCGCATTCGGAAAATAAATTGTCTTGCAACAATTTCATTTCTAAACGCTTTACCGGTTTGTGCAATTCCAAAAGGAATTTTCATTCGACCTGTTTTTTGAACATTTAAAAAGTTTACAAAAATACCTTGAGCCGTTTCTGGTCGTAAGTACAAATCCATTGCAGTATCCGCAGAAGCACCTAATTTAGTTCCAAACATTAAGTTAAACTGGCGTACTTCTGTCCAATTACGAGATCCAGAATCTGGACAAGCAATTTCTAATTCTTCAATCAAAAGTTTGACATCGTCTAAATCTCCAGCATCTAAGCTTTTCGCCATTCGGGCTAAAATTTCGTTCTTCTTTGATAAATATTCTAGAACTCTTGGATTGGTTGAAATAAATTCTTGTTCATTAAAAGCTTCGCCAAAACGTACTTTTGCTTTTTCAATTTCTTTTTGTGCTTTGATGTTTAATTTTTCGGCATAATCCTCAATTAAAACATCAGCACGATATCTTTTTTTAGAGTCTTTGTTGTCAATTAATGGGTCGTTAAATGCATCAACATGCCCTGAAGCTTTCCATGTGGTAGGATGCATTAATATGGCGGCGTCTAAACCTACAATATTTTCATGCATTTGCACCATGGATTTCCACCAATATTCTCTAATATTTTTTTTTAATTCTACACCGTTTTGTGCGTAATCATATACCGCACTTAAACCATCGTAAATTTCGCTAGAAGGGAAAATAAATCCATATTCTTTTGCATGCGAAACTACATTCTTAAATAAGTCTTCTTGTTTTGCCATGTTGCAAAAGTAAAAATAGGAAAGGAATTAAAAAAGTAATTTTTAATTATAATTAAAAATGGTTGAACTAATTTTAGTTGTTCCTGAATATAAATTTACAATATATCTACCTTTTACCGTTTTGTTCTTTTCTAAATCTACATAACTGCAAACATCCGTTATTTGTTGCTGGTATTCAAACTTTACTAATTTACTGTATTTTAAAGTGTTATTATTGTTTTCAAAAGTCAATTCTTCTACAGAAACGATTTCGTTTTTAGGATTAACAACTTGTACAAAAAATTCTTTTTCGCCAGAGGAAATAGATTTATTTTTATCAACTGTAAAGCAAACTCTAATTTGTTCAATTGGCTTTACTTTATTTGGTGTTTTATTATCTGTAAGAAACTTAACTCCTTTCACTTGTAAATTAGTTACCTCAAATTTAGCATCTTTTAAAACTGTATTTTCAGGAATTTTTGGAGTTTTAACTTCTGGTTTAATTAATGCTCTAAGTTTTTCAATTTGTTTTAGTTTATCTTTTAACAATTTAATTGAATCTTTAATTTTATCCATTTCAATATTTAATTCTGTTAAATTTTTAAATTTAACATTCTTTTTTGGATCTTTTAAATCGGTTACTTTTAAAGATAAATCTTGAAAACTCTCTTCAAAATTATTATATAAATTTGATACGGAATCATATTTAGACAGGATTTCAGATAACTGATTTTGAGTAATCAAAGTTTCTTGCTTCAAAGTATCTTGTAGTTCTTTGGCGGATTTATTATCTTTATAACTTTTAAATAATACTATCAGTAAAAAAAATGATAATAGGAGTATAGCAATCTTATAGTTATTGTTTCTTTTTGAAGACATTCTTAATATTTTTACTAAAGTAAAACTAATGTTTTAATATGATAAAATTTTTCGACAAAATACATAAAAATCTGTTAAACGTTGTATTTCCTGCATTTTGTAATGGCTGTTCGAAATTACTTTTAAAAAATGAAAAAATAATTTGTTCGCAGTGTATTCATAATTTGCCCCTTACACATCATCATCTTTTAAAAGAAACAGAAATTCATAAAGTTTTTTATGGTTTAGTTCCATTTGAATTTGGGGCCTCATTATTATATTTTAGGAAAAAAGGAATTGCACAACATTTAATGCACAATTTAAAATATAAAAACCAACAAGAAATCGGCACTTTTTTAGGAGATTATTTTTCAAAAAACGTATTAGATTTACCTGTTTTTAATGATATTAATGTAATAATTCCTGTGCCCTTACATAAAAAACGACTACACGAAAGAGGATACAATCAAGTTACTACTTTTTGCGAATCGCTTGAAAAAAACTTGGCTATTCCGATTATTGATGATGTATTAATTAAATCGAAAAACTTAAAATCTCAAATTCAAAAATCTAAAGAAAATAGGTTAGAAATTAATAAAAATGTGTTTTCAATTGAAAACGCTCAAAAAATTGAAGGGAAACATATTTTACTTGTAGATGATATTTTTACAACTGGCGCAACTATTGAAGCCTGTGCAAAAGAAATATTAAAAATAAAAAATACCAAAATTAGCATAGTAACTATGGCATATACACAATCATAAAATTTATTTAAAATATTATGCTGCGAATGAATATAATTGTTACTTTGCAGGATTAAACAGCCAAATAATTAATGAAAAAAATCATATTACTTCTTACCATATTTTCTCTTGTCTTTTTCAGTTGCGCTAAAAGAGGCATGATTTCTGGAGGCCCAAAAGACAGTATTGCTCCTGTTATTGTTAAAAGTAGTCCGAAAAATTATGAAACCAATTTTTCCGGGAAAACTATTAAAATCGATTTTAGTGAATACATCCAAGTAAAAGAGATCAACAAACAATTGATTGTATCGCCACCAATGACAAAAAACCCAACAATTGTACCACAAGGAAGCGCGAGTAAATTCATCTCGATTACATTAAATGAAGATTTAAAACCTAATACTACCTATAGTTTTAATTTTGGACAAAGTATTACAGATTATAACGAAGGCAATCCATATTCGCAATTTAAATATGTGTTTTCAACAGGAGCATTTGTAGATTCTTTAAAAGTTTCAGGAGAAATTATTGACGCATTCGAAAAAGAAACGGATGAATTTGTAATCGTAATGTTGTATGACGCTGAAACATATAATGATTCCTTAGTTTATAAAAACAAACCGGTATATATTACCAATACTTTAGAAAAAAATACCAAGTTTACTATTGAAAACATAAAAGAAGGCAACTATTATCTAGTGGCATTAAAAGACAAAAATAACAACTATAATTATCAAGCAAAATCTGAAAAAATTGCCTTTAAGAAAGAAAAAATAAAGATTCCTTCCGATAGTAGCTATACCTTAAAACTATTTGCAGAGAAAAACGAAATCAAAACCTATTCGCCAACAGTAGAAAGTAACAACAAATTGTTTTTAGGATACGAAGGTAATGCAAGTAATGTGAAACTATATTACAAAAAAAACAATACTGATACGCCTTTACGATTTGCAAAATCAGCGAATAGAAAATCGGATACTTTACAAGTTTTTATGCCTAAAGAAGCTAAAGATTCCATACAAATACTTGTGAAATCTGAAAATTACATGAAAAATTATGTAGTGAAATTAAAAAAACTAAAGGAAGCGGATTCATTAAAAGTCACACTTTTCGCTAATAAAAAATTCAAATTCAACGAAAAACTTAGTCTAGAAACCACAACTCCAATTAAAAAAATAAATTCTGAAAAAATATTTCTGAGAAAAAAAGACAGCACTCTAGTATCTTTCACGACAGAAATTAATGATTTTGAGCAATTGATTTCTTTTGATTTTAAACAAGAGGAAAACGAAAAATACGAATTAGAACTTCTTCCTGGAGCCATAGAAGATGAATACGACACGAAGTCTGACAGTTTAAAATTTGCTTTTGATAAAGGTGCCATAAGTGACTATGGAAATTTAAAATTGCGTATGAAAAACATCAATAGATTTCCTTATGTAGTTCAAATTTTAAATACTTCTGGAGACATTGTTGGAGAAAAATATTGCACCAAAGAAACAGAATTGTATTTTGAGGCCATTCAGCCAAGCAACTATCAAGTAAGATTGTTTTACGATGATAACCAAAATAAAATTTGGGATTCTGGTAACTTTAAAACTAAACTTCAGCCCGAAGAAATGATATATTTTCCAGGATTAATTGACGTAAGAGCCAATTGGGATGTGGATCAGGAATTGGAATTAAAACTATAACAATAAAAAACGCATTCCGAATGGAATGCGTTTTTTTAAGTTGTATAATAATTGTATCTAATTAAAGTACACTTGCTTTTAAATATTCTCTATTCATACGAGCGATGTTTTCTAAAGAAATTCCTTTTGGACATTCTACTTCACATGCTCCGGTATTGGTACAATTTCCGAAACCTTCTTCATCCATTTGGCGTACCATATTTAATACTCTTTCTGTAGCTTCAACTTTACCTTGTGGTAATAAAGCATATTGAGATACTTTTGCGCCAACAAATAACATTGCCGAACCATTTTTACAACTAGCTACACAAGCACCACAACCAATACATGCTGCTGCCATAAAGGCTTTGTCTGCATCTTGTTTGTTAATTGGTGTAGCATTGGCATCAATCGTTCTACCAGAAGTATTTACAGAAACGAATCCACCGGCTTGTTGAATTCTATCAAAAGCACTTCTATCCACCATTAAGTCTTTTACAACTGGAAAAGCTTTACTTCTCCATGGTTCAATAAATATTGTTTCTCCGTCTTTAAATTTACGCATGTGCAACTGACAAGTAGTTGTACCTGTGTCTGGACCATGAGCACGACCATTTATGAATAATGAACACATACCACAAATACCTTCACGACAGTCGTGATCAAAAGAAACTGGTTCTTGTTGGTTATTAATTAATTGCTCATTTAATTGGTCTAACATTTCTAAAAAAGAACTGTCTGTAGAAACATTATCTAATTTATACGTTTCCATTTTACCTTTTGCACTAGCATTTTTTTGACGCCAGATTTTAAGGTTAATATTTATATTTTTTTTAGCACTCATAATATCTTATTTATAGTTTCTAGCTGCAATTTTGATAAACTCATATTTCAATTCTTCCTTGTGAAGTACAGATTTACTTGCATCGCTTCCGTTGTATTCCCATGCGGCAACATAACCAAATTTTTCATCATCACGAAGCGTTTCACCTTCAGCATCTTGATATTCTTCACGGAAATGTCCACCACATGATTCTTCACGAACTAAAGCATCTTTCGCCATTAATTGTCCTAATTCAATAAAATCTGCTACACGAAGTGCCTTTTCTAATTCTTGGTTTAATTCGTTAGCTGCACCAGGAACTCTAACATCTGCATAGAAATCTTCTCTTAATTGTCTAATTTCTTCAATTGCTTCCATTAAGCCTTTTTCATTTCTAGCCATTCCGACTTTATTCCACATAATTAGTCCTAATTTTTTGTGGAAATAGTCAACAGATTTTGTCCCATTATTATTTATTAATTGCTCAATAGATTGACGTACGGCATTTTCAGCCTCCATAAATTCTGGAGTATCAGTAGCAATTTTACCTGTTCTAATTTCGTCTGCTAAATAGTTAGAAACCGTGTAAGGTAAAACGAAATACCCATCTGCCAAACCTTGCATTAATGCTGAAGCGCCTAATCGGTTAGCACCGTGATCTGAGAAATTCGCTTCACCAGCAACGAAACATCCTGGAATAGATGACATTAAGTTATAATCAACCCAAACGCCACCCATCGTGTAATGCACCGCAGGATATATTTTCATTGGTGTTTCATATGGATTTTCATCTGTAATTTTTTCATACATGGTAAAAAGATTTCCATATTTAGATTCTACCCATTTTCTACCTAACTCTTGAATCGTGGCATCTGATGGGTTATGATCCCCTTGCATAAACGCAGCTTGTTTTCCTTTGGTAATAATTTCTGAAGCAAAATCTAAATATACGCCTTCATTGGTATCGTTAGATTCAATTCCGTGACCTGCATCACAAACATCTTTCGCTGCACGAGACGCTACATCACGTGGTACTAAGTTTCCAAACGCTGGATATTTTCTTTCTAAAAAATAATCTCTATCTGATTCTTCTATTTGAGTTGGTTTTAATTTACCTGCTCTAATGGCTTCAGCATCTTCTTTTTTAGCAGGTACCCAAATACGACCTGAATTACGCAATGATTCTGACATTAACGTTAATTTAGCCTGATTGGTTCCATGAACAGGAATACAAGTTGGGTGAATTTGCACAAAACAAGGATTGGCAAAATGTGCCCCTTTTTTGTGTACTTTCCAAGAAGCTGTAACGTTACTTCCCATTGCATTAGTAGATAAGAAATATACATTTCCATAACCACCAGATGCAATAATAACCGCGTGAGCGGAATGACGTTCTAATTCGCCAGTAATTAAATTACGCGCAATTATTCCACGCGCTTTGCCATCTACTTTTACAATATCAAGCATTTCATGACGGTTGTACATTTTTACATTTCCTAAACCAATTTGTCTAGATAAGGCAGAATACGCACCTAATAATAATTGTTGACCCGTTTGTCCAGCGGCATAAAAAGTTCTTTGTACTTGAGTACCACCAAACGAACGGTTATCTAATAATCCACCATAATCTCTTGCAAAAGGAACCCCTTGTGCCACACATTGGTCAATGATATTTGAAGATACTTCAGCTAAACGATGTACGTTAGCTTCACGCGCACGGTAGTCACCACCTTTAATTGTATCATAAAATAATCTGTAAGTACTATCGCCATCATTTTGATAGTTTTTTGCAGCGTTAATTCCACCCTGAGCAGCAATGGAATGTGCTCTACGAGGGGAGTCTTGAAAACAAAACGCTTTTACATTGTAACCCATTTCTCCAAATGAAGCAGCGGCCGAAGCACCTGCTAAACCTGTTCCTACTACGATTACATCGATTTTTGGTCTATTATTTGGCGCCACTAACTTAAGACTATTCTTATGGTTGGTCCATTTTTCTGAAATATGACCTTGAGGAATTTTAGAATCTAATGCCATATGTTTTTATTTTGTAAAAAAGTGAATGTAAATTGGAATAATAGCAAACAAAATAGCTACTACAACTGAAAATGCTTTTCCGAATGATTTAATTGCGGGTGTAAATTTTCCATTAACACCTAATGATTGGAAGGCACTTTGAAAACCATGCCATAAATGGAAACCTAATGTCATCATAGATAACACATAAAATATGACGAAAAACAACCCTTCGTTTGGAATTACATTAAATAATTTTCCTTTACTTTTAAAGAAAGTATATGTTAGCTTGTGTAAATCTTTGAAACCAATAAATAAAACTTCACCAGTTTTAGCGTCTTTTACAATGTTTGAACCTTCAATAACTAATTTGGTTGTATTTCCAGGTTGATTATTGTTTTGCTCAACAAGTGATTTTAATGAACCTCCTGGAGGTAATGGAATAGATTGAATCTTAGAATCTGGTGTTCCAATAAGCATGGATTGAGATTGCCCTTGGTTTCCTTGTGTTTTCGTAACTAAAGGCATATTAGCATCAAAATGCATTTTTGCCCAAAAATTTACCATGTGTGTAGCGATAAAAATTAAAACTACCGTTCCTAAAACCGCCATATTTCTTGAAGAAAAACTGCTATTTTTAGAAGGATTACTCATCGCGTAAGCCACTGGACGAGCTTTCTTGTTTTGAATAGCTAAATAAATTCCATCAATAGCATGGAAAATAATAGAAATGTACGTTAAATAAGAAAGTAATTTTACTGCTGGGTTGGTAGTCATAAAAAGTGCATACTTATTAAATTGTAATGCTGCTTCAATAGTATCGCCAGCTAACAATTGTAAGTTACCTAATAAATGTCCAACTAAAAACAAGCATAAGAACAATCCTGTAAGTGCCATCCAATATTTTTTTGCAATAGATGACTTTAAAAATGCTGATTTTGCCATAATTATAGTTAATGTTAATTTGAATATATTTAATGTAAGCAAAAATAAAGGTTATAAGTAAGACTTACAACCTTTGAAAGTTAATTTATAATCATTTTAAATGAGTTTAACATTTGTTGAATATCAACATCTTAAGAATGAAATTTTACCCAAATTTTATCTCATTTGGTTTTTTTCTGTTATTTCAAAAGATTGCGACTCCTTCTTTCCGTTATTTTCTAATTCAATTGTATATTTTCCCGCTGGTAAATAGTATTTTTTATTGCCCGATAGTTTAATTTTTATTTTACTATCTTTCTTTTCCATTGCCGTTTTTGTTTTTTCAGCAATACTTAAATCAAACGCAATTTTAAGCATTCCTTTTTCCGATTTATTTTGACAATTAAAGACCACAATTCCGTCTTTATTTTTTATAGTTAAAGTTGTGTTTGAAAGTTCTTTTACGTAATACCAAATTATGACATTTGGTACGTTTTCAGTTCCCCAAGCAGAACGCTTATTGCCCCAATTTTTAGAAAAAGGAATGTTTTTAATTGGAAATAAAGCCAGGCCATTTGCCTTTGTTTTTTCATTAATTTGTTGAATATTCGAAAGATTTACCTTATACAATGAACGCCCGTGAGTGGCTACAATTAAATCTTTTTCTCTTTTTTGAATGACCAAATCGTGTACGGCAACATTTGGAATAGCTGTTGAAAATTCTTGCCAATTCATTCCTTTATCCATAGAAATAAATAACCCATTATCTGTACCTAAATATAGAATATTTTCATCTTCAGAATCTTCAAGAATTACATTCGCTGCATTTTGATTAATATTTTCCGTCAACAATGTCCAATTCGCACCTAAATCTTCAGAAACGAAGGCATATGTGGTGAAATTATCATTTCTGTATCCATTTAATGTAACATAAATTCTATCGGATTTAAAGGTTGATAATCGTACACGAGACACCCATAAATTTTGTGGCAAATTACTTGAAATTTTTATCCAATTTTCACCACTATCTTTTGTTACATAAATATTTCCATCGTCGGTTCCGACAACTAATTTACCAAATTTAAATTTACTTTCGGCTATAGAAGTTATAGTCCCAAAGGGCACATTACCTTCCGTTTTTCCATTAGTTAAATCAGTAGAAATTTTTTCCCAATCTTCGCCTTGATTCATTGATCGAAATACATATTGTCCGCCAAAATAAATAACATCTTGATTATGCGATGACAACAAAATAGGTGTTTGCCAATTAAATCTGTAGGGTTCCTCTTTTTTTTCTGCTTGAGGAGTAATGTAATTTCTTTCTCCTGTAATTCTGTCTATTTTAGAATAATTTCCGAACTGGTATCCGGTGTAAACCAAATTATTTGTTCTAGTATCTATTTGAACTTGCATGCCATCTCCACCACTTAAAAATTCGTAAGGATATTTTCCGTCTTGTAACCATTCTACATTGTGCTCGTAATTGTTTGGCCCTACCCAAACGCCATTATCTTGCAATCCGCCATATACTTCATAATTCTCTTTATTGTCCACATTTACACTATAAAATTGCCCAACAGCCTGGTTGTTGCATTTTATCCAATGTTTTCCGTTATCGTATGTAATATTCACACCTCCATCATTTCCATTTATTACATGATTTGGGTTTTTTGGATTCACCCAACAAACGTGATGATCCGCATGAACGTTTTCTTTACTAATTGCTTCAAATGATTTTCCTCCATCATTAGAAAACAATAAAGGAACTGCAGAAATATAAATTCTATTTTCATTGGATTCATCTACAGTAATATCTGCAAAATAATATCCATAAGAATAAAAAGCGTCATCTATAAACAAATCATGCGTTTTTTTCCAAGTTTTACCTGAATCTGTTGTTTTGTAAATTTCTGCACCTATTACATCCACTTCAAATAAAGCGGAATTGGCATCTTTAGGCTTTTCGTTTAACGCATTTGGTCGTAAATTCTGATTGTCAACAATGGCGTAAGTACTATTTTCACTAAATGAAGTTAAACCAATTCTACCTATTCCACTATTAGATGGAAAACCAGAATTATCACTTATTTTTTTCCAAGTAGTTCCAGCATCTTCACTTTTATAAATTCCTGAATGTATTCCATTTCCTTTGAAATTATTTGCTTTACGTTCGCGTTGCCAAGCCGCAGCAAACATAATTTTTGAGTTGTTTGGTGCAAAACTAATATCTACAATTCCTGTTTCATCATTGATGAATAATGTTTTTGTCCAATTTTCTCCTCCATCAGTGGTTTTAAAAATGCCTCTTTCTTCATTTTTGGAATACAAATGTCCTAAAACACCAACCACAATTTCATTAGAATTATTTGGATTTATCCATATTTTAGAAATATGATGGCTATCTGGCAAACCAATATTTGTCCATGTTTTGCCTTTATCTGTAGATTTCAATACACCAATTCCAGCATAAGATGAACGAGAAGAATTTACTTCGCCAGTTCCGACCAAAATCAATCCTGAATTCCAATCTACGGCAACACAACCAATATTTTGTGTTGGTGCAGTATCCATAACAGGTTCAAAACTAGTACCATTATTATTGGTATACCAAAGACCGCCAGATGCATAAGCTGCATAAAATTCAGAGGGGTTTTGAGTATTTACAGCCAAATCTACTACTCTACCACTCATTATTGTAGGCCCAATATTCTGAAAAGCAATGGATTTAAAATTATTGACTTGAGACAAAGAAACGAAAGTACTAAGAAGAGAGATAAAAAATATAACTTTTTTCATTTTTATATAATTTGATTGGTTTCAAAATTAATAGAATTATTTGACAACTATTTGTTTGAAAGTTATTAATTTTGAAAACTATTACTAATAGTATCAAAAAATGAAATATTTACCAATAAATCGAGAACTTTTTATTAAAAATCGTAAAAACTTTATGGCACAAATGAAGCCAAACGGAGTTGCTATTTTTAATTCTAATGATATTTATCCTGTTTCTGCAGATAGTACATTGCCATTTGCACAACATCGAGATATTTTTTACTTATCAGGTGTTGATCAAGAGGAAAGCGTATTAATGTTGTTTCCAGACGCGCCATATGAACATTTGAAAGAAGTTTTATTTTTAAAAGAAACGAACGAGCACATAGCCATTTGGGAAGGCGAAAAATTAACTAAAGAACGTGCTTTTGAAGTAGCGGGAATCCAATCGGTATATTGGCTTCAAGATTTTCATAAAGTTTTAAAAGAAGTGATGATGTATGCCGATACGATGTACATAAACACCAATGAACATTACAGAGCAGCAGTAGAAACAGAAACACGTGAAGACCGTTTTATCAAATGGTGGAAAAACGAATATCCTGCGCATAAAGTAGAAAAATCAAATCCAATTTTACAACGTTTACGTTCCGTAAAAGACCAAATTGAATTAGATTTAATTCAAAATGCGTGTACTATAACTGAAAAAGGAGTGCGAAGAGTATTAAACTTCGTAAAACCTGGCGTAACCGAGTATGAGATTGAAGCGGAATTGGCACACGAATTTTTACGTAATCGTTCGAAAGGTTTTGCTTATACACCAATTATTGCTTCAGGAAACAATGCAAATGTCTTACATTATATAGAAAACAACCAAGTTTGTAATGCTGGCGATTTAATTTTATTAGATGTTGGTGCAGAATATGCAAATTATTCTTCTGATTTAACCCGTGTAATACCTGTTTCGGGACGTTTTACTGAAAGACAGAAGGCGGTTTACAACGCCGTTTTAAATGTAAAAAACGAAGCTACAAAATTACTTTTACCTGGAACTTTATGGAAACAATATCACATAGAAGTTGGTAAAATAATGACTTCAGAATTATTAGGTTTGGGCTTAATTACAAAAGCGGATGTACAGAATGAAAATCCAGAATGGCCAGCGTATAAAAAATATTTCATGCACGGAACGTCACACCATTTAGGTTTAGATACGCACGATTATGGTTTATTACATGAACCCATGCAAGCCAATATGGTTTTTACTGTAGAGCCAGGAATTTATATCCCTGCAGAAGGTTTTGGAATACGTTTAGAAGATGATGTGGTGATTCAACCAAAAGGAGAACCTTTCAACTTAATGAAAAATATTCCTATCGAAGCAGATGAAATTGAATCGATAATGAATGCTTAGTTTAGAAAAAAGAGAATAGAGTATAGAAAATAGACGGTTTACGAAAGTGAGCCGTTTTTTTTGAAGACAAAAAACTTTGTGTGCTTTGCGTTTAAACTCTACATTTGTATTTATGAAAACCACGAACTTCAAAAATACTAAAATCAGTTATACCGACCAAGGAAAAGGCACTGCGGTTATTTTGTTACACGGTTTTTTGGAAAACAGTACCATGTGGAACTATTTGGCGCCTGTTTTAGCTAAAAAAAACCGAGTGATTTGTGTTGATTTGTTAGGTCACGGGCAAACCGATTGTTTAGGATACATTCATAGTATGGAAGACATGGCGGATGCTGTTCATCAAGTAATTTCCGAATTAAAAATCAGAAAAGCGGTTTTTGTTGGGCATTCTATGGGGGGTTATGTAGCTTTAGCTGTTGCCGAATTGTACCCAGAATTCATGAAAGGTTTAGTATTGTTAAATTCGACTTCTCGTGCCGATAGTGACGAACGTATTGCTAATAGAAACCGAGCTATAAAAGCAGTGAAACAAAATTATGTGGCTGCGGTTAGAATGAGTATCGCCAATTTATTTTCAGAGGAAAACAGAACAATACTTTCGGAACAAATTGAATGGGTTCGGGAAGAAGCACTTCAAACTTCGTTACAAGGAATTATTGCTGCTCAAGAAGGTATGAAATTAAGAAAAGACCGAGAAGTAATTTTACATTTTGCAACCTATCCAATTTTATTAATTTTAGGAAAAAAAGACCCTGTTTTAAATTATGAAGAAAATGTAGAACAAATTGAAGGCACAAATGTAAAACTAATAACTTTCAACGACGGACATATGAGTCACCTAGAAAACCAAGCGGAGTTGGAAAAAGTTATGGTCGGATTTTTGAAGGGTTAACCACAAAGCATACAAAGATTTAGGTCTCCCAAAACTTAAACAAGACATGTAAAAAACCTTTGCAATTTTAGTATATTACTTCTTTAAAAGAAATCTCAGGATTCAAAATTTCTTGAATTAAAATTACCAATTCTTCTTTAAAATTTACTAAAAATTCAGTTGTAATTACTGTTTCACCAACTACACCTCTGCCTTTACCAAATGTAAAAGGTAAAAATCCAGCTTTCATGTTCTTAAAAGAAAAAATTCCGACTTCCACATTATAATTTTCTTTTAAAGGATTTTCTTGAAACATTAATGCATAACACAATAATTGAATAATTTTATCATTAGACAAATCAAGTGTTAAACCTTCAAAAGTATTTATTTTAAGATTATTTCCTTCAACTTTTCCAGTTTTATAATCGATGATACGAATGGTATTATTTCGCAGCTCAATTCTGTCTACTTTCCCTGAAATTTTAACTGGGAATGGTAAATTATGATGTTCAAATATGGTTTCATGTGGTTTTTCTAAAGACAAAATAAATAGTTCGTCACCAGTTTCAATAGTTTGTTTCTCTTGAATTAAAAAATTATAAATATTTCGTTTGGCCACTTCAAAAGCAATTAAATTTTTACCTTTTTTGATGTCGCCTTCTTTGTAAACATCTTTAAATTTTTCTAATGTGATTGCTTCTATATTTTGTATCATCACCTCAATATCTGAAACTTGAATTGGAATATTTTTGCCTTCGAAAGGAGCATACATTTTTTCTAACACTTCATGAATTATAGTTCCTAAAGTATTAGCCGCCACATTTTCTTCTACCTCATCATTTTCACGAACGCCTAAAATTCGTTGGTAATAAAACTGAATCGGATTTCGTAAATAATTAGTTAAAGCAGAAGGCGAAAACCCTTTAATAGTTGCAATTTCTGTTAATCTATCTAAAATAGGTTGTGTTTTTATTACCTCAATCGGTTGATAAATTGTATCCGGTTTAATTGCGTTATAAAAAACCTTTTTTAGCGTATGATTTGGTAGATGTTCAATTTCTAATTGTGTAATAAATCGGCTCTTCTCTCCTGCATCAATACCTTCAGAATGGGTATTATAAAGTAAATAAATATTTTTAGCCCGTTGTAATAAGCGATAAAAATGATACGTAAAGATGGCATCACGTTCTTTATATGTTGGCAGTCCTTTTTCTAATTTTACATCATGCGGAATAAAGGAATTATTAGATTTTCCGCCAGGCAATTTACCTTCATTTAGCGAAGTAATAATTACATTTTCGAAATCCAAAACGCGACTTTCCAAAATCCCCATAATTTGTAAACCTTTTAGTGGTTCGCCTTCAAAAGAAACCTGAGCTTGGTCTATAACTTGTTTATAGATACTAAATAAAATATTTAAATTTTCAATATTTTTATACGATTCATAATAATTTGTAATTTTTAAAATTACATTATATATTGAAAAAACAAATGCTTTAGTAACTTTATCTTGCTCGTTTTGATTACTTAAATGTGTTTTAATATAAATCAGAATGGCTTTTAATTTCTCTAAAATTTCAGATATGGATTCATTCCAATCGAAAAACAAATGATGTACTAATTCATTATTTGATAAATCGTATTTGAAAAATAATTCTTCTAATCGATTACTCGTTATAAAAGTTAAATTAGAATTTTTTATTATTTTAACTACTTCATTAGCTTGGATACTTGAGACAATTAATGGATTATTTAATATTTCTAATACTTCTTTATAGTAAAATACACTTTGTTTTTTATTTCTATTTTGAGCGTTTAAATGCAGTTGAAATAATTTGTAAATTAGTATTTGTGCTGGATTGTTTTTACTTGGATACCCCATTGTAATATTTAAATTCTCCACCTCAACTGGTAAAGCATTTAAAACGGGAAGTAAAATATTTTCTTCGCTTAGAACAAGTGCAGTATTTTCTAATGATTTGTTTTCAAATACGATTTTTTCTATAATTTTTCCAGCAATTTTTGCTTGTCCAATAGATTTAGGTGTACCAATAACTTCAATATTTTTATTATTTGAAAATGAATTGGTAATCCAATTAAAAGGTTGTGTTTCAAAATATTTCCAAGATTTTTTTATTCGACGTAAAAACAAACCTGCATCATGGAATTCATCTTTTAAGAAAACAGTATCAATATCCCAATACACAGTCGCTTTTTTGGTTTCCAACAAGCATTTAATTATAGTTTCTTCAGCTGCATTTAAAGCATTAAAACCAGCAAACACATAGGTTTCGTTCTGAATTTTTTCAGAAAAAGCCAAACAATTTTCGGCTGATTTTCTATATAACAACCCTTGATATCCTACTTTTTTATTTAATAAATGGGTTGTAAATGCTTCATAATAGAAAGGCATTAATTTCCAAAATTCTAAGTGGCTTTCAATTAATTTAGATTGGTTATTTACATTTGGCGTCCAATGTTTAATGCGCTCAATATCTAATAAATAGGAGAAAATTTCATTCTGATTGATTAAATACCTGTCAATTTCATTAAAATCTTGAATTAAAGTAACCGCCCAACTTGAAAATTTTTCAAAATCTTGTTGTTTTAATTTTTCGGTATTATCTAAATAAACAATAAAAAACTCAAACAAAAGTTCAATATTATCAAGTGTCCTTAATTGCGCAATTTCCTCAATAAGCGTTTCAATACTTACTATTTTGGGTGCTAAAAAAGTATCTGAAGATTGTTTTTTTAATTCTCCTAATAAAAAAATTTTAGCGCGCTTGTTCGGTAAAACAATAGTAGTGTGGTGTAACGAAGATGAGTTATTACTTAATAACTCTTTTGCTAATTTAGATAAAAATGATGCCTCCATGGCAATAAAGATAAAAAAAAGGTCTCAATAAATTGAGACCTTTTTAAAATATTATGAGAGAAAAATTATTTTACTAATTTAACTTCTACTCTTCTGTTTTGCGCTTTTCCAGCTTTAGTTGCGTTAGTTGCAACTGGCTTAGTTTCACCAAAACCTTCAGATGTTAATCTGTCAGCAGCAATACCATTATCAATTAAGAATGTTCTTACGGCAGCAGCTCTATTTTGAGATAAAAGTAAATTTGATTGATCTTTACCATCTGAATCTGTATGACCTTCTAAAGCAAATTTAGCAGAAGGATATTCTTTTAATATAGCAACAATAGCTTGTAATACTGGGTATGTTTGTTTTTGGAATGATGATTTAGCAGAATCAAATAATATTGTTTTAGCATAATCATTTAGTTTTTTCATTGTGTCTTCAGATACCTCAGGACATCCGTTATTTGCAACAGTTCCAGCTAAAGTTGGACATTTGTCATCTTTATCTAAAACTTTATCGCCATCAGTATCAGGCCATGGGCATCCACCGTTAGCTTTTTCACCTTTTACAGTAGGGCATTTGTCGTTTTGATCAGCAATTCCATCTCCATCTGCATCTGGACAACCTTTTAAAACTGGTAAACCCGCAACATCAACACACGCGTCATCTTTATCAGCAACAGTATCGCCATCTTGGTCAGGACATCCATTCATTTCTGGAGAACCTGCTTCTTCTGGACAAGCATCAGCTGAATCTTGGATTCCATCAGAATCTGAGTCAGGACAACCTTGGAAAGCTGCTAATCCTTTAACATCTGGACAAGAATCTTCTGCGTCAATAATACCGTCATCATCTCTGTCTTTCGCCCCAAATTGGAATTTTAAACCGGCTTGGTGAAAAATATGTGTTGGCACATCTACATTTGCTAGTCTAGTATCGTCGAAACTATATTTTAAAGTAGAACCTAAAGTTAATGCTACATTTTTAGCAAACCAAAAGTTTAATCCCCATCCAGCATTAACTGTTCCAGCAGAAGCATCACCAAAAAAAGTGTAACCTCCACCTAAATTTAAAGTTGGATCAAACCATTTTGATTTTAATAAACTTTTAAAACTGTAAGTGATTGCTGCATCAACTCCATAAAAATCTAAATCACCAGGATTAATAACCTCAGAGGTGTTTTTAGTTTGAGGTATGTGATTTGCCCATTTTGTAATTTTGTTAAATGAACCCGTTAAACCAAAACTGAAGTTGTCTCCAACATTTTTAGCTACACTTAAATAAGAAACTGAAGGCACGATATTAAAGTTTTCCTTTACGTTATTCAATTTTTCAAATCTAAGGTGGTCATTTCCTTTCATGCTAATTTTTGTATCAATGGCGTTAACTCCAAAAGATACGGCCCATGGGTTTGTGCTGTTTTGAGCATTAGCTGCAAATCCAGCTAATATTAACGCCCCAGCAAATAGTTTGTTAAGATGTTTCATACTTTTTATTTAATTTAATTACAATGCGTTATAATAAATACAAAAGTAATGTGTTTTTTGTAATTCACAAAACTTTTAGTTCATTTTTCTTAATTAAAAGTTAAACACTATTAATTTACTGAATAATATTTAATTTTTTGGCAACACTTTCAAAAGCAAATATGGCTTTATCTAACTGTTCTTTTGTATGTGCAGCAGATAATTGTACTCTAATTCTAGCTTTATTTTTTGGAACAACGGGATAAAAGAATCCAATTACATAGATACCTAATTTTAATAATTCATCTGCCATTTCTTGAGATAATTTAGCATCATACAACATAACGGGTACAATTGCAGAATCCCCATCAATGAAATCCAAACCCGCTTTTCGGATGCCTTCTTTAAAATAATTAGTGTTCCATTCTAATTGATCTCTTAAAGTGGTGTCTTTTTTTAATAATTCAAAAACTTTTAAAGAAGCTCCAACAATTGATGGTGCCAAAGAATTAGAAAACAAATAAGGTCGTGAACGTTGGCGTAAAATTTCAATCACTTCTTTTTTAGCTGTGGTATAACCACCCATAGCACCGCCCAAAGCTTTACCTAAAGTTCCAGTTATAATATCTACACGATTCATAACGTTTTTAGCTTCCATAGTTCCTTTACCTGTTGCGCCTATAAAACCTGCAGCATGACATTCATCTACCATTACTAATGCATCATATTTATCGGCTAAATCGCAAATTTTATCTAATGGCGCTACTAGTCCGTCCATTGAAAACACTCCGTCTGTAACAATCAACTTAAAACGATGTCCTGCTTCTTTGGCCATAATTAATTGAGCTTCTAAATCTTGCATATTAGAATTTTCATAACGATAACGTGCTGCTTTACACAAACGTACCCCATCTATAATAGAAGCGTGATTTAAACTGTCGGAAATAATGCAATCTTCTTCTCCTAATAAAGGTTCGAAAACACCGCCATTGGCATCGAAAGCTGCGGCATATAAAATGGTATCTTCCGTTCCATAAAAATCTGCTATTTCTGCTTCTAATTGTTTATGAATATCTTGGGTTCCACAAATGAAACGAACAGATGACATTCCGAAGCCGTGAGAATCTAAGGCGTCTTTTGCTGCTTGAACCACTTCTGGATGAGATGATAAGCCTAAATAATTATTCGCACAAAAATTTAAAACCGTTTCACCGTTTACAACTATTTCTGTTCCTTGTGGCGAAGTGATAATGCGCTCTTTTTTGTACAATCCGTTTTGTTGAATTGTATGTAATTCATTTTGTAAGTGGGCTTGAATTTTTCCGTACATTTTTTTATTGTTTATGGTTGGATGTTTTAATTTTCTACAAATGTATAATTTTTATATCTTCTCCTATATATAGCAACACTTTTTTAGTTACTTTCAAATTCATTTTTTCAATAACGCGCACATAGTTTGCAATTTGTTTTTTGTGTTTTTCGTCTTGTACTCCTGTTTTGTAATCAATAAGAAAGGCTTCTGAATTATGAATTACTAATCTATCTGGTTTTAAATTGATTTCGTTTGGAGAAATTATATTGTGTTCGGTAAAAACGGAGTAATTCGGATTAAAATAATCTTCTAATTCTGGATGATGTATAATTTGTTTGATTTTATCTTCAAAAATGCATTTTTGTGATTGTTGAATCAGGCCTTCGTCTACGCTTTTAGTTAATGCCGATTGCAAATCGTTTTTCGTAGTAATATAAGATAAAATTTGATGAATAATATTTCCGAACTCAATAGCATCTTGCTTTAAAGTACCCCACATTAAAGCTTCTTTTTTTGCAATTCGTATCGAAGAAAAATCTAATACCTTTTTTACGGACTCAATATCTGCTTTATTTTTGTCGAAAATTTTCGGTTGCGATTGTCTTGTTGGATTTCCGAAAACATATTCTTTTTGTTCTAAAGAAAAAGTTGCTTTTAGCGACAAAAAATTTATAAAATATGTAGCTAACGTTTTGGAAGTAGCAATTTCTCCTTTTGACGTTATTTTATAACTACTTATAATATGCAATTGCTCTTCGGCACGGGTTAAAGCGACGTATAAAACATTTATTGTGTCTAAAATTTCTTCTTGCGATTTGGTTTGATAAATTTCTTTAGTTGTACCACTATATTTTTCTAGAATCTTATTGTTTTTAACCAAAGCTTGAGGCATATCAACACTTTCGTCTTCCATTGGAATCCAAATATTATTACTTCTTGGATTTAAGCTGTCATCGGCAAACGGATAAATTACCACAGGAAATTCTAATCCTTTCGATTTATGAATGGTCATAATTCGAATGGCTTTTTCTCCTTCTGGTGACGGAATGCTTTGCTTGAAACCCGATTTTTTCCAATACTCTAAAAAATCAGCAATACTAGTTTGATATTTTACATTTCGCTCTAAAACTAAATCTAAAAAATATTGCACGTATGAAATGGTAGTTTTCTCTTTTATAAATACGTTTACTATATTTTCTACTGCGTCATACAACGATTTTTTTCTGCAATTTTCAAATGATATGTCACAACCATATGAAGCTAAATACTTTTGCAAATCGGTTTCTGATGCATCCTTTGCAGACACAATGAAATCGTGAATTTTATTTTTATCAACCTTTGTAGTTGCCACAAAATATAACCAATTTATTTTTGATTCTTGATTATTAGCACTATCCAAATATTCTAAAAAATTAATTATAAATTTTACTTCCGAAGCATTCTGAATTAGTAATGTTTCCGATGAAATAATTGGAATATTATTTTCGGTTAAAAAATTAGCCAATAAAACCCCGTTTTTAGTTTTTCGAGTTAATAAAACGATGTCTGAATACTCAAATCCATTAGCGATGGCGTTTTGAATAATTTCTAAAGTTTTAGACAAATATTGCTTGTCTTTTTCGGTGATAGTATCATCATCGGAGATTTCTTCATTAATTTCAATGGTGTCATCTAAAAAAGTAACGGATACAAAACCACCTGTTTTTTCATTTATTTCCTGTTCAGCAGTTTCTTTATATAATTTTTGATAGGCTTCATTGGTAAATTCTCCTGAAAGAAATTGAAAAAATTGATTATTAAAATCAATAACTTCTGAATAACTTCTATAATTTTTTGGTAAATTTTCTACAGATTTTTCATTGTTAGAAAACGGATTGACAGTGGTGCTTAAATCGATAAATTGTTCCGCTTTTCCTCCACGCCATCGGTAAATAGATTGCTTTGGATCGCCTACAATCAGTAAAGAACCTTTTGTGCCATCTAAATCTTCGCTTGCCAAAGCATTATCAATTAATGGAATAAAATTTTCCCACTGTAACTGCGAGGTGTCCTGAAACTCATCTATAAAATAATGACGGTATCTATCTCCTAAACGCTCATAAATAAAAGGTGCGGGCTGGTCTTTAATTTCGGTATTAATTATGGTATTAAAATCGGAAATAGACAACACATTTTGATCTTCTTGTAATTGCTTATATTCTTTGTAGATTACATTAATTAGCGACAACGGAATCATATTTTTGACAATCAAATCAAATAATGCATTTTCGTTTTTTGCTTTGTAAATAAGACTTAATTTTTCTTTCCAGGCAGGAGCCAAACGATAAATTGCTTCTGAATTATTGGATTTTTTAGGGACAGTAATTTCTTTATCGCTTACATAATCATAATCAGTTGCTTTTTCGTTAAACAAATTGACAACATGATTGTAAAACGTCTTTCGGTCAAAATCTTCTTCCGTTAAATTATTTGTTGCAAAATCATCTAAAATGAATTTCGCATTTTCCTTTATTTTTAATTTATTGGATGCTATTTTTAACTTTATTTTCTCCGAAATTTTAGTAAAATCATCTACCGATTTATCGCTTAATTTTCCAAAATTAAAAAAATGCTCTTCGTTTAAAATTAATCTGGAGACTTCATATAAATCTAAAGTTACATCCCAACTTTTATCATCATCTGTTTTGCTTTTTGCAAAATTTATTAAAACATGTGTTAATTCATCCTCTTCGCCTGCTTTAGCAACTACAACATCAATGGCATTTTTCAAAAGCTCCTCTGTATCTAAAGTAACATCAAAATTGGTAGGTAAATTTAAATCGTTCGTAAATGTTCTAATGATGCGATGTGTAAATTTATCTATTGTTGAAATATCAAATGCTGCATAATTATGAATTAGGTTCTTTAAAATCTTCTTTGATTTTTGTTGTATTGTTGGAACATCTACTTTTATTTCGGAAGCAATTTCTTGCATAAAATTAGCGGTTTTTTCAGAAACTTCATTTTTTGTAAAAGCAATTAAACTATCAATAATCCGACTTTTCATTTCTTCTACCGCTTTATTCGTAAAAGTAATGGCAAGAATTTTTTTATAGGTATCGTTGGCAGGAGCTACCAATAAAATTTTTAAATATTCTTTTGTTAAGGTATATGTTTTACCAGAACCAGCGGAAGCGTTATAAACTTGAAATGCCATATTACAAAAAATCTTTTAAGAAAGTATTAAGACGGAAAAATTTTATTTTCAAAGTTAAAGTTATAAATTTGAAAAAAATAATTAATCCATTAAAAATAGTAAATCATGGCTTTTGAACTCCCACAATTACCTTATGCATATGATGCATTAGAACCACATGTTGATGCAAGAACTATGGAAATTCACCATACAAAACATCATAATGCTTACACCACAAATTTGAATGCAGCTATAGCTGGAACAGATTTAGAAGGAAAATCTATTGAGTCAATTATGGCCAATTTAGACATGAATAACATGCCAGTTAGAAATAACGGTGGTGGTTTTTACAATCATAATTTATTTTGGACCGTAATGTCGCCAAATGGTGGTGGTTTGCCAACAGGTGAATTAGCAAGTGCTATTGACTCGGCTTATGGTTCGTTTGATGCTTTTAAAGCAGAATTTGCAAAAGCGGCAGCTACTCGTTTTGGTTCCGGATGGGCTTGGCTTTGTGTGCATAAAGGTGGAAAAGTTGAAGTGTGTTCTTCACCAAATCAAGATAATCCTTTAATGCCAGGAATTGGTTGTGATGGAACACCTGTTTTAGGTTTAGACGTTTGGGAACACGCCTATTATTTAAACTACCAAAATAGAAGACCCGATTATATTGAAGCTTTTTTCAATGTAATTAACTGGGACGAAGTAACAAAACGTTTCCACGAAGCAAAATAAATTTTAAAAAAAATAAAAGCGTGCAAGTAATTGGACGCTTTTTTATTATCTGTATATTTGTTTTTTTATTTATTCTAAATGAGAGTACTGCTGTGGTTTGTTTTTTTATTTTCTATTGGAGCGGTTGCTCAAAAAAACGCTGTAAATCAAAATGAAAACACTGTAAAAGTAGTCCAAAATATTATTGGCGTTTTAACCAATAATCATATTAAAAATACTGATTTTAGTTACACCTTTTACGAAAAATCAATAATCTCTGCTTCTCCGGATTCTATTTCTGCTTCTATTGATACTTTGTTTAAAAATAAGCGAAAAACAAAATTCACAATCGATTCTTCCAGTTATAAATTTAAGAAAATTATTACCAATCAACATGTTTATCAAACCGAAAAAGTAGCTACCGTTTCCATCGAAAAAGGGAAGAAAAAAGAAACTATTATTGGCTTAAAAATGGCTGGTTTAAAACAACCTATTTACGAATTGCTAGGTCAGGAATTTATGCCATTTGATTTGAGTAAAAAACATCTGAAAATTTTACAATTTACCTTTCAAAACCCATTTTCAACTGAAGGCGCACTTAAATATAAATTTGAAATAACAGATACCTTAAGCAAACCAAATGGTAATGAAATAGTATTGCAATTTGAATTAAAAAAAAGCATCAAAAAAAACAAATTAAAAGGAATTGCTACTATTAATTTAAAAACAAATGCCATTACTAAAATTACTTTTTTTATAAATAGTATTATTAATGTAAAAGCGGAAACTATTTTTAATTCTTTTAATGACGGAAAATCGTGGTTTCCTATTTCGCAAAACATATTAGTAACTAAAGGAAAAGGAAAACAAAATATTGATTTTTTGGGAGAAACCATTCAGTTTGATAATTTACCGAACACGTCTAAAAAGTATGACTATTCTAATGATTTGTTTGTGAAAATTTACAGGGATTACAGTAATTATAACTTTACAGAACTTCCAAAAAAACAACGTTATCAAATTCAAATTGATAAAAGTGCAATTAAAACAAATGCTGCTTTTTTTACAACAATCTCAAACGATACTTTAGACAAAAGATCACAAAATACTTATCAAGCATTAGACAGTTTAGTAACCGCAACAAAAATTGAAAAGAAAATTTATTTCGGTAAAAAACTTATTAACGGACAAATTCCAATTGGTTGGTTTGATTTTCGAGCTCGAGATATTTTTAAATATAACAATTACGAAGGGTTTCGATTAGGCATAGGAATTGCAACAAATGACCGCTTTTCGACTTATTATAGATTATTTGGTTATGGTGCTTATGGTACAAAAGATGGCGTTTTTAAAAGTCAACTTGGTAGTGCATTTCGTCTTTCAAAAAATACGGATAGTTGGATTTCGGGATCCTTTACAGATGATATTATTGAATTTGCCGATTTATCTCTTATAGCAGACAATAAACGATTTAGACTTATAGATCCACGTCCTTTTAATCTTTCTACATTTTACAACCATCAATCGTATGAACTGACTTTTGAATCTAAATTCATTTCTAAAATTGAAACAACTTTTAAAATAAGTCGTTCCAGAATCAATCCTTTATTTAATTACGAATTTAATACCCCAAATAATTCCTATAAAGTATACAATTTAACAATAGCAACTTTAAGTATGGAATGGTCGCCAAACAGTAAATTTTTACAAGCGCCACAAGAAATATTAGAAGTAGAAAAAGGATTTCCAAAAATAATTTTGCAGGTGTCTCAAGCCATTCCAAATGTATTGAGCGAAAATATTGAATTTACAAAAATAGATGCCCGTGTGTATCAAGAAAAGAAACATTTATCAGGACAAAAAACCACTTTTTTATTTCAAGGAGGAATTAGTTTAGGTACTGTTCCACTTTCTCATTTATATAGTGTAGCGCCAAATAATTTAGACCGAGAAGCCATTTTAAGGCGAATTACATTTGCAAATAAAACATCTTTTGAAACCATGTATTTTAATGAATTTTTTTCAGACAGGTATTCGCTTTTTCAATTGAAACATTACTTTAATAAATTTCAAATTTCAAAAAGCATCAAACCTATTTTAGTGGTTGGTAGTAAAGTGGCTTTTGGAGGTTTTTCACATCCTGAAAATCATCAAGGTATCGTATTTAAAACTATGGAAAAAGGTTTTTATGAAAGTGGATTTGAATTGCAAAATATTTTTAAAGGCTTTGGTTTGTCCACTTATTATAGATATGGCCCGTATCAATTAGAAAAATTTGATCAAAATATTGCCATAAAATTATCTTTTACTTTGAATTTGGGGATATAATTCACCATAATTCTTACCTTTGCACCCTAAAATCATATCATGACGAAGTGGTTAAACACCAGTTTTTGGAATTTTGTAGCTCGAACGCTTTTAAGAAATAGACATTGGGTGCTTTTATGCATTGCTTTGTTTACTATTTTTATGGCGATGCAATGGAAATATATTCGTTTTACACAAACTGAAGCCAATTTATTACCCAAAGACCATAAAGAAAATATAGCTTACACCGATTTTTTAAAGAAATTTGGTGAAGAAGGAAATGTAATCATTTTTGCCGTTAAAAGTTCCGATGTTTTTAAACCCGAAACATTTAAAGCTTGGAATAACATGATGGCTGCTATTGCTAAAAACAAAGAAGTAGATGCCGTGTTGTCATTCAATGAAATTCGAGATTTAGTAAAAAATGATTCCTTACAAACCTTTCAAGTACAACCTTTTATAGATCAAAACAAAGTCGCTGATGCCGCTTATTTGAATACCAAAAAACAAGATTTATTAAACAAAATGCCTTTTTACGAAAGCTTATTGTTTAATAAAAAAAGTGGCGTGGTTAGAAGCGTCATTTACCTGAAAAAAGATATAGTTAACAAACCCGAAAGAAAAGAATTTGTTTTAAACAAACTAATTCCGTCTATTGAATCGTTTAAAGAAACAACCAAAATAGCTATCAAAGTATCGGGAATGCCTTACATAAGAACTATGAATGCCAAAGCTATTATTAGCGAAATTGGTTTGTTTATTGGCGCTACTTTATTGGTAACCTCATTAATCTTTTATTTCTTTTTCCGTTCGTTTCGCACAACCATGATGGCGCTTTTTGTTGTGATAATTGGCGTAATGTGGTCTTTCGGATTTTTAGGATTATTGCGTTACGAAATTACAGTTTTAACTGCTTTAGTGCCTTCATTAATTGTCATTATTGGAATTCCTAATTGTATTTTCTTAACCAATAAATACCACCAAGAAACGCGAATTCATGGAAATAAAGCGAAAGGTTTACAACGTGTTTTAACCAAAGTCGGAACCGCAACTTTCATTACAAATGTTACAACTGCGGTAGGTTTTGCTACATTCATTATTACCGATAATAAATTATTACAAGAATTTGGTATCGTAACCTCCATAAATATTATGGCGCTTTTTGTGCTGAGTTTATTTGTAATTCCAATTTTCTTCAGTTTTATGCCGATTCCAAAAGCGAAACATTTGGAACATTTGGAACGCGGCTATTTAGTGAATTTTAAAAACTGGATTATCAACCAAGTAAAATTTCATAATGTTCGTGTGTATTCGGTTGCAGTTGGTATTTTAATTTTAGGAATTATTGGCGTTTATAAAATAAATATTTCTGGAAGCATTTTAGAAGATATGCCAAAAAGTACGCCGTTTTTTGAAGACATTCGTTTCTTCGAAAAAGAATTTAAAGGGGTTTTACCTGTAGAAATTTTGATTGATACCAAACGTAAAAAAGGCGTGATGAAAATTTCGACTTTGAAAAAAATGGACGAATTGCAATCGGAAATTGAAGCGATTCCTGAACTTTCAAAACCGGTTTCTATTGTCAATTTAGTGAAGTTTTCGAAACAAGCGTATTACAACGGAAATCCTGCTTTTTACGATTTACCCGATTCGCAAGAGCAAGCTTTTATTTTACCTTATTTGAAAAATTCGTCGAAAGACAGCAAAAATAATCCACTAAAAAGTTATGTAGATGCCACTGGTCGATACGCTAGAATTTCAACATTTATGCGAGAAGTCAGCACAGATGAGATGGTAAAAGTGGAAGAAAAATTAAATGACCGAATCAATAAATTATTCCCAAAAGAACGTTTCACAGTAACCATTACTGGAAAAGCATTATTGTTTCAAAAAGGAACTAGTTATTTATTAGAAAACTTAATTGAATCGTTATTATTCGCTTTAGCATTAACAGCTGCTTTAATCTTTTTCTTATTCCGTTCGGTGAAAATGATTTTTGTAGCTTTGATTCCGAATTTATTACCCTTATTAGCTACAGCTGGATTGATGGGGTATTTAGGCATTCCAATTAAGCCCTCAACTATTTTGGTTTTCGGAATTGCGTTCGGACTTTCCGTAGATGATACGATTCGATTCTTAGCGCAATACCGACAAGAATTGGTTAGAAATAACTGGAAAATAAGAAAATCAATTTTCGCCACATTAAACGAAGAAGGACCAAGTATGTTTTACACTTCTTTCGTGTTGTTGTTCGGATTTTCAGTGTTTACCTTATCCGATTTCGGAGGAACTGTGGCTTTAGGAGGTTTGGTTTCCATTACGTTATTATTCGGAATGTTAACCAATTTAATTTTATTACCAAGTTTGGTTTTATCCTTAAATAGAAGTTTAGCCAATGCGCAAGAATTAAAAGAACCAAGAATAGATATTTTAGAAAATGATGATGACCCAGATGCTGTGGTTGAAGAAAAATAAAACAACATGAAGAATTTAATTGAAGAATTACAATGGAGAGGTTTGGTCCACGATGCCATGCCAGGAACAGAAGAACAACTTTTAAAAGAGCCAACAGCTGTTTATATTGGCTTTGATCCTACTTCAGATTCGTTACATATTGGAAGTTTGGTGCCTATTATTCTATTGATGCATTTACGAAAATTCGGACATAAACCATTTGCTTTAGTGGGTGGTGCCACAGGAATGATTGGTGATCCCTCAGGAAAATCTAACGAAAGAAATTTATTAGATGAAGCCACTTTAAATCATAATGTAGAAGGAATTAAAGGGGTGTTGTCTCGATTTTTAGATTTCCATGCTACCGATGCACAAGCACCAGTTTTAGTGAACAATTACGATTGGATGAAAGATTTTTCGTTCATTGATTTTGTTCGTGAAGTAGGAAAACGCATTACGGTTAACTACATGATGAGTAAAGATTCTGTCAAAAAAAGATTGTCTGGTGAAGGCGAAGGAATGAGTTTTACAGAATTTACGTATCAATTAATTCAAGGATACGATTTTTATCATTTGCATAAACACCATAATTGTAAATTACAAATGGGTGGAAGCGACCAATGGGGAAATATAACTACAGGTACAGAATTAATTCGTAGAATGAACGTAGATTCTGAAACGGAAGGAAAAGCGTTCGCGATGACTTGCCCGTTAATTACAAAAGCAGATGGCTCGAAATTCGGAAAATCGGAAAAAGGAAACATTTGGTTGGATGCTGATAAAACGTCGCCATACGAATTTTACCAATTTTGGTTTAATACGACGGATGTTGATGCAGAAAAATATATTAAAATTTTTACATTTTTAGACAAAGCTACGATTGATGCGTTATTAGCGGAACACGCTGAAGCACCTCATTTACGAGTATTACAGAAGAAATTAGCCGAAGAAGTAACTGTTATGATTCACGGTGCAGCAGAACACGAAAAAGCGGTTTTTGCTTCACAAGCCTTCTTTAAACCAACGGTTGACGATTTAAAACAACTAGATTTAAAAACATTAGCGAATGTTTTCCAAAGTTTAGATCAAGCGGAAGTTACTTTAGCAGAAATCGAAGCAGGTTACCCAATTGTGGATGCCTTTGTGAAAACAGGATTTTTATCTTCAGGAAACGAAACCAGAAGAGCCTTAAAAGAAAATGCCGTTTCGGTAAACAAAGTAAAAGTTACAGAAGAATATATAATTTCAACCAACGATTTAATTGCGAATACGTTCGTTTTACTTCAAAAAGGGAAGAAAAACTATTATATTTTAAAAGTGGTGTAAGCTGGTTTTAACTAAAATTCAAAAGCCGTTCTGAAAATAATAAGAACGGCTTTTTTTGTTTTTTTCTGATAATTCAAGATTGTAAATATGAGCTATTCGTTTTATTCCCACCAATTTTTGAAAGTATTTATACTTTTAGATTCAATAATATCTAAACTATTTATTTTGCCAATCAAGGCAATATCAATCCATCCTTTTTTATGATATTTTTCAGCAACAGAAAATTCAGATGCACCAATATCAAAGCCGCAATCTACACTTGGAACTCTATAATCGCCCCAATGGCATTTTTTCTCTAATTTTGAATTATACATTTTCCAAGTTCCTACAAAAGCATTATTGAAATAACCATCAGAATGCATATTTATATTGTCATATTGTATTTTTTCCTCTTTATCTAAATACCATTTTGATTCTATATTACCAGTAAAATAACCTGAATGTGATTGCAATTTATTTTCAAAAAACTCATATTTAGCACTCAGTAAACCTTGTGTATTTATACCTAAATTTTTAAATTCATCATCTACTCCAAAATGTTCTCTTTTAGATTCTTGAATTTTATAAATTGTAATTTTTCCAACGAATTCGCAAATATTTTCTTTGACTTTAGATTTTCCATAAACAAAATACTCCTTCTGATTATTAATGTTTTTAGAAATAGAAATTAACTTTATTTGAATTCTTTGGAAATCGTCTCCTAAAATTCCATATACTAAATTATTGTTTGTTTGGAGCCACAATTCGGAGAAATCATATTTTAAAAATTTTTGAATTTCATTATTTGGTAGTAATTTTTCACCATTCATAATATCTGTGTTACACAAATCTTGGGAAAAGGAATTTACCGATAAAAAGAAGGCAATTATTAAAATTTTATTTTTCATTTAAAAAAAGAGTTTTCCATTAGCGAATTTAGTAAATTCAAAAACAAAAAGTAAAATATAAAATAGATTTATCTGAAAACTTTATAAAATAAAAAAGGTGAAACTTTCGTTTCACCCTTTTTGCCCCAAATCTACCATAAAACTTAACCTACTAATTTTCTGGTGATACAATAATATGGCAAGTTATTTTATTTTAACAAATTATTTGTTGTAATGCTAATATTCTCGATGAAATGCATTTTTTTTAATAGGCACGTGCTCCATTTCCTTCATAAAAGTTGATAAAAGCCGTATTTACCACTCGATTTCCTCCAGGTGTAGGATAGTTTCCAGTGAAGTACCAGTCGCCTAAATTTTTAGGACAAGCTTTATGTAAATCGGCTACTTTTTGAAAAATAATTTTCACTTTAGCTTTCACTTCTTTTGAAGTTAGCATTTCTGCCATTTTATCTGAAATTTGTTCATCTGTAAACGGATTGTAAATTTCTTTTACATGATTTACAACTTCTGTATCTTTTAAACCTTGTTGAGCTTTACATTTTTTATATACGTCTTCTACAATTTGATACTGATTGGTGTCCTTTAAAAGTTCTAATGCCGCTTTGAAAGCTATAAAACCTTCTAAAGTACTCATATCAATTCCGTAACAATCTGGGTATCTAATTTGAGGTGCTGAAGAAACTACCACAATTTTTTTAGGATGTAATCGATCTAAAATTTTAATGATACTTTGTTTTAATGTTGTTCCACGAACAATACTATCATCTATAATTACCAAATTATCGGTTGGTTTTACTACGCCATAAGTAATGTCGTAAACATGCGCTACCATTTCATCTCTACTACTGTCTTCCGTAATGAAAGTACGAAGTTTTACATCTTTAATCGCTATTTTTTCGGTACGCACTTTTTCAGCTAAAATTTCATTTAACCCTTTTTCATCTAAAGTATCTTTTTGCGCAATAATATCTTTAACCTTTTGTTCGTCTAAGAATTTTTGAGCGGCTTCAGCCATCCCATAAAAAGAAGTTTCCGCCGTATTTGGAATAAATGAGAATACCGAATTATGAATGTCATTCTCAATTTCTTTTAACACACTTGGAAAAACATATTTTCCTAATAATTTTCTTTCTTGATATATTTCGGCGTCGCTGCCACGAGAAAAATAAATTCTTTCAAAAGAACAGGCTTTTTTATCAATACATTCTCTAATGTTTTCGAAAAGCACATTTCCGTTTTTCTTAACAATAATAGCATCACCCGCTTCTAATTCTTTCACCTTTTCGAAGGCTACATTAAAAACCGTTTGAATTACAGGACGTTCTGAAGCTACCACCACAATTTCCTCATCATGATAATAATAGGCTGGACGAATTCCGTTTGGATCTCTAACTACAAAAGCGTCTCCATGACCTAAAAGTCCCGCCATAGCGTACCCACCATCAAAATTTTTAGAAGCTCTTTTTAATATTCTTCCTATGTTTAATCGTTCTGCAATAACTGGCGAAGCTTCAAGTTTTGTAAGACCTTCGTTTTTGCAATCTAAATACAATTGTGTGATTTCATCATCTAAAAAATGACCGATTTTTTCCATTACGGTAACCGTATCGGCCAATAGTTTTGGATGTTGTCCTACATCTACTAAATCTTGAAATAATTCTTTAACATTCGTCATGTTAAAATTTCCTGCGACTAATAAATTTCTGTGCATCCAATTATTTTGACGCAAAAATGGATGTACACTTTCTATGCTGTTTTTTCCAAAAGTTCCATATCGTACGTGGCCTAAAAACAATTCGCCTACGTAAGGGATGTGTTCTTTTTGCAACGCTACATTATTTTGATACGAAGGATTTCTTGCTAATTCTTCTGAAATTCTAGAATTGATTTGTCCGAAAATATCCTGAATAGGTTGTGCTTGATTGGAACGAATTCTGCTTATATATCTTTGACCCGGTTGTACATCTAATTTTATACTGGCAAAACCGGCACCATCTTGTCCTCTATTGTGTTGTTTTTCCATTAAAAGATACATTTTTTCTACCCCGTAAAAAGCCGTACCATATTTTTCTCTATAGTATTCTAATGGTTTTAATAGTCTAAGTAAGGCAATTCCACATTCGTGTTTAATAGCGTCGCTCATAGTTGTTGTTGTTTATTCTGTATTTATTTCAGAATCTGTTTCTGTATTCGATATAATAAAATGCCCCGAAATTTCGAGGCATAGTTTGGTCTTATAATTTGATGTCAAATTGTGTTAACGCCTTAAATTGTTGTAAACGAGCATAAACATCTTCTTTGTTTAAGTTTACCATTCTTTCTGTTCCGAATTTTTCTACACAAAATGATGCTAAATTTGAACCATGAATAATGGCATTTTTCATATTTTCAAAATAAAAATCTTCGGATTGTGAAAGATATCCTGAAAATCCTCCTGCAAACGTGTCTCCTGCTCCAGTTGGGTCAAAAACTTCTTCTAACGGTAAAGCTGGCGCAAAGAAAACATCTTTATTATGGAATATTAATGCTCCATGTTCTCCTTTTTTAATAACAACATATTTAGGACCCATGGTTTGAATTTTTGCTGCCGCTTTTACTAAAGAATATTCTCCAGATAATTGACGGGCTTCTTCATCGTTAATGGTAATCACATCTACTCGTTTTATTACTTCTACTAATTCAGGTAACGCACAATCCATCCAAAAGTTCATAGTATCTAAAACCACTAATTTTGGTTGGGTGGTCATTTGATTTAAAACGGATGATTGTACAATTGGATGTAAATTTCCTAACATAACTAAGGATGCGTCTTGATATGCTTGTGGCACCACTGGATTAAAATCTGCTAGTACATTTAACTCGGTAGCTAATGTGTCTCGCGAATTCATATCGTTATGATATTTTCCACTCCAAAAAAAGGTTTTTCCGCCTTTTACAACTTCAATACCTTCAATATTTATATTTCTTTCTGATAATAAATCTAAATGTTCTTGCGGAAAATCTTCACCAACTACAGAAACTATTGCAGCATCAACATTAAAAAAAGAAGCTGATAAACCAATATAAGTTGCCGCACCTCCTAATATTTTATCTGTTTTTCCAAAAGGGGTTTCAATGGCATCAAATGCTACCGTTCCTACAATTAACAATTTACTCATTTACTTTATTTTAGATAATTGGCAAAGATAGTTATTCCGTTTGAAGTTAAAAAATGTTAGACTAATTTTAGTAATAAAAATATTTTGTGTTAAAGAATCTGATTTATACTATTGTAAAAGATATTTTTTATAGTAATTTTGAATAGATATTTACTTAACTTTTTCCATTGGAAGTACCAAAAACCTCACTTACCACAAACGAAATTATCAGCAAATTGGAGTATTACTGCTCTTACCAAGATCGTTGTCATAAAGAAGTAGAACAAAAATTACGAAGTTTTACCTTACTTCCGGAACTAAAGGAACAAATTATTGTGCATTTAATTGAATATAAATATATAGATGAAGCACGTTTTGCTAAAAGTTTCGCGAGAGGAAAACACAACTATAAAGGTTGGGGAAAAAACAGAATTGTTCAAGAATTAAAATTTAGAGAAATATCTAAAAGAAATATTGATTTAGCTTTATTGGAACTTCCAAAAGAAATTTATTTAGCTAATTTTCATACACTTGCAGAAAAAAATTGGGAAGCTATTAAAGAACGTAAAGGACAAAAGAAAAATAAAAAATTTGTAGATTTCTTACTCCGAAAAGGATACGAAACCAGTTTGATTTTTGAAAAACTCAAACAATTGGATAAATAGGTGTAAGTGGAAAGGCATAAGGCATAAGCTAAAAGTAATGTATGCTATTAACTTGTTGCTTTTTACTTTTGCTTTCCTCTTGGCACATTAATTCCCTATCTTTGCAAAAAAACAAAATCTCATGTTAGAAAATAAAGATCAAAAAACAACGAGCCTTGCCAGTTTAGGTGAATTCGGATTAATTGAACATTTAACCAAGCATTTCAAAATTAATCAAGAAAGCACAATAAAAAGTATTGGTGACGATGCCGCTGTTTTAGATTTTGCAGGCAAAAAAGCTATAATTTCTACAGATTTACTAGTGGAAGGCGTACATTTTGATTTAAGCTACATGCCTTTAAAACATTTGGGATACAAAGCAATTGTGTCTACTATTTCTGACATTTGTGCGATGAATGCAATTCCTACTCAGGTTACCGTTTCGGTGGCGGTTTCAAATCGTTTTCCGTTAGAAGCCATGGAAGAACTTTTTGCAGGAATTACTTTAGCAGCCAACGCATATCATGTTGATGTAATTGGTGGCGACACCACATCTTCTCAAAAAGGATTAATTATAAGTATTACAGCTATTGGCGAGGCCAATTTAGATGAAATTACCTACCGAAATGGCGCACAACAAACAGATTTATTAGTTGTTTCTGGCGATTTAGGTGCGGCTTATATGGGTTTACAAGTTTTGGAAAGAGAAAAACAAGTGTTTCAAGTCAACCCAAATAACCAACCTATTTTAGACGATTATACCTATTTAATTGAACGTCAATTGAAGCCAGAAGCTAGAAATGACGTAAAAGAATTACTAGAAAAATTAGAAGTACAACCTACCGCTATGATTGATATTTCAGACGGATTGTCCTCTGAAATTATGCATATTTGTAAGCAGAGTAAATTAGGTTGTAATGTGTACGAAGATAAAATTCCAGTTGACCCACAATTAATAAATGTTTGTGAAGAATTTAATGTAGATATTACCACTATTGCCTTAAATGGTGGTGAAGACTACGAATTACTTTTCACAATAAAAATGGACGATTTCGAAAAATTAAAACACAATCCAAATTTTACTATTATTGGTCATATGGTAGCAGAAAGCGAAGGCATGCATTTGGTGACTCGTGCCAACACAAAAATTGAACTTAAAGCTAGAGGCTGGAATGCTATAAACGAGGAATAAAAAATTATTTATAACAATTTCTGTTCTTCCGATTCGTAAAAAGTATCGATATTTAAATTTTTTTGCTGCGAGGCCATTACGGCTAATTCGTCACAGCGTTCATTTTGAGGATGGTTGTTATGTCCTTTTATCCATAAGAATTTCACCTGATGTTGTCTATAAATTTTTAAAAAGCGCAGCCATAAATCGGGGTTTTTTTTGTCTTTGAAGTATTTTTTCTCCCAGCCAAATACCCAACCTTTTTCTACCGAATCCACAACATATTTTGAGTCGGAAACTACCAAAACATTAGTATTAGGTGCTTTCAATTTTTCTAAACCTACAATTACTGCCAACAATTCCATTCTGTTATTTGTAGTATGTCTAAATCCTTCAAAAAATTCCTTTTTATAAGGCGAACCCACCATTTCCATTACCACGCCATAACCGCCAGGACCTGGATTTCCTTTGGCAGCGCCATCTGTGTATATGTGAACTTGGTAGGACATTTAAGATAGTTAGATTAATTGGATTTTTAGACTTTGAAATTAAGAAATTTTAGCGGATTTGACTTTTTAAGAATTCTAAAAATCTAACCTTCTAAAAATCTCTCAATTACTTTCGGAAAATGTTCCATTTCCAATTCATGAATTTTATGTGCGATTTCTTCTGCGGTTATACAACTCTCAATATTTACGTTAGTTTGAAATATAAATTCGCCTTCATCAAAATGTTCGCTTACATGATGAATCGTAATTCCTGTTTCCTTTTCTTTATTTTCTAAAACTGCTTGATGTACATACAAACCATACATCCCTTTTCCGCCATAATTAGGCAACAATGCTGGATGAATATTAATTACTTTTTTCGGAAATTCGTTAATAATATGAATGGGGAACTTTAATAAAAAACCCGCCAACACAATTAAATCAGGTTGCAATTGCTTCAGTTGCTTTAAAACGGTATCATCTGAAAGTTCCATTTTATTAAAAATAAAAGTCGGGACTATAAATTTTTTAGCTCTTTCAATTACTTTTGCTTCAGAATTATTTGTAAACACACCTACAACGGAAACAGTTTTAGCCAAATCAAAATAGACCATAATATTTTCGGCATTGGAACCATTTCCGGAAGCAAAAAGCACAATCTTCTTCATTTCATTCAGTTTTTCTTAACTTATTGCAGCAATAAATCAGTTAAATATCACACAAAAGTATAAATTCATTTAGGTTTAATGGCAAAAATTAAAAGAAATTAAAAAATATTTTAAATGAAAAGCACAGAGAATTAGGGTATTTTAAGTTTTTTTTATACATTCGTTGTTATATTTACTAACAAAAATGTTGTTTTAAAATAAAGTTTTTTATTTTTGCAAACAAATAAATTAAAAATTAAAAATTATGTCAGACATTGCATCAAGAGTAAAAGCGATTATCGTGGACAAATTAGGTGTTGACGAAAACGAAGTAGTAACAGAAGCAAGCTTCACTAACGATTTAGGTGCTGATTCATTAGACACTGTAGAGCTTATTATGGAATTCGAAAAAGAATTTGATATTCAAATTCCAGATGACCAAGCTGAAAACATTGCTACTGTAGGTCAAGCAATTTCTTACATCGAAGAAGCTAAGAAATAATAACCTTTCATCCGTATAATTTTTTTTATACGGATGTTGTTATTTTTTGTTTCTGTTTTTAAAAATCTTTGTTTAGATTTGTAAAAACATTGATTGTATTACAATCATTCACATAAGACATTTATGTAATACCCAATGTTGATATTTAATTATGAAGCATTGGGTTTTTTTATATAACTAAAAAATAATTTATGCAATTAAAACGTGTAGTGGTTACAGGTCTTGGGGCATTAACTCCAATTGGAAACAATATTCAAGAATATTGGAATGCCTTAATTAGCGGAAAAAGTGGTGCTGCGCCAATTACTTATTATGACACTGAAAAACATAAAACAAAATTTGCTTGTGAGGTAAAAAACTTCAATATCGAAGAATTTATCGATAGAAAAGAAGCAAGACGAATGGACAAATTTGCACAATATGCCATTGTAGCCGGGGAACAAGCAATTGCTGATGCTGGCATTTTGGAATCAAATGTAAATAAACAACGAGTAGGTGTAATTTGGGGTGCTGGTATTGGTGGTTTAGAAACGTTCCAAGAAGAAGTACTAAGTTATGCTAAAGGTGACGGAACACCTCGCTTTAATCCGTTTTTTATTCCTAAAATGATTGCCGATATTGCTCCCGCTCATATTTCTATGAGAAATGGCTTTATGGGTCCAAACTACACCACAGTTTCTGCATGTGCTTCTTCAGCAAATGCTATGATTGATGCGTTTAACTACATTCGTTTAGGAATGTGTGATGTGATTGTGTCAGGTGGTTCTGAAGCGGCAGTAACAATTGCAGGAATGGGTGGCTTTAACTCTATGCAAGCGTTATCTACAAGAAACGATTCCCCAGAAACGGCTTCTAGACCGTTTGACGCTAACAGAGATGGGTTTGTTTTAGGCGAAGGTGCAGGTGCTTTAGTATTTGAAGAATATGAACATGCAAAAGCACGTGGTGCAAAAATATATTGTGAAGTTGGAGGTGGCGGAATGTCATCTGATGCGTATCACTTAACGGCTCCACATCCAGAAGGAATTGGAGTTATCGCGGTAATGGAAAATACCTTGCGTGATGCGGGTATGAAACCTGAGGAAGTTGATCATATCAACACGCACGGAACGTCTACCCCTTTGGGAGATGTTGCAGAATTAAAAGCAATTAGTCATGTTTTTGGTACTCACGCTAAAAACATAAATATCAATTCAACAAAATCTATGACTGGGCATTTGTTAGGAGCTGCTGGTGCGATTGAGGCAATTGCTTCGATATTAGCAATGAAACACAGTCTTGTTCCTCCAACAATTAATCACACCACTGTAGATGAAAATATCGATCCATCATTAAACTTAACTTTAAATACCCCTCAAAAAAGAGAAATTAAAGTAGCAATGAGTAATACGTTTGGATTTGGCGGACATAATGCTTGTGTACTTTTTAAAAAATTAGAAGAATAACTTCATGCGTCGCATTTTAAATAAAATATTAAAAAAATCCCCTTCTTCTAATCCAGACGGGGTTTTTTTTGAAAAAATTTCCAAAATATTAGGATTCAAACCCAACACAGAAATTTATTATAAACACGCCTTCACCCATCGTTCTGCTAACCAAACCGACGAAAATGGATTTCCAATTAGTTACGAACGATTAGAGTTTTTAGGAGATGCTATGTTAGGTAGCGTAATTGCCGCCCATTTATATAAAAAAGTACCAACAGGAGATGAAGGGTACTTAACAAAAATGAGATCTAAAATTGTAAGCAGAGAACATTTAAATGAGCTAGGTAAAGATTTTAATTTAGTGCAATTTATTGAAAGTAAAGTTAGTCCTTCCCATTTTGGAGATAATATTCATGGAAATTTGTGCGAAGCATTTATTGGCGCTATTTATTTAGATAGAGGATATTTGTATTGCGAGAAATTTATTCAAGAAAAAATAATTAAACAATATTTAGATATTGAGCGATTAGAAGGTAAAGTAATTAGCTATAAAAGTTTAATTATCGAATGGTGTCAGAAAGAAAAAATTACTTTCAAATTTGATGTTTTTGAAGATGATGGCAAAGAAGGCATAAAATACTTTGGCGTAAAACTTTTAATGGACAATGAGGTAATTAGCAAAGCAAGAGCTACTTCAAAGAAAAAAGCAGAAGAAACAGCTGCAAAAAGAGCTTTTTTTGCTTTACAAGATAAAATTGAAAACAAATCCTAAATTATTTTATCAACTACAACGATTGAATTAAAAATTTAATAATTTAGAAACCTTTTGTACTGTAATTTAATAATTTTTACTCCTATCTTTACGATTATTAAAAAAATAAATGGCAAATCTTAAACTTACATTCAACGATTTTGAATCAAATGATTTTGAGTTACTTGCGATTCATTCTAATTTAAAAGATTTTAAATTAACCTTTTTAATAAACATAAAACTGAATGTTTTGATGGCAAAAAATGAAAACGAAATTTCAATAAAATCTTCTAACGGAACGGGAAAATTTTCTAGATTTAGTTATGACGATTTAAACCAAGATATTACTTGGGAACTCATAAAAAATCAAACCAATTTTAATTCGAACGAAAATAATACAGGTTTCTTTTCTGAAAATAATATTACAATGAATTTAATTCCAGAATTAAAAACAGCCGATTATTTATTAAAAATAGACAATATAGATTCAAGTTTTAATAGCGAGGAAGTAATAGAAAAAATAAATACCTTACAAAATGTTTCTACAATTTACAAAGTAGATACAACTAATTTAAAATCGATAAACAATTTAATTTTTTAAATATGCATACAACCAAAAAAACAAAAATTGTTGCCACATTAGGTCCAGCTTGTAGTAGCAAAGAAGTAATTAAAAAAATGATCGATGCAGGAGTTAACGTTTTTAGAATTAATTTTTCGCATGCTGACTATACAGATGTAAAAGAAAGAATAGATATTATACGCGAACTGAACGCTGAGTTTGGTTATACTACTTCTATTCTAGCCGATTTACAAGGTCCAAAATTACGCGTTGGTGTAATGAAGGAAGATGTAATAGTAAATCCAGGAGATATTATTACTTTCCAGACCTCAGAAGATATTCCGGGGACTGCTGAAAGGGTTTATATGAACTATAAAGAATTTCCAAAAGATGTAAATCCTGGAGAAAGGATTCTTTTAGATGATGGAAAGTTAATGTTCGAAGCTATTGAAACCAATAGAGTTGACGAAGTAGTATGTAAAGTAATTCAAGGGGGACCATTAAAATCCAAAAAAGGGGTCAATTTACCTAATACAAAAGTATCACTTCCAGCATTGACAGTAAAAGATGTTAAAGACGCTATTTTTGCCTGTGAAAACAAAGTAGATTGGATGGCGCTTTCGTTTGTTAGAACTAAAGAAGATATTAAAGATTTACAAGATTTAATTGCAGAACATTCTGAACACAAAATTCCAATTGTGGCTAAAATTGAAAAACCAGAAGCGGTTGAAAATATAGACGAAATTGTTGTTGCTTGTGATGGTTTAATGGTAGCTCGTGGTGATTTAGGTGTGGAAGTACCTGCACAAGAAGTGCCATTAATTCAGAAAAAACTAATCTTAAAAGCAAAATTAGCACGTATTCCAGTAATTGTAGCCACTCAGATGATGGAAACAATGATTACTAGCTTAACGCCTACAAGAGCAGAGGTAAATGATGTGGCCAATTCAGTTATGGATGGTGCGGATGCCGTAATGCTTTCAGGTGAAACTTCTGTTGGAAATTATCCTGTACAAGTTATCGAAACTATGACAAGTATTATCGAAAGCGTAGAAGATTCTCCACTTATTAATGTACCTCATATTGCACCAACAAAAAGAAACGATAGATATATCACTAAATCTATTTGCTTTAATGCAGCAACAATGGCAGATACAATAAACGCAAAAGCTGTTACTACTCTAACAAATAGTGGCTATACTGCTTTTCAAATTTCAGCTTGGCGACCACACGCGCACATTTTAGTTTTTACTTCAAACGAAAGAATTTTAACCCAATTAAATTTACTTTGGGGCGTAAGAGCGTTTTTCTACGATAAATTTACAAGTACAGATGATACTATAGACGACATCAATAAAATATGTAAAGACAAAAAATATGTAAATAAAGGCGATATGGTAATTAACCTAGCTTCTATGCCCATTGCAAATAAAGGTATGGTTAACACCTTAAGAATTTCTGAAATAGAATAATAATATTATCTAAAATATAAAATCCCGAATTCAGAAGAATTCGGGATTTTTTTATGCCTTTTTTACTACCATTTAAAACTAAAAAGCGATTTAAAATTATCTTTATACTTGCTTTGTTTAATAAATTTTAAAAAAGCAAAATTAGGATCATTTGTAGTATTGTCAAGTGTTATAGTTTGCTAATAAATACTTTAACTTAATACGATAATAAAATAAAAAGAACTTCAAATACATAGTATTAGCATGAAGTTAAAAATTTTAATCGTTTAATTTTAAAACTGCCATAAATGCCTCTTGCGGAATTTCTACATTTCCTACCTGTCGCATTCGTTTTTTTCCTTTTTTCTGTTTTTCTAATAATTTACGTTTACGAGAAATATCACCTCCATAACATTTTGCTGTAACATCTTTACGAAGCGCTTTTATGGTTTCACGAGCAATGATTTTTGCTCCAATAGCGGCTTGAATTGGAATGTCAAATTGTTGACGCGGAATTAATTCGCGTAATTTTTCGCACATTTTTTTTCCTATATTGTAGGCATTATCTTCATGAATAAGTGCCGAAAGTGCATCTACAGAAGTCGCATTTAATAACACATCTAATTTTACTAATTTAGACGTTCTCATTCCTATCGGATGATAATCAAATGAAGCATATCCTTTAGAGACTGTTTTTAGTCGGTCGTAAAAATCGAATACTATTTCGGCCAAAGGCATATCAAAATTTAATTCTACACGTTCAGTAGTTAAATACGTTTGATTGGTAATTAAACCTCGTTTTTCAATACATAAACTCATTACATTTCCAACATAATCCGCTTTTGTAATGATAGTTGCTTTAATATACGGCTCTTCAACACGATCTAATTTACTTGGTTCAGGTAAATCCGATGGATTGTTTATTATGAAACCCACTTCAGGTTCTTTCTTTGTATATGCCAAGTACGAAACGTTAGGTACCGTTGTAATAACAGTCATGTCAAACTCTCGTTCTAAACGCTCTTGAATAATTTCCATATGCAACATGCCTAAGAATCCACATCGGAAACCAAATCCTAATGCCGCAGAACTTTCAGGTAAAAATACCAAAGACGCATCGTTTAATTGTAGTTTTTCCATTGAAGAACGTAAATCTTCATAATCTTCTGTATCAACAGGATAAATTCCGGCAAATACCATTGGTTTTACGTCTTCAAAACCTGTAATCATATTTGTTGTAGGTTCCTTCGCATCTGTAACGGTGTCGCCAACTTTTACTTCTTTTGCTTCTTTAATTCCAGAAATTAGATACCCAACATCTCCTGTTGAAATTACATTTTTTGGAACCTGATTTAATTTTAAAGTACCCACCTCATCAGCAAAGTATTCTTTACCGGTTGCCATGAATTTAATTTTCTGGCCTTTTTTAATTTCACCATTTACAACACGAAAAATTACTTCAATTCCTCTAAATGGATTGTAATGCGAATCAAAAATTAATGCTTGTAAAGGTTCGTCTTTTACCCCTTTTGGTGGTGGAATTTTTTCTATAATAGCCGCTAAAATATTTTCTACACCGAAACCTGTTTTACCAGAGGCGTGAATGATATCTTCTAATTTGCAACCTAATAAATCAATAATATCATCTGAAACTTCTTCCGGATTAGCAGAGGGTAAATCTACTTTATTTAAGACCGGAATAATTTCTAAATCATTATCTAAAGCTAAATATAAATTAGAAATAGTTTGTGCTTGAATACTTTGTGCGGCATCAACAATTAACAAAGCGCCTTCACAAGCGGCAATACTTCTAGAAACTTCATAAGAAAAATCTACGTGACCAGGTGTATCAATTAAATTTAATATATATTCCTGACCTTGGTACGTATATTCCATTTGAATCGCGTGACTTTTTATGGTAATACCACGTTCGCGCTCCAAATCCATATTGTCCAATAATTGTGCTTTCTCTTCTCTGGCAGTTACGGTTTGCGTAGCGCCTAAAAGTCTATCGGCTAATGTGCTTTTTCCGTGATCAATATGTGCAATAATGCAAAAATTTCTAATGTGTTTCATTTGTTGTCTTTCAAAATTTAAAATTCAAAATTCAAAATTTGTTTTTCAACAAACTAAGTTTTCAAATTCAAAATATTTTTACTTCTATTATAATCTACAAATATAGCGTAATTATGCGGTTTTGAAAAAGAATAAATTAGGAATTAGGTACTAAAACTCAAACTTCAATTGGTACACCACAAATTTTTTCTGATGTGTGTTTAAATTATTTAATGAAATGCCTAATAATCGGACAGAATTTTTCAATTTTTCTTGATACAATAATTCTTTTGCGGTTTCAAAAATTAGATTTTTATCGGAAATGAAATATTGTACCGTTTTACTTCTTGTTTGTTGTGAAAAATCGGAATATTTTATTTTTAAAGTAATGGTTTTTCCTGCTATGTTATATTTTTTAATACGGCGTTCAATTTCTTCTGCTATATTTTTTAAACGTTCTTCCATATAAATTTCAGAAGATAAATTTTTATTAAAGGTACGTTCGGCGCCAACAGATTTCATTTCTCTATTCGGTTTTACCTGACTATAACTTATCCCACGAGATAAATTATAGTACGATTTTCCACTGTTGCCAAAATGTTTTTCAAGATATTCTAACGATTTGGTTTTTAAATCTATTCCAGTATAAATGCCTAATTGATACATTTTTTCTGCGGTAACTTTTCCAATTCCGTAGAATTTTTTCACATCTAACACTTCAATAAATGCAGCTACCTCATCGGGATTTACTGTTTTTTGTCCGTTTGGCTTATTGAAATCACTTGCAATTTTAGCTACAAATTTATTTACTGAAATACCTGCAGAAGCTGTTAAACCAGTCGCTTCAAATATTTTTTGTCGGATTTCTTTTGCAATTAATGTTGCGCTTGGATTTCCTTTTTTATTTTCCGTAACGTCTAAATACGCTTCATCTAAGGAAAGTGGTTCTACCAAATCTGTATATTCATAAAATATGTTTCTAATTTGTTTAGAAACTTCTTTATATCGTTCAAAATTAGGTTTTACAAAAATTAAATCCGCACATAATCTAGTGGCTTGTGCACCGCTCATAGCACTTCTTACGCCAAATTTCCTAGCTTCATAACTAGCCGCACTAACAACACCACGAATTTCACTTCCGCCAACAGCAATTGGCTTTCCTTTTAAATCAGGATTGTCCAATTGCTCTACAGAGGCATAAAACGCATCCATATCTATGTGAATTATTTTTCGTTGTGTAACTTCCATACTATTTACAAAGTACTGAAAAAATTGTAATTTATTAAACACAAATTTTTACAAAAAATATAATAAAGCATTAAGTAAAAACTTATTTAACTTATGTGATAAAATATTGTAATTTTGATTCTTTATATTTTATGAATTATGCAAGAAATAGAACGTAAATTTTTAGTTCATTCTTTAGATTTTGTGACGGAAGCTATCCAATTTCAAAAAATTGCTCAAGGTTATTTAAATGCTACACCCGATCGAACGGTTAGAATTAGAATTAAAGACCAAAAAGGATTTATTACCATTAAAGGCAAAGGCGACGAAACAGGAACTACTCGCTTTGAATGGGAAAAAGAAATTGCGATACACGAAGCGGAAGCTTTATTAAAATTGTGCGAAAAAGGGGCAATTGATAAAACCCGATATTTAATCCCTAAAGGAAAACATACCTTTGAAGTAGATATTTTTGAAGGGGAAAACAAAGGATTGATTGTAGCTGAAATAGAACTTTCCGACGCCAATGAAACTTTTGAAAAACCAAATTGGCTTGCTGAAGAAGTTACTGACGATGAAAAATATTATAATGCCTATTTAAGTAAAAAGCCTTTTACTACTTGGTAAAAGGCTTTTATTATTTCTTTACAATTTCAATATTTACATCAATATGTCCGCCATAATTTGAAGGTCTAATTTTCCAAAATGCGGCTCTTGTTAAATCAATATGTCTGTTTTTATGAAACGGTCCTCTATCGGTAACTGTAACGTATACTACTTTTTTAGTTTTTACACCTGTAACTTTTAACCTTGTTCCAAATGGAAGTTTTCGGTGTGCGCAAGTCATGTCATTGTTATTAAATCTTGTGCCACTTGCGGTTCTTCTGCCATTGAATTTATTAGCATAATAAGAAGCGTGTGCCGATTCGTGATACATTTCTAGTTTTTCAACAGGTTTGGCTATGCTGTCTTTTTTCTTTACTGTATCTGTAACTTTTAGTTTAGGTTTTTCTTGAGAAAAATTTGATTTTAAATTTTCCTTTTGAAAAAAAAGCACTACTAAAAGCGGTAATATGTATATAAATTTTTTCATCTTCATATAATATAAGATTAAAAAAGAAGTAAATTTCCACTTACTTCTCTTTATATTTTTATTGCTTTGACAGGAATTATGCCATCCAATTCGTCCAAGGAATTCTTGATAAAATTAACAGTAATCCTAAAGCATAAAAAATACCAATTTTTTTAAACTTCCCGTTACTGCTTTCTTCTTTTTTATGTTTGCTCCAACCAATTGTAATTAAAACAATCGCAATGATATTAATTAAAGGATGTTCCATGGCTGTTAAGCGCATAGCCGAATTTGACATTTGATTTAAAGCTGCTTTTCCAATTGGAGATTCAACCCAAAGAACAATTCCAACGAGCAACTGAATGTGACTAAAAATTAACGCAATTAATGAAATACTTCTGTCTTTTGAAGTAAAATTTCTTTTGGCTGAAAGCCCTAAAAAAGCATTGATAATAGCAAAAACTAATACGGCTAAAACAGCAAAAGCTAACGTAGAATGAATAGATTGTAACATAGTATTTTTTTAGTAATAATTTCAAATATAATAAATTATATGGAATTCCAATTTAAGTTTATATTAAAAATTGTAAACTTTAGTAGGTGTTACACAATAATCTAACTGAATATCAGATAATAAGGTGTCTGAAATTAGTGTTTCAGGTTCAAAAAAAGAAACACCGATTTTTATGGTTTCTGGTTGGCATTTTGACAAAAACTGATCATAAAATCCTTTTCCATATCCTACTCTATTACCTTTTTTATCAAAAGCTAGTAAAGGCACAAAAACCACATTAATTTTAGAAACAGGAACTTCTAAACCGTCAACTGGCTCAGGAATGTTGTATTTGTTTTTCTTTATTTTGGTTGCATCTGTTAAGAGAAAATGGGTCATTTCTAGAGTTGAAAAATCACTTACAGAAAGCACAATGTTTTTATCTTTTCCAGCTAAAACTTGTAATATATATTCTGTATTTACTTCTTTTTTGGTTTCAATCGGTAAAAAAAGATGATAAAAACTGTGTTGCCAAATATCTAAATAAATGATTTGATTGGCAATTTGTAAAGACATTTCATCTATTTCATGGTCTGATAAATTAGCTCTTAATGCGCTATACTTTTGTCGCAGCGCTATCTTATTCATCTTCTAAGGTTTTTGAAATATGAAAAACGGCATCCCCTTGATATACTATTGGGGCATCATTTACATTTATTAAATAGCCAGCATGTGGTGCTTTTAGTTTATGACTCACTTTTCCAAAAGGATCAGAAATAGTAGCTAATAATTCGCCTTTTGTTACATAGCTACCAATTTGTTTTAAACCATGAAACATTCCAGAAAAATTAGCTCGAATCCAATCCGACTTTTCAATATATATAGTTTGGTGCGGTTTTAAAATTTCGTGTTTGTTTTTAAGCATGCCAAAATGCATTAAAAATCGTTTGGTTCCTTCTACAGCTTCTTTTGTTACTGCATTATTAATATCTACAGATTTTCCTCCTTCAAATAATAACATTTTTACATTCATTTTATCACATGTACTTCTAAACGAACCAGAAATATTATTAGAATATAAGGTAAACGGAGCGCCAAATACATCTGAAAGTGTTTTTAATTCTTCATTATTTGGCACAATTCGTATTTGTGGTGCATTAAATCTTTGAGCACCGCCTGCATGAAAATCTATTGCATAATCAATATGAGGTAAAATTTCTTTTAATATATAATACGCAAATTGGCTTGCTAAAGAACCTGTTTTGCTTCCAGGAAAAATACGATTTAAATCTCTCCCATCAGGAAATTCTCTAGTTTGATTGACGAATCCAAATATATTAATTACAGGAATACAGATAATAGTGCCTCGTTTTGGTTTATTAATTTTTTTTACAATTAATTCCCTAACAATTTCAGTTCCGTTAATCTCGTCGCCATGTAAACCAGCAGTTAACAATACTACCGGACCTTCTTTTTTGCTTCTTTCTACAATAATTGGAATGTGTAAATCGGTCATAGTATGCAATTTTCCAATTTGCATATTGATAGTTTTACTTTTTCCTGGCAAAATAGTTTCGTTAAAAATAGTAATTTCCTTGTGCGTCACGTGTTATACTTTTTGGCTAAAGTAATAAAAATTTAGTACATGCTAAATCAATAGTTTTTTGTTATTTTTGTAAGGCTTTTTCAAGTCAAATTACTGAAAACTAAAAACGGAACACTGCAACCTGCACATGACAACACTCGAACTACAAATACAAACCTTACCTGAAAATCCTGGTGTTTACCAGTATTATGACAAAGAAAATAAGATTTTGTACGTTGGAAAAGCAAAAAATTTAAAAAAACGCGTGCAATCCTATTTTACAAAAAACCACGAGAATTATAAAACAGCAGTTCTTGTAAAAAAAATTGTTACAATTAAACATATTGTTGTTCCAACAGAAACCGATGCGTTATTGTTAGAAAACAATCTTATTAAAACGTTACAGCCAAGATATAATGTGCTGCTTCGTGATGACAAAACGTATCCTTGGATTTGCATCAAAAAAGAAGCATTTCCAAGAGTGTTTACTACCCGAAAAATGATAAAAGACGGCTCGGAATATTTTGGTCCCTACACTAGTTTTAAAACCGTAAACACGTTATTAGAATTAATTAGAGAATTATATACTTTACGAACCTGTAATTTTGATTTATCAGTAGCAAACATTAGGGCTGAGAAATATAAAGTCTGTTTAGAATATCATATTGGAAACTGTAAAGGCGGCTGCGAAGGCTACGAAACGCAAGAAAATTATCAAAAACAAATTACGGCTATACGAGAAATTTTAAAAGGTAATTTTAAAGAAAGTTTAAAAGATTTTAAAAATCATATGAAACTTTTATCCTCAGAAATGAAATTTGAAGAAGCCCAAAAAATTAAAGATAAAATTGATGTTTTAGAAAATTATCAAGCAAAATCAACGATAATAAATCCCAAGATTACCAATATTGATGTGTTTTCCATTATTTCAGATGAAACCATGGCGTATGTGAATTTTTTACAAATTTCGCATGGCGCTATTATTCGTTCGCACACATTAGAATTAAAGAAAAAATTAGACGAAACCAATCAAGAATTATTAGAATTAGCAATTGTAGAAATAAGAACGCGTTTCTTTTTAACATCAACAGAAATAGTGGCCCCTTTTGAAATTGATTTAGGCGATAAAATTAGAGTTACTGTTCCTAAATTAGGAGATAAAAAAGAGATTTTAAACTTATCTGAACGAAATGCAAAATATTACAGATTAGAACAACTAAAACAAATTAAAATTGTAGATCCAGAGCGACACACAAATCGGATTATGGCACAAATGCAAAAAGATTTACGCCTTTCTGTAGCACCTCGACATATTGAATGTTTTGATAATTCTAATATTCAAGGAACAAACCCTGTATCAGCCTGTGTGGTATTTAAAGATGGAAAAGCCAGCAAAAAAGACTATAGACATTTCAACATCAGAACCGTAGAAGGGCCAAATGATTTTGCTTCGATGGAAGAAGTTGTATATAGACGATATAAAAGATTACTAGATGAAAAAGAATCTTTGCCTCAACTTATTATTATTGATGGAGGAAAAGGGCAATTATCTTCTGCACTAAAAAGTTTAGAAGATTTAGGATTAAGAGGAAAAATCGCCATTATTGGTATTGCAAAACGATTAGAAGAATTATTTTATCCAGACGATCCCATACCTTTATATTTAGATAAAAAATCGGAAACGCTAAAAATAATTCAACAATTGCGAAACGAAGCGCACCGATTTGGAATTACACATCATCGTGACAAAAGAAGCAAATCAGCATTAAATTCTTCCGTGGAAAGTATTCCTGGCATTGGAGAAAAAACAATGATCACCTTAATTTCGCACTTTAAAAGCGTAAAAAGACTAAAAGAAGCTACAGAATCTGAAATTTCTTCGATAATTGGACTTTCAAAAGCAAAAAAAATTTCCGACTTTTACAAAAAAGAATAACTTATGTTTAAGAAAAAAGTGAATAGAATAAAGAAAATAGAATATCGCCTTCGTGGTACATTTTCTTTTTATATACTTTTTGCTTTTGCCTTTTTACTTTTGCCTTTAAACTCAATGGCACAAGACAGTATTAAAAAACCCAAAATTGGTTTAGTACTTTCTGGTGGAGGAGCTAAAGGATTGGCACATATTGGTGTTTTAAAAGTAATTGATTCTTTAGGAATAAAAGTAGATTATATTGGGGGAACTAGTATGGGCGCTATAGTTGGCGGACTTTACGCCTCTGGGTATACTGCCAAACAATTAGATTCTATTTTTAAAACGTTAAACATAGACGATTTAGTTCAAGATTATATCCCAAGAAAATCTAAATTACTTTTTAATAAAAGAAATGATGATATTTATGCATTATCACTGCCTTTTAAAAAATTAAAATTAGAAACACCAAACGCGCTTTCAAAAGGGTTTTATAATTATAATTTTTTATCTAAATTAACTTATCATGTAAGAAATATTAGAGATTTCAAAAAATTACCTATTCCGTTTTTCTGTATGGCAACAGATATTGAAACCGGAGAAGAAGTAGTGTTAAATAAAGGCATTTTCCCGCAAGCATTAGTAGCAAGTAGCTCGATTCCAAGTGTTTTCTATCCAATAGAAGTTGAAGGAAAATTACTAATTGATGGCGGGGTTACAAATAATTATCCAGTTGAAAAACTTAAAGAATTAGGCGCAGAATTTATTATTGGTGTAGATGTGCAAGAGGAATTAAAAGATAGAAAAGACTTACAAGGTATCACTACTATTTTTGGACAAATTTCAAATTTCAATACTCAATCCCAAATGAAAAATAAGCGCCAGCTTACAAACGTTTACATAAAACCTGAAATAAAAGGATATACCGTTTTATCCTTCGAAAATGGAAAGAAAATCATTGAAAATGGTGAATATGCTACGAAAATTTTTTTATCAGAATTATTAAAATTTCAAAACAAAGCCTATCAAAAGCCGGCATTAAAACCTGTTAAAGACTCTATTTTTATTGGAAATATTGCGTTTACAGAACTAAAAAATTATACTCGAGCCTATGTTTTAGGAAAATTACGATTTAAACCCAACACAAAAATAAGTTTTGAAGATTTTCAAAATGGCATTCAGAATTTAAGCAACACCCAAAACTTTAGTTCAGTAAAATATCAATTTAACGAAAAAGACATTTTTATTAGTTTACGAGAAAACAAAATAAATACTTTTTTGAAATTTGCCCTTCATTATGATGAATTGTATAAAAGTGGTGCTTTACTAAATATCACCCAGAAAAAAATTATCTCAAAAAATGATATGGTTTCACTAGATTTGGTTTTTGGAGATAATTTTAGATACGATTTTAATTACTTAATTGACAATGGGTATTATTTTAGTTTTGGAATTAACTCCAGCTTAAATAAATTCAATAGAAATGTAAATTCAGCTTTTGGAATTCAAAAATATTTGACAAATGCTTTTGAAAAAATAAATATAGATTATTCCAGTATTAATACTAAAGTTTTTCTTCAAACTGTTTTTGTAAGAAAATTTAATATTGGTGGTGGATTAGAATTACAAAATTTGTTTTTAAAATCAGAGAATTTATATGATGCAAGCAAAACAATAGAAAATAGCAATTATTTATCTTTTGTTGGTTATCTTAATCATGATACTTTTGATGATAAGTATTTCCCGAAAAAAGGATGGTATTTAAAGAGTAACTTTAATTACTATTTTAGTTCATCGGATTATACCAATCAATTTTCAAAATTTTCCATTTCTAAAACAGATTTAGGGATTGCATTAACTCCAATAAATAACTTATCATTTGTATTTCAGAACGAATTAGGATTTAAAATTGGTTATTCTACTTTACCCTATTTTGATTTTGCTTTGGGTGGGGTTGGATTTAAAGAAAATACAAATATTCAACCTTTTTATGGATATGATTTTTTAAGTATAAGCGGTAATTCATACATCAAAAGTAGCGGAACTTTTGATTACGAATTTTATAAAAAAAATCATATCAATTTAACGTATAACGCGTCAATTGTGGGCGATTTTATTTTTAAAGCCACAAAAACCTGGTTTAACAAACCTACCTATACTGGATTTGGTTTGGGCTATGGGTTAGAAACCTTAATTGGCCCAATTGAAATAAAATATAATTGGTCGCCTGAATCACATTTTTCTGCTTTTTGGGTGAATTTAGGATTCGTTTTTTAAATATTTTTTTTGATTTGGTTATTTAATTGAAAATACCCTATATTTGAAGCAACTAAAAATTATTACTTTATGTCTATTTGGAGAGTTAAACCGGTATCAGCCTTTGAAGCTGATATGAAAAAAAATGATTTAAAAAGAGTACTTACAAAATGGGGATTAACTTCATTAGGTATAGGTGCCATTATTGGTGGAGGAATTTTTACCTTAACCGGAATTGCAGCGCATGATTATGCAGGTCCTGCTTTAGCCCTTTCCTTTGTAATAGCTGGAATTGGGTGTTTATTTGCTTCATTATGTTATGCTGAATTTGCTTCAGTACTTCCCGTTGAAGGCTCTGCTTATGCTTATGCCTATGGTACTGTAGGAGAACTTTTTGCTTGGTTTATTGGATGGAATTTAATTTTAGAATACATGATGGGTGCTACAACAGTAGCGGTTGCATGGAGCGGTTATTTTGTAAAATTGCTGCATTTATTTCATATAGATATACCTCTTTGGTTATGTAATGATTTAGCTACAGCTACTGAAAAATCAATAGCTGCTGGGTTAGAGGCTCCTTCATTTGCAATAAATTTACCCGCTTTAATCATTACTTTGATTGTTACTTCTATTCTTGTAAAAGGAATTAAAGAAGCAGCAAAAACGAATAATATTATTGTAATTATAAAAATTGCGGTAGTATTGTTTGTAATAATAGTGGGAGCATTTTATATTGATACTGCAAATTGGCAACCATTCATCCCAGCTGAAACAACAACAATAGTTGACGGAGTAGAAAAAGTAAACTTCGGTTTTGGTGGTGTAATGACAGCGGCAACTATTGTATTTTTTGCTTATATTGGTTTTGATGCAGTATCAACGCAAGCAGGTGAAGCAATCAATCCTAAAAAAGATGTTCCATTTGCCATTGTAGCTTCATTGGTAATCTGTACTGTTTTATATATCTTAGTATCTTTAGTTTTAACAGGAATGGTAAAATATGATATACTTGATAAGTCAGCTCCTGTAGCTTCAGCATTTGCTGAAAATGGATTAGGATGGGCGGTATTTATCATAACAATAGCTGCAACTGCAGGTTTAACTTCTGTAATGTTAGTAATGATGTTAGGACAAACACGTATCTTTTTAGGAATGGCAAAAGACGGTTTATTACCTCCATTCTTTAAAGATTTACACACAAATTTCAAAACACCTTATAAAAGCACCTATTTAGTTGGAGCAATTATTGCGATTGTTGCTGCGTTTACTCCTATAGATAAAGTTTCAGAAATGTGCTCAATGGGAACATTATTAGCATTTGCCATGGTTTGTATCGCAGTAATGATATTGAGATATAAAAAACCAGAATTAGAAAGACCCTACAAAACTCCTGCATTATACCTAGTAGGTACATTAGGCGTTTCTTTTAATTTATTCTTAATGTATTATGTTAGAAAAGAAACTTGGTATGCGTTTATTGTTTGGGGAATTATTGGTATCGCTGTTTATTTCTTTTACAGTAAAAAACATGCTAAATTAAATAATCCTGAAGAATTTGAAAGATTAGATAACGAAAGAAAATAATTTAAAAACGACTTCAATGAAGTCGTTTTTTTTTATAATATATTTTTCCGATATTTGTAATATGGAAAGTTGGAACGAATTATTAGCCCATTTGAAATTCCTCATCAAGAGAAATCCTGAGTGAGACTACTTCTTTTCGTTTTAATAAAAAAAGTATTGTAAAAGACTTTTAAACCCATAATTTTTAAACTTAAAGAAATGCCAATATATCATAAATTAGGAGAATTCCCCCACAAACGACACATTCAGTTTGAAAAACCAAACGGCGGATTATACTATGAACAACTTTTTGGTACTGAAGGATTTCATGGACATTCTTCATTATTATACCATGTTCAAAGACCAACACAAGTTAAAGAGATTACAAAATCTTATTCTGTTGAACCAAAAATAGCCATTGGTAAAAACATTAAATCGCTATTATTAAAAGGTTTTGAATTAAAACCAGCCGACGATTTTTTAGAAAGCAGAACAGACATGCTTGTCAATAAAGATTGCATTATCGGACTAGCAGCGCCAAAAAAATCATTGCGCAGTTATTTTTATAAAAATGCAGATGCAGATGAAATGATATTTATCCATAAAGGTTCTGGAAAACTTAGAACTATGATGGGAAATATAGATTTTGAATATGGAGATTACTTAATTATTCCACGTGGAATGATATATCAAATTGATTTCCATTCAGAAGATAATCGCTTATTTTATGTGGAATCTTGCACTCCTTTTTATACCCCAAAAAGATATAAAAACGAATCCGGTCAGCATTTAGAACATGCGCCATTTTGCGAAAGAGATTTTAAATTACCTTCTGAAATAGAAACCTATGACGAAAAAGGGGATTTCTTAATCAAAATTAAAAAAGAAGGCATGATGCACGAAGTTGTTTATGCCACTCATCCATTTGATGTTATTGGTTGGGACGGATATAATTTCCCATACGGATTTTCAATTCATAATTTTGAACCTATTACAGGTCGTGTACATTTACCCCCGCCAATTCATCAAACTTTTGAAACAGCAACATTTGTAGTTTGTTCATTCGTACCACGATTGTATGATTATCATCCAAAATCAATTCCTGCTCCATATAACCATAGTAATATTGATTCTGATGAAGTGTTGTATTATGTGGATGGAGATTTCATGAGTAGAAACAATATCGAACAAGGTCATATCACTTTACATCCAAAAGGAATTCCACACGGACCGGCACCAGGAGCTATGGAAAGAAGTATTGGTCATACCGATACAAAAGAATTAGCTGTCATGGTAGATACATTTCGTCCATTAATGGTTACGGAAGCCGCAATGGGATTAGACGATGGTCAATACTACAAATCTTGGGTGGAATAAAATTAAAACACAACTTTTAGGTAATTAATTTTTTACCATTTAAATAAAAAAATTATGAATAACGATTTAAAATCAGTCGAATACGGCTTAGAAAAAATATTTGAAGGAGCACAGGATTTTTTGCCTTTATTAGGAACAGATTACGTAGAATTTTATGTGGGTAATGCCAAACAAGCGGCCCATTTTTACAAAACTGCTTTTGGATTTCAGTCATTAGCTTATGCTGGATTAGAAACTGGAGTTAAAGACAGAGCCTCTTATGTTTTAAAACAAGATAAGATACGTTTAGTACTAACTACTGCTTTAAACAGCAATTCACCTATTGGAGAACATGTTAAAAAACATGGAGATGGCGTTAAAGTCATTGCACTTTGGGTAGAAGACGCTCGCAAATCTTTTGAAGAAACTACAAAACGTGGCGCAAAACCATATTTTGAACCTATTTTAGAAAAAGATGAAGATGGCGAAGTAGTTCGTGCTGGAATTTATGGTGCTTATGGAGAAACCGTATTTGTATTTGTAGAACGAAAAAATTACAACGGAATTTTCATGCCAGGTTATCAAGAATGGAAATCGGATTATAATCCAGCGCCTGTTGGGTTAAAATTTATTGACCACATGGTTGGAAATACCGGTTGGAACAGAATGAATGAAGCCGTAAAATGGTTTGAAGATGTTATGGGATTTGTAAATTTCCTATCTTTTGACGACAAACAAATTACTACAGAATATTCAGCATTAATGTCGAAAGTAATGAGTAACGGAAACGGAAGAATCAAATTTCCAATTAACGAACCGGCTAATGGAAAAAAACGTTCTCAAATTGAAGAATATTTAGATTTCTATGAAGGCGAAGGCGTGCAACATATAGCAGTGGCAACAGATGATATTATTTCAACAGTGGCTGATATGCGATCACGAGGAATAGAATTTTTAAGTACGCCACCTCAAGCGTATTATGATGCCATTCCAGAAAGATTGAAAGATCATATGTCTAAATTTAAAGAAGACATCCACGAACTTCAAAAATTAGGCATTATGATTGATGCGGATGAAGAAGGCTACTTATTACAAATTTTCACCAAACCAATTGAAGACCGACCTACACTTTTCTTTGAAGTTATACAAAGAATGGGCGCCAAAGGTTTTGGAGCTGGTAACTTTAAAGCCTTATTCGAATCAATTGAAAGAGAACAAGCCAAAAGAGGAACTTTATAAAAATAATAAGCAGCTGTTTGTAGCTGCTTGTTTAATAAAAAACACCAATTTTAAATCATTAAAAACCAAATAGTTAAAAATAATATTGCCAAATACACAAAAAAAATAGATTATTTTTTTGTTTTGTTAAATTTTAACCAACTTTTTTGCGTTTTTTTCTTTTAAAAGTGTTAAAGTTAGTTTTTTTTTAAATAAAATATAAAATCTTAACATATCTTTGCAGAGCAGTTGAGAGGTAGTAGACTCATATTGCGTATAAGTTTTCATAATTTATAGTTTTTGGTTGGTTAAAACATAAAAACTCAGTTAATTCATTTGACTGGGTTTTTTGTTTTTTGTAACTTTGGAACAATAATTGCATTCTTCAAAGAAAAACTTATAAAATGAAAAGAATAATTTTGCTTTTAAGTGTGTTTGTACTCTCAAACTCTTTTGATACTGAGGAAATAGATTCTTACGCCATCGGTGAATTCTTTAAATTAAGAATACATTACGGACTAATAAATGCTGGATATGCCACTTTAGAAGTTAAAGATGCCGAAATAAATGGCAGAAAAATGCACCATGTTATTGGGAAAGGCTACACAACTGGCATGACAAAAATGATGTTTAAAGTAGTGGACAACTACGAAAGTTACTTCAATAAAGAAACCAACAAACCTTATGTGTTTATTAGAAATATAAACGAAGGTGGCTATACTAAAAACCAACAAGGCTACTTCAACCAAAACAACAATACCGTTTTAGTAAAAGACTATAAAAACAAAACAGAAAAAACGTTTCATGTACCTGAAAACATTCAGGATATAGTTTCTTCTTTTTATTACTTAAGAAACCATCCAAAAATTAACAAATTAATTGTAGGTGAATCCATAACAATAGATATGTTTTTTGACGATGAAACTACAAAATTTAAACTAAAATTTGTTGGTAGAGAAAATATAAACTCTAAATTTGGAGAAATAAACTGTATGATTTTTAAACCATTAGTTCAAGCAGGACGTGTTTTTAAGGAAGAAGAGAGTTTAACCGTATGGATATCAGACGACAATAATAAAATTCCAATACGCGTTAAGGCCAGTTTAGCCGTTGGTTCTATAAAAGCAGATATTGATCAATACAAAGGATTAAAACATCCTATAAATTTTAAATAATTATTATTTTGCAAGATACTATTTCGAAAAAAATCGAACAATTAGATGAGAAGTTCGAAAAAATAAATCAAAAAACAGAAACTCATTTAGAAGGACTACTTTGGGCAAAACCAATAACGTATTGGGATTATATTCAAACAGATGCGCTTTTAAATTTACAAATTCAGCGTTCTACCCTACCAGATGAAATGGTGTTTATTATGTATCATCAAGTAAATGAATTACTATTTAAAATGATTCTTTGGGAAATGGAGCAAGTGTGCCATAATACCGCACCAAGTACTGAATTCTTTACAGAAAGATTAAATAGAATTAGCCGCTATTTTGATATGTTAACCACTTCTTTTGACATTATGAAAGAAGGAATGGAACCTGAGCAGTATTTAAAATTTAGAAACACTTTAACCCCTGCAAGTGGCTTTCAAAGTGCCCAATATAGAATGATTGAATTTGCATCAACCGATTTAATTAACTTGATAGATTTCCGTTTTAGAGCCACAATTGATAGGAACACGTCTTACACACATGCTTTAGAACATTTGTATTGGCAAGCCGCAGGTAAAGATCATCAAACAGGAGAAAAATCATATTTGTTAGGCGAATTTGAACGAAAATATAAAAAAGAATTTTTGTCTTTCATGGAAGAATATAATACTATAAATCTTTGGCAAAAATTTAAACAATTACCAGAAAACGATCAAAAAAACCCAGAATTAATAGCCGCTATGCGTCATTATGACAAAACTGTAAACATTACTTGGGTGATGGGACATTTTAATGCGGCAAAAAAATATATTGAAAGCGTGCCCGGAAATCATGAAGCTACCGGCGGAAGTGATTGGAAAAAATACATGCTACCAAAATACCAAAAAAGAATTTTCTTTCCAGAACTTTGGAGCGATGAAGAATTAAAAAACTGGGGAGAATAATTAAAAAACAAGATTTGAAATATATATTATACGCTTTATTATTACTCACGTTTTCCTGTCAAGATAAAGTAAATGACAAAAAAACTGCAGAAAAAATTGTAAAAAAAGTCCCAATAATTAAAAAATATGGATTTACTTTTAATGACTTTTCTGTGGTGGAAGACACCTTACAATCTGGTGATACGTTTAGTACTATTTTAGAAACCTACACTTTACCCGATAGTTTAAAAACATTCGATGTTACTGAAAAAATCAAAGACTCTTTCGATATAAAAAACATCCGAGCAGGTAAAGCTTTTTTTACTTTTTCCGATAAAAAAAACAAGAAAAACTTAAAGGCTTTGGTTTATGTACAAGACAAAACCAGCTTTTTAGTGGTGGATTTAAGAGATTCTATTCGTGTAGAAATAAAAAAACGCCCTACTATTATAAAAAGAAGAACTATTGCGGCAGAGTTAGACGGATCTTTATCAGAAACCTTGTCTAGAAAAGGAGTTAGCTCAGATTTAGCAAATGAATTAGCACAAATTTATAAATATTCCATCGACTTTTTCAAGTTAAAAAAAGGAGATAAATTTGCCGTAACAATAAAAGAAAAATATTTTGAAAACGGAGAATATTTAGGAGTAGACGAAGTAGAGGCGTCTTATTTTGAATATAAAGGGAAAAAAATATATGCTTTCCCTTATAAATTAAATGAGAATAAAAAAAAAGTAGAATATTATGACGAAAAAGCTTCGGGAGCCAAAAGTATGTTTTTAAAAGCGCCATTATCCTTTTTCAAATTAACCTCAAAATTTACAGCTCGAAGATTTCATCCGGTACAATTTACTTGGAAAGCTCATAATGGCACAGATTATGCCGCACCTCACGGAACACCAATAAAAACAACCGCTTCGGGAGTGGTAGAAGCCACGGGATATACTTCTGGAAACGGAAATTTTGTAAAAGTAAAACATAACGGAAAATACGCCACACAATACCTACACATGTCAAAAATTTTAGTTCGTAGAGGGCAATCCGTAACACAAGGACAAATTATTGGAAAAGTTGGCAGTACTGGTTTAGCTACTGGCCCGCATGTGTGTTACCGTTTTTGGAAAAATGGGGTACAAGTGGATCCTTTACGCTTAAAATTGCCTACTTCGGAGCCGATGACAAAAAAACAAAAAACAAAATATTTAGCTACAATTGCACCGCTTAAAAAAGAATTAGACGAAACCACTTCAAAAACATTTAAAGAATAAACCATTTTATCATGAAATTACAACATATCAATCCAACAGAAACAAAAGCTTGGCAAAAATTAAAATCTCACTTTTCAGAAATTGAACAACAATCTATTCAAGATTTGTTTCAAAATGATGCCAAAAGAGCAGAAAAATTAAATATTGAGTGGCATGATTTTTATGTAGATTTTTCAAAAAATAATTGGACGGAAGAAACCATAGAGTTGTTAATTGAATTGGCTAATGAAGTAGGTTTGCCAGATGCTATTTCAAAGTATTTTTCGGGAGAAAAAATAAACGAAACCGAAGACAGAGCAGTGCTACATACTGCTTTACGGGCGAATGAAAGCGATATGGTTACTTTTGAAGGCCAAAATGTAATGCCAGAAATTTTTTCTACAAAAAACAAAATAAAAGATTTTACAAATTATATTGTGTCTGGTGAGGCAAAAGGATATTCTGGAAAATCATTTACCGATGTAGTAAATATTGGAATTGGCGGTTCTGATTTAGGCCCTGCTATGATTGTAGAAGCGCTTCAATTCTATAAAAATAATATAAATACCCACTTTATTTCTAATGTAGATGGCGACCATGTACAAGAAATACTAAAAAAATTAAATCCAGAAACTACTTTATTTGTAATCGTTTCAAAAACATTTACTACACAGGAAACCTTAACCAATTCGGAAACCGTAAAAAAATGGTTTTTGCAACAAGCTACTGAAAAAGACATTGCCAAACATTTTGTGGCTGTTTCTACAAATTTGCAAAACGTAACTAACTTTGGTATCGCTCCCGAAAATATTTTTCCTATGTGGGATTGGGTTGGCGGAAGATTTTCATTATGGAGTGCCGTTGGTTTAACTATAAGTTTAGCTGTTGGGTACGAAAATTTTAACCAATTATTAAAAGGAGCAAATAAAATGGATCTACATTTTGCAAACACGCCTTTTGAAAATAACATTCCTGTAGTATTGGCCTTATTAAGTATTTGGCATAATAATTTCTTTGGAGCCGAAACAGAGGCATTAATTCCATATACACAGTATTTACAGAAACTGGCGCCTTATTTACAACAAGGCATTATGGAAAGCAACGGAAAATCTATTGCTAGAAATGGAAAACCTGTAAATTACCAAACTGGAACAATTGTTTGGGGCGAACCAGGAACCAATTCGCAACATGCGTTTTTTCAATTAATTCATCAAGGAACCAAACTAATTCCAACAGATTTTATTGGTTTTATTGAACCACTTTATGGCGAAAAAGATCATCATAACAAATTAATGTCTAACTTTTTTGCGCAAACAGAAGCCTTATTAAAAGGGAAATCTCGTGAACAAGTACTTTCTGAATTTTTAGCACAAGGTAAAACAGAAGCTGAAGTAGCACATTTAATACCTTTTAAAGTTTTTGAAGGAAACAAACCAACCAATACCATATTAATTAACAAACTAACTCCAGAAAGTTTAGGTGCATTAGTAGCCATGTACGAACACAAAATTTTTGTACAAGGCATTATTTGGAATATCTATAGTTATGACCAATGGGGTGTAGAACTTGGAAAACAATTGGCTAATTCTATTTTAAGTGAAATAGAAAGTGGAAATATCAAAAATCATGATAGTTCAACAACTACTCTTATAAGTAAATTTATTAACTAAAAACAACCAAATGTTAATCTTTTCCTAATATTGATTATTGATTAATATTCTAATTTTGTAAATAATATTTAATTTACGAAACATGAAAAAGAACATTTATTGGTTTTTTCTATTTATTTCAGCCCTTGGTTTTTCACAAGTTACTAAATCAGCAATAACTGGTTCTGTAAAATCTTCAACAGGTGAATCACTAGCAGCTGCAGTTGTAGAAATTAAGCATGTTCCTACGGGAACAAAATACTTTTCGACAGCTGACGAAAAAGGAAACTATTCGGCTAATTCTGTAAGACCAGGTGGTCCTTACACGATTAAAGTAAATTATGTGGGCTACAATCCGTTTGTAATTGAAGAAATTACTGCTCCATTAGGAAACTCAATTGTAATAAATATTGAGATGCAAAGCGCAATTAATTCTATTGAAGAAGTTAAGATTGTTTCTATTAATTCTAAAGACGCATTTAACAAAAGTAAAACAGGAGCTGGACAGCAATTTTCTAACAGAGAGATTAACTCTGTGCCAATTATTGGTTCAAGAAACATTAACAGTATTACAAAATACAATGCAAATGCTGGAAGTAACGGAACATTTGGAGGGCAAGACTCTCGTTTAAATAATTTTACAATTGATGGTTCTGTATTTAATAATGGTTTTGGTTTGGGTTCAGATTCTCAAGCTGGAGGTAGAACAGGTTCTACTGCAATTTCATTAGATGCAATAGAACAACTTCAAGTTAACATTGCGCCTTTTGATGTAAGACAATCTGGTTTTACAGGTTCAGGAATTAATGCTGTAACAAGAAGTGGTACTAATGAAGTTGAAAGTTCTGTTTATCATTCATTCAGAAATAATAAAAAAGAATATTTAGGTGATAGAGCCGGAAATATAAAAATTACGCCTTCACAATTTGAAGAAAAAATTTGGGGTGCACGAATTGGGGCACCAATTATCAAGGACAAGTTGTTTTTCTTTGGTAACTTTGAAACTATTGATAATATTAGTCCTGCAACAACTTGGACTTCATCAGGATCACCAAATAGTAGCTCGCAAGTTTCTGAAACAGCATATACTGATTTAGTAAGTGTTTCAAATTTATTAAAAAATTCTTTTGGATACGAAACAGGAGCTTTTGAAAATTTTGATGCCGTTAAAGAATCTAAAAAGTTTTTAGCTAGAATTGACTGGAATATTAATGACAATCATAAATTAACAGCGCGTTATGTACATCATGATTCAGGTTCAGATGAATTAATTTCAAATTCAAACTCAGCTGGTTTTGGAAACAGAAGAACTAACGTTTTCTCTATGTCATACAAAAATAGTGGTTATGTTATTGAAGATAATACAAGATCTGCTGTTTTAGAATGGGATTGGAAAATTTCAGAAAAATGGTCTAATAACTTTATTGCAGGATATGATAAACAATTAGAAAATAGAGGTTTACAAGGTGGTGGACTTTTTCCAACTATTGATATTAAAAAAGGAGCAAATAATTACATTTCTGCAGGTTTAGATCCTTTTACTCCTTCTAATTTATTAGACTATTCTACACTACACTTTACCAATAATATTACTGGTAATTTTGGAAAACACACACTATTATTTGGAGCAAATTATGAAAGATTTATTTCAAATAACAATTTCTTCCCAGCTTCAAATGGAGTGTATATCTTTGATAGTTTAGCTGCTTTCCAAGGAGCTGTAGCTGAAACAGTTGCTAATAATGGTGCGCCAGCTACAACAGCGGCAAATTTACCATCAAGATTTCAATTCAGATATTCTGCATTACCTGGTGGTGCAGAACCAATGCAGGTTTTAAAATCAAATAAAATTGATATATATGCTCAAGATGAGTACAAAGCTGCAGATAATTTGAAACTTACTTTCGGAATTAGAGCTACAGCGGTTAGTTTGGTTGATACTGCATTAGAAAATCCAGCGGTTACTGCAATGACTTTTGCAAATGGCGAAAAATTCAATACAGGAGATATGCCAAAAACACAATACTTATTTGAGCCAAGATTTGGATTTAACTTTGATGTGAACAAAGATGCCAAAACTATTGTTCGAGGTGGAACAGGAATCTTTACAGGTAGACCACCACTTGTGTTTTTATCTAATGCTATTGGAAACAATGGGGTATTAACTGGTTTTATTGACGTAAGTGGCGCAGATTTAGTAGCGGGAGGTTACGGATTTACAGCAAATCCTGGTCAATATTTTACTCCTAGCACACCTCAATTACCGTCAACATTTGATTTGGCTTTTACTGATGCTGATTTTAAATTTCCACAAGCATGGAAAACAAATCTTGCTATAGACCAAAAATTACCTTTTGGCTTTGTAGGTACTTTTGAAGGAATTTACAGTAAAAACATCAATGAAGTGTTTTATTACAACGCCAATTTAGCTGCTCCAGTTGGAACAATTAATAACGCTGGTGACAACAGACCTTTCTATTCAGGAACTGATGCAGGAGCTAGAGTAAATAATAATGTTTCTAACGCCATTGTATTATCAAATTCAAACCAAGGTTATTTTTATTCTACTACATTTAAATTAGAATATCCTTATAAAAATGGAATTTGGGGATCAGTTGCCTACACCTATTCAAATGCGCAAGATTTATTATCTGCAGGTTCAATTGCTTCAGGTTCATGGACAGGTGCTAGATCTGTTTTAGGAAATAACAATTTAGATTTATCTAATTCAAATAACAATACACCACACAGAATTGTAGGTTTATTAGGTTATAAATTAAATTACGGATCTAAATATGGAGGATCTACTTCTTTTAACATTGGTTATGTTGGAGAAAAAGCAAGTCCTTACACCTATACGTATGGAAGTGACATCAATGGTGACCGCGTAAATGGAAATGATTTATTATACGTACCTAATAATGCTTCTGAACTAAGATTTGTGGATATTACTCAAACTTTTGGTGGTGTAACTCAAGTTTTATTTACTGCCGCTCAACAAGCAGAAGCTTTCGATAAATACATTGAACAAGATTCTTATTTAAAAGGAAAACGTGGACAATACGTGGACAGAAATGCTTCTGAGTTACCAATGTTACACCGTTTAGATTTCTCTGTAACGCAAGATTTCTTCTTAAAAATTAAAGGTAAAAAACAATCTTTTCAATTTAGAGCAGATATCTTAAACTTCACAAAC